>NZ_VUMI01000027.1 GCF_009696275.1 Eisenbergiella porci
ATTTGAATTACATTTTAAAATCCCATGGCAATGGGTTTATTAAGGTTACCCTTTTTTACATCAGCTGCTTGAAAAAAACTTTGTAAACATTTTTCATTTTACCTATTGACATTTCTTAGCTGGACTTTGCCTTTCGTTGGCCCAATTATGTTTTATATCCGTTGAAAAGTCCATATACAATCCTTTTTCTCTTTTATACAATTCTTAAGACTGCCCGTTTTATGCGGGTTTCCGGCTATTTCTTCCGGTATTCGGAGGCACTTAAGCCGGTCACCCTTTTAAACGCACGGCAGAAAGAATTTACTGAACCATACCCTACCAACTGCGCAATATCCCCAACGGACAATGCGGTTGTTTTCAGGAAATCCTTTGCCTTGTCGATTCTGATTACCTCAACATAGGTGGAGAAATTAATTCCCTGCGTCTGTTTGAAAATGCTGGACAGATAAGGCTCGCTGATGCCAAACTGATCCGCCACGCTTGTCAGCGACAGACAACAGTCTCCGTAATTCGTATCTATATAGGAAACAATTGCCGACGCCACTACCTCGGAATCCTGAAGCTGTTTCTGCCTGCCCACATAATCACATACCTGTTTGTATAAATTCAGCGTAGTGGTAATCTGGGTGATCAATGCCGCATTGTGATTTTCTTCCAGCCCCGTATAATATTTCCGGTATTCCTCCTCTTCCATGCCTACGCGCCCCAAAATCCGGAAAAGTACTATCTGCAGCTCGTTTAAGAGCATGTGCTGTAAATACACAGAAAGATTATTTTCAATAATATATTTCTTCATGATATCTTCAAGCAAATCATGCAGGCCGTCCCCATCTCCCGCCGTAACGTAATGAGTCAGCTTTACAGACAAATCCTGAGGCGGATAAACAGGGATGCTTCCGGCGGCCTCCCGATACCAGATTACCGCGTTTTCTATCTGTCCGCTCTCGTTATTGAACATGTATGCAGCATTATGGAAAGAATCATAGATTTGATCCAGCCTATCCACCTCATTTCCGCCATAGGCAAACAGCTTTTCCGAAATATTGGAAGGCATGGCTTCCTTAATCGAAAGAATCATTTGTTCTGCATTTTGCCTGAAATACAGCTTCTCCTTCTCCGGCATATTAAGAAGCAGAACAACCTGTTCATCCCCCAAATTTGTATACAGGCTTCCGGGCAGTTCCCTTTCAATCACCTCCAGCAGGGAAAAAACACAGGAACTCATCAGCTGCAGATTTTCTTCCCTGATGCTTTCCGATATCAGATGGAACCGGAAAATAATAATTCCATATACTCTGCCCGCGCAGGGAAATCCTATATGCTCCGCAATCTTGTCAGCTTCCTCCTCTTTAATAAAGCTCCCGAAAATCAATCTGTTAATAAAGGCATTTCTGATATAAGGTTTCTGGCTCTCTATCGCATCCGCCAGCCTGGAATTGGTGGAAACCAGATAATTAAAGGTGGTTTTCAGGCTGGAAAAAACATTCTGATGTCCTTCAAACCGTTCCGTGACCTGGGATACCTGATTTAAAATATCATTTATCGGCGTCGCGCTCTTTACCGACATATGGTAGCTGAGCAGGAGGCCTACCGTCACCCCAAGCAATATAAACAGGCTCAGGATCATAATACTGGACATCATTCTGTCATTAATTACCTTCTGGGGAAGCAGCATGGAATAGATAAGACCGGATTTGCCGGAAGAATAGCTCAGCATCATATACTTTTCCCCCATAAAACGCACCTCTTGCTGCCAGCTACCGGTTTCGGGTGTTTTTACCCCCCCCCCTAAAAAATCATGCATTTCTTCCGCCGTCCATGGCTTCTCCGGATTTCCATTCCGCAGATAAAGCAGCCTCCCGGAAGCATCCGTAATAAATTGTATGCTGTTATCAGCGATGGCCGGCATTAATGTTTCCATTACTGACTCTTCCAGATAAATATGTATTCTGCCGTTCCCTGCCCCATCCGGCATCATAAGCGGCCTGGTATAATCAAGCATATTGATCGACTGCTCTTTTTTATAGAGATACTCTTCCATCGGCATCAAGCCGAATGAGCAATCATCATTTTTTATATGCTCGTACCACTCCTCATAGCTTCCGTACTTCTTCTCATGCAGATACAGGTGGTAAAAATCCTCGTAGGTATATGCAATCGTCTTATTAATCACCGTCTCGCTTCTGTCAAAAAAAATAAAATAGTCAAATACCGACTGATTTATCAGGTATAAATCTGGCAGTGATTTTCTCAGTTCATATACTTTATAGGTATTGGCATAACCGAATACTTCCTTTGTCCGTTTAAAGGAATTGACCTGCAGATTGGCCGCCAGGGAATCTCCCAGGTATTCAAATTCATTTAGTACGGTATCCACCAATACCGCCGCATGTTCCAGTTCACTTTCTCTTGCCTTACTATCGTCTTCACTCAAAAGGGAAAGCATCCGGATATAATATAGGCTGCAAATCAGCAACGGTATAAACAGAACCGTAAAATAAGTCAGAAAATAATGCTGAAGCACCGTACTTTGTCTGTTGTCCTTCCTGCGTTTATGTTTCTTGTTTCTGCTGTTTACCATATCCGTATCTCCTGTTTTTTATTGACAGCCACATATATTTAGCTATACTATTCTCATTTTATTTCATCATCCCAAATGCTGGCTGAAATGTATATATTCTACTTTTAACATGGATTATTCAATTCTTAAGATATCTGGAAAGTTCCCGGTTTTCCGGGATTTTTCACTGTCTGTTGCAGCAAAAAACCGGACTTCCCATACTGCCGGAAGCGCCGGTTTTTTTTCACAAAAATGAATTTTTATCTGATTTTGTCTGTTGTAAGATACAGCAGCATATAGCTCTAATCTGGTTATTCTTGTCTTTCCGAGTCGCTTTCATACGGGCAGGGCAAAGCGTTGGTCTGTCCGGTTAAATCCACTGCCTTACGGAACATTTCCCCTGACGTTTTCCTTCCTCAATACGTTCTCTCCAGACTCTCCCCCGCTGCCAAAGCTATGGATTCTTCCGTCCCATTCACCTCAAGTTGCGCCTTAAACTCGTCCTTTGCATCCAGCTTCAGCCAGGTTACCCTGCCCTCATGCCAGCGCATGGAAAGGCTGGCGCCGCCCTTCAGGCAGATCCCGCAGACACTTCCGCCGTTCAGCTTTTCCGGCAGCGCAGGCAGGAGAACCACACGCCCCTGTTGGCTTAACACCAGCATTTCCAATACGGCTGCGGCAGCTCCCAGGTTACCGTCAATCTGGAATACAAAGCCGTCTCCCATGGGGTGATTATCCATCAGGTTCGGGAAGGTCCCTTTTGCCAGCAGCGCCTGCAAATTCTCGTACACCTTTTCCCCTTCCCCGAAATGCGCCCATAAACCGATGATCCAGGCCCGGGACCATCCGGTGTGCCCGCCGCCGTTTTCCAGCCTGCGATCCAGGGAACGTCTTGCCGCCCTCATCAGCTCCGGCGTTTCCTGCCAGGTCAGGGTGGTTCCCGGATAAACGCCGTAAAGATGGGAGATATGGCGATGTCCCGGTTCCGGCTCCTCATAATCCTCCATCCATTCCAGCAGCTGGCCGTAACGTCCGGTTTTTAATTTCGGGAATCTGGAACATACCTCCTGGGCCTTCCTGATCCGCGCTTCTTCCTTGCCCAGCACGCCGCAGGCCCCGATATAGCACAGGAACAGCTCCTGGAGAATTTCCACATCCATGGTTGCGCCTTCGCAAAGATGCCCTTCCTTTCCGTCTTTTGTACGGTATGTATTTTCCGGGGAAATGGTAGGCGAGGTCACAAGCGTACCATCCGGCCCCTCCGTCAGGAAATCGTAAAAGAAGCTGACGCTCTGCTCCAGGATATCGAAATGCTTTTCCAGAAAATCTTTATCTTTGGTATACAGGTAATGCTCCCATACATGTGTAGCCAGCCAGGCTTCTCCCATAACCCAGAAGGTGGAGGTAATACATAAATCCTGAGGCGCGGTGTCCGCATAGATATCCGTATTGTGATGGGCTACGGATCCCCGGCAGCCATACATGCGGCGCGCGGTTTCCTTTCCGTTTTCCTTTATCCTTTCCAGCAATTCAAACAGGGGAAGATGGCATTCCGCCAGGTTTCCGCTTTCTGCAATCCAGTAATTCATTTCCGTATTGATATTTATGGTAAATTTGCTGTCCCAGGGGGGCGTCAGGCTTTCATTCCAGATCCCCTGCAGGTTTGCCGGCAGGCTTCCTTCCCGGCTGGAAGCGATCAGCAGATATCTTCCATATTGGAAATAGAGTGAAACCAGGCCGATATCCTCTTTGCCTTCCTTTACTGCCTGCAGACGTTCATCCACAGGCAATGCCTCCAGCCCGGGATCTTCCTGCGCAAAGGCCAGCTCCAGACGTCCGAAAAGCTTCCGGTAATCACGGCAATGGGCGCTTCGGATTTCTTCATAGTTTTTTTCCCACACCCGATCCAGCCTGTCCCTGCATGCCCTGACAAAATCCTCATGCCGGAAGGAGGTTTCCACCGCAAGGTAGATTTCCGCATTCCGGGCATTTTCAACCGTCAGCGTCTGCCCGATGATTCCCACAGTTCCTCCCGATATGCGCACACGGGCTGCGACGCAGAAGGATATCCCTCCTTCCCCGCAGCCGGAGGTAAACCAGATCGTATCTCCTTCCCTTCCCATTTCGTCCGTCCAGTTATGGCACCTGCCAAGACGGCAGTCAAAGGAAATGCCTTCCCTGCCCTCCGCCTCCAGTCGGACGGCAACCCTGCCGGCTGATAGGCTCTCTGGGAATCCGGCACCCCGGAGAGGGCGCACATGGCCAGTCTTTCCGCTTCCTCTATCTGCCCGTCATGCAGCATTTCCCTGATTTTCTGCAAATTTTCCAACGCATCCGGATTGATTCTGTCCAGCGCTTTTCCGCTCCAGATGCTGTCCTCATTCAGCTTGATTAGCTCGTGAGCACATCCTCCGTACACCATACCTCCCAATCTGCCGTTTCCCACCGGCAGAGCCTCGCACCATTGCCGTGCAGGACTTGAATACCATAGCTTCATTTTTTTCCCCTTTCTTTTAACATTCCATCCGGTTCCAGAATAGCAAACTTTATGGAACATGTATCTGTTCGATTCTTAATGATCCCTGTTCTTTTCTTAAGAAATGCTGCCGCCGATAAGTGACGGAACCCCTGCTGAATGCTTACTCTTATCCAACAATCTCCACCCTGAATTCACCTCTCCTGAACTCAGTCCTTCCTTCCGTCTTCCATTCCACTTTCCGTTCCTTATCACAATAGGTAATCTGTGTCACGCAGTATTCCCCCTTCTCGTAGCCGTAACCGTCCCCGGCGTCTTCATACAGGGTAAAGCTTCCGTCCGCTCCGGCATAGGCCTGAAGGAGAATCTCCTCCTGCATATCCGCCGTGCTGCTGCCGGGCTTGGCCAGGGGCAGGATGGAACCGGCTTTTACGAATACGGGAATGCTGTCCAGATCAGCGGCTGCCGTTATCGTCTGTCCGCCTTCGTATTTTTTCCCGCTGCGAAGATCATACCAGGAGGTACCTGCGGGCAGGTATACTTCCCGGCTTTTTTCCGTTTTATCAAGGACTGCGCCGCCCGCCTCATAATACATGGGCTGCGTTACCGGGCAGACCAGCAGGGACGGACCGAACATGTACTCGTCCGCAATGTCCAAAGCCCTCTTATCCTGCGGGAAATCAAAGGCCAGAAGGCGCATCATGGTTCCGTCCTCCCGCCATACCTGTCCGGCCAGCGAATAAATATACGGCAGCAGGCGGTAACGAAGATGGATCGACGCAAGGATTGCATCATAAAACGGCTCGCCCTTTTTCCCGAAATTCCAGGGCTCCCTTCTGCAGTCCGTACCGTGGCTGCGGAATATGGGCAGGAATGCGCCGTACTGGAACCATCTGACATACAGCTCCCGGTATCCGGGATCCGCGCAGCCTTCTTCATAATCTCCGTTCCAGAACCAGGGTTCCCCCTTCTTTACAAAAAAAGCACCGATATCAAGCGTCCAGTAAGGCAGGCCGCTGGCACAGAAATGCAGGCCCGCCGCAATCTGCTTTTTCAGGGTATCCCAGCTGGCATAAATATCACCCGACCACAGAATCGTTCCGTATTTCTGGCTTCCGGCATAGCCGTTCCTGGTCAGGTTAACCACCCTTTTTTTCTCTGTACAGGAGCGCTGCCCTTCATAGAGCGCGCGGGCGTGATACAGTCCGTAGGCGTTGCTTTTCTGGAGGGGCATGCAGCTGCCGGCAGCCTCCACGAATTCCCGGTACATTTCTCCCGGCTCCGGTTTGCACCGTCTTCCCCATTCCGGTGTGACCGGCTCGCTGGAATCGCACCACCAGGCGTCCACTCCATGTCGGAACAGCCCTCGTTCCGCCTGCTCCCAGTACAGCCGGCGGCCTTCCTCGGAAAAGGCATCGTAGATTTCGCTGGCGGGCAGAAGCAGGCCTTTTTCCAAAAATTCCTGGTAGTTATCGCTCAGTTCACTCATATTCGGCCAGATGGAAATCATAAAATGCACCTTCTGTTCATGCAGCTTTTGTATCATGTCCGCCGGATCCGGGAAACGTTCCCCGTCAAAGGTTTTCTGTCCCCACAGATTCCCCTTCCAGGACATCCAGTCAAGGACAAGGGCGTCCAGCGGGATTTCCTCCTGCCGGAACCGTTTTGCCGTTTCCACAAGCTCTACGGCGCTTTCATATCTTTCCTGGGACTGGATATAGCCGAAGGCCCAGCGGGGAAGCATGGCGGCCTTCTCGGTAAGCAGTCGGAAGCCTCCTGTCACCTCATCCGCACACTCTCCTGCCAGGAAGTAATAATCCAGATATTCATCCGCTTCTGTATACAGATAAGTACCGTACTGTGTATCGTTAAATATGGCAGGGCTCTGGGTAGACAAAAGGATGCCGTAGCCTTTATCGGAAAGCAGCATGGGAACGGCGATTTTCAAATTGGCCTGGTGCAGATACTGGGTGGTGTGGCGCAGGTTCCATACGCCCTCCTCCGCCTGTCCCAGTCCGTAAAGATGTTCCTCCGGTGCAAAATCAAGGTGCAGCCTGGTGTGATAGAGTTTTTTATCAAAAACGCGGTCAGCCTCCCGGATCCTGCGTTTGATGCCGTCCGGCGTCTGTATCTCTTCTATCTGTGTATTTTCATTCACCACCATGCGGTAGGAATCGAACGCCTCCACGCATTTGCTTTCCCTGTCCCGTTCGGCAAGCAGCAGGCTGCCGTCCGCCCTTTCATAAGAAATGGAACCGGTGCCGCGGGCAATCCTCATCCGCAGAAATCCGGTGTCCACCCGGATTTCCTTTTCTTCTTCCTTCCAACTCCAGAAGCTGCCGCCTTCCAGGGACAAATCGGCCAGCTGCGCCCCCTGTTCCGACGCAAAACCGCCGTTTTCCGTATAGGAAACCCGGATAATCCTGTCCGTCTGCGGCAGGATGCGGATAAGCCCTGATTCCTGTTCCAGATACAGCGCCTTCCCTTCCTGATATACTCTGTTTATTTTTCTTCCTTTTCTGTGCTGTACTTCCAGCATATGCATATCCTCCCCTAATCTTTTTTCTGCCTGCCGGGCATCCTTCCCGGCAGGATATCAAAGTAAGCCTTAAAACTATAGGAATATTTTTTCATACACGCCCTGGCCCTGCTGCCTGAAATATCAAAAAACAGATGCCGTACGGTACTTCACAATTTCCGTAAACCATACCTTCATTATAAAGAATATGCGCAGATTTCTTTATAGAGAAATACGACAGCTTTTCACCGCTGATGTCGCATTAACACATATTTGAAGCTGCCGGCAGCGCTTCTGTCTGAAGGGCTTTTGTTTTACAGGACATGCTTACCAAAAAACAAAAAAATGCTCTTTGCAGCCGCTTACAATTGCGACTGCAAAGAGCATCTTGCTGAGGCGTGTCTGAGAATTCATTCCTGCCGCCTGCAAACACTAACCCTTCCAGTGATTCTCAATTTCTTCTTTAATAATATCTACATACCGTTTTGCCTTGCCCACATCATGATTGATGGTATAAACATCCCTCTGTGTAATTTCCAGCTTACAGCCCTGCGCCGCCTTCAGCGTCTTGCGCATGGCGGCCCTGAGCGCGTCCTCATCCAGAACGGTGCCCAGCCCCAGAATGTTGGGCGAAGGCTTTCTGTGGAAAATTATTTTGCTGCCTGCCAGGCGTTCTCCCATATACTCTTCATTGCACCAGGGTGAAATGGAAACCTTTCTCAAATTATCCAGCTTGCTGATACAGGACTCCCAAATCGGATCCACCGGCTCACAGCAGCCGTAAGAAAGCAGCCCGTACTGTCCTGCAATTTTTTGATAACAGGGGAAAATAAATTCTTCATACATGGCAGGCGACAGTCCAACCGTCTCCTGGGAATCCATAAATCCCCACACATCTTTCGTGGTAAAGGGACGTTTCCCATGTTCCTCCCAGCCAGGCAGTTCATGGTTATAGCACCAGCTGCCCTGCCCCAGCGATTCTCCTGCAACGGTGGGAAGAATGAGCCTCTTTTCCTCCAAAAAGCGGTAATACTCCAGTGTATCCTCGGCAATCCTGTCCATCATTTCCTGAAACAGCTCCGGATAGTCGTAAATATTGTACATCATCTGTTCCATCTTCATGATATGTACAATCATCTGCGTGGGCACACTGTAAAGGCACCCCATGCTCATGCGCACCGGAAGAATATCTCCAAAAGCCTCCTCCAGCGCAACGCGTCTCTTTTCTGTCTTTTCCAGATCCACGCCGTAGGTGGATTTCTTCAGCTTACCATAATCCTCCTCCAGCTCCTCTATCACCGGTTCAAACTCATGGCCCACAGAACCCTTCAGGTGGTGAATACGAACCGGAATATCAAACAGGGTAAACCAGGTATCATACGATATCGGGAAATAATCCGGCGTCACTCTGTCATCATCAAACAACTCCTGATTCAGAAAATTGCTGTATAAATCCTTTTCGATTTTCCTGGCAAATTCTCCTTCGCATCTGAGCCTGTCGGGAATGATTTCCTGTTCAAAGGTACCAAGCTCCAGATGGATCATAGGCCTCTTTCCCTGCAGTGAATTGTGCTCGTACCATTCCCCGATACGCTTCTGATTCTTCTCCGCCTGGGAAAATTCCAGCTGCTTCTTCGCAAGCTCTCTGAGAATTTCACGATCCCCCGGGCTAATATAAAATTCATCCATTTCCTTATCCCCTTTTCCTGATATGATACTCTTTACAATTTCATTATAACCGCATAGAATAAAATTACATCGAATGAAATTGCCCTAAAATATCAGAAAATTGCTCAATATAATTCAGGCCTGCAACGGCCCACCGGAAAGGAAGCTTCTCATGAAAAACATAAGGCAGAACAAATTCATGGAAAAGGGCCTCACCTCCTGGAGCGCAGATTCCTGGTCGCTCTTTTCCAATCCCAGCCAGACCGCCCAGAGCATCTTTTTCTATATGCAGGAAACCGGTTGTTTTCATACCTTTTACCCCTACTATACCGAGCGGGAAAACCTGAACTCCTTTTTGATTCTGCATACTATTTCCGGCCGCGGCATCCTGTGCTGTCAGGGGCAGGAATACGAACTGGGCCCGGGGTCAAGCTTTTTTATCAACTGCATGGATTACCATAAATATTTTACGCCCGAAGGCTCCCACTGGGACTTTTTATGGCTGCATTTTAACGGAAGCAATGCCCTTGGCTATTTTATGGAATTTACAAAAAACGGCTTCGGCATCCTGGAAAAACAGGAGGGCGCGGCTCCCTCGCGGATAGAAAGCGGTATCCGGCAGATCATGGAGCTTTATTCAAAAAAAAATATCACTACCGAGGTACTTTCTGCCCAGCTGATCACTTCGATTCTGACGGAGTTCCTCCTGCGCCGCAGCGCCGGCACAGGAAGCGCTTCCGCCGCAGATGCCCATTCCCCCGACGATATCCTGATCCCGCCCGGCATCCGGGAGGCGGAACGCTATATCAACAGGCATTTTCAGGAGCCGCTGCTTCTGGATGATCTGGCCCGGCAGCTTCATGTGAGCAAATACCACTTTATCAGGGAGTTTTCCCGGTATGTGGGCAGTTCTCCTCATGAATACCAGATTGAGCTGCGTCTCTCCTATGCCAAGGAGCTTTTGAAATATACGGATTTGCCGGTAAATGAAATTGCAGAACGCTGCGGGATCAACCAGGCATCCCATTTTATTAATCTTTTTAAATCAAGGGAGCATATTACCCCGCTGCAGTTTAGGAAAAGCTGGAAACCATGAAGAAGAGGGAACTAATGATTTGCATGAAGGGAAAAATATTATATAAAGAGCTAATTCGTAGTTAGTATGGAATTACGTTTATGGATATTAAAATACTCTATCATTTTGTTGTATTTATTTTTTGTTATGTTAGAATATTTACGTATAATTGAATAGAAGTCAGAGGATAGTCTGTTGGTTTTCCTTCGGAAATAAATGAAGGAGGAAATGTGGTATGAATACTCTTGAAGTATTGACGCTGGTGCTGGTGATTTTCGCCGCCCTCGCCTACATAGATAACCATCAGGACAAAAAATAGCTATCCTCTACGCCCATAGAGGATAGCCGGTAACTATAAATTACTACGATATCCGAAGCGCAATCATCAGACACGCAACAGTCTTTTGATAACTTCTAAATAAATTATACACTGGGGACTTGAATATTTCAAGTCCCTTTTTTATCTTGTTTGCAGGCCATATTATAGCTATATATTGATATCATTCAGCCGTTTTACAGTTATTACCCAAATCCATCTTTAATCACTTTCGACGACGAATTTTAGCACTCCTGCATCACTTTCTTACAATCTGCGCAGTAAATGCGCTGGCCTGTTTGAATCGTCACCTATATCATCGACTTTTTTATAAGGCCGCAACAGCACAGGCAGAAAGTAACTGGTGCACAGATTTCCGTATTGGATCAGCCTTCCTGTTTATTTACCAATCACTCTTTTATAGCAATACCCTCTGTCGCTCTTATTCTCCACAGCCTTAACCTCAAAATACACCACGCCGTTTTCACGCGCGGTAATATTTACCTGCGCACAGCCATCCTGAACCGCGGCTCTGTCCGCTTCCACAAAGGGCTTTGCAGCTTCCTTCAGCAGCTTCTTCTGCTCCTCTGAAAGGCTGGAGGGTTCGCCCATGGCATGCCACAGCTTCAGGGGATTGCAGGTAGCCTCATCCACAGTTTTGGTCAGGATAAAGCATTCCTTTCCTTCGATGGGCAGCTGGTAGGTATGGCATATATCCTCGCCGGTTCCTTCCAGGGTCATATTCCACACAATTCCCCTGTAGCTTCCGTCCTCCCGTTTCACGATAACAGCCTCATCCGAACGGTACACGCAGGTTCCCTGCAAATCCTTGAAGAATTTAAAGGTCCAGAACGTGGGCTTGGGAATCCCGCCGTTTGCCACCAGTCCGAAGCCGCCGTGGAAGGGTGTAAAAGGAACTCCCAGCTCCTCAAAAATATCTCCGAAGGTCCAGTAGGAATAGGATTCGTTCACATCCCCCAGACGGGACAGCTGTCTTGCAATATAGGCGGCGTTCCTATTGGTATCATGCAGCGGGCAGTTGGGAATATAGGAAGTGTTGAACTCTGTAATATGAATCTCCATTCCCTTAAATTCCTCAAAGCTGTCAACAATATCCCTGGTCGTCTGCAGATTGGCAAAGCCTTCCTCCGGCTCCCTCAGCTTTGCATAGCCGTAATGGCCGTCCTTCTCCGGCAGCTCGGTGGTATAATGATGGCGGGTTACAAAATCCACCGGGATGCTTTCCCTCCGGCAGAATTCCATAAACATGCGTATCCACTTTTCATCCTCCACGCCGCAGATGGCGGGACCGCCCACGCGGAACCGGGCATCCACTTCCTTTATGGCCGCAAAGGTACGGGCGAACAGCTTAAAATACTCCTCCATGTCCGCATCCTTCCAGAAGCCCGGCAGGTTCGGCTCATTCCAGACCTCGATGGGCCAGGTTACCACCTCTTCCTCCCCGTAACGCTCCATCAGATGACGGAGGGTTGCCTGCACCAGCGCGCACCATGCGTCATAGCTTGCCGGCGGCGTCACATTCCCCTTCCAGTAAAACACGGTCTGCTCTCCCGAAGCCATCTTGTCCGGCATAAAGCCCAGCTCCAGAAAAGGCCTGATATTCAGCTTCAGGTAGCTGTCCATCACCAGATCCAGATAGGTAAAATTATATTCCGCATGCTTCTTCCCGTTTTCGTCCGTGTACTCCTGATAGATGGCCATATCGTCGGAAAACAGGCCGTGGCCGCGGATATGGGAAAATCCGATCTCCTCCTGCACCAGGGCCAGCTGTTCCTGATATTCCTTCTGCAGCGCCAGCCCCATGCGGCCTGTGCCGATGCAGTAATCTACTTTGTTGTTAAAAGGGATTTGCGCATCCTTTTCAATCCTGAAACATTTTGTACTATCCATTTTTTTGTCTCTCCTTATATTTGTTTTTTATACTTTTTATAACCCTGACCAGATAATATTGCTCACATTCCAGAGCCCCTCTGCATACCATTCCCCGGGCCGAAATGGTACAAACCATGCCGCAGCAAGCTGTTCCTGGGGATCGATTACCAGCGAGCAGGAACCGTAGCCTTCATGCATATAGGTCCCTTTGGAATAATGAAATCCCGGGCCTTCCCTCCGGTCAAAGCCTATCGCATATTTTCGATCCGGCTCATTGGCTCCCCAGCAATAATCAGGCACCTGGAAAAGAGAAGAGGCCGTCATTTTTTCCACCGTTTTTCTTCCCAGTATCCGAACCCCGTTCCAGGTCCCCATGCCAAGCATCATATTGGCAAATCGAATCAGATCACAGGGAGTGGAGAAAAGACCGCCGCCGGTTTGGGGAATCTGTTCCCAAACTGTAGGAATCTGACTGCTGCTGTCTGCCGATCTTTCTATCTCCTCCTTCTCTTCTTCCGCAAGAAGGTTTATCCTTTTTATTTTATCCGCCTTGGCCGGTAAGAAAAAGGTATCCTGCAGTCCCAGCGGTTTTAAGATATTCTCATCTATATAGTTTTCCGCCTTCATCCCGCTTACTTTTCCTATTACCGCCCCAAGGACCGCAAACCCAAAACTGCAGTATTGCCATTCCTTTCCCGGTTCTCTTCTCATTCCGCAGGACAGGGCCGGCGTAAGCCAGTCAAATTTTTCGCCCGCTTTCCAATTTTTTGCCGCTTCCTCAATATATGCCCATGGGGAGGGGGAATGCTCCTCCGGGAAGCATCCCCCGTCAGGCTGAAGCCCTGAGGTATGTGTCAATAAATGAAATAGCGTAATCTGGTCAAAAGGCGCTGCAGCAAACTGCGGCAGGATATCCCCGACCCTCATATCCAGCCTTATCAGGCCGTCTTCTGCCAGCTTCATCACCGCAGCCGCGGTAAAGGTCTTGCTAATGGATGCGATTCCATGAACCGTATCCGGCCGCATGTCTCCGGGGCCATCAAAATAATGGGCAGTTCCCATACTATTGCAGGCAATGATTTTCCCTCTGCGGGATATGCAGTATGCCGCCCCTTCTATCTCCTTCTTTTCCATCATGCGCAGGAAGTGGCCGTTCAGTACGGCAATGCGTCCCGAATCATAGCCAGCCTCCTCCGGAATACAGTCTGCAGTTCCTTTGATTATCATTTCCCCTCTCCCTTCTGCAGCCCTCAGCCCACAATCACTTCCATCTCCACCTGCGAAAGCGCCGGATCCAAATCCCGTTTTGCAGACAGATCAAAGACCGGTTCCCCATGGATGTTAAAGTGCACTCTGTGGATTCCATCGCAGCGAAGATGATGCTCCAGCGCGTCCTCCGCATGATAGGCTATCATCAGATTTCCCTGTGCGTCCGTGAAAAAGGAATTGTGGCCGGGGCCGTAGATTCCTTCCACCGAATAATAGGAAAGAACAGGCGTACACCGTTTCTTCCATACGGAAATATCCAGCAAATCATCCTTTGCATCCGCGGTCAGCAGGCCCAGCGCATAGGTGTAGCCGTCCGCCGCACCGCCTGAATACGTCAGGTACACTTTTCCGTCCGCAATAAATGCATAAGGGCCTTCATTATTGATGGTATGGTTCACATTCTCCCAGCCATAAAGCGGCCTGGTAAGCAGCACCGGTTCGCTGGAAAGCTGCCAGGGCTGCTTCTCATCCACTTCTGCAATATACAGCATGGAACCCGTATCATATGGTGTGCCGATATTCCTGCGGTAAGACCAGACCACATAGGAGCGCTCCCCTGCTTTCAGGTATGTCATATCCAGTGTGATGCCGTCCTCCGTCAGAAAACTGCCGTCCTTTTTACGTATCCTCACTGGCTCTTCCCAGCTTTCCGGATCGATCAGGCTTCCGCCCTTTTTCAGCTTCATCAGATGGCACTGCGGCCCCCACTTTTTGCCGCTTATGGCAAACAGGATATACAGCTCTCCGCCGATTACATGAAATTCCGGCGCCCAGAAGGTCTGGACAAACCCGCGTTCTTCATCCAGGCCCAGTATCAGATGCTGCTGCGTATCCTCCCGGAACAGTCCTGCCACATCCTCCGACTCCCTCACATAAAAGCCCACATCATTCAGGTTGTCGTTGGTGGCAATAAAATAATAACGGCCTTCCCATGGGAAAATAACAGGATCCCCGAAGCCGCAGGCCAGCGGGAACTGATACTGCTCATTCTGCACGGTCCCGCGGGTGCGGAAGGTTCCCTGATGCTGGAAATCCAATCCGTCCAGCTCCCATTTTACCTGTTTTTGTACGGAAGAGCCATCCGAATACAGCACGGATGCCCGTACTTTTTCGACCTCTGAAGCAGTGCGGGCCCAAATACGTTTTGGCACCTGCACTTTTACAGAATACAGCCTATTCCAGTAAAGCGCCGTTTCATCACACAGCTGTGCGCTTATCTCCACGGAATTTCCTTTTTCGGCTCCCTCCGGCGCCTGTCCCGGAAGCTCCTCCGTATAAACGCCCGGATGCGCCGGGGATATGCCGGTTAAGCTGCAGATATCCTTCACTTCATTTTGATAGCTGTTTCCCAGATCATCCTGCCACAGGATGCAGTACCCTCCCGTATTTTTATCATACCTGCACTGCGCCCGCTCCACATATGCGTCCCCATGAAGGGGCAGGAAACCGATTTTCTTAAATTCCTTAAAGTCAGCGGTTGTCCAGAGCAAAACGCTCCCTCTGCTGTCTTCATCCGCGCTGCCGTCCTCATTGACCCTGACGGCAACAATGCCAAAGCCGCCCTCCGGCATTACAAAAATCCGGGGATTCTTTACCCCCTTTGCATGAATGATATCCGCATCATCCACCGCCGCTTCCGCAAACAGGATGCCATAATTATTGTTCAGCGCCTCATAATATTTCCCGTCCCTGCTGCAGGCCAGATGGATGCTGCGGGAAAGCCCTGCGGGATATTGTGCAGCGTCCGTTTCCCTGGTATATACCATGATCCGGGCTTTCGTTTTCGTATAATTTTCTGCCATGCTGTCTTTCCTTTCCGCGTAAAATTATCCTTTTTCTATTGCGATGCGTTTTAAATCCTTCCTATCCATTCCGAATGGCTGTGTCCGCGCAGGAATACGGGAATCCGACTGATATCCGCAGGCACGGTCACGCTTGTGCCTCCCTCATACTCCGTTCCGTCGTAAATCAAGGTCCACATGGCGCCTTTTGGCAGATAAACCTGGCGTTCCCAGGTATTCTCATAAACAATCGGCGCAACAAGCACATCCGGGCCGAACATATACTGATCCTTCAGCTCCCAGCATGCCTTATCCTCCGGGAATTCATAAAACATGGTCCGGATTACAGGGCTTCCTTCCTCATGCGCTTCTTTCATCAGTTCACGTGTGTACGGCCGCATCCCTTCCCTGAAACGGATATACTTTTCCAGAATCGGCGTGTTTTCGTCACCGAAGCTCCAGATCTCGTTGTCCGCCCCTGTGGGCATGGTGGGCGAACCGTCGCTATGGGTTAACGGCGTCTGGGGCACTCTGTCTCCGTGAAGCCGCATCACCGGGCAAAACGTCCCCCACTGGAACCAGCGTACCAGCAGCTGCCGGAATGCAGGATCATCCGGGTTTCCGCCGGAAAAGCCGCCGATATCGGTAGTCCACCAGGGAATTCCCGCGATACCCATATTCAGTCCGGCGCAAAGCTGTTTCCTGAATGTCTCCCAGTCACTGTGAATGTCCCCCGACCAGACAAGAGCACCGTATCTCTGGCTGCCTGCCCATGCGCAGCGGATAAGGTTCACGGCAGTTTCCATCCCGGCCTTCCTCTGTCCCTCGTAAAAGGTTCTGGCATAAAGCTGGGGGTAAATATTTCCGATTTTAGTTGCCGCCCCATAAAATAACGGTAGTTATCATAATCGTAAACAGAAAATTCCGGCTCCGCCTCATCCAGCCAGAACACCTTAATTTCGCATTATTTTCCATTCTGATGTAATCCATCTGTTTTCCTCCTGCCGCATCCGTGCAGCTTATCTTTTCCTATTTTGTCAGGAAAGCCATGATTTCCCCTTCCGGCTTCTTTTCCGCCGCCGGCTTTTCGAAGAAGGTCATCATTTCGCAATCCTCCCGGGAAAACGCCTCCCAGCGCTCCATCTGTGTGCCGTCCGCGTCCGCGCCGTTGGGGTCTCCCTTTTTAATGAACTCCGCCCAGTAGTTACACATCTGCCGGGCCAGATCATAATGCTTTCCGGTGAAGGGCCGCCAGCATTTTGCCAGGGTTTCAAAGAAGAACCACAGGTCGGAGGAATGGAAGGCTCCCGGCTGATCCCATCCGGGGATCTCGGGGCCAAACTCATACACATAGCATGGCTGCACGGCTCCTGCCGCCCTGCGGACCTCGCACATTCTGCGGATTCCCATCTCAACAGAATTGACCAGGCAGTTTTCCTTTGCCGCCTTCAGGCCGTCCTCCGCCTTAATAAGGGAAAGAAACTCTCCCGCCCTGTCCCCAAACTTTTCCTGCGCTTCTTTTTTCAGCGCCTCCATCGTTTCCGCCTGGGGCATGGTCAGAAATTCGTTGTTGGTAAAGCCTGTCATCATCGGCACATCCAGGAATTTCCCTGCCGCCATGTTGTTCCAGTAGGTATCGGTCTGATATACGCCGTCGGGAATGGTTCCCCAGAACGCGCCGAAGGCATCGTTTTTATCCCGGATATACTCCGCGGGAAGCGCCCTTGCTTCCTCAATGGTCTTTACACCCAGGAAATCCAGGAAGCGTCTTCCCTGATCCAGAGCCTCTTCTCTGGAAAGCTTCATGCGAGCCACGAAAGGATCATGAAAAATACCGCTCTCCACGATGGCCTTCTGTATGTAGCCTTCATTTTGCAGGCAGTTCAGCTGGGTCAGGACGCTTCCGCCGCCCGCCGACTGTCCGCCGATGGTAATATTCTCCGGATCCCCGCCGAACGCCGCAATATTCCGCTTCGTCCAGAACAGGCCGTACTGCTGATCCAGATTTCCGAAATTAGCGGGCGCCTGGGGCGATTCCTCCCACAGCTGCGGGTGCGCCAGAAAGCCGAACACATTCAGCCGGTAATTTACCGTCACCACCACAATGCCGCGGCGTGCCAGCCGCTCTCCGTCAAACTCCATTTCCGCAGGGTTTCCCCACTGCAGCCCGCCGCCAAAATACCATACATACACGGGCAGCTTATCCGTTTCGCTCACAGCGGGTGTCCACACATTCAGGTACAGGCAGTCTTCATTCATGGGAATGGTGGGATCCACATTCCATTCCCTTGTATAAATATTTTCTTCATTCAGCCCCGGGATGCTCTGCATGGAAATGGGCGCAAATTCCAGGCAGTCCCTGACTCCTTCCCAGTCTTTGGCAGGCTGCGGCGCCCTCCACCGCAGCTCTCCCACCGGCGGGGCGGCAAAGGGAATTCCCTTAAAGGAAATCACCCGGGGATCCGCCGCAGGGATGCCGCGCACATATCCGTTTTCCGTTTTTACTGTTTTAAGCATTAATTCACCCCTCCATTTCCACTCTGAACATAAGCACGCTGCAGGCCGGGATGGTAAAGGTAAGCCCTCTGTCCGTCAGGCGGAAATCAGTAAAGTCTTCCTCGGTTACCCGCTCCGGCTCCTCAAAGCTATTATAAGCCTGCATCTTCCCATGTACAATACGGGCGCTTACATGCGCAGGTTTCTTTTTGGTCAGCACCAGTTCTATTTCCTTTTCCGCCTCCGTGCACAGGTTGTTTAAGGTGACGGTCAGCACGCCGTTTTCATCCACAGAAACGGATTCCTGTACCTCCGGCACCATTTCCGTCTCCTTCACGCCGGTTTTGCCTGCTCCCTCCAGCCAGCTTTCCACAAGATCCGCATCCTGATGATACTTATACATATGGAATACATGGTAGGTAGGGGTGAGCAGCATTTTCTTCCCTTCCGTCAGGATTACGGACTGAAGCACGTTTACAATCTGTGCGATGCAGGCCATTTTAATCCGGTCGCAGTGCTTATTGAAAATATTCAGGGAAACGCCTGCAGTGAGCGCATCCCGCATGGTGTTCTGCTGATACAGAAAGCCCGGATTTGTGCCCGGCTCCACATCATGCCAGCAGCCCCATTCATCCACCATCATGCCGATCTTTTTCTCCGGATCATAGTGATCCATGATAGCGCTGTGGCGCGTGAGCACTTCTTCAATTCCGTAAGCCCTGGACAGGGTATTGAACCAGGCTTCTTCGCCAAACTCTGTGGCGCTTCCCTTATGCAGTCCCTTTTCCACGCCCGCATAATAGTGTACGGACAGGCCGTCCATAAAACCGTGGGCCTCCGCAGGGGCAGGGCTTCTGAAGCACTCCCGCAGCACCGTATCCGTCCATTCATAATCGTCCGCGTTGGCCCCGCCGCAGATTTTGAAAATGGAGGCCGTCCGGTCATAGCAGCGGATATAGGTCTGGTATCTGCGGTACAGCTGGGCATAATAGTCCGGCGTCATGTTTCCGCCGCAGCCCCAGTTTTCATTGCCCACGCCGAAATAATCCACCCTCCAGGGCTTTTCCCTGCCGTTTTCCCGGCGCCAGTCCGCCATGGGGGACACGCCGTCCAGGGTCATGTATTCCACCCATTCGCTCATCTCCTGTACAGAGCCGCTTCCCACGTTTCCGTTCACATAGGTTTTGCAGCCCAGCTGTTCGCACAGCTCAAAAAATTCATGGGTGCCGAAGCTGTTATCCTCGGTGACGCCGCCCCAGTTGGTGTTCACCATTTTCTTCCGTTTTTCCTTCGGGCCCACGCCGTCCTTCCAGTGGTATTCATCCGCAAAACAGCCGCCCGGCCAGCGCAGTACCGGAACCTTCATTTCCCTTAACGCCTCCACCACGTCAGTGCGCATGCCGTTCACATTGGGGATTTCGGAATTTTCTCCCACATAAAGCCCTTCATAGATGCATCTACCCAGATGCTCGCTGAAATGTCCATAGATTTCCGGGTTGATGTGTCCCAGTTTTTTATTCTCGTTAATATATAATGTAATCACTTTCCTGCCTCTCCTTTTTCCTTCTGTCATTTTCCTTGTTCCGCCGGGCGCTCCTTTGCGGCCGCTCCAAAGCGCCGCCCGCAAAAGGCGCTGCCCGGTACGGATATGTCCCTTGCCGGACCGTCACAGCCCTTTTACCGAAAAGTCCCTGAAATCTCCATGCCCTCCCGTACTTTTCAGGGCATAACAGAAAATTCCGATCCGGTATCCTACAAACATATCCAGTGTAAAAACCATATCCAGCGGACTTCCCACCGTCTCCCAGTCACCCGGCGCCTGACGGAAGGCAAAATATGCCTTATCCGCGCGTTCTCTGTAATCAAATACTATCTGCAGCTCAACAACCGCCTCTTCTATCGGTTTCCTGTATTCCAGAATGCCGCCGTCTGCAGCTTTCTGCAGATACAGCAGTTTTTTCTTCCCGTTTTCCACGGCAATTCCTATCTGCCCGTACCGCCCCTGCAGCGCGCACAGTCCGGCATAATCCCCTTCCTTCAGGCCGGAGGAATCCAGTGTCACCTGGCAGCCGCAGCCCGGCTCCAGTGTCCGCTGGGTCAGGGTATTCCTGGCGTCAGTCAGTCCGGCGGCCACATGGCCTGTTGTCAGCCGCAGCCATCCGGGCCGGGCCGTAAACGACCAGCAGGACGGGATGAGATTATGGTTCCACTGCCAGGGAACGCAGTCATCATCCATCAGCACCCGGCGCATTCCGCCTTCCCTGACGCCGCTCAGATCCGGCTCCAGTTCCACGATGCAGATTTTTCCGTTCCCATACACCAGATAGGGGATCCCCTCCCAGAACAGGAAGGACATATCGTGGAACACCTCCCCGATTTCCGCCCTGTCCCAGCCGCTCTTTTCTATATCATCCGTAGAAAAAATATAGGTTTTCCTGCAATCATGGCTGACAAAACAGGCGTAAAAGCGTCCATTGTGCCTGGTAAGGCTGGTGGCCCACTGCCCTTTTCCATAGGCGTTCCTGCCGTTTTCCAAACGGTAAATCCCGTTGTCTTCCAGCGTTTCAAACACATAGGAAACGATTTCCCAGTGACACAGATCCTTCGAACGAAGGATCGGCGCTCCGGGAGTGTAAAACATGGTAGTGGATACCATATAGTAGGTGTCCCCTATCCGGAGCAGATCAGGGTCCGGCATATCCGCTCCGATAATCGGATTTCTGACTTCCATAATGACTCCTTACTTTCTGTATTTTCTTGGGTCAAGCTCATATACTTTCCCTTCTTCCAGCTTTGCAAAAGGCCCGGGCACCCGGCAATCCCCATAATATGGACCGTAAAAATCATCCGCGGTTTCCATGGAAGCAGCCACCGGAAGCACCTCCTCCGGCTTTGTCACATATTTCTGTCTTCCGGTCCCGTGATGCCTCATCTCCGGCAGGCTGTCCGCCCCGGCAAATTCCAGAGTCAGCTTTTCGGTATCCACATTGACGTTAAACCAGCCCTCCTGCCCTTCCCTGTCAAAACCGTAAAATTCCCTCCAGGCATCCAAATCCAGACAGTTTTCCGGCGCGGGATACAGAATCCGCAGATAACCGCCCGGCATTTTCACATACAGATTGCCCTGGGAATCGTTGTCCCTGGTCGGGAATTTGATTGCCGCCTCCCCGCAGTCATAGAACAGGTTGTTCATAATCCTGGCATCCCTGGAGGTTCCGCCCCTGCCGTTTCCGGCAATGCGGAAGGCCACCGGCTTGACAAAATATCCCGCGCTGCGGCATCTTCCGATCAGATTGTTCACCACATGCAGACGGTCCGTTCCTTCCCCGTAAACCGCATATCCGTTGATAACTCCCTTTTCCTCCATCTTGTACCAGCCCGTGGAGCCCGGCTCTGCCGGCACATCATCCGGACGGAACCTGCCTTCCACATTCCAGAAAATATTGTTGTCTATCAGGTTGATCCCGTCCCTGGAGCATTCTATGAAAATCGCTTCCCGCTGTTCCAGTCCGTCCAGGAACAGGTTCCGGGTGATTCTGTTATTTTCATTTCCCACATCCATCCACAGATGGTCGGCACGGAAGGTCTTGGTAAAAATATTGCGTCGGATCAGGCTGTTGACGCTGTTATGTACTTTGATGCCCCCTGCTTCCCAGGAAAGCTCCATTTTCTGCCAGCCGGTTCCTTCTATATGATTGTCTTCAATCAGCAGATCCGTGGCAAACATGCCCGCGATGCCGCAAACTCCCACATCCTTTATTTCACAGCCTCTGATCACCGTATGGCCGATCACCTGATCCGGATCATAGGTGTGGTGCCAGCATTCATTTCCGATATCGATCCCCACGCCGTTGGACCAGTCAATTTTACAGTTCTCAATGATCCAGTGGTGTCCCCGGTAACAGGATATGGCTCCCCGCTGGGGAACCGGGGCGCCGGTGGCCGCGTGGGCGCAGGTCAGCCCCTTCACCCGGATATAAGAAAGGAACGGCACCTCGGGAGCAAAGCACTGCTCCCTGCAGGTAAGCTCTATCAGATGCTCCGCCGGATCCCCGTCATCCTCCAGACGGAAATGCACGGTCTGTCCGTTGGCCTCCACCCAATAGGAACCGGGCGTCTCTCCCAGCTGATAATACAGCGCCACCTGCTTTAACGGTTTCCCATCGCAGAATACCATGCCTCTGCGGTTTAAATAGGTGGTCATGTCCGTTTTTTCATATTCGATAAAAAGGCGGTCATGTAGGATGTTAACTGCGCAGAAGGGGTTATAGCCCTTAAACTCCTCCGGATTCAGCCTGGTTTCCCAGATCCGCATTCCCTCCGGCAGTTTTTTTCCCAGGCCGGGGATGCGCAGATTCCAGCCTTCGCTTACGCTGAAAGTATCCGCAATTACAGAAGCTTTGATAATTGCCTCGCCGTCCCCGAAGGCTTCAAAGCTCACCATTTCCTTCGGGCCGTTCCCGCCTCTGACAGGCCGGACGCATTCCCGGTAGACGCCGCCGTGTATCCAGACCCTCGTTCCCGGCCCGGCCAGATTGGCCGCCGCCTGAATAGTGGCAAAGGGATGCTCCGGGCTGCCGTCATTTTCATCACCGGCCTGAGGGTGCGGCGGGTTCACATGATATTCCTTGGTAAAAACCGGCGTTTTTTCCCAGAAAGCAAACCGCTCCCCGCCCGGCAGGCGGTCCTGTCCGTCCTCCTCCACTCTTCCGGGCACGCTCAGCACCGCCTGATAAGCGCTTTTGGGGCGAAAGCCGTCAGCGAACAGAAGAGGATAGCTTCTTACCTTGCGAAAGCCGGTCAGCCAGCTGTCTTCATCCTGCATTCCCCAGAAGGTGACTCCGGTGATGTCCGCAAGGCCTTCCTTTTTTGCCCGGGTGAGTATGGTGAACACCTCCCTGTAGCGTGCAGCCAGCGCTTCCATGGATGGACGGGACGGATCCGGATTATGGATGTCCAGCTCCGTAACCTGCACCTGGAGCCCCAGCGCGCCGAATACGGAAACTGCCTTCTCATATTCTCTTAAAGAGGGCGTCTGCATGGTCATATGCGACTGCATGCCGATGCCGTCCACAAGCCCTTCCGCCATCAGCGGCTTTAAAATCAGCTCACAGATAACGTCCCTCTTCCAGGGCACAAAGGTATCATAATCATTATAAAATAAATCCACTCCCGGGGCGCAATATTTCCTGGCAAACCGGAAAGCCTGCAGGATGAAATCCTCTCCCACGGTTTCCGTCCACCAGGATCTGCGCAGCGCCCCGTCTTCCACAGCTTCATTCACCACATCCCAGGCATAGATGATTCCCGGATACTCCTCCTGGACAAAGCAAAGCACGCTGCGGATATACCCTTCCAGCCTGGCCAGCATGGTTTCCCGGTCCACAAGGGGCGCATCCTCTCTGTCGCTGTAGCTTTCTGTAAAAAACCAACGGGGCGTCTGGTTATGCCATACCAGCGTATGTCCCCGCATTTTCATGCCGTTTTCCCTGGCAAAATCCAATGCCCCGCGTATTCCCTGAAAGCTGACTGCGGGACAGCGGTCATGCGCCGCGGGGTTTCTCCTGTTTTCTTCTTCATCTAACAGATGCTGCGGCTTCATTTCATTTTCACATGTAAAGGAATCGTACTGGCAAAGAAGCGCTTCCTGAGTCCTTGCGTCGGAAAAAGCCTTTGCGGGCACTGCCGCGCCTATTTTGAAATAGGGACGGTACACTGTTTTCAGGCTCATTTTTTCTTCCTCCTGTATATCGCGGATCTGCCTGCGATACTTCCATGAATCAATTCTCCTGTCCGCGGGCCAAAACACAGATTTAAACCTCTAACAGGAACTGTTACGGAAAAAAGGGGCCGGCAACCGCCAGCCCCCACTATTTTCGCCATTTTAATGATGCTTATGCCTTATTTTATGCTTCAAAGTCCATGCTGCTTATTCTGCTGCTTTTCTTGCATCAATGACAGCCTGATATTTCTCAGTGTCAAAGGCAACCAGGTCGTTCCAGCCGAAGCCTTCCAGCTGTGTGCACATATCGTCCCACATCTGATCGAACTGTGCTTCGTCCGCTGCAAATACCATACGCCAGGAAGCGTCACATACTACGCTCTTGCACTGGCTTCTTACCAGGGCGATATCCGTGCTGTCGCTTCCAAGAGGAATATTTACGTTGGCGACCATACCAAGCTGGTCTTTATTTCTCATATATTCCACTTCATTTTTTGCTCCGAATTTCTCGGACCACTCATTGATGGTTGCAGTCTGGTTCATTTCAATGGTAGAGGACCACAGATTGGGCTCGAAATATTCTCCGGTAACCGGGTTCTTTTCTGCGCTTCCTACAATCCACTGATTGATCTGGTTGTTGCCGTCGCTCCAGGTGCCGCCGCCCAATTCTTCGGGAACCTGAAGATCTCCGGTAAAACGATCCTGTCCTTCTTTCGTCAGTGTATAGGTGCCGTCGTCATTTACCGTATAAATGAAGCCTTCCAGGCTGTTGTGCTGATAGGTCAGTCCTTCAGGGGATGCCAGCCAGTCAAGCAGTTCCATAATTCTTAACTTCTTCTCTTCATCAACCTGGGAACCAACACCCCATACACGGCCATCGCCGTAATAAGAATCGGCTGTCTGGAAGAAATTCAGTTCTTCTACCGGTACGTACATATAGTTTTCACGGTTCTGTCCATGCTCAGGTGTATTCCAGAAGCCATTCTGCCAGTTATACCAGAACAGGTAAACTCTCTTCTGCTTCATCTTGCTGTCGCAGGCGGTGGTCCAGTCCTGTGTGGCAGCGTCAGAATCTACCAAGCCCATCTGGTTTGCTTTAAAGAAGAACTTGAGGGCTTTATAGTAGCCGCCGTTTTTGTCTGTCAGAGGCATGATTGTATTGTCATTTCCAAGCAGTACGGATTCCTTTACCTGCTGCCCGAACCAGTTGGTCAGAAGGTTTGCATTTTCAATGCTCGTGCCGTCCCAGTCCTTCCACATGGTAATGGCAAACGCCTTGTCCCCGGCCGCATTGGTGGGATACTTATCCTGCATATCCTTCAGCATGTTCAGCAGGTCGTCCGTAGTCTTCAGTTCCGGGCAGCCAAGGCCTTCGTACAGATCCCACGGAACCCTGGGGGCACTTGTCACTTCTGTCCCTACAAACGCTGTAGGTCCGTTGCTGTTCATATTACAGGGAATTGCATATACGCTTCCCGCTTCCACACCGTTCATGGTGCCATTGAACAGGTCAATCTGCTCTTTGTACTTTGTCAGATTTTCATAACTGCCGATGATATCGCCGATATCCATGATCAGGCCGGCTTCCACACAGTCCTGCATTTCGGAATTGTCAATGATAACGATATCTCCCAGATTGCCTGACGCACTGCGCGTCTGATAAAGGGAGTTGGCGTCTCCGGATACCTGAGGTGCGATGATGTTCAGCTGGATATTGAATTTGTCCTTAAGCACCTTGCCGAACCAGCCTGCCTGGATTCCCTGATAGTTGGCCGCCTTATCGTAGATTTCAATGGTCATCTCCGTATCGTGGGATACTACAGGAGCAGCTCCCTGGGCAGCTGCGGCTTCCGTACCGGCTTCTGTCCCGCTTTCCGTGCCTGCTGCTGCCGGCTCCGTGCCGCTGCTTGCCGGCGCCTGTGTTGTTTCCCCCTGTCCGCAGCCTGCAAAAACGACAGATGCTGTCATAACAGCTGCAAGCGCCAGGGATGCTAAACGTTTCCTTCTCATATAAAAACCCTCCTTTTGAGTCTATGTATAACGGAAGGTCTGCCCTGCGTAAAAGGTCCGCCTTCCGTTATTTACTTTTTCTGTAACTGTCCATTTTTTCACAGTTACCTTTTTAAACCGCCCGTTTCCTTCCTTACAAAATTCCTTTATGGCAGCGGTGTTCAGCCCTTTACGGCTCCAATCATGATACCCTTTACGAAATATCTCTGGAAAATCGGATATACCAGGATAATCGGTATTACTACAATAATCGTTACTGTCATACGCACGCTGGTGGGTGTCTGGCTGGTAGCCACCGCCGCCGCCATGGACGCGCTGTTATTGGTATTGGCAAGGCCGGCCAGCGAGCTTGCCTGGTTCAGATACTGATACAGGATGAACTGCAGCGGATAGAGCTTGGTATCCGTTACCAGAAGCAGGGTATCCTGGAAGGAGTTCCACTGGTTGACCGCGGAAAAAATAGCTACGGTAGCCATAATGGGCTTGATAACCGGCAGCATGACGCGGAAGAAAATTTTCATAATTCCTGCGCCGTCAATCTGGGCCGCTTCCTGCAGCTCCTTGGGCACCGACTCCACAAAGGTCTTGGTCAGGATAATATAAAACGGTGAAACAACAGCCGGAAATATATAACCCCAGAAATTATTGGTCAGGTGCAGGTTTCTCATGGTCAGGTACCATGGAATGATTCCTGCGTTAAAATACATGGTAGCCACCACCAGCCTGTACCACAGCTTCCTGTGCCACATATTGTCCTGGGTGAACATAAATCCCAGAAACGCGGAAGCCCCTACCGTGCCTACCGTACCGACAATCGTCCTCAGCACGGATATCTTGGCGGCCTGGAAAAGGCCGTCAATCCGGAGCGCACTGATATAGTTCTGGAAATGGATTCCTTTGGGCCAGAAGAGAATCACACCCCGCGCGCTTAAATCATTGGCGCTTATGGTGTTGATGAAAATATAGTAAAAGGGATAAATACAAACCAGGGCGCAAAGGGCGAATATGATGTAACAGACAACGCCCAGCATGTTATCGCCGAAGCTGTGATGCATTTTCGTTTTGCGAACCGTTTCTTTGCTCATCTTTTCTCCTCCTCTCCCTTACAGAAAGCTTTCGCCGCGGATCAGCTTGGACATTCCGTTTGCAAAGAACAAAAGGATGACGCTGACTACGCTCTTAAGCATACTGATTGCAACGGATACGGAATAGCTGCCGCTTCCCATTGCCGTATTGTACACATACAGGTCAAGCACCTGGATGGTTTCTTTGTTGAAAGCATTCTGGAACACGTAGTACTGCTCCATACCGTTGGAAAGGAAGTTGGCAATGTTGAGCATCAGCAATACGAAATAGGTGGGAAGGAGGCTGGGAATGGTGATGTACCAAATCATCTGCATTCTTGATGCGCCGTCCACCTTGGCCGCCTGGTACATTTCATCATCAATTCCTGAAATCGCCGCTATGTACATGATGGCCGACCAGCCCAGGTTCTTCCATGTGAGCCACAGCCACATCGTCAGCCATACATGCTCCGAGGACTGGAGGAAAAGGACTGGCTCCGTGGTAATCCCCAGTGTCTGCAGCAGGGTGTTTGCCATGCCCGTGCTGTTGAAAAGGCTGTACGCTACGGAATAAACGAGAACCCAGCTGATGAAGTTGGGAAGCGTGGTAACCGTCTGTACAAACTTCCGGAAGGGCACGCACCGCAGCTCGTTCATAAATACTGCAAACAGCATGGGCAGCCAGGAGGTTGTCAGCGTAATGCCGCTCATGGCGAAGGTATTTTTAAGGACCTGCAGGAGCTGCTGGATTTTAATCGGGTTTTCCACCAGGGATTTAAACCATTTCAGGCCTACAAAATCATGGATAGAAAAGGGCTTGGGCGGCTTATAATCAAAAAAGGCGTATACCCAGCCGTATAACGGATAATATGAAAAAACCAGTACCAGTGCAATAAAAGGCAGAACGTAAAGGAACATTTTAAAAGAGTTCCATTTTTTCTTGTTTTGGAAAAACTTCATTTTCACTCTTCCCCTCTCCTGAAAGTTTCATTTTTTGTTTATCGTTAAACCTATTGTTTAGTTGGATTATAGATCATTATTCTTGTAATTGTCAATAAGACTTTTTATATTCTGTATTTTTTATAAATTATATACATTTTAACATAGGTTCTGCAGACATACAAAACGATATTTTTGTTCAAATTGTATATAGTGTTGTCTGTTATGCAATAGTACAACGTTAAACACCATCACACATTTAATTTAACCGCCCGCTTTAAACAGGCCGGCAACCGCCTGCTGCTTCTTCCACCGGCATATTCACCCAATTCCCTGCCCTGTTGCCAGGAAAACCCGAAAAAAAGCCGCTTTCGCTCCGGTTATATCCGGTCAAAGCGACATAAAAAAAGATTGCGGAGTTTTCCATCCGCAATCCCTCAGGTTCGGTTTTTCAGTATTTCTTATCAACAGGCGCTTTCAATCAACATTATCTCCGGGTCATTTTTACCAGGACAGCTTCCCCGGTGCACTGTCTTTGGCGCCCGCAAAGCTTTTTCGGCGCGCCGGCTGACCGGCCGGCTTCAGGCCTCTATTTTCCCCACCGATTTTCTGACCACTAGAGTACAGGGAACCCCGATTTCCACCGGCATTCCTCCGGAAGCAGCCTTCCACTCCCCATCAATTTCCTTCAGCAGAATTTCCGCGGATTTGTGCCCTATTTCGGACAGCGGCAGCGCCATCGTCGTCAGCGCGGGACGGAAATATTCCGCCACATCCTGATTGTCAAAGCCCGCCACGGACACATCCACTCCCGCTTTCAGGCCGCATTCCTCCAGATAGTCATATACGCCTCCCGCCATACGGTCCGCCATGCAGAAAATAGCAGTCACTCCCGCGTCAATCAACGGCTTTGCCATCTCATAACCGGAATCCCTGTCCCATGCGCCGTACCTGACCCAGTCGGGATTATACAGCACCTGTGCCTCAAACATGGCCTTCTGAGCGCCCAGAAGCCTTTTCTTGGTATGTATATTGTCAGCACGGCCGCCGATAATTCCTATCCTGCGGTGTCCCATGGACAATACATACTTCATGATATCATAACCGCCCTGCTCGTCTTCAATCACTACCGCAGGCACCGCCGGAGAATCCGTATAAGCATATGCCATGACCGCAGGCATGGAAAGATCCTCTTTGAAAAAATGGATGATCCTCGCATGTCCGGCCACATAAATCAGCCCGTCCACCTTAATGGAACGCAGCTCCTGCAGAGCCGGCTCCAATACGGATCTGTAGGCCTCCTCGTTGTTGAACCAGGACTCCTGCCATCTGGCATAAAGACGCAAGTTCTGCACAATTGTCCGGTATCCCTTTTCTTCGCAGAACGCCATAATGCTTTCTATCATCCCGGGCGTACTGAACTGCGCAATATCCTCCGCAATGATTCCTATCGTCCTGGTTTTCTGATTTCTTAGGCCCTGGGCAATATAATTGGGCTGGTAGCCCCTTCTTTTTACAACATCAAGAACCTTCAGCCGGGTTTCCTCGCTCACCTTGGGCTTCCCATTGAGTATATTTGAAACCGTGGTAGCGGAAACATTGCATTCCTGTGCAATTTCCTTTAACGTAACCATAACCTTGCATGTACCTTCTTTCTCTAAATTAACACGAGTAAGTTTAACGATAAACACAGCCGAATTCCATTAACAGTCAGTCCTCCAGCCCCACATTGCTAATTTTTAAAGGAATTATAGCATTGCTACCGTCATAACGCAAGGATCATTCACTTTTTCGCTTTGTTTTCTGTAAACCAAATGAATTTCATGTTTACAGAAAAACCGGAAAAATACAGGTTATTGCCTAAAATTTCACAGCTTTCCATCTTCGCAGTCAGGGCTTTAATACCGTATCCAATACCTGTCCCTGTATTCTGGCAAGATAATCATTGGGGTGATTTAATAAATTTCCCGTAATATCAATATACCTTTTTCTTTTCATCAGCTCCTTCTGCACTCCCTGTACATCTGCCACAACCACACCGGCGCCGGCAAGTGGGTACAGGCTCTGTGCATATTCCTCCTGATGGGCGCTGAAATACATAGGCGCCGTATGTGCCAGCGGATTGGGAAGAGTGGTAGCGATAAGCACATATTCCGTATCCGGACATTCCCCGGCGATTTTTTTCAGAAGACGTTCTGTTTTCTCCCGATACTCTCCGCCCGGACACCTGTCGTTCATTCCAAAGCCCAGCAAAACCAGATCCGGCTGATGGGAAATCGCTCTTTCCCCGGCATTTTCCAATGCCCATTCCGAATCCGTCCCGCCCACGGAGGTATTGATAAATTCCACGCTCCCGCCATAATAATCCCGCAGGCTGTCAATCAACAGTTCGGACCACTGCGGCTGTCCCGGTTCCAGCCCATAAAGTCCGCTGCAGTCACAGCCGCAGGATATGCTGTCACCGTAAAGGACAATTTTTACAGGCTCCTTCCGTTTCAGCCTGCCGTACAGCCGGGGCAGCCGTTCAATACCGGATACGGGCCGGAAGCCCTGCCATTGCTTCTGTGTGGTATAGGTAACGGCCAGCTGCCAGCGGGTAATATACTCCGGATTGCCCACGGCGCTCAGATTCAGGAACTTACCGTCCGTCGTCTTGACCGGTCCGAAATCCGGCCCCGGCTTCCCATCACAGGAAGGCGTCTCCTGTGATGTATAAAAAGTCTCCCAGCCCGTCTGCGGGATCCGGCTGTCCCGGGTAAGGAACAGCCTTCCATCCTTTACAAAACAATCCCGTCCTAGTTCATAGACGTTTTTTCCGTCATAGCTTTCTATCCTGATTATTTTCTCAGGGCTGTAAAGAAACGGGGCGCTGCGCTGTCCGTTTTCTTCAATCATGGCAAAGGTTTCCCGCCAGATGGTTCCCCCTTCCCATACCGGCGCAAGCAGCGGGCTGCTGTCTCCTGTCATTCCCATATCCATCCTCCCCCTTTATTCCGGCATCTTTTCCGATGTCATTTTAAAGCGCATCATTTAAGCATTTTATTCCAGGCATTTTATTCCAGCGTAAAGGAAGCCAGGCTTGCCCCGCCCTCTCCCTGATATACAAAGTAGAGCGCCTGCACGCCGTCCGGAATGCTGATGTCCGCACTGTATTCTTTCCATACATTGGAAAATCCCACAGGAATCCATCCAAGCACAAGATCGTCCCATGCAGTTTTCACGCCGAATGCCCCTTTGCAGTAGCCGCGCACCCGGATTGATACCCGGCTGATGCCTTCACAGGCAAAATATTTGAAGCCGGCGTGGGCGCCGTCCCGCATATTGGCAATATATCCGGTTTCCTCGTCTCCGTCCCTGCCGTCCTGGGTAATCTTCGGGAAACGGCAGTCCATCCATTCACCCGGCGCTCCTGTGGTAAAGGCTTCCTCCTTTGTGAAAAGATGGCAGGCCAGATAAGCCGGATATTCCCCTTTTCCCAAAAGCGGCCCTCCATTGGCGCCGCAGGAAGTGATCTCCGCCTGTATAATGCTGCCGTCCTCCCGGAAGGTAATCGGCTCGATGCAGCCCTGTCTGCTGAAATTCGTGCCGTCCGTGTGCCTGTGATAGAAAATATACCATTTTCCATAGATTTCCACGATACTGCCGTGGTTGTTTCCGCCATAGCACATGGGTTTCCCCGCCGGCTTATAAGAATCGATATGCATATCGTTATTGCTTACAATCACGCCTCCGTAAACAAAATCCTTCATGGGATGCCTGCTGGTTGCATAGCACAGCTCATGCATGGCAATAGAGGAATAAATAAAATAATAAGTATCTCCCTTTTTACGGATGGAAGGTGCTTCAAAGAACTCGTGTCCCTCAAAGCTGCTGCCTTTACTGTATGGCTGGCTTGGCGCAATATTTACCGGTCCCTCCAGTATGGTAAGCATGTCAGGCCCCAGAACCGTGCCCATCGGGCCTGTCCTGGAGGTATCCCCGATGGCGCAGAAGCCCGTATACAGCCAGGTTTTGTCCCCTTCCGTCATCACGCCCGGATCAAACTGAGGCTCATCCCCTTCTTTTTCTCCCAGACGCACGCCGTCCTGATAATGCACATAGCCGTAAAATTCATAAGCGCCGGCCGGCGTATCGCACACCGCCACGGAAACCACCGGCACCTTGTCCAGCACATAGTACAGATAATACCTGCCGTCCGGACCCACGGTGACATCCGGCGCGTACAGGCACATATGGCCGTCCGGATTCAGCGGATCCTGGGTTTTCTTATAAATCACGCCCTCATACCGCCAGTTTCCCAGATCATCCTCCGGGGCCGACCAGCATACATAGTCGTTAAGACAGTAGGCATGGCCGCGGAAACGATCATGGGATCCATACACATATACTCTTCCGTCGAATACATAAGGTTCGCCGTCGGGGATATACTCCCAGGACGGCAGATAAGGATTAAATGCCTGTTTTTTCATTGCTGTTCCCTCCGTACACTGTTGTGAGCAACTTTCACATTTTCTTTTTCTGCACTTTTCCGGCCAAAGGGCGGATGCTCCGGCCGGGAAAACTGTTTTCCAACTGTTTTCTGCAGCCTGCTGCCTCTATTCTTTCACAGACATTTTTCCAAAGCAATGATATATTCTAAGAAAAAATTGATTTATTCTTATATTGCCTGTTAAGCCAGCACCTTTTTCCCCGCTTCATACGCACGCTTCAGATAATCCATTGTGTCCTCGCCTGACGGTTTCACAACCTCCATCACCCAGGGTTTTTCATACGCTGACTGATTCAGCACCGCCATCAGCGCTTTCCAGTCTATGCCGCATTCCCCGGGAAGCATGTGCGCATCGCCATGACCTTTTCCCTCACCCCATCCAAAATTGTCATGGATATGGACAGAATACAGGCGATCCCTGAAGCGATCCGCAAATTTTGTAATAAATTCATTTCCCCATACCAGGTTCGCATGTCCGGTATCCAGGCACAGCCCTAAAAATTCCGCCGGATAACGCGCAAACAATGTGTCAAACTGCTCAAGCTGCATCTCTCCCGGCGCTTCAAATAAATTTTCAATACAAATGCGCACCTTTTTCTCCAGGCAGAAGGGCTGCAGTTCATCCAGCGACTTATATGCCTGTCCGTAAAAAATTTCCTTTGTCTCCGGTTTTTCCTCAAAATCAAGATATGGCAGATACATATGCAGTACAATTTCCGTGGTTCCCAATATATGCGCAAGCTCCACACGGTTTTTGATAAGCTCTACCCCGGCAACCCGGTTATACTCTATCGTGGAAGTGTAATCCTTGCGGTAATGCACATCCATGCGGCCGTTGCCGACTCCCCGGCTTCCCTTGCTGGAATGCAGGGATTTTGCCTTAAGGCCGTACTTATCCATCCACCCCCTGATCTGTTCCATCTCCGAACGGGAATAAATATAATCGCCGTCCCACTCGTAACACCAATGCATGTGGGAAAACCCTGCCGCCGCAATCCTGCGGATGCTTTCCTCAATCTCTTCAATTTTTACGTATTCCGCTTCGTAATCCGTGTTGATTCCAAGTTCCATGTTGTTCTCCTTTTTACCTTTTTATTTTTTGAGTGCATATGAGTGCGCTTTTAACAATATAAAATGTCAGAACGAAAACGCCAGTTAGCAGCACAATAAAACATTCATATAATATTTGTATAATGTCTATAACCTGACATTTCCGAACCGCTTTTTTTACAGGCGGCACAGGATATGAACCTGCCGGCTGAACAGTTATATTTTACCATTATTTTCAGCGACAGGACAGTATAACATTTATTGTGTTCATGTTTTATATTTTCTTAAATCAAATTATTCCGTTCCATCTGTTTTACCACAGCAGACAACTATGGACGCAGCACCTTTCTGTTTTCGCCGCCCGGATTTCCACTTTCACCATCCTGCAGCCATCTTCTGTCACACGCACTGCCGCCAGGAAAAACGCATCAGCGCAGGCGCCGTCCTCCCGCCGTCCAAGGCTGGGGCAGCCGGCCGTCTTTCTTCCCGGAGGGGATGGGGGTGTTGGCTGATCCATACGAAAAAACGGCGGATATTTCTTACTGTCCCGGGGAACCAAAATTATGCCGCCCTTAGCAGCCTGTCTGACGAACGCAGCAGACGCAAGTCGCTGCGAGAGGAGTTTTGGCTGCGTTGGCAGAATTTTGGTTCCCCGGGACAGTTAGAAATACCCCGTTTTTGAAACCGGATCAGCCAACACCCCCATCCCCTCCGGGAAGAAAGACGGCCGGCTGCCCCAGCCTTGGACCGCGGGAAGGACGGCGCCTGCGCTGATGCGTTTTTCCGCCCCACTTCCACGCCCCCGGGAGGCCAGGCTTGTCTCACGCTGGTGAATATGTTACAATTTGTTGAACGTTTTACGAAAACAGTCCGGCCTGCAAAACCGCTGCCGTTTTGCATCTGCATCATCCGGGGAGGGGAATACATGGAAAATAAAATAAAACTTTTCTTCCAAAAAGTGCCGGAGCGCTTTCATCCGGGGAAAATCCTGGACAATCTTCCGCTGACCAGAAAACTGATGCTGTTGTATCTCTGCTGTGTCCTTCTGCCGCTGATACTCACGGACAGCATTATTTTTTCCCTGGTAATCAAGGCGGAGCAAAGCTCCAGCCAGCATGAAATGGAAAATATCGCCGAGGCCATCCACTATACCCTGAGTAACAGGATGGACAACGCAGCCAATCTGTCGCTGAACATCTACAGTAACAAATACATCAATGAATTCATGGATGCAGAATACGCTTCGCCCCTTGATTATTATGAAAGCTACCGGGATTTCCTCAAGGATTCCCTGTACGAAGCCAGCGTGGGCACAAGCAATTACAATATCGTCATGTATGCTGACAACCCCGGTATCGTAAACGGCGGCAGCTTCTGGAATCTGGACAGCGCAAAGGATAAGCAGTGGTACCGGGACTTCGTGGAATCCGGCCGCGACATCCTGGCCTATCCATATTATGAAAACACCGCCACCTCCACCCAGAGGAAAATTTCCATCATCCGCCGCATGGATTATTACCACAAAGGAAGCTGTCCCAATCTGATGAAAATGGACATGGATTACAGCGGCATGTCCCAGAGCATCATCAATTCCAAATACCGTTTTCTCGTATATATCTGCGACGGCGATACCATCCTTTTTTCCAATGACGGGCACGGCGGCATGGGAAAGCCCTATGAAACCTTTTTGCCGTCCATGAACAGACGGGTGGGCTATTCCAGGGATATGAACGTATACGGCAGGGTCTGGAGCATTTATGTTATGAAGGAGGAACTGAACGTCCTCTCCATCATCCGCAACAATTTCGCACTCCTGCTGTTTCTGATACTGGTGAACCTGCTGCTTCCCGCGCTTTTAATGAAGGGCATCAACCACTCCTTCACCTCCCGTATCAGGGAACTGGGCGCTGCTTTTGATAAAGGGGATATCCATGAACTGACCCAGCTACCCGCTGTCAGGGGGAAAGATGAGATCGGGGTGCTCATGGCCAGCTATAACCACATGGCCGGACGTATCAACGATCTGATCCAAACCGTTTACAAGGACAGGCTGAAGGAGCAGGAAATGGACATTGCAAGGCAGAATGCGGAGCTTCTGGCCCTCCACAGCCAGATCAACCCACATTTTCTCTTTAATGCCCTGGAAAGCATCCGGATGCACAGCCTGATTAAAAATGAAGAGGAAACGGCAGGCATGGTAGAGCGCCTGGCCCTCATGGAACGCCAGTATGTGGACTGGGGTACGGACACTATCAGCATCCGGGAGGAGTTTCAGTTTGTGGAGGCCTATCTGGAGCTGCAGAAATACAGGTTTGGCGACCGCCTCTCCTACAAAATTGAAGCGGAACCCGACTGTCTTCGTTATTGCGTGCCCAGGCTGACCCTGGTTACCTTTGTGGAAAATGCCTGTGTACACGGGCTGGAAAACAAAACGGCTCCCGGCTGGATTTTCGTCAGATGCTGCTGCCGGGACGGCCATCTTTACATGGAAATCGAGGATACGGGACACGGGATGGATTCCGGGCTTCTCCTTACGCTGCAGGAAAAAATGGAAAATGCAAGCATGCAGCTTCTGAAGGAAAACGAACGGGTCGGGATTCTTAACGCCTGCCTGCGCCTGCATATGGCAACGGACAACACGGTAAAATTCCAGCTGGAAAGCGAAGAGGACTCCGGAACCATCGTAACCATCAGCATTCCGGAAGAAAAATTGCGCATCAACACCTGAAAACAGGATTCCAAGCGATTCTGTTTCCGGTTCAAAAAGGGAGGGACAAGAATGCTTCAGGTTTTATTAGTAGATGACGAACCTTTTATACTGCAGGGTCTGGCCATGCTGATTGATTGGGAAAAAGAGGGCTTTACGCTTGCAGGAACGGCGGCGAACGGTCTGGAAGCCATTGCATTTCTGGAAAAAACACAGGTGGATCTGATTATCGCCGACATCAAAATGCCTGCCATGACGGGCATAGAGCTTCTGGAAAAAATAAGGGCGGAACACATTTCCGACGCCTATTTTATCATCCTCAGCGGCTACAGTGATTTCGAATATGCCAGAAAGGCCATCCAGTACAGCTGCATGGATTATATTCTCAAGCCGGTCCGCCAGGCGGAGCTTCTGAGCGTGCTTAACAAGGTCAAGGCCGACAGCACCAAATCCCTGCAGCGCCGGGAAGAGGTCGCCCTTCAGGAAAAAGCTTATTTTGCCAGAAATCTGATCGCCCTGATCTGCGGAAAATTCGATCAGCTGAACCTGGAACATGTGAAAAGCAAAATGCGCACAGAGGGCGGCATCCGGTATATCGATATTGAAATCGATGATCGCCCGGAGGATGAATCCGGAAAGCTTTTACTGAAATCAGAGGAAGAAAAAAGACAGCAGCAGCGCCTTTTATACCAATACTGCCTGGATTTCCTCAAGCAGGACGGCTGGCACTGTATCTTCGATGTGTCCAGCAATGAAAAGGATTATGATATCGGCCTTGTTTACTGTGACTATATGGCACAGGAGGCGGGCATGGACGAGCAGGGATATCTGGATTATTTTCTGCAAAGCATCCAGCAAAGGATGAAGCAGCCTGTAGTCATGTTTGTAGGAAACCGGGTGGACGATATTTCCCTTCTGTCCGAATCTTACCGAACGGCCAACATCGCCCGTTCCTTCCAGAACTTCCATGTGGAGGGCATGACCCAGCGCATCTCCTGGTATGAGGAGCAGGAATGCGCGGAGGAAAGGACGCTTCTGTGCAAGTCCAGCCTGGACGAACTGATAAAGGCCGTGGAACAGAATGAAAAGGAACGCATCCCCGAGCTGGTTGACAGCCTGTATGAGGAGATCAACCGCAACAGCCTGGATGCCAAGCTGGTCAGCATGAATATAGACTATCTCCTGTTCCAGCTGGTGCATGCGGCCCAGGCCCAGGATATCAATGTAAACCAGGAGGAAATCCTGGAATTTATCAACAGGAACGCCTTTGATTCCGGCACCATGCGCGGCAGCCGGATGCATCTGAAGCGCTTTGCCGAGGAATACGCGGACTATCTCTCACAGCTGCGCGGCAAAAATATCCGCGGCAGCGTCATGAGCGACGTGGAACAGTATATCAGGGAGCACTACGCACAGAATCTGACGCTTAAGGATCTGGGACTGAAATACTATATCAACAGCGCTTACCTGGGCCAGCTCTTCAGGAAAACCTACGGAGTATCCTTCAAGGATTACCTGAACAATTACCGCATTGAAATGGCCGCCGCCCTCCTGCTGCACACGGATTTGAAAAATTACGAGATAATGGAGAAGGTCGGCTATCATGACCTGGATTATTTCATCAACAAATTTATAGCCCTGAAAGGCTGCACTCCCGCCAGATTCCGCAAAAAAAGCCGGGAGTCCAATACCTAGGGACAGGCGGCTGAATATGCAGCACTGCCGGCTGTTACAAGCATTTATTTCAAAAAATCCGGACAAATTAGAGTTTTTTTGTGCAACTATAATTTGCCCGGGTTTTTTATGTATTTTATCCGGTTGTTGTTTTGTTCAATTAGTATAGAATCAATATATAAGCAGTTACCCGGGTATACATATTAACAACTACAAATCAAATACCCCGCTGCAAGCAACAAGGCATTAAACTTGCAGCGGGCAGAGCAGCGGGGTATTTGACCCTCGCGGCAGTCGCCAAATATCCATGCAAGCATGGCTACTTGGCTCGTTGCCCGCGGAAATAAAGCAACAGGAATGAATAAAATCAGGAGGATCAAACATGAAAAAGAATCAACTGACAGCGCTTCTTTTAACTGCCGCCATGTCCCTCTCCCTTTTGGCAGGCTGCGGGAACAGCGCGGATACCAGCACTCCGCCCGCAGGCACCGCTTCCGGGACAGAAGGCTCTGCCGCAGCGGCAGACGACGGAACCATAAAGGAATTTACTGCATTTTTTGCAGTTCCGGGTACGGAAATCAACGATGACAACGAAATACAGGCTGAAATTGCCAAAATCACAGGCGCTAAAGTCAAAGAAACCTGGCTGACAGGCCAGACCGCACAGGAAGCTGTGGGGACCATGATTGCCGGCGGTGAATACCCTGACTTCATAGACGGCAGCGACGGACAGATTCAGCTGTATGAGGCAGGCGCCCTGGTTGCCCTGGATGATTACCTGGATAAATATCCCAACATCAAGAATTTCTACTCCGATGCGGAATGGGATAAGGTACGCCAGGACGACGGTAAGATTTACTGGATTCCCCAGTTCGGAAACGTCTGGGAAAAGGACATGAGCGCCGTACACGGCGATGAAGCTTTCTGGATTCAGACCCGTGTCCTGAAATGGGCGGATTATCCTGAAATCAAGACCATGGATCAGTATTTTGACCTGATTGAGCGTTACAATGAAGCCAATCCCACCATGGAAGACGGTACGGCAAATATCCCTTATACCATCCTCTGCGATGACTGGAGATATTTCTGCCTTGAAAACGCGCCCCAGTTCCTGGACGGCCATCCCAATGACGGATCCGTTATCGTAGATACAGAAACCATGAAAATTGTGGACTATAACACCACTCCTACCGCAAAAAGATACTTCCAGAAGCTGAATGAAGAATTCCAGAAGGGCATCGTGGATCCGGAATCCTTTACCCAGACCTATGATGAATATATTGCAAAGCTTTCCACCGGCCGTGTGCTGGGTATGATTGACCAGTGGTGGAACTTCGCTTACTCCGTTAATGATTCCTTAAAACAGCAGGGACTTGACAAGCAGGGCTGTGACTACGTTCCGCTGCCCATCACCATTTCCGAAGATATTAAAAACATGTGGCATACCTCCGACGGCGCATTAAATGTGGCAAACGGCCTTGGCATAACCACAAGCTGCAAGGATGTGGAAGGCGCGCTGCAGTTCATCAATGACCTGCTCAGCCCTGAAGTCCTTACCCTGCGCAACTGGGGTATGGAAGGCGCAGACTATAACGTAGATGAAAACGGCCTGTTTTACAAAACAGAGGAAATGCGCGTTAACGCATCTGACCCTGCTTACAAAGCATCCCACTTATGTACTTATTCCTACTTCCCCAACTACAGCGGCATGAGCCAGGACGGCATCAACGCTGCAACTCCTTCCGAACAGCCCCAGGAATTCCTGGACGGCTTACAGGCGGATGTGAGGGAATGCCTGGAGGCCTATGGCTGCTCCACTTATGTGGAAATGATTGGAACCAACACGTCTCCCGGACCCTGGTATCCTATGTACTCTTACAGCAATACAATGACCACTTCCACCCCCGGCGGCACAGCCTGGACGAAGATGGGCGAAATCAAGCACGAATACCTTCCCAAGGTAGTTATGGCTTCCGATTTTGAAAGCGCCTGGGAAGAATATCTGAAGGTTTACTCCGACTGCAAGCCCGAAGATTTCCTTTCGGAAATGCAGACTGAGCTGGACAGAAGAATCCAGCTGGCAAAGGACAACGGAGAATAATAAATATCAGGCAACTGCCTGCAGGCAGCGGCGGTTACGTCAAGTGATTGCGGCTGCCTGCCGCATGTAAAGGAGTTAAAATGGCAGCAAAGGGAATAAGAAAAAACAAGAAGAAAACACAGATTACATGGAAAGAAATAAATCGGCAGAAGGTCCTGATTTTCTGGGCCGCAGTTTTCGTAATATACGGCTTTATCTTCTGCTATCTGCCTCTGGGCGGCTGGCTGATGGCTTTTCAGAATTATAAACCAAAGGACGGCCTTCTGCATTCCCAGTTTGTAGGGCTGGCAAAGTTCCAGCAGCTTTTTTCAGATGCCACCTTCCTGCGGGTCATCCGGAACACCCTGGCCATGGGAATCATCAACCTGGTCTTTACCTTTGTTATGGCAATTGTCTTTGCCATTTTACTCAATGAGGTCAGATCTCGTTCCGGCAAAAAAGTGGTTCAGACGATCTCCTACCTGCCCCATTTTCTTTCCTGGATTATCGTTACGGGCATTCTCCACGACGCCCTTTCAGGAACCGGCATCGTAAACGAGCTGCTGTTAAAATTCCACATTCTGGACCAGCCGCTGAATTTCTTTGCCTACCCAAAATACTTCTGGTGGATCGTCGCCTTCGCCAACGTGTGGAAGGAAACCGGATGGAACGCCATCATCTACTTATCCGCCATTACGGCCATCGATCCTTCGCTTTATGAAGCCGCTTCCATCGACGGCGCCGGACGCTGGGCCAAAATCAGGCATATCACCTTCCCCGGAATCAAGCCGACCATCATGATACTTCTTCTGATGAATGTGGGAAATGTGCTCAATGCCGGATTTGAAGTTCAGTACCTGCTGGGCAACGGGCTTGTGCAGAGCGTATCCCAGACCATTGATATCTACGTGCTCAAGTGGGGCATCAGCCAGGGCGACTATGCGATTGGTACCGCAGCCGGTATTTTCAAGAGCGTGGTCAGTATCATACTGATTGTAGTTGCAAACCAGATAGCGAAGCATACCGGCGAAGAGCGGCTGTTCTAGGGGGGTGAAGGAAAAAATGGCAAAACTAAAAGAATACGAATCCAAAAGTGTAAAATATAATACCTTGGTATCTGATAAGATTTTTACCGTAATCAATACCCTGTTTATGATCGCATTTGTAGTCATCACCCTGTATCCGGTGCTGAACACCCTGGCAATCTCGTTAAATGACGGCACCGATGCCCTGCGCGGCGGAATTTATCTGTTCCCCAGGAAGTGGACCCTGCAGAATTACAAAACGGTTATCCATAAAAACAACCTGATAAACGGCGCCGTTGTTTCCGTTGCCCGTACCTTTATCGGTACGCTGACGTCCCTGGCCGCCAACGCTCTCCTGGCCTTCATCGTCAGCCGGAAGCGTTTCCTGTTCAAAAGCCAGCTTTCCCTGTTCTGGGTGGTTACCATGTATGTTAACGGCGGCCTGATTCCTGTGTTCCTGCTTTATAAGGGACTGAACCTGACCAACAGCTTCTGGGTATATATCGTGCCCGGTATGCTCAGCGCTTTCAACATGCTGGTTATCCGAACCTACATGACAGGAATTCCGGACAGCCTGGAGGAATCCGCCCAGCTGGACGGCGCAGGCTACATGACTATTTTCATAAAAATCGTTTCACCGCTGTGCAAGCCGGTATACGCCACTGTCGCGCTGTTTGTGGCGGTAGGCCAGTGGAACTCCTGGTTCGACGCCATGCTGTACAACAGAATGAGCGACCAGTACACCACCCTCCAGTATGAGCTGATGAAGCTGCTCTCCTCCGTAACCAACCAGGGGGCAAGCGCCGAATCCATGAAAAACGCCACAGCGGCAAGCGCTGTAACCCCTACCTCGGTACGTGCGGCAGCCACCATACTTACCATGCTCCCCATTGTCTGCCTGTATCCCTTTTTACAAAGATATTTTATTACGGGGCTTACCATCGGCGGCGTAAAGGAGTAAAATAGCTTATGTTGTAGTTTACAGTATGGACTCACATTTTACCGCAAAACAAGGAGGAAATTCCTCTGCTCGTCAGAGGACAAATTTCTAAAGAAATTGCATTTTGCTCCGCAAAACTAGGAGGAATTATTATGTCGGGCGCATTTGAAACAGGAATCTACAGAAATGTATTTGCTGAATGCGGACTGCCGGAGGAGGAAATTGAGAAAAGGGTCAGGGATTCTTTCCGGACCATGTTCTACGGCAGTGAGGAAGAACGGATTTACCACGAAGTTGGTGCGGATATGGGTTATCTTACCGACACCGGCAACAACGATGTACGCACGGAAGGCATGTCCTACGGAATGATGATGTGCGTACAGCTCGACAAAAAGGAGGAATTCGACCGGATTTGGAAATGGACGAAAACCTACATGTATATGGATGCCGAGACACTGAAAAACGCGCCCCACGGCAGCAGTCGGAATGAAGGCTATTTTGCCTGGTCCTGCGCGCTTGACGGCACGAAAAACGCCTGGGGCCCGGCGCCGGACGGGGAAGAATTTTTTGCCATGGCGCTTTTCTTCGCTTCCCACCGCTGGGGAGACGGCGAAGGGATTTTCAATTATTCCGCCCAGGCGCGCACGCTGCTCCACGACTGTATACATAAAGGGGAACAGCCCGGCACCGGAAAGCCTATGTGGGACCCGCAGAACCATCTGATCAAATTCATTACGGAATGCGATTTTTCAGACCCTTCCTATCACCTGCCCCATTTTTATGAGCTGTTCGCACTCTGGGCAGAGGAAGAGGATCGGCCTTTCTGGAAACAGGCTGCCGCCGCAAGCCGGGAATATCTGAAGAAGGCCTGCCACCCTGTTACCGGGCTGTGCGCCGAATACGCGGAATATGACGGGACTCCCGTGAGGAGCCAGCCGGGACAGAAAGACCGCCATGACTGGTATTACAGCGATGCCTACCGCACCATCGCCAACATCGGCCTGGACTACCTGTGGTTTGCCTGCGATCCATGGGAGAAGGAAAACGCGGACAGGCTGCAGACCTTTTATTATGAAACGGCACGGGACAATCAGGACGGCGTGTTTCTCATAGACGGCACTCCGGTGGATAAAAAAGCGCTTCACCCTGTTGCAGTCATTGCCACTAACGCCCAGGCTTCCCTGGCTTCAGACGGAAAGTATGCAAGGGATTGTGTTATGAAGTTCTGGAATACACCGCTGCGTACAGGTGACAGACGGTATTATGACAATTGCCTGTATCTGTTCGCACTGCTGGCCCTGAGCGGGAAATACAGGGTTTGGTGACAGCGGGACGGCTGAGAAAAGTTTACGGGTGCCTGAAAGTATACTTCATGGCATGCAGAGATATAAAATATAGAAAAAGAAACGGCAGCCCTGGCAATGGAAAAACAGCCAGGGCTGCTGTTATTTTTATATCTTGTATATATTTATTTTACAGACCAAAATCGTTTTATAGGCCTTTACCAGTGTTTAAAGAATATATTTCAGCGGATAGGTTTATCAGAAACAAAGCAGGCAAGGTCAAGTGCCATCATAAAATATCGAGGGTCGTGTTGTGAACCGTTATTGCCTAATTCAGACCGCGGATCCCATTCGGGGGCATCTAAAAGGTCGCCGCTTTTCAAAAAATTGTAGAACTCCACACCTCGGAAATCACACACAGCCTGAACAGACGCACATTCCATCTCCACAGCGATACAGCCGTCTTGTTTACGCTTTTCAAAGTTACCTCTTGTTTCGCGGTAAATGGCATCGGTAGTCCATGTTTTCCCAAGAACATACGGAATACCTGCCTGTTTCATAAAGTCGGCTACAACATGGGAATTTTTGAGGGTAATATAATCGGCGGCAGGAGCATAATGATAGGAGGTTCCTTCGTCACGGTAAGCCTCTGTCGGAATCACAATTTTCCCTCTTGCGATATCCTTATCAAGACAGCCTGAGCCGCCGAACATAATGATTTTATCCGTATCAACCTTCGACAGAGCCTCCTCAACAAGACCTACCGCACCAGGACCACCTATATATGTCTTGTAGAATCCGATCTTTTTGCCCTTATAGTCTATCTGATAAACAGGTGTAAGTCCCGTAGCAGAGAACAGCGTCTCAATCTGCGTGCAGTTGAAATGTTCCTTTATGTATTCCTCGATGATATATGAAAATGTGATAATCATCACATCGACTGAAGGTATACCTGCATTTCTCTGCGGCTCGATAATAGCCTCCGTTTGATTGTCGAAAGAATCTGTTATCATTTTAGCGTTTTCCTTTCATAAACTCCATTTTGTCGGTTCCTTATATATATTTTACCATCAGGCTGTAAATTTTTCTATCATTTCTCCGCCTTTTGATAAACTTTTTATATCGTTTTTTAACAAGAAGGCATATCTGGCAAAATGCTCACACGCTAAAAGGAATATCATACCCTTTTTGAACAGAGAACGGCACGACCTGATCAATAACTTCCAATGCACCATTTCGTCCACATTTCTCCGGCGTACCTCCCGCATTTCCTCGAACGCCCTTTCCGGAATAAACCTTGCCGCAAATCCGACCATGGCATCCGGAATCGGAATGAACAGGCGAATATTAATATTCTTAACTGCTCATCCATAGCCAATCTCCTTTTTTTGAAACAGTCCGGACGAATCTGTACTGTTACTCTATTTTTTCTATATTTCTTCTATTTCAGCTGGGCGATAGCCTGTTCCGCGGCATTCTCCAATGGGGTGTCCGCTGCTATTCCTCAGAAGATTTATATAACTGGAAGGACGAGGGACTGCTGATTCCGCCTGATACCCAGGACACCGGCTCTCTCCTGCCCCCTTCCTCCAAAGCAGAACGGCCGCACATTATATATAATGAAGAAACAGGAAAATACGTCTGTTGGATGAAGGTCATACGAAAGGAAGAACAACTGGCTCTCATCCTGACGTCGGACAGCTTCTTTGGTCCATACGCTGTCATCCAAAACGGCATACGCCCTTTGGGAATGTGCATGGGGGATTTTGATCTGGTAAAATTGCCTGACGGCCGTGCCTGCTGCTATTTCGAACGGGTACATAAGGAAATTATCTGTGCGGAGCTTACCACGGACTATACGGATGTTACCGGTTTTTACACCGCACATTTTCCCCACGATAATCCTCCCTATGTAAGGGAAGCCCCTGCTTATTTTACGAAAGCCTTTGACAGTGGAGAAGCCTATCGAAAAATCAAACATAATTTTGAATGGAGTTTTTCCGACGACCCGGAACTGAAAAGCAATATTAACTGGAGTGTTCCGGCGCCGGATACCTCCCTGGCCGGTTATGTATGGCTCCCTGTTTCCTTTGAGCAGGGCCTGCCTGTACTTCATTGGTATGACGAATGGCGGATTGAAAATTTTGAATGAGCCGTAAAAGAGGCTGCGCACTTTTCCGTGCCGCAGCCTCAGTTCTTTTTATGTATCTATTCCTGTTTGATTAAAATCGGCATAAAAATACCGCCCTGTGCACTTCGCGCCTTGAAGTGGCAATACTCCCCCGTCACCATATCATACATAACGGTGCGGAAGGATAACTGATATCCACGGTGCCAATACAGCCATTGGAATCGTTTTCTTTGGAAAGGAAAATCACTTCTCCCTTTTCATCCATGATCAGCTTGTGGGCCGCAATTACATGACGATAACTCATGTTACACAAAAATACGTAATCCGCGCCGCCGATGGTCTTCGCCTTTTTTAAAGGCTCCATATTACAGCCAATTCTAATATCACAATAAAATATTTCTGCCAACTTTCATCCATATAAATAATGCACAATTAATTCTGATTTCTCTACACACTTTTAACAAAACCGAATACTTGAACGGCACTTACCAGATCAATGAACTGGCAAATGTTATTTTTATCATTATCCTTGCTGCGGCGCTGCTCATCATTGCACTTATGCTCCCTGTCTGCCGGAGAACCTTCCGTCCGCTACGAAACATGATAACAGAAATCAAGCAGAAAGCAATGCTGGAGGATGACGGCTACGATGAAGTACAATATTTAAACCTATATTATGAAAAACTGTCGGATAATATCAGGCAGTTGAATTACAGGGAAGAAAAGAGCTTTATTGTAAAAAACCTCCTGGTAGGCAGCCAGGGTCAGATTATCCAGTCACTTTTGCTGAAAAACCATGTCACTGATGAAAACAGAAGCTATTATGCCATCGCCGCTTATCTATCCGCCCCGGAAGAAGAGCCGTTAAGCATGCAGGCCTATGATATGCTCAAGGACACAGTAAGCGAGATTTACAGCACGGCGCTGGGCCAGGCAGGGCACTGTACTTATTTTGAAACCGGCCTCCGCCGTATGCTTTTTATTATATCGGAAACTGAAGATCACAAACCGGAGGAAACACAGCTCCTTCAGATACTGGAGCATACCGGCTGCTCCGTGGAAGAACTGACCTACAACAAGGTCACCACTCTTCTGTCCCAAAAGGCGGAAAACGGCCATACCCCCTGCGTCGGTCTGGTAAAGGATCTGGAAAACCGTCTGAAAACCAGACTTATCCTGGAAGAATACCAGGGAACCGGCCTGCCGGAATCCCCGAAGGCTGCGACAGATACAGAAAAAATCACAAAGGAAATCATGGAAGCTGTAAAAAAAGGGAAAAAAGCGGACTACGAACTTCTGCTGGCGCGCCTGCTTCACAGCTGCAGGGACATGACCTACGAAGCTTTTTCCAACACTATTCTGAATGCTGCGGAAAAAATCATCCGGATCCGCCGGGAAACCGCTGCTGTAAACGGAGAGTTCCCCAAACAGCGGGATAAATTAAAGGAGCAGTTTGAAAAGCTTTCCTCCCGCCAGGAGCTTCTTGGCTGGCTGCTCTCTCTGTTTGACGCGGCCTGCCATTCCACAGCAGCACAAATGGAAGAAGCCACCGCTTTGTACCGTTGCCGTTATAAATTATACACCGAAGGGAAGAATACCAATGAAAGATTATGACTTACCTCTGTCAAACATCATACGCGACCGAGGAATGATGAATATTTTCCGCTCCGTCGGCTGCATCGGAAACAGAACTGCTATGTAATGAACTGTATTCCTATGCGCCGCTCTACGACGAGGCTTTCCGGAAAAATATTTCTGCGGCCACATGAACGCCAAGGGATACCTGCTGACAGCACATTTTTTTATGACTTATATTGACTGTATTATCAGACACAAACCGGAGGACTTTACATATATACAGTTTATTGGAAGCAGTTTCAGATCGTATGCAGAATAAAACAGCCGCCAGACAGACGATACTATAGATAAATACTGTTGATAGATTGATGCTATGGATAAGAGCGATACTTAGATAAAAGCTGCTTGACACTCCATACTGTAACTGCTATTATTACAGTATGGAGTGAGGGATTCTTATGAAACTAAAGCGGATTATTGTATCTATTATCTTATTTTCATTGTTTCTTTTTATCTGCTCTGCAGTATTTAAAGGCACAGCAGATAATTTGCAGGCAGATTCAGCCTTAACGGCAGAAAGCGAGGTATCTTCCATGGGAGAGAGTAATACGGAAAAGACAGAAATAAACCTGGAAAATTTAAAAGAAATTTATTTTGCAGGCGGCTGCTTCTGGGGTGTGGAAGAATATTTTTCAAGAATTCCGGGCGTCTATGACGCGGTTTCCGGCTACGCCAACGGCAATACTGAGCAGCCGACCTACGAAGAGGTCTGCTCCAATACCACGGGCTTTGCGGAGACGGTACGCGTCCGGTATGATCCGGCGGTGATTTCCCTGCGCGTACTGACCGGGCAGTATTTTAAAATAATCGATCCCGTCAGCGTCAACCTGCAGGGCAATGACACAGGCACACAGTACCGGACCGGAATCTTTTATACACAGGAAAAGGACCGTGCTTCCATTCAGCCTGTCATGAATGAAATACAGAATGATTATTCCGAGCCGCTGGCGGTAGAGCTTGCGCCGCTGGAAAACTTCTATCCGGCCGAGGATTACCACCAGGACTATCTGCAGAAGAACCCGGGCGGCTACTGCCATATAGATTTTTCCAGTCTGGAGGATTTGACGGTACGCGCCAACGGCACCGTGGGAATCCGCATTTCGGAAAAAGAACTGCGGGAAGAGCTGACTCCGCTGCAATATGAAGTAACCCGGAATGCCGCCACGGAAAGGCCCTTCACCGGAGAATATTGGGACAGCAATGAACCGGGATTATATGTGGATATCGTCACAGGGGAACCGCTCTTTACTTCCGCCGACAAATTCGATTCCGGCTGCGGCTGGCCCAGCTTCACGAAGCCTGTGGAGCCGGAAGCCATAACACAGCTGGAAGATAACAGCCACGGCATGAAGCGTATTGAGGTGCGCAGCCATGACGGTGATTCCCACCTGGGACATGTGTTTGAGGACGGCCCCGCAGAATCCGGCGGACTCAGATACTGTATCAACAGCGCCTCCCTGCGTTTCATACCGCTCTCCCGGATGGAGGAGGAAGGGTACGGAGCCTATATCCCGCAGGTGCTGGCGCAGTGAGAAGCTTTTCCTATCCTCAAGTCAAAGCTTAGAATTTCCTAATATGAGACAATGCGCAGAAGCCTCCGCGCATTGTCTCATTTCAGCATAACAGGGAAGGGGGTTCACTGCCTTTTCAGTTCTCCCATTTATCACTGTCTGCTGTATTACTATGTTACTGTATTACCGTATTACTGTATTTCTAATGTTACAGTCCAAGGCTCTCCACCCAGGCCTTAAGCTCCGCCTTATCCGCATACGGGCTGAAGCGTCTGCCGTTACTGATTATAATTATAAAATTGGGGATCGGTTTTGTCTAATGCCTATTTTAACTGGCGTGTTATTCATTTTTTGTATTGCCGGACTTCCTGTGAGGCCTGTAAAATACCAGGGACACCACAGTCATTCCTTTTATCGTTGGCAAGGATGGCTGATGTGGCCGATTCTATGTAATGGCAGGCTCAATCCTTGTACCAAAGTGCAATATCTGAGACCATTAGAAAATCAGCAAAGGATATGGTATAATTTTCTCAGACAAAAACTGTATAAGTCAATCGAAACGCAAACCGGAAAAATATTGCTTATTACAAAAGAAATGCTGTTAGATGAAATTACACATTATCATGGAACACTTGTCGAGTATATGAGTGAAATTGAAAGGAAATATTGTTATATTGAAGTGCAATTGTGGTTTGATGATTTGATAAGAAGATATTTGTAAGATACTTATTTCATAGCATTCTTATCTCTAACTGTCATTATCCGATGAGAAATGTTCCATGAACTTTCCAAAATTACTGCTTCCTTTGATTAAATCATCTGTTGTTCCAAATATTACAACCTGATCTGCTGCATGTTCTGTTCCATGGACCTCATTAATTTTTCTTTTGATATCTCCATACTGCTCATACGGCTTTTTATCCGTATCGCAAAATACAAGGACCAAATCATAAGAGCCATTCTGATATTTATCTTGATATCGGGCCGGGATGTTTCCATTTCCTTCCGCATTCTCCAAGACAAACTCATAAGTTGTGCTCCAAACTTGCAGCGATATTAATTTATCCAAATATTCGTACTCTTCATCACTTTACAGATAATACAAATCCTACTGCCTGAAAAAAACCGGGGAATTTTATTTATCATTGGCCAAGTCCCCTTTCCGGTCTCCTTTTATGCTTAACAAAGAATATATCAGCTCAGGATCAGGAACTGCCCCCAACACACCTTTTCTATATTTTTCCATGATATCGGTTGTATCTCTTATTCCCTGCCCCGCTGTAAATTGTGCCAGCGAATACACATAAATTCCTTCTTTATTTTTATGAATAAACCAAGCTTGCGTTGCTGTCTCTATATAGAGGCATGCTCATTAGAAGAATTTATTTTTATATCACAATCAGCGGTACAATTAATTCTTTTTATGTCAGCCCTGATCTTCCTAATCCCGTTTTACACAAACGATAATGGATTCGCTTTTCCAGGAGGACATGCTGCGTTTGGGGAAACAAACGAGAAAACGTTAATCTGGGAGTTCAAAGAGGAAATCGGCGCGGATATTTTAGTCGGTGAATTAAAATGGGTTGGTGAAATTTTCTTTCCATGGGGAGAAAAACCTTGTCATCAGATTTGTTTATATTATACTGTGGTAATTGAAGACGGATATACGCCAAAAGAAGGCACCTTCCTGGCGCAGGAACAGCTTGAGGGCCGAAAGCCGAACCAGCTATCCCTGGCAATGGCAAAATGCCCGTCCCGTTTCTTTATGGAACAGATGGATTTTCTCAGACAGAAGGCGGACATATACCGCCTGCCCCAGCCTCCCGGAAAAATCAGCGCCTGTTATCATTGTAAGATCCGGCATCCCGGGAGCTGTGAGAAAAACCGCTGTCTCCCGCCCGGTATTTTCCACAATATTGATTTCCATCCGTATAGCGCCAGGTTCTCCCGGGCCGGCAGGTTTGATATGCTCCGGACGAATGCCTGCCGTTATTTCCCCTTGCACAGGTCCCGGCGGCAGCTTATCTTCATCCACAGGAATCCTGCGCTCTCCCAGGGTAAGGTAACAGCAGCCCTGCTCTGTGACAGGCCCTGTATCCCACAGGTTCATATGGGGAGAGCCTATAAATCCCGCAACGAACAGATTCGCAGGATGTCCATATATCTCCTGAGGTGTCCCAAGCTGCTGCAGGACTCCTTCATTTATCACGGCAATGCGTGTTCCCTTTTAATTTCCTTTTTTCCGGAATGCCGCATTTTAAGGGGAAATGCAATATTGTCCTTCACTTTCATATTGGGATACAGGGCATAGTTCTGAAAAACCATGGCAACATCGCGGTTCTTCGGCGGTACCTTGTTCATGCTCCTCCCATCCATAATGATTTCTCCGCCACTGATATTCTCAAGTCCTGCTATCATGCGCAGCAGCGTTGTTTTTCCACATCCGGAGGGACCGACAAAAACAATAAATTCACCCTGATTTATTTCCATATCCATGTCTATGACAGCATGGACATTGCCCGGATACCATTTGTTTACCTTTCGAATCTGCAGGCTTCCAGTTAAACTCTCTTTTTCCATAAAACCTTCCTCCATTTCTGCCCCGTAACCGTCCCTCTCTATTCAGTCTTTATCCTTTACAGACTTTTCCCGTTACTTCAATCCTTCATCCCGGAGGAAATAATGCCCTGTTCCAGATATTTCTGCCCGGACAGGAATATCAAAAGAGGCGGCATCAGCGTGATCGGTGAGGCAATCAGCGATACCCCTGCATTGTCGGCAGTAATATTTGCCATATACAATGACAGCGGCCAGAGAGCCTGATTCTTCAGAAATGCCTGCGGTGCTTCCATGGCATTCCAATATTCCAGGAATCCCAATACTACTGCGGAAAGAATCCCTGATGCCCCCAGTGGAATTCCAAGCCGGACAAAGCTCTGGAAGGGCGAAGCCCCATCCACCGCCGCTGCCTCCATAACCGTTTCCGGTATCACCATAAAGAAACGTGTCATAATGAATACGGGAAAGGTTGACGCCGCCCCGGGCAGGATGACGGCCCATACGGTATCAATCAGCCGCAATTTATCCAGTACAAGATAGCTTGAAACCATGGTCACCTGGAAAGGCATCAACATAAGAACAATATATAAGGTATAGAGCAGCTTTTTACCCCGGAAATTAAATCTTGCAAACGCCCATGCCGCAGGTGCCCCTAAAAATATCTGCCCGATTACAACAGGGAAAACCTGCCTGCAGGAATTCCAGAATACTGCAAAAAACTGAGGCGTATCCAAAAGCAGCTCCACATAAGCCTGCAAAGTAGGATACTGCGCAATTACAGGCCATACGGCAGTCCCTTCCCCTCCTTCCAGAACCGGAGCGAGATTTTCAGACAATTCCGCACTTCCCATAATAGTGCCGGATAACAGCATCCAAAGAGGTATCCATATAAAAAAGGCAATAAAAACAAGTATCAACCCTGTCAGCCACTTTTTCATTTACGCTCCCATCCGCGTGCAAGGCACGCATACAATTCAAGGGGGCTGAAAGGCCTTTTCCCTTCAGCCCTTATCCTCCCGGCCCAAAACTTTCTGCAGCAGCATGATCAGTATAAATACAAAAAGCGCCATCATTACGGCTCCCGCGCACATTTTATCCACATCCAGATTGCCGTACCAGTTGTTGAACAGATGCTGCAGCATATAGATGCTTTCCTCCGGGTAGCTTCCGGCAATCAGATAAGCCTCCCGGAACACCTTAAAAGAGTTCAGCAGCGAAAGCACCGTAGTGGTGAAAAAAACCGGCATAAGGTTTGGCAAAGTAATTTGCGTAAACCGCCTGATGCTTCCGGCTCCATCTATCTGCGCCGCCTCATATAAGGCCGGATTTATGGTGCCAAACCCGGAAAGCCACAGAACCATATCATATCCGAAGTTCTTCCACAGATAAGCAAATACCAGCACCCCAAAAGCAGCCCTGCTCCCTATCCAGTCCACCGGCGCTGCATCCCAAAGCGCAAGAAAGGCATTGAGCAGACCGTTTTTATGAAAAATCACACGCCACAAAAGGACAATCGAAGCCACCGGTATTGCCATAGGCACAAGAAATGAGGTTTTGAAAATTCCGTGTGATTCCCTGAAGGCAGTCAGCAGCAGCGAAACCGCCAGTGAAATAACCAGCAGCAGCGGTATACAGACAAGGACAAATTTCAGTGTGTTTCCCGCAGCCAGCTTGAAAGCGCTGTTGTCCAATACTGCCAGATAATTTTGAAATCCCACGAACCTGCCGCCGGCAGCCTGAAAAAAGGAACGCCGCAGCACATCCAGAAGGGGAATGAATACCATAATACTTACAAAAATCAGGCTCGGCGCCAAAAACAGCCATGGCACGATACGTTCCCTAAAAGAAACTTCTTTTCTCATCTGAAAACCTCCCTTCCCCGGGAACAGCGGTAAGCTTCTCCTTCTGCCTGTAAAGCATGAAATCCACAGACAGCCACAGGCAGGGCATCAGATACATTTCCCTGCAGAATATCATATGGCAAGTCCGGGCCATGGAAAGGGACAGCAGGCTGAGCGCCAGCGTATATGCCGCACAGCCCAGCGACATGCCACCATAAGACCTTATGGATACCCGCATTGCGGCTATTGTCCCAGGCACAGAGGCGGCTATGGAAAATAATACTGTCATAATTACAGCGGTCATAAGCTCCATATCTCGGAAGGTGGAGCCTTCCGATATCCATGTAACCACATTTTTTCCATGTCCCATAACTAAATTCTCCCAAAACGCAAAGTCGGACAACCTCGTAGGAATAAATCCGGCAGGGAATCCCGGCAGGTCCATACAAAAAAGCAAACCAGCCAGAACCAACAGGGCCGACGGCAGCCAGAAGGCCAGCAACACAGGATAATGCCAAAGCCATTTCCCGCGCCTTATGACACGGCCGAGAATACCTGCTGCCAGAATAACGGCAGGAAACCTGACAATAATACCAAGCGCCCATTCTATCAGCGGCTGTTCAAGAATCATCCCCCCGGAGAAATCCGCGGCCAAAAGATAGCGCTCTGCCTTCTCCCTGGTTCCCGTCCCGGAAAATATCAGCTGCATATGGGACAGAGGCTCTTCTGACCCAGCCTGTGCCTGACGGAATATCCGCGGCTCCTCCCCCTCAAATACGCCGCGCACATAGAGCCTGTCTCCATCCATTATTACCGGCATCCCGCAAACGTCTGTGCTTCCCCACAAGGAAAACGCCAGCCCCGAGCTGACCGCGCATCCTGCCAAATCGTTTCCGGCCGGGAAGCCGCCGGAAAGCATGGCCGCTGCTGTAACAGCCCTGCAGTCGCCAAATACCACCACCCTGTCTGCTGCCATGCTTTTCCTGTCCCCGCTCATAACCTCATATCCTGAAGCCGCCTGCCATAGGGTGACCTCCAGCTGTTCTGCCGCCCCATCCTGCCGCGCAAAGGTCTGCTGTTTCACGAGAGCGGCCGGGCTGACGCCGCCGTTTTCCCATTTAACCTCCACACCCGGACAGAGGTTTACGGCCTTGCTGTAAAAAGTGCAGGCTATGCACCAGAAAAAAACTGCCGTCAAACCCGATATCACCAGCGCCGGCCAATGAAAATGTCTTTCAGTTTCCAATACGAACCCTGTCTCCTTCCGTTATCGCCTTATTTGAACCTGTGATCACCTGATCCGCGTAGGTAAGGGCGCTCTCAACGCACATCATCTGTCTGTCCCTGTCTTTCACGGTTATATCAACTCTTGCAGTGACCCACTCCGTTCCCAGTACGGAATTCTGTTTGCGTATCACCAAAACGTGATCTCCCCTGGAATCGCTTCTGAGCGCCGTAATGGGAAGGCAGTTATGATAAATCTCACTTTTCTTACTCAATGAAAGCTGTGCGGTCATACCGGCCGGATAGTCTCCTTCCTGCAAAACAGCAGTCAGGAAAACCTTCCCCTCCTCATCAGGCATGCCTATAGAACTGATCTCTGCCGCTGACCTTTGAGTGCTGCCGTCAAGCCTGAACATAAGCTCCCCCTTGTCTCCCGCCAGGAAATACCGTGCGGATTCTTCCTCCAAAAAACCTTCGAACAAAAATCCTTTATCATTGCAGGCAAGGGTAACCACCTCTTCTCCTGCTTTTGTCCTGAATCCCTTTTCCACAGTACGCAGTACCGTTCCGGACACCGGCGCTGACAGGTATCCTCCATTATTTAAAATTTCCTGCAATTTATCCCGCAGTTTTTCTTTCTCCGCCAATTCGGATTCGCAGGTCAGTCTTGTGATTTTCCTTTCTTTCTGTGACATCACCGCCTGCTGCTGCGCATTTTCCAACGCCAGCTGCGCCGCCTCGACCGCCCTTTGCGCTTTATAAAGGGCTTCTTCTGCCAGGTACTGATTGTCCTCAAATTCACGCCAGACATCGTTCAGGGTTCCCTTTGCGGCATCAATCGCTGCCCGGGCCTGCCTGACTGCGGCTTCATCGGAAAAATCCGTACGCTCTTTTGCCGCCGTCAGCGCCGCGTTTGCATCATTGAGAGAAGCCTCGGCTCTCTCTGTTTTTGTTTTCCAGCGTTCTTTTATGGCATTCAGGTTTTCAGCGGCGCTGTCGTAGGACGAGGTTTTATATTCCGCATCTGACAGGTTTTTTTCTGCCTGCGTAAATTCCTCCTGTGCTTTGGAAAGCTCTTCCTTTGCAGCATTCAGCTCCTCCGTATAATCCGTGTCGCCGCCGGGCTCCTGCTCCTCAATTGCTTTTTCAATATCGCTGACCGCCTGCTTTGCGGCATCAAGCGTACTTTCCGCCTGTTTGTATGCCTCCAGCAGCTTCTGATAGGCATTCTTTGAAGCGTCCAAATTTTCCGAGGCTTCATCCAGCTCCTTTTCTGCGGCATGGATGGCATCCTCCGCCGCTTCCCTGACGCTATACAGATTTTCCTCCGCCTCCTTAACGACTGCCTCCGCTTCCCTGATAAGCTCCTGCTTTACCGCAGCGGCCGCCCTGTCATCCTCCGTCTCAGCAGCCGCCAGCTTCTCTTCACTTTTTGTATAGTCCTCCTTCAATCTTGTGTCTGACCGGACATATTTTGAAGCCAGGCGTTCATACTCCCTTTGGGCATCCTCAAGGGCGCGTTGCGCCGCAGCCACCTCATTACCGCCCCCGCTTTCGGAAAGATCAATTCTGAGAGTGAGGATATGGATTTCCTCTTCCAGCTTCTTCACCTGCGCTTCCATGGAAGGCACTTCAAAGGCAAGCAGCGGATCGCCCTTGTTTACCTGACTGCCTTCCTGAGCATTGACCGCCGTTACCCAAAGCCCTTCCGGCAATCTAATGCTTCTGTCGGCTGCCGCCTGGATCCTCCCCTCCACGAAAGCCCTTTCCGTAAGCGTCCCGCTTGCAAGAGTCGATACGGAAACGCTTGCTGTTGTGATGGAAAGGGAAACACGGGATATAACCGTGCATACAAACATCAGTGTAAAAAAAACGATAAGAGACTGTACGGCCATGCGCTGCATACTTTTTTTAATGACAGGCCCGTTTTTCTCTCCGGAAGCAAGCATTTCCTTTTGCTGCTGAATGATCCTGTTTATTTTTTCTTCCCTATGTAATCGCATCGCTGTTCAGTCTCCTGCATTCTTATTTGAATTCAACCGTAATAATTCTGTCCGCCAGATAAGTACCGTCTGCCTGCTGCTTTCCAAAGCATAATACGATATCCTTATCCTTCACTTCGCTTTTTCCGCAGTCTTCCAGAGAATAACTGCCCCCATCCGAGCTCACGATTCCTTTTTGAAACACTGTTTCGTCCGTATAAGCAACCTTTATGAAGTGCGGCTCCCTGGAGGCTGCAGTTCCATCTGCAAAGGGGGAGGTATTGATCACCAGGCCCGTTTCTGAACACTCGCTGGCCGCACCGTTTAAATCCGCTGAATTGAACATTTCGTTCGCATCTGCAAAGGTTTCCATTTCTGAATCCTCTTTTCCTGCACCGGTTTCCGTTTTTTCTGAAGCTTCTTCTGAAGTTTTTTCTGAAGTTTCCGCTGAAGCTTCTTCTGAAATCTCCGCCGAAGCTTCTTCTGAATTTCCTTCTGAGATTTTCTCCACGCCGGCCGCTGTACCGGAATGAGCGGCAGAATCACTATCCTGATAATTGGCTGCTTCTGTTTCCGCAGCTCCGTTTTCTGTCCCCATATCTGTCATATTTGTCCCGGCACAGCCGGTAAATAAAAGCATCCCGGCACAGATAACTGCGTACCGTCCAACCATTTTTACTTTTCCATCCTTTTTTTTCATTGTTTAAAATCCTCTCCTTTTTACATTTGTTCATTTATATAAAGGGTGGCGCGGCTCTGGATTGTTTCAGCCGCTTCCTTTACATTCTTTGCTCCCGAAAAATACGCTCCGGCTTCCTCCAGTATGATATTTTCCAGTGCCTGGTTATCATTTACCACATAGGCCGCGCTGCTTAGAAGCTGCCTTGTTGCCTCCGCGTCCTCTGCCGCTGCGCTGCCGTTTTCATAAATCCATGCCCAGACGGATTTCCCTTCCATGGCGGCCTGCATGACGGCATCAAAGGCTCCCTTATGGACAGGAAGCATACTGCAGGACTTCTGATGCTCCTCACTCAGCAGCGTCCTGACGAATTCCCATGCGCCGTCCTTCCGGCTGCCGGCCTGAGCGATTCCTATTTTTACCTCGGGTATGAGCGCATGGTACTTACCGTTACTGCCCGGAAGGCCAAGCAGCTTCAGATTCCCATGAAAATAGTCCCTGTATTTGGCGATATGGTAAATACTGAGAACAGCTTCATAGGCTGCCATGCAGGCGCTGTCCGGCTCTTCTCCAATGCCCTTTTGGTTGCCTTCCTGAATCTTGCCGGCAAACTCCAGCAATTTTATGAATTCAGGCGAATCAAAGGAACATTTGCCTGAAGTCCAGTCAACAAAGCTGTTGTCCGTCTGGAGCATAATTTTGAGAAAAAAGGCGCCCGACAGGTTGCTTACGGAATCCGCCCCATATGTATTCAGCAGCTCCTCCAAATCCTGAAGCGTCCATCCGGTTTTGCCATTCATGCTTTCCCCATCGGCCAGCATTGTGGATACGCCCACCCCATCTGTAATATAAGGAAGTTTTCCGTCCAAGCTTATGGCGGTAAACACATTTTCAAAATAGTCTTCCCTGTGAATGTCCGGATCGTTCTCCATGTATGGATAAAGGTCCTCCAGCAGCCCTTTTTTGTGATAAACCTGGACCGGCAAATTGCTCATATCCAGAATATCCGGCATATCGCCTGAAATAATGCGGGTGTTAAGATTCAAAACAGCACTGTCCCATTCCTCATCCGACACGTTCTGCTCATATGGAAAATATTCCGTCAGTTCAATCCGGTACCGGCTGTTTGTCTTATTAAAATCAGAAACAGCCTGAACCACCCCCGGCCCTGCCGTCAGGCTCACCATGCTCAGGGCAACACGTTCATCCACCCCCTGGGAAAGCACGGCCAAATCATACGAAAGCTCTGCCCTCTGATCCGGGGAAGCTGTCAAAACAAGAAACCGTCCATCCGAAAGCTCGCCCAAATGCACATCCGACGCGCCCAGCCCCACATCCGTCCAGCTAAAGAGCTGCCTTCCTTCCCGCGCTCCAGCAGGATAGCCATACAGGCTGGAGGAATCAAACCGGTAAAAATTACTTGTGCTCCCCCCAAACAGGCCCGCCGTTGCTCCCAGATGAATCCTGTCCTCACTCCAGTCCCTGCTTTTCATATCCACATGAAGCAAATCATAACTCATCCGATCCGCTGCGGAGGCACACACTCCAATCTGTCCTTCGGCAGTTGTTATTGTGGTCATAAGATTTCCTTCATAGCTAAGAGGAAACAAAAACTGCCCCGCATTATCAAACATATATGCCAAGGTATTTCCGCTTTTTTCCGCCACACAGATATTCCCCTGCGCATCAATGCTCATAAACAGCTCACTTTCAATGGAAGAAGGGGCTGAAGCATCCAGCAGTTCCGTCAGCTCAACGGTTTGGGCCTTCCTGCCGTTTTTATCGAATTTTTTCAGATGATAGCTTCCTGCAGCCTCCATGGTAACCGCCCATATATTGCCCTTTGGATCAAAGGCAAAATCCAAAAGGGATTCTGAGGCTTCCATAGTTAACGGCAGCTTTTGAAATCCCCCGTCATCAACCGTCATTGATGCCAGATAGGAGACGCCGTTTGCCTCCGAGCAGCACATATACGCTGCATTGTCTTTAATCAGGAGCCTTGAGATACCTGTCACGGTATCTGGGATATCGTAAAAGCTTGCAACATAGGATGCATCGGACTTTTCGATACCGGCCTGTTTTCCGCAGGCGGTCAAGCCCAAAAGCATTGCCGCCAGCCCCAGGACTGTGATGCCCTGCCTTGTCATTTTTATTTTCAATTTCTGCCTCCTTAAAAAAAAATTGCCTGTCCCCTCAGGCATATTCAGCATACCATTCAGGAACAGGCAGTGTTTTAAATTCATATAAACGATTTCTAAGAAACGGTAAATGAATTCTTAAGAAAACGCTAAGGAGCCATGGTGAGTTCCTCCCGTATCGATGGAAGCTCAATCACAAAAGAGGTTAATCCATTACTGCTTTCCGCTTTTATCCGGCCGCCGTGTAAGGTGACAATATCCCTGGCGATGGCAAGCCCAAGCCCGGAGCCTCCGGTTTCACTCTGCCTTGCACTGCTCAGGCGATAGAATTTGTCAAAAATCAGGCCGAGCTTATCGCCCGGAATCTCCCCCCTGTTTTCAAACCGGATCACCGTTTTTTCGGGAAATTCCTCTGCAAAGACAGATATGACGCTTTCATCCTCGCTGTAAGCTATGGCATTTTTCAGAATATTATTGAAAACCCTGGCCAGCTTCTCAGAATCCCCATACACGGATATATCCTCGCCCACATTGTTTTCTATGCGCTTTTTGCAGGCGCTCAGCTGAGGATACAATTCTTCTGAAATCTGGACAAGCATATAATAAAGATCAATTTTAACCTTTTGAAGCGATATAGGTTCAGAATGATTGCGGGTAATTTCAAAAAATTCATTCACCAGTATCCGCAGTCGGTTTGCTTTTTCCCATGCAGTATGGATATATTTTATTTTCTTATCATCGGGCATGTCAGGATTTTCATCCAAAAGACTTAAATATCCGATTACGGATGTCAGGGGGGTCTTAATATCATGGGCCAGATATACGACAAGCTCATTCTTCTGCCGCTCGGTTTTCCTGGCTTCGTCCGCCTGTGTTTTAAGCGTTTGTTTTGCATAATTCAATTTGCGTTCAACCGTTTCCAGCTCCGGAGACAGCGATATGGCGTCCCCATCCTCCATAAGCTTATCAATTCCGGATAAGACCTCATCAAAGTATCTTTTATAGGAATACAGAAGCATATAGAACAGCAAAAATACAAATATAATGATCACAATACCAAGAATAAACTGCATATTCGCCGTAACTGCCTTAAAATATATCATATCGGCCTGATCCTCATTCAGGGAAAAAATACGTGTAATCCATAGGACAATAGTATCCGCCAGATGCCCTCTGGTCATCGCCCGCAGCAAAAGGACAGCGGACACCGCCCCCAGCATAATTCCCAGTCCCCTGAAAAAAGTAATACGGTTAAGCTTTGTATAATCCGAATTTGTTTTTCTAAATTTTTTCAATCTTATATCCGACCCCCCATACCGTTTTTATATATCTGGGCCTTTCTCCGGTATCATTCATTTTTTCACGAAGATGGCGGATGTGTACGGTAATCGTATTATTGCTTTTGCTGTAATATTCTTCCTGCCAGACTTCATGGAATAATTCCTCTGAACGGACTACGCTGCCCCTGTTTTCCAAAAGTATTTTCAGTATCAGAAATTCCGTGGGAGTCAGCGTCAGGCTTTCTTCATCAATCCAGCATTCATATGTCTTGAGGTTCATAACCAGCCCGTCATGCTTAAGAATCCTCTCTGCCGGCGGGAAAATGGAATTTACATTATATTTCTTATACCGGCGAAGCTGGGCTTTTATTCTCGCGGTCAGCTCAAGAGGGAGAAAGGGCTTTGTAATATAATCATCCGCGCCAAGCGTAAGCCCGGTGATCTTATCCGTCTCCCCATCCTTTGCCGTAAGCATGATTACCGGATATGTGTATTCCTTATTTCGTATAAACTGGCATATGGAAAGCCCGCTGACATCCGGCAGCATGATATCCAATATGGCCAAATCAAAATCCACACTCTCAATACAGGCAAGGGCCTCCTTCCCCGTGTAGAATTTATATACCTCCATATTTTCGTTTTGAAGATACACTTCTATCAGATCCGCAATTTCTTTCTCATCGTCAACGACAAGTATTTTTTCCTTCATCACCGCTCTCCTTTTTATTTTTTATAAATCCGTTCTTTTTTTGCAGTTGCTTTTCTATACTTATTATATTGAGTCCGAATGCTTCATTTATTATTTATTGATATAAAATTTATTAATTATTTCCTAAGATGCCGTCTGTGTATCTTAAATTTTCATCTGTCGGGCGTTTCCTCCGGTTCCCGTCCTGGTATAAAAAAGGTTGGAGAAAGGCCGCCGTAAAGGTATGCCATTCTCTCCAAGCAGCGGAATTTGCGGCTTCAATCGCCTCGAAGCATCTAACGCGTTATGGTATAGTTTTACCATGTCGAAGCCGCGCTTTTGATAAAAGCGAATGGCATTAATATTGTCATTCGTCGTAATTACAATAACCTTTTTACAATGCTTTTGACGCGCAGCCGCAATAATTTTTTCAATCAGTGAGGAAGCAATGCCTTTGCCTTCTGTCAGACTATCCAAAGAAATGATTTCGCATACATCTGTGTTAACCGCAAAAGTCAGCAGCGCGATAATTTTCTTATCCTCTAATACCGCAATTCCATCAACCTTTGTCATGTCAACAATAGCACCACGGATGACCATTTCTGCTGACAGCCAGTGTTCAACGATAAAGTCTGTCACTTCTTTGCGGTTTTCTTCATTAATGAATACATATTCCATAGCTTCTCCTGACCCCCAAAGAGGGAATTACACACGGAACCCAATTCTGCGGGCTTCCGGCCATGGGCATTCCCTCCATTGTCCTTCGTCCTCCTCAGCGCTTCCGGTAAGAAGATCGGTTGCGGCATCTGCCAGATAGCCAAGATAGCTCGCCGCGCCATCGCCGCAAATAAGCTTCCACATCAGGCCGCCAAATATGTATGACCGGGCAAACTCCCGCCAGCTGTGCAGCTCCTGGACAGCCTTTTGTGAAAGCTCCCACAGAATACCCACAGCCTCGCCTTCGGTGATCCAGCCCAGATAGCGGCCCCAGCGGGCCAGCATAGCCGCCCGTCCTATGTCCCAGCCCAGCAGAAATTCAGGGCGGTACCGGCTCTTAAAATGCTGCACAAACCGCCAGCCCCGGCAGATCGACTTGCCGAAACGGCTCCACCTGGGATCATTCTTTGCATAAGGAACCGATTCCGGCTCCGGCAGTGTGTCCAGCCAGGCCAGCTTTTCCTCCAGAACCCGGTAAAGCTCCTGCTCCAATGCCAGGGTAAGCTCCGGTTCCTCCTCTTCATCATCCTCATCTTCTTCCATGGCCAGAGTCTCCATAGCCGCAGAGATGATTCCCATATCCTCACCGAAAAGCTGGTTCATCATGTCCTCAACGCCCATGGCTGCACAGTCGGCAACCTGGCGGGCTATCTCTGCCTGAATCTGCTCCTGGTTGGCCGCCTCCACTTGGCGCTGTTGGTTGGCAGCTTCCTGACCAGCGCTGTTCCTCCGCCTTCTGTTTTTCGGCAACTCCTTCCATGGCCGTTTTTTTGGCGGCCGCTTCCTCCTGCATGTATACATCCGCGCCAAGCATTAAATCCACCTTGCCGCTTTCCAGGCAGTTCCCATACTCCGTCGTATCCTCATAGTATACGAGCTCACAGGAAATATTATTGAATGTCAGAAATTCCTGCAGCCGTTCAATTTTCTGGACCGCTCGTTTCAAAACGCCTATCCGTTTTCCATTCAGCGTATTATAGTCATAGCCTTTTATATCCGTATCTTCCTGATGATAGATAAGCAGGGAATAATTGGATCCCATTATATAAGAGGGGTAATTATAAAGATCCTTGAATTCTTCCCTGTAGAACATGCCCCCCATCAGGTCATATTCACAATTGGCCATTTTACTCAGCTGTTCTGATGCATTTCCTTCTGTCATAAATTCATATTGCCAGCCTGTATACTTGGCAATCTCAATCAGCCAGTCATATACACAGCCGCCATAAGTGCCGTCATCATAAACCTCATTGATACCAGAAGTATAGGGAAATGCAACCTTCAGGACTCTCGGTTCCTCCTCCTGCGCATTTACCTCCGGGCAATAAGCATAAAAGGGGCGAAAGAGGCCAACAGTACAGCAAAAAGAAGCAGGACCTTCCGATACTGCTTCTTTTTGCCATATATTTGATTTATCCCCGTTCTTTTCCCTCTTTTACCTAACTCCGTTGTATGTCCATCCTGGAAGCCTCCCGTCCCGTATCCGAGCAGCGTTGACAGCTCTGATTGTCTGCAGCCTCCCCGGTTCAGGCAGGAGATCTGCTGATTTACATTATACCAATCAGGCAGTAACAAAACAAGACACTTCGTATGTATTCGGCAATTCTGTGTTACTCAATAAGACGGACGGCGGAAAGCTTTTCAACTTTCCTGTTAATTTTCCGTAAAACTATATCGTATGCTCCTCCCGGTACTGTCCCGGCGTTTTTCCCGTGTACTTCTTAAAACGGCGGGTAAATACATGATCGTCCTCATAGCCCACCGACAGGCTGATTTCCCGGACGAGCATATTGGTGGAAACGAGAAGCTCCCTGGCCCGTTCCATCCTCAGGTTGGCAAGATAATCCGAAGGCCGTATATCCATCTGGTTCTTGAATTCCACCGCCAGGGTAACGGAGCTGATGCCCAGATAATCCGCCAGCATGCTCATGGTAAGCTCCGGCTTGGCAAAATTCTCTTTCATATAAGCCGCCGCTTCTTCCACAATCCTGGAACGATCCACGCTTTCCTCCGGCTTCGTCTCAATGATTCGGCTGCAGGCCTCGCAAAGGAAATCGTTAAAATCCTGGATGGTAAGGCACTGGGAAAGCGTGAATACGTTGTAAATGCTTTCCAGCCCGGTATTTTCTGCCTTCCATTCTGAAATCAGCACATGGATAATATCATTGTACAGCAGGCGGAACAGGGGCAGGGACGGGCTTTTCTTCGTCATTCTCCTGCAGATATCCTCCACGGCCTGCTCTACTGCGGGTTTATCCCGGCTGCGCAGCGCCGCCTTCAGCTTCTGCAGATAGGAATCGGGAAGCACATTCACCACATCCGTCAGCGCCACGTCGCCAAAACGGATGATTTTGTTATTATCCTGCAGGAAACGGTTGTCAAACGCAGTATCCGCCTCCAGATAAGCCGCTGAACCTTCCATGAAATCCTGGTGATAATTGCTTACGGACATTACAAATTCCCCATGGCATTCCTTGCCGATGGTAAACAGCATACCCAGCGTCTCTTCGATCCGTTCCGCCGAATCGGAAAAAAGGACAAAAAGGCTCTGGTTATTGCTGACCAGATGGATGCCGTAGCCGTCAAGATGCGCCGCCTGCGCGATCACATCCAGCATCATCGCATGGGCGCGGCTTTCATTGCTGTCGCTGCGCTCTCCCAGCAGGACGGCCAGGTACATGGTGTTTTCAATCTCTATGGACGCTTTCTGCGCCGCCTGAAGCACTTCCTCCCAGCTTTTGAAGTCATTCCGGATAAAATTCCTGACAAACCGGGTCTTCTTCAGCTGCAGATTTTCCTTCTCCTTCTGCTCGTTCGCCTCCACCAGCATCTGGATGCCGCTTTCTATGCTGCTTAAGTTATAATTTGTTTCCTCCTGGGAATCCAGCAGCTGGTTCATTTTTTTCACCTTTGCCGCCATGCGTCTGGAAAATACCATGATAAAAAACGCCGCAGGGATGGCGCATACGCTCAGCAGCACAATAATCCCCCACTGTCCGGTTACAATTTTATCGTAAAAAACTTCCATCGACTGCAGGGAGCAGTAAGTCAGGCCGCTTGTCCCCTGCCGGACGCTCAGCAGGTATTTTTTCCCATCTATCTTTACCTGGCGCTGTCCCTCCTCTTCCCCTGACAGCGGCAGGATCGCATCGGAAGGCAGCTCCAGGCTTCCCCGGGAAACAATGACTTCATCCTTATAAATAATAAAATCTTCCCTCAGATCCTCTTCGTCTTTTTCCATCAGCGAATCATAATAGGAACCCGGCACAACGAACAGAAGCGTTTCCTGGAAAGCCGGAGGAATGGCCTGCATATAAAGCACCATGTCCTCCCCGCCCATATACTTCTGAATCCAGAAGCCGGAAACAGATTGTTCCGGCCAAATGCGCAGTTCTTTGTCAGTGGATCGGATCTCCGCTTTTACCTCTTCCGCGTCCAAAAGCTCCATCACACAGCCCTGTTCCGCAAAATAGTCCATTCCCACCGAAGTGGTTCCGGTGTACATATAATCGTCTTCATGATACTGGTAAAGCAACATTTGAAAAAACTGGCTTACCGTTATATATTGAAACAGGTGCTTCTCCAGCTGGAGAGCCGCCTGCGGGTTTTCCGAAAGTCTGAATTTGGTCACATCCTCAGTTATACCCATTTGATATACGATATTCCTGATAATCTGCATATCATTTTCATGTCTGTTTATCTCTGCGTCAAGATGTTCCTCATTAGAAATAAGGAAGTCCGAATAAATCGTCTTATAATAAAACTGGTATAGATAACTCCCCAGCGATGTAATGATCAGTATTACAATGATACTGAATACAATAATATAGTAAAAAATATTTTGTGATTTTAATTCATCCCATATTTTTTTCACAAAAGCCTCCCCCATTTCCCTGTTATATTTCTTAACGTGACCTGCAAAAAAATGCAACAGTCAGGACGTCCATACTTATTTTTTATTATAGCACACAATATTTATAGCGCACAAACGGCTCTGCCGCCTACCGGCAGCAGAGCTTTTTTTGTGTTATTATTATTCCAGTTCCATAGTATCAATTGCACCCTGATACATCTGTACATAATCGGCAACGCCCATTCCGTCAAACATGGAAACAAAGGAATTCCAGTTGTCATCGGTTACACCGCCGGTTACAAAAGCAGCGATATTTTCAACAACAGCGTTGTTAATATCTGTTTCCTTCAGCGTGCTTTCCTGAAGCTGCTCGGAGGTCAGAGGCGCCATATCAAGATAGTCGTTGGAATATTTCTGGATATTGCCGGCCTCGTCATACTTCTGGCAGTACTCCGTTTTTTCGGTACGCTGCAGAGGCATATTGAAGGTTTCGCTCAGGTATTTGCCGGGTGCGAAGAACAGGGTATTACAGTCAATATAATTCTTAACGTCAGCGCTTCCATCGTTGGTAACGGTGATCTTGCCGTTGTCATCATATTTCCAGCCAAGGGTATCGCCTGCATCCTTTTCGCCGTAGTACAGGGAGAACATCATTTCCGTATCAAGCAGGGCGTCCAGCCATCTCATGGTAGCGGGTACGTTTTCATTTGTGCTTGTCACGAAAGCTCCCTGTTTGCACAGTTCCAGATAACGGTAAAGCTTTGCATTGCTGTCGGGCATCCAGAGAACGGAATTGGAAGCCACGCCGTCGTCATAAGCCATGGCAACCAGGCGCCATGCGGTAAAGAAGCCCACATTTCCTTCTTTTAACTTGGTTTCTACTGTATTGAAGTCCTGGGATACCAGTTCCGGGTCAACAAGGCCTTCATCATAGAGCATATGCAGCCATTCCATGCAGTCACGGAAGCCTTCCTGTGTAGGCAGGAACTGTACTTTTTTATCATCGTCGATATAAATCCATTTGTCAGGGTCGCAGGGAAGGCCGAACAAAGGAAGCATATATCTGATGCCGTTAAATCCGGTATCCAGACCCATTTCCAGAGGTATCTCATCTGCTTCGCCGTTGCCGTTGGGATCGCCAGTCTTAAATGCGCGGAATACTTCGGTCAGCTCGTCCACATTTTTGGGTGTTTCCAGGTTCAGGGCATCCAGCCATTCCTGATTGATAAAAAAGTGCTGGTTGGTATTGATATTCTGCCCTACCAGATAGCCTACGGAATAAATTTTCCCGTCGCTGGCCACCAGGCTGACTGTAGGGTCATTGTCTTCCGCATCTCTTCTGGAAGTGAAGTTAGGCATATACTGATTAATCAGGTCGTCCAGAGGGATAACGATTCCCTGTGTCACGCCGTATTCCTCATCGTCCACACCGCCGTTTCCGCCATTGGTTGCAAGGATAACGTCAGGATATTCGCCGGAAGCAAAAGCCAGGTTCAGCTTTGTGCTCCAGTCGGAGCCTTTGATGGGTTCCCATTCCACATGGATGCCGGTCTGCTCTTCCAGACGCTGTACAGCGGGCATTTCATCAAAGCTTGTCAGGGAATCGTTGTCACGCACCGCAATCATAACCTTTAAGGTGATGGGTTCGTTTACTATCGGATAGCCTGTCTCATTAAAATTACCATCCGCTGCCGCAGCAGCTTCTCCTGTTCCTGTGCTTCCCGCCTCGGAAGCAGCTTCGCTGGAAGCATTTCCGGCAGTTGTTGTCCCGGACGAACTTCCACAGCCGGCCAGGGCCGTGATTGTCATGGCTGCCGCCAACATAAGTGCAATTGCTTTCTTCTTCATAAAGAAAAACCTCCTTTTTCTATTACAACACATACTGTGCTTATACCATAATTTTACGATGGTGCATCAGCCCTTAAGAGAGCCGATCATAACACCCTTTTCAAAATACTTCTGCATCACTGCGTAGAGAATCACCACAGGGCCTGTTGCCACTACAATGATACAGTATTTGGAAACATTGGCAATACGCATTGCCTCACTCATGGACGCCGCGCTGTCCGCCATGGACATCATGTAATCCCCGGATTTGTCCACCTGCAGCGTTGCCAGGATTTCACGAAGCACTGTCTGCAGCGGCAGCAGGCTTCTGTCTCTTAAATAAACCAGGCCGTTAAAGTAATCGTTCCATTTCGCCACCCCGTAATACACAGCCAGAACTGCAATAATCGTTTTACTTAAGGGCAGAACCACTTTGGAAAAATACTGGAAATGCGTGGCGCCGTCCAGCATGGCCGCTTCATACAATTCTCCGGGAATATTGGTCTGTATGTAGGTTCTTGCAACCATCAGATTCCAGACGCTGACACAGCCCATCAAAATAATGATCGCTCTGGTATTATATAATCCCAGGTTCTTCATGACAAGGAAGGTGGGGATCAGGCCGCCGTTGAAAAACATGGTAAATACAAAGAATAAGTTAATAACTCCTTTTCCCACGAATTTCGGTCTTGACAGCGCATAAGCCGCCGACAGCGTTACCAGAATACTGATGACTACGCTTGCAAAGGTATAGAAGATAGAATTCGCATAGGAAGACCACAGTTCCTTATACTTAAAAACCGCCTGATAGCCAATCAGGGAAAAATCCACCGGGTGCCAGATTACCTGCCCTCTTACAATCGCATCCGGGTCGGATACGGAGGCGATGCACACCAGATAGAGCGGATACAGGATAATCAGCATGATGACAATCCAGAATATCGAATTAAACATGTAAAAAATACGATTGCTGAAGCTCATCTGTTTTTTTGCTTTCTTTTTCATCGAAAAAACCTCTCAATCACTTTTATCAGAACAATCCCACGTCTGTCATACGTTTGGATACCTGGTTGACGGATATTATCAATATGAAGTTGATGATATTGACAAACAGGCCAATGGCCGCCGTGTAGGAGAACTGTCCGCTTCCAAGACCTACATTGTAAACATAAACGCCGATGATATCTGAGGTAGGAATATTGCCGGGCGTCTGCATAACCAGCGCTTTGTTCGTATCGGAGGCAAGCATCTTGCCGCAGTCCAGGATGAACACCATCATGGCCGTTGGAATCAGGCTCGGGATATCTATAAAGCGTATTTTCTGCCAGATGCTGGCGCCGTCGATTTCAGCCGCTTCATATAATGACGGGTCAATGCCAGTCAGCGTGGCAATATAAAGGATGGTTCCGTAGCCCGCCGCCTGCCAGATACCTGAAATAATATAGATAGGACGGAATGCCGAAGCCTCGGACATGAAGTCAACCGCCTTCAGGCCCATAGCCGTCCTGGCAAAATTCAGGATACCGCTGGTAGGTGAGAGGAAAATATAGAGCATACCTGCCAGTACGACGGTTGATATAAAGTAGGGAACATAAATACTTGTCTGTATAAACCTCTTCTTCTTTTTTCCCCGGATCTGATTCAGGAATATTGCCAGAATCAAAGGAACCGGGAAGCTCCACAGCAGATAATACACGTTCAATAATAAGGTGTTGGACAATAACCTCTTAAAATAGTAGGCGTTGAAAAAATTCTTGAAATGCTTCACCCCCACCCAGGCGCTGCCTGCAATGCCATCCACCGCCTTATAATCCTTAAAGGCAATCTGAATCCCATACAGAGGCAGGTAATTGAAAACCACAAAATAAATGATAGCCGGCAGTACTAATATGTACAGCTGCCAGTTGTCCCTCATGGCTGCCGCCAGGCTTTTCTTCTTTCTTATGGCTTTCGGTTTTCCGGATGCTTTCACTAAAAACCTCTCCCTTCTTTTTTTGTAACTTTCTTGCATGTTGCATGGTTAGAATATAATAAATGTCCAGCATATTATCAACGTTATAAATTTTTATACCCCGGTTTTTATTCGAAAATTGCCTGTTTTCCTGGGAAATGCAGGTTTATTTTATGCATACTACACATAGATCGAAAAGGGCATGGAAATGTGATTTCCATGCCTTACAAAAATTTATACCGTTGTTTTTTATTCCGTCACTATTGCCGGCTTACGCCATTCTGTTAAAACTGCCCTATAGGCATCGTTCATAATCCTGCCGCCTATCTCTGCCCGGCCATCGTCTCCGAAATCACCTGATAAAGCACCTTCTGATCAATCGGCTTTGCAATATGTCCGTTCATGCCGGCAGAATAAGCCCGCATAACATCTTCATGAAATGCATCCGCAGTCATGACGACAATCGGAATGATCCGCGCCCGGGGATGCTCCGACTTCCTGATGGCATCCGTCGCCTGGTATCCGTCCATTACAGGCATCTGCACATCCATCAGTATCAAATCATAACGTTCCCGACGAAGCAAAAATCGGTTTGGATAAAAAAGCATTGGCTCCGGCCTCTCGCGCGCTTTGTTCAATCACACTCCAATCATAGGCAGTAATGATGATAATTGTCGTATCCGGCCCTGATACCTCACGGATGGCGCGTTACCTCCACCCCGTTAATATCCGGCATTCTCCAGTCCACCAGACAGACATCGTAGTCTGTGCCTTCCCGGCTCTTATGAAAAAATGGCGCAGAAATATCAGGTATCCATGAAGCTATTACTGGTTGAAGATGATCCGGAAATCTGCGGAATGCTGAAAGATGCTGCCAAAAATCAGCGGCATGGATGTGCTGCAGCAAATCCGTGCCCAAAGTATGGTGCCGATTATCATTATGTCCGCAAAAGATACGGATTCCGATATCACGCTTGGGCTGGGTCTGGGCGCTGACGATTATGTGACCAAGCCCTTTTCCATGGTCCAGGTACTCGCCCGGATCAAGGCCAATCTGCGAAGGACCGGCCAGTATGCCGCTTCCTCCCCTGCCCGCCCCTCCCTGCTTACTGTGGGAGAACTGCGAATGAATCTGGAGGATTACACCGTTTCAAAGCTGGGAAAGGAAATTGAGCTCACGGCGAAGGAATTTGAAATTCTACGTCTCCTTCTGCAGAATCCCAGGAAAGTATATACCAAGGAACAGATTTATTCCCTCATCTGGAATGACGCCTATCTTGGCGATGAAAACGCGGTTAACGTCCATATCAGCCGGCTGAGGAATAAAATTGAAGATATCCCCCGTTCTCCCAAATATGTGATTACGTTGTGGGGTATCGGTTACAAGTCAGGAGAATTCAAATGAGCGAAGCTGCAATCATATTTCTTCTCATTCTCTGCATTATCCTTCTTTTTTCCATTATCCTTTACCAGCGGTTCCATTTTAAAAAAGGGATACACGCAAGGCTGAAGGAAGCGAGCGACAAGCTGGAGGAGAGCCTTGTATCGGGAAGTGATGAAAAAGTCATGGTTTTCACGGACGACAGTTGCTGCCGGGAAGCGGTTCTTGATTTCTATGAGCTGCTGACCCAGAAAAATTTCCAGGTAGAAGTTGATATCCCGGAGCAATCCGTGTGCATTATGGGAAACAGGGACGCCCTGGGACGGATTCTGGAAAATCTCATGTCAAATGCCGTCCGTTATGGCGGGGACGGCAAATATCTGGGAGTTTTTCTTCATTCGGACGAAAAGTATGTCTATATCGACATATCCGACAAGGGCAAAGGTATCGACAAAGCCTTCTCCCGGATTTTCGACCGTCTCTTCACCCTGGAGGATTCCCGGAACCAGGAAATACAGGGTAAGGACTCGGCCTGACCATCGCCAAAAGCCTCGCAAACCAGCTTGGCGGCGATATCTTACTCAAAAGCGATCCCCACATCCTTACCACCTTCACATTGAAATTCCGGAAACTGATATATTAAAGGAAGCAAAGCAGAATGATCCCGCAGCGCTGAGCTTATATTCTGCCCTGCTGCGCGTTCCGTCCTGAAAAGTTATTTCCTTTATATTGATTTCGAAATTTCTTGCTTTTGCATTGCTGAAAAAAACCGGAGCCCTGTCGCCAAAAAGCTCGTTCCGGCCCGCCTTCAGGTCTGTATATGTATAGTCCAAGGTTTCAATGCATTTCCCCAAAAAATCAAGGCAGGCAATCTCAACGACTGCCTCTCTTATTTCCTTTTCAGCCAGGCAGATAAACTGCAGCTGCAATATATGGTTACCGGTCACTGTATCCTTTAAAACAGCGCCTTTATTCAGCATAACCGGAGATCCGGCACTCCACTGCTTTTCCTGCAGGTACTTCACCGTCTTATATCTTCTGTTTCCGTCCATTACAGCTGTGCACGCCAAAATCATCCGCTTTTTACTTCGGGCGCACTCACCCCTTCACTGCACCTGCAACGACGCCCTCAATGATCTGCTTCTGCATAATCAGATAGAAAATGACCAGCGGCAGGGTTGCCGCCACAAGCATGGGGAAAAACGCCGTCCAATTCGTGGAAAACGGTCCCACATTACGGTATACCTGCTGTAAAAGCACCTGTTTTTCAGGACTTTGCAGAAACAGAAGCGGCGTCATAAAATCATTCCAGATAGCCAGGGTATCCAGTATCGCTACGGTGGACACGATAGGCTTTAAAAGGGGAAAAATTATTTTCCAGAAGCAGCGGAATATCCCGCTTCCGTCTATCAGCGCCGCTTCCTCCAGTTCGGCGGGCACCGTATTGATAAAGCCCTTCATCAGGAAAATGGAAAGGGGCAGGTTAATGCAGAACACGTCCACAAGAATAACTCCCAGATGGCGGTTCATCAGGCTCATCCCGGAAATGATTTTATACAGGGGGATAATGGAGGTCTGGAAGGGAATGATCAGCCCTACCATAAATACGGAATACATAAAACGGAATATCCGCCGCTTGCCTCTAGCCACAACATAAGCCGCCATAGAAGCAAAAATAATCAGGCAGATGACGGATACCACCGCAATGATCAGGTTATTTGCAAGGGAACGGCCATAGTGCATGGCCCCGATGGCATTTACATAATTGTCAAAGGTCAGATGCCGTGGAAGCCCCAGAGGGCTAGCTGCCGCTTCTGCCGGGGTCTTAAAGGTCGTGATAAGCAGATAGTAAACAGGGAGAAGCATAATAATGGACAGCAGGAGCAGAAAAATGGCATACAGTATTTTTCCCGATATCTTTTTTATATTCGTCATCCTTGAACCGCCTCCTCCCATTTATCCAGGAACCAGGTCACAGCCCTGGAAAACAGAAATACCAATATGAAAAAAACTACCGCAAAAGCGCAGGCATAGGCATTGCGCCCGCTGTTGAACCCTTCTCTTATCATGGTGGTCATAATCGTTTCTGTAGCATAGCCGGGGCCGCCCTTGGTCATGACAAACACCGCGTCAAACATCTTCATGCCGCCGATCAGGCTCATCAGGACGTTAAAGGACGTCGCGGGATGCAGAAGAGGCAGCGTCACCCGGAAAAACAGCTGTACCGGCCCGGCGCCGTCAATATTTGCCGCCTCATACAAGGCGGAATCGATGCTTTTCAGATTGGCGATATAGATGACCATCGACCACCCGGTCCACTGCCAGACCTGGGTGATGAGCACGGAATATAACGCTATTTTGCTGTCTCCCAGCCAGTTTACCGGTTTTCCCCCGAAAAACATAAGGATGCTGTTTAAAAGCCCGCCGTCCGCAGAGGTCATAATATACTGGAACAGATAGCCCACCACCATGATGCTCAGCACGGCAGGAAGGAATGTAATGGATTTCACAAAGTTTGCCGCTTTTGATTTTTTATTCAGAAGGACCGCCAGCACGATGGCAAACACATTCTGTATTACAGTAATAAGAATGGCATATTTAATTGAGTGCAGGATGGGAGCGATTGTCTTGTCGTCGGAGAACAGCTTCCGGTAATTGTGCAGCCCCACAAAATGGATTTCCTGGCTGTATACGGACCAGTTTGTCATGCTGTAGAAAAAGCTCATCACCGTAGGGACAATAAAAAGTCCGGTAAAACCGATAAAAGCCGGCAGTATCATAAACAGGTATATCTTATCCCTCTTATTTCCTTTCATGTTGTACCCTTTCCATTTAACAGGGGATGCCTTTGCGACATCCCCTTTGCTCTTTCTTTTCTTTATGAAAAAATCAGTTGCCCACGGCTTCCCTCAGGTCATCATTAATGGCATCCGCATCAGCCAGCGCTTCCTGAACCGTCTTTGTTCCCGCCAGCACCTCCTGCAGGGATTTTCCATATCCCTCTGTTACCGCGTTTCCGTTCGTCCATACCGCTGTCCAGGGTGCATAGACATGCCCGGCCTTAAAGGCTTCGTCACAGTCTGTGTAAAGATCTCCAAGATCCACCTCTACGCCAATGACAAAGGAGCTGCCTGCATTATCCTTTACCAGCGCCTGCTGCGCCTCCTGTGTTGCCGTCGCTTCCAGAATCTGAAGTGCTTCCTGCACATGCTCTGATTTTGCATTGACTGCAAATGCGGAACCAGGGCCTCCTACCAGCCAGCCCGGTTTATCAGCATCCGGCCCGGGGATAGGGAACATGCCGAAATCCAGATCCGGATTCTTCTCTTTCAGGGTTTCCACCGCCCAAGGTCCGCACTCCCACATAGCGGCCTTCTCTGTGGCAAATTCATCCAGTGCCTGATCATAGCTGAGTCCCAGCATATCAGGGGTGAGGCAGCCTGCTTCTATAATCTTATACCATTCAGTAACCGCCGGAAGCCATGCTTCCTCCAGTTTTCCTTCCCCGGCATTGAATTTCTCATCAAAGCCCTTGCTTTCGTCCGTGGAATAAAACATATTGTTTACCAGGGCAATGCTCTGCTTCATCATAGGCTCATAGGACTGGGCGCCCATGGTCTGGGCCTTGATCCCCTTTTCCTCCAGCTTCTTATGCAAATCGATGAATTCCTCCCATGTTTTCGGCACCTCCAGGCCGTTGTCCCGGAATATCTTCTTATTATAGAAAATACCCTCATACCATGACTGAAGCGGCGTGGCATAGATTTTACCGTCCACCGTATAAGGCTGCAGGCCGGCGTCCGCATAGTTGCTTATAAAGCCCTGATCCGTCAAATCCAGCAGATAACCGGCGTTTGCCAGCAGCTTGGTCTGCCCGCCCACCTCGATGATATCCGGTCCTTCACCGGCCTGAAGCTGCGTATTGAGGATGTTGTCAAAATTATCCTGGGAAACAAATTCAAACTCAATCTTAATATTGGGGAATTTCTCCTCCAGGTACTTCAGATAAGTAGCCCTGGTAGCTTCCGCATTATAGGCCATGAGCCGCAGCGTAACCTGCTCCGCCGTCTGTGCTTCCGGTTCCGCCTCCGTCTTTTCCTCAGCCTTTGCCGTTGTTTCCTCCGCCTTCTGTGAAGCTGTTTCCGCTTTGGCGCCGGACGCGGTATCTGTGCTGTCTTTCCCGCCGCAGCCCGCCAGGCTTGCCGTCACAAGAGCCGCCGCCAGAATGCCTGCTAACATTTTCTTTTTCATAGAGCACCTCCGTTTTCTTTGATAGCTTCATTATAGGGAAATTCCCTCCGCGAAGAAATCAACTATATTCCTTAAATATAGAAAAAAATTACCGTGCTCGGCGGACCGGCACGATAATTTGTCCTCTTTTGGAAAAATATCACAATATTACGCCGCCGCACCGTAACATAATGCTATTTTCTGTTTTCCCGGTATTCATTCGGCGTCATCTGTTCATATTTTTTAAAGATCCTGGAAAAATAACTGGGATTGTCATAGCCCACCTGAAAAGCGATTTCATAGCTCCTCAAATCCGTCTCCTCCAGCAGCTTCTTAGCCCTTTCCATCCGCAGCTGTGTCAGATAGTTCCATACGCTGACCCCCACCTCACGCTTGAAAAGATAGCAGAAATAGTTCCTGCTCACCGCCGCCTCCCTGCAGATTTCATCCAGTGAGATATTCCGGTCGTAGCTTCCCTCAATCAGCTGCAGGCTCAGCTCTACAGGCTTACTGTACCTTTTTCCCTGCCCCGAAGCCATATCCGTATCCTTCTGCTCCTGCTCCCGCATGGCTCCTATGGTCCGGATTTCTTCCATTTCCTTCTGGCTGCAGTTATAATCATAGCCCAGTATCGGCTCCTCTCCCACAAAAAAGCCGTATTTGCCCAATGCGGTAACTTCCTCATAAACCATCGGCAGCTTATCCAGTCCCTGCTGTCTGGTGCTGAAGCAGATAAAACCGCGGACATCCAGCTCTCTTTTAAGCATTTCAAGAATGCGCTGGGCGCATGCCGCCTTATCCCGTCCGTTCAGTCCCTCAAGCAGCAGAAACCAGTTCTGGGCCTCGTAATCAAAGATGAGAAAATGCTCCGTTTTTTCAGAAAGAATCTCCTTCATCAGGCCGGTAAGATATCCGCTCTGCACCGGCTCCATGGTGCTGATGCTGTTAAATTCGTCAATGGTTTCATTTTCCAGCCGTACCATCATCAATGAATAAGAGTTAAAATCCACTGGCAGATACTGTTCAAAATTGAGGATACTGTTCAGGCTGCACCCATTTTTCATATACTGGTATAGCTTCATTGCCCGCAGCTGGGCCTCGCTTTCGTTAATGACCGACTCCTGCTCCTTGCGTCCCCGGATTTCCTCAACCGTCCTACGCAGGGCCTGTTCCAGCTCCGCCTCATCAATCGGTTTCAGGATATAATCACTGCAGCCCCTCTTCATGGCCTCCTTCACATAGCCGAAATCCGCATAAGCGCTCATGAGAAGGACGCGGATATCCGGGGAATAGCCCTGGATTTTCTTTACCAGCTCCAGGCCGTTCATGGTATCCATTTTAATATCGGTCAGCACGATATCCGGCGGATTCTCCATTATCATATGGAAGGCTTCCTGCCCGTCCCTTGCATAGCCCATGACCTCCAGCCCCAGCTGCTCCCAATGAATCAGATTTTGGAGCATTTTGATCGTAAACATCTCATCATCTACCAGTAATATTTTCATTGTCCTTCCCTTCCCCGTTCTCCGGCAGCCTGATTATCACCGTCGTTCCGGCCCCTTCCCTGGAAATCACTTCAATCCCATACCTTCCGCCATATTTTCTTTTCAGCCGGGCGTTGACATTGAGTACTCCGATACTTTTCTCCTGCAGATAAACCGTCTCCGCCTCCAGCTTCCGCTTCATATCCGCAAGCTCCGGCTCCGGAATGCCGGTTCCGTTATCATTTACAAGGATACAGATGCTGTCCCTTTCCCGCTCCGCGCTGATGCTGATCATGCCCCTTCCTTTGCCCTTAATCCCATGTTCGATTGCATTTTCCACCAGCGGCTGGATCAACAGCTTGGATATCCTGACATTTTCAAGCCCCGGCTCACAGTCAATGGTATAAAAAATCCGGCCGCCGTAGCGGAGGTTCTGGATTTCCATATAATTTTTTACATACTCCAGCTCCTCCTTCAGTTCCACATCCTCATAGGGCTGATATACCGAATATGCAAGGATTTTGCCAAGCAGCGTGGAAAGCCTTGATATTTCCTCTGTTTTTTTCCCCTCCACCGCCATTCCCTTTATCAGCTGCAGCACATTGTTCAGAAAATGAGGATTGATCTGATGCTGCAGCGCCCTCAGCTGTTCCTCCGACAGCTTCTTTTCCTCCTCCACCACCTTCTCCGAAAGCCGGAATACATTGTGGATCATGGTCTGTACCGTTTGGGAAAGCACATGGATTTCCTCGCTCTTTCCCTCCGGGAACTCCACCTCATAATTACCCACCGCCACCTGGTTGCAACAGTCCACCAGTCTGTTCATCGGCGTCAGTATGCTCTTTGACACGATTCTGGATACGAGGGCAACCAGCAGGACGGATAGCAGCAGGATTCCTGCCAGAATGCAGGACAGCTTCCGGTTGATGCTGTGGATTTCATCCAGTGAACGGATTCCCACCAGATTCCATCCAAAAAACCTGGATTTCATCACCACCACCAGGCGGTCCGTTCCCCAGGGATCCCCGCCCAGCTGAAACGAGGACTTTTCCTCATCAATCCGCGCCAGGATCTGTTCTTCCTCTTCTTCTGCCAGGTGCCTGCTTTCCTTTGCATAAAGCAGCCGGCCGGAGGCGGCCAGCGCCAGGCCTACTCCGCCGTCCTCCGACCTGGAGGACTGCAGGACAGCCATAGGATCAATATCACAGACAAGGTAGGCCGCCGCCGAAAACGCATACTGGTTCTCCCTTGTGATGGGCATGACCATGGAGATACACTCATTTTTCTGTTCCGTAAGCAGATACCGCTTGTCATGCATTCCGGACACATAGGAGGTGTTCAGGTAGATGGAATCCACAATATCCTTCAGCCACTCCTCCTGCATCAAATTGTAATCCTTCCTTACGGAGGCACGGTAGCTGTAAAGGCATCGGCCGTCTGCGCTTACAATGTATGCATTTTCAATCTCCGGGTTCTCGGACAGCATATACAGCTTATCCGCCACATCCCTCTGATGGTACAGCTCTATGGAATAGTCCACCGTTTCATTTTCCACCTGGTATTCCACAGCGTTCCGGATTACAGAATCCGCCGCAAGGACGCGCTGCTTTGTCTGGATTTGCTGCAGCCTGCTGTCCAGGATATTCAGGTTCAGCTCCACCTGGCTGACGCAGAACTGATAGGCCTGCTTGCGGTACATGCTGCCGCTGATCCCTGCAAACAGCCCCGCCGCAAGCAGCAGGACCACCAGAAATGCGGCCGTGAACATTCTTTTCATCTTCTGATCCAATGCATACCTTTTCATCCGCCGACCTCCCCCGCAGCCGCAGCCATGGCTGGATTTCACAGGATGCGCTTCCCTGTGAAATAAAAGAATCAGGATAACATGGCTGTTATCCTGTTCCGAATTACTATGCTTCTGTCATTATATCAGAAATGGACAGCCCCCGCAATCAAATACCCCGCTGCAAGCAACAAGGTATCAAACTTGCAGCGCTGCAGAGCAGCGGGGTATTTGGTCTACGCTCCGCTTCGGTCGGTGCAAAACATGTGCCACTGGCACATAGCACCCCTCGCGGCAGTCGCCAAATATCCATGCAAGCATGGATACTTGGCTCGTTGCTCGCGGAAATAAACCGCAGGCCTGTGGAAAACCTTTCATCCACTGTAAGTGTCCTTACCACCGCCTGAGCATTTCCCTGACGGCAATCCTGTGGACAGCCATTGGGTTCGCCCTGATCAAGCTGGCCGCCTTTATGATACTCAGCGGACGCATCGCAGGGGAGGAAATCGGAAGCCTGCTGACCGGCTTTTTGGGCACTCTCCTGTTCTTTTTCGGCCTCCGCTCTTTCCTGGGGCTTGTTGGCAGGCCGCGCCGGCCGGGAAAAAAAGCTGCATACCTTCACCTTCCGTCAGCTGCAGGAAAACGTAATCCACCGTTCCCACGCCCTTGCCATCAGCTCGCTGCTGATTCTGGCTGCGCTCTGCTGCTTTGGCACAGGGGTGGCAGTCGCGCTGGTTTACGGGGATTCCGAGCAGCATGTCCTCGATTACACCTTTCCCTGCCCGGACGCCCCTTCCGTCATACGGGAACAACTCTCCGCCGCCGGTTTTTCCGATACGTTTGGCAGCCTGTTTGAAATGAAGGTCGGGCATATCCCTCCCGCAGAGGATAACACACCGTGCTTTTCCATGGACGCGGTCCTGAAGGCACTGGAAGGCCTGCCCGAATCTGAAGACAGGGATGTCCTTCTGAACAATTTTTCCGATGGATATACGCCGCGCCTGATCGCCCTGTCCGGATATAACCAGCTGCTTGCTGCCGCCGGGCTTCCAGAGATAACGCTGTCCGGCAATGAGGCGCGGTCTATATGGATACGGATTTCACCGGCTATAACCGGCTTGCCCTTTGCAACGGGATCCTTGACGGACGCCCTGAGGTACAGATTGCAGGCGAAGCCTTTTGGCTCACCGGCAATGTCCATACCGCCAATCTCGTCGTAGATCGTTCCATTACCCTGGCCCTGGCGCTCATTGTGCCGGACGAAGTCTTTGAACGCATGACAGTCGGCAATTATGCCGTTTATCTGAACGCGGTGCTTTCTCCCGACAGGCTGAAAGGGCAGAGCCTGCTTGGGGCGGTTTCCGACCAACGACAGGCTTACCCGGGCCGGCATTCCCTATGAAAGCTACCTGCAGAACATAGGTCGGCAGCTTTTTTATGTGGTATCCATCAGCTATATTACCATTTATCTGGCAATTATTTTCCTGATCGTTGCAAATACGGTCCTCGGCGTACAATTCCTTACACAGCAGACTGAAAAGAACCATGCAGGATCTGGAAATGCGCCGGAAAATCATTCCCGTGCGCGGTGTGGGCTATCAGCTTATCCCTGAGGAAAATAATGATGAAACATAACTGGAAAATCTGCAGGCAATACCTGCCCTGGCTTCTGCTGCTTCTCAGCACGGACGGCGTCTTCGTCCACCGGCATGGGACTGTACCTGGCAAAAGAGATTGCCGGGGATCTTAAGCTGATACTGGAAGCGGACTCCCGGTGGGGAGAGGGCTTTGTGATGAAAATTGAATTTCCTGTAGTAAATTAAGGTGCCTCTCTCACCTTATCTTCAGCCTGCTGTCCATAATCACCGCATCCTGGCAATACGTATTCACAAGACATTCCAGAAGTATCCTGTCTCCCTGGCTGAACTTGGGCGCGCACAATATTTCAAGCTCATCGAAGCACTCTTCTCTGATTTTCAGGAAATAATCCTCTCTGGCCAGGCTGATGCTGTTTCTGATATTATCATCAATTTTTCGTTTGGCCTGTTCGGGATCCTTGAGCAGCTCCTCCAGGGAAACCGGCATAAAATACAGCAGATACCGCCATTCCTTCTGAAACCCCCATGCACTGTTTTTATTCTTTCCTAACCGGGTAAGCTCAATGCCGGCACAGTCCTCTCCGCCGTGCCGGATCTGCCGCCTGAGACTGGGGTATAACAGTCTCTCGTCCTCCGTATAATTGACTTTATGAAGAAGCTCTTCTTCCATTACCGGAAACATGTTTTCCTGATATAAATCTTCTTCGGGAATACAGCTGGTTACAAAGCGGCCCTTCTGCCTGGGATCCTCCCAGGTATATTGTTCAAAGGGATTTAGAGGGAGCCGGATTCTTACGCCGTCCATTTTTGAGTACATATTCCACATCGGTATGGATTCCTCTTTTTCACTGGTCCATGAGCTTACAAAACAATATTTCCCGGCTCTTCTGAAATCAGCGCTTGCCAGTTCATTCGGATCGTCCACATATTTCAGGGAATTCAGCCGGATTGACCGGGTTTTTACTATCTGGGCCAGCGCGCTCAGGCTTGTATATTGATATAAATAGTCCATATCCACTGTGCCTTTCTTTTCTGCCTGGATTTGTGGAAAATACATTGCCTAATGCAGAATAATTATCGGTTCTCTGTGAAGTATTTCCTATGTTCTTCCCCTTATTCACTTTTTGGCGGACCGAACATTTTGTATCTGATAACACCACAGAAAGTTCGGCCGGTATTACTCCCATTTACAATATTTGGTTGATTATGATGACATCAGGAAGCTAACTCTCCATATATAATAAGTAGTTTCTTAAAATGATAAGGTAATGAAAATTCCTCCTTTGCTTTAAAATAAGCTTCTTGACTATATGAAATTCTTTCTGCAGTGTAATAGCCAGGTTGGAAATAGCGCCGGATTATATATTAATCCTAAGGAATCACGGAAAGCAAACAAATCGTTGTTCATCACATATTCCGGCAACGGGCCAGTTAACAGTACTGTTGAGGTTCCGCCCCAAGGGCCTCCCCAATAAAATCAGTCATGATCTCATCTCCTGAGTAAATTAATTTCTCAGGAGGAACTCCTGCCCTTTCTTCCCCATTTATCGATACATCCAAAAATCCGCTGTAGCAAATGTCTGCCTGCTGTATAACAAGTGTCTGCAAAAGTTTTTCTGCCATAACCTTATCCACATAATCGTCCGAATCAACAAAAAGAAAATATTCCCCCTCCGCCGCTATAATACCGGAATTGCGTTACTGATTAATGGATGTTTATGAGGAAATGGTAATAATATTCATCCGGAATATCAGCAATAGTCTCAAATAAATCATGTGCTTCCTTAGGAATAAGAAATGCAGGACTCTCTAAGATTATGCCCGCAACATTTTTTTCACATCTGGCTGCCGTAATTGCCGTGATAATCCCCCCCTGACTAAAACCTGCCAGAACAATTTTATTTTTATCGATCGCATTCCATTTTCTCGCTGAGTTTAACACAGCCTCCAAATCAGACACTTCTGTCATAGCATGGATATTCTTAGGCTTCAAGACCACTTCCTCTGAAAACGGCAAATTCGAGGAATCTCTTTCCGACGTAATTATCTGCATATCTTCAGTAATTGGCCATTGTATTCCCAATCGTTCATCGTTCCATAATACACCGCTTTCATCCTCAGGATGGTAAAAATCCGACAGCTTATAGGAAAACTCGGCAACGTCGGATAAAACCAAAAGGCCGGCATCCTTTTACGAATACCGGCCTTTGATTATGTAAAGCTCTGTCATTATTCAACTGCCCTGCGCATTTACAGTGCCGGCCGTAGTCCGTTTATCTTCAGTCTTCCCAGAGAAGCTTAGCAGCCGCTTCCGCAGATGCAAAAGGCCCGGGGATGGATGCAACGCCCCTGTGTTCGCCCAGATAATCCGTATCGAACAGGATGGAGGTACCGTCCGGATTTTCGAAGCGCTGTTCCGGCTCAAAAGCACAGCCCAGCAGATCACTGTCGATGAGTCCTACTTTGAAGGCTTTCATCACGTCATACACATTTGTCTTAAGATAATACTTTCCATCCTCTTCCACCAGCTCAACGGATACCTGATTCTGATCATCCACCAGCTTATCCTTCTCATTTTTCCAGGCTTTGGCGCCGTTGAAATAAGCGTTGCCGTTTACCCATACGGGAAGGTGTGAGAAATGGTACTTTGCCAGCGCACCCATATCAGCGGGCTTATCCATTTCAAACCAGCCAATCCATTCATCATAAGTAGGGTAATCGTCAAATACATGCGTTCCCACTTCCCGGTTATCAGAGGTTTTAAAGCCCATATCTTCTTTTTCCTCTGCCGCTGCAGCAGGCCAGTTCTGGATGAAGATATTGTTGTACATACGGTCGTCTCCGTGAAGGATCGACATAAAGCCGGCCACTTCGGTACGGTGACGGATGTGGTAAGGGGTATAACGGGGCTGGTTGATACCGTTTACGGTATTGTCCGTTCCGCCGCCTACCGCCGTAAATGCGCCCAGAATCAGATTATGTACACAAGCCACGCCTTCGGTTGCAATCCGCAGCGCCGCTTTGGAAAGCAGCACATTGTTGTCAATCAATGTGGGGCCGTGACCCACTTCCACGAAAATATCCTGGCTCATCATAGCGCCCTGCGCCATGGGAGTGCCTTCCGGCGCATGGTTGTCATGAAGCAGGTTCTGTGTGATCCGAGTGCCCTGCGCCTGCCAGTCACACCAGATTCCCATAGTGGAATGATGGATATGGTTGCGGCGGAACACAACATCGATGGCTGCATGGAATTTGATACCGGAAATCTCCGCGCCGCCCAGCTGCTGCATATTGTTGATATGATGAATGTGGTTGTCCTCAATGAGGCTGAACACGCATCCCATACGTCCTACAATACCTGCCTGTTCGCAATGGTGGATATGGCAGCGTCTTACGATATGGCCGCCCACCTTTTCCTTCAGCCAGCCATGATACTGTCCGCGGCAGACCGCATCCCTCTCCATCTGGGTTGGGCTTTTCACATGTTTGTTGGTAAAATAATGATCATTTTCCGGATCGTAATATTTTCCCAGAGAAATACCGCAGCATTTACTGTTGCTGATTTCACAGTCTTCAATGATCCATCCCTTTGACCAGTGGGGGCCTACCATGCCGTCCTGATAAGCGGCGGGCGGCGCCCAGGTGGTTGCAGCCTTGTTTACATTAAAGCCGCTGAAGGTGATATAATCCACTCCGGTTTTGGAGGGCATAAAGCAATTGCGGCGCACATTGATATCCACATTTTCCTCGTTGGGGTTATGTCCCTGGAAATTGGCATAAATCACTGTGGTATTGCCTTCCTGCTCGGTATACCATTTATAAATGGAGAAATCATGATCCCAGGAAGGGGGATATACCTCACCCTTGATGCATTCCTCAAGAGTCTGGGTTTCATACAGCTGGCGGTCATTTAAGTATACGGCGCCGGTATGTCTTACGACAGGAGCGAAATACCAGTCCCCTCCCACAAAAGTGGTATAAGGGTTATAGCTTCCGAATACACCGTTATCAATGCGGCAGACCCATACATTTCCCTGATAAGGTTCCCAGGAATCCACCGGTTCCGCACCGGTAATAACTGCCCCCAGAGGCTGCTCGCTACGATAGGTAATTCTGGCATCCTCCGTTCCTCCATTCACCGGATCCACATATTCCCGGTAAATGCCCGGCGCAACTAAAACCTCATCCCCGGGCGCGGCAACCTTCGCTGCCTCGTTAATACGCCTGAAAGGCCTTTCCTTGCTGCCGTCGCCCTCTCTGGCCGCGGCTGCGTTCACATAATAAATCATACTTGATCTCCTTTCCTGTCGTGCGTTTTCTGTTTTTGTAACTGCCTGCTCCCTTCACAGCTGCACCAGTTACTTTTGCCTTTATAAAAACCGCCTGACTTTTCTTGCTAATCTTATAAAGCCATTATATAATCATTATATTAACCTGGAAATGTCGTATCCAGAAGGAATCCGTGTTTTTTTGTATCCAAATCAGACTATCTTTGGAAGGATAGTGTCAAATGATGTATGAAAAAAAAGAGTCAAAAAAATAGGCTCAAAAGAACCTTGAAAACTGCAGATATTGATACTTGAAAGCTCTCCGAGGGCATAGGGCTCTGCCCTATGTACCCGCAAG
>NZ_VUMI01000028.1 GCF_009696275.1 Eisenbergiella porci
TAATCGGGCGGTTGACGGAAACCGTATTGGCAGTAACCGGCACAAGCTATTACCACAATAATAAGGATATAAGAACGGCTGGGATATTGACTATATAACCTTACCAACACATTTACGGACTAACACCAAAATAATATATCATTATTTTTATATTGCAGCTGAATGCCTTGTCTTTTATGTAATGCATACCCAATGACAATCCCTGCATTAACAGGCAGCCCCCTGGCTGATACTGTAATTGTTTGCTTTCTCTCAAATACGCATAATGCAGACTTTATTTTTGCCAATGTTTTCAGCGTGACTGTTCTTTCTTCTTTTGTTGACTTCGTTGTCTGTTTTAATGGAAGCTGCACAAGATCAAAATTAATATTTGTATCATTAACTATGCTGCTTCCTATAAAACCTATCCTGTTTTTATTAATTCGATAACTAAATTCATTGTATAAATTCCATCCTGTTTTATCGGCGAAATTATATTTATAAAATGTAAAACCAGCCTGGTCTCCCCTGTCAGAAATATCACCCATGGAAATAATAGGATAGGCTCCTTCTGCATGTTTTGTTGTACCAACCATAATCCTGCATATTTTTGACTCGTCGTCATAGCCATATTCCAACTTATGGGAATGCCCGCATAGATAAAATACACTCCTGTTTCTTATCATAAATTTTAAGTTTTCCATTTCCACAGGCGTTAAAAATTTTAAATCATGATGGGCAAGTATAATTAAAGGACGCTGTATGCCCGTATTGGAAATTATTTTTCTTACAGACTCTGAATCAAGAAATAATTCTCCTTCTTTTTCTTGTCCGTAACATGTAATTGCAGTATTTAAACATAGTATATCTACTTTGTCCTCTTGATAAAAACGGTGGAACGATCTGCATTCATTACTCTCCTCCGGATGAATTTGTTTCTCTATCATGTCAAAAAATTCAAATCTTTGTAATAGATAGCTTTGTTCCTGATTTGTTAATGTTTCCCGGAATTTAGGATAGCTTTGTTTTATTTTTTCTATTTGCTCCTTATCACATGACTGCCTGGCCAAATCATGATTTCCCGGAACCAGATAAACGTTATCTGATGAAACATGCAGTGCTTTGGCAATTTCCCGAATATAGTCAGCAACATTAACAGCCTGTTGATAGAGATCTTCTTTCAAGGAATTATCTGCCATATAAGCCGAATCCCTGTAATCCCCTGTGACAAAGAGATAATCTGCTTCAAATCCGTTACTCTTTATAAACTCCGGAAGCTCATCCCTCAAAATATTGGAAATGACATTGTTGAATTCTTTATTCATATGTACATCAGAAATGTGCATCCATCTCATTTTTATCCCCCTATGTATAGCCGTTACGGCTAATTGAGTATATTGTTAAAACAATCCGATTATTAAATAGAAATCTAATTCTGCCCACCACACAGAAAAAATTATGAATCAAATAGTGACAGCTGGCCTTTTAGTTCTTTTTCCAGAGGGGCAGGGCGTTTATGGAGGAGGAAGTCGGTGGCATTATCGTCGAAAAGCCAGGTTTGTACCTCCTGGGGGCTTAGTATGAGGGGCATACGGGGATGGACGGAACTTATGGAGGGATTGGCCTGTGTGGTAAGGATGACAAAGCGGTCCCCGTCCTCATAGTGTCGGTAAAAACCGGCGAAGAGAAGGACACGGCGATCCGGCGCCCTGAAAAAATATTTATCTTTTTGTTCCGACCATTCGTAGAAGCCGGTTGCAGGTATGATGCATCGTCTTTGCTTTACGCTTTCCCGGAAGGTTTTCTTTTCCAGAGCGGTTTCGCTGCGGGCGTTGAAAATGACTCCTTTATTACTGTAGGAAGGGAATCCCCAGGTAAATTCCCCGGCGGTCAGCTGATCGCTTTGCTCACTGCCGGCAAGGATAACGGGGGCTTTGGCAGACGGATAAACGTCCCGCTCTTTGCAGGAAACAAGAAGCGCATCGTCTATCTGGCGGATCAGTTTTTCAATTTCTTTTGCGGTTTCGTCATTGATATAGTATCTTCCACACATTCTTTGTTCTCCGTTTTCTTAACTGTTCAGTACCTTCACAGTTATTGCAAAAATCCATCCTAAATCGCCTTCAGCGATGGGATTTTTGCACTCCTGAATCACTTTCTTACGGTCTGTGCAGTAAATGCACAGACCTGTTGGACAGTTACCCGTTTGCTTACTAAGTTTCCCATAATTCCCTTCTTTTATTCCTCTACAAACTCCATGGCGCTGAAGGCTTTCAGGAATTCTTTGGCGCCATAGCCCTCAAATTCTATTTCCATCATGGCATCGTCCTCACGGATAACTGTGCCGGGGCCATATTTTCTGTGGATTACGGTTCTTGGCTGTATTATTTCTTTTCCGGCAGGCTGCGGCTGCGAGGGTTCCTTCGGCAGCTCCGGTAAATCTGCTTCCAGCGTCTCTTCTGCCCTGCTTTGCCTGGCTTCTATTTCCTGCCGTACCATTTTTCTCAGCTCCTGCAAATTTTCCTGCGCCGGATCCGCTGTTTCTTCCTGAATCAATTCAGGCGGAATCATGCGGATAAAACGGCTTTCTCCCGGCATGACGCGGTTGTCCGGATTGGTATAATAGGAAAGCTCCAGGAAATCCTTTGCCCTGGTCATTCCCACAAAAAAGAGCCTTCTTTCCTCGTCCTCTTCCTCAAAGCCCGCGGTCCGCAGCGGAATCAGCCCATAATTCACCCCGATGATAAAGCAAAAGGAAAATTCCAGTCCCTTGGAGGCATGGAGTGTCATGAGCTTTACCCTTCCGTCTTCTTCCTTCGTTTCCTGCTCCGGAAGACCGTAAAGCACCGCATCATTTAAAAAGCTCCGCAAGCGGTCCGGCAGATTTTCCCCCTCCGAGGGCTGCTGCCGAAATAAGGATTCCAGCATGGCAAGGATCCTTTCCTTATCCTTCTGAAAAGAAGCAGAGGTGGGATGCAGATATCCATCCAGGGAAAAATAATCATACAGCGCCTGCGGGCTGTCAAGCGACGGGCAGCATTCCGGAAAGGCCAGCATCCTTTCATATAATGGCAGCTTCAGATCTTTCTCCCCATGAAGCACTGCCGCAGCCGTTTTTTCCGTGATCGGCTTTCCATTCCTGCGTTCTCCGTATTCTTTATGGCTGAGGGCATAGATCCCCGCCGGATAATCCTCCCGGCTGAGGGAAAACCGGAGCACCTGTAGCAGCCAGTATTGTACAGGACAGTCCCGGAGCGTGTGCTTCACCGAAACCTGAAAGGGAATTCCTTCCTTGGCAAATACCTCCTCCAATACACCGGACTGATTCTGGAGACGGTAAAACACCGCAATCTGTCCAGGAGAAATGCCGCTGTCCTGCAGTCCTTTAATCCGATCCGCCAGATAACAGGCCTCCTGGAAGGGATCGTAGTGTTTCTTTACCACGATTTTGCTTCCCCGCTCCCTGTTTCCTGTAAGACTGCTGCCATATTGGGAAAATACGGACGCCGCTTCCAGAATGGAGGCGCTGGAACGGTAGTTTACCGGCAGGGACAGCTCCGTAGCCTGGTATTCTGTGCGCAGTGTATAAAAAACATTACAGGCGCTTCCTCTCCAGCTGTAAATCACCTGATTGGGATCGCCCACGGCAAACAGCCTGGCTCCCTTATCAAGCAGTCTCCTCACCAGCGCAAGCTGCCATGCATCGCAGTCCTGCACCTCGTCGATAATTACCCAGGCCGGCCTCCATTCCACTTCGGCAAGCAAAGCCTCCGTATTCCGGATAAGGTCGGCAAAGGTCATCCGGTTGCGCGCCCGCTTCTCTTCCTTCATAGCCTGCAGCAAAACCGGCATATCATCCTGAATCCGCCTTCCGGGAGGGGAGGGCAGTTTTTCCCGGCCGTTTTCTGACGGCACAGCTTCCTCATCCTCCTGCTCAAGACGCTTCTTCAGCCGGTTCCGGTATTTGATCTGCAGCTTTCTGTCCTGGATCAGGTGCAGCGCCATATCCAGCTCCTCTTCCGGGTCCATCACCAGAAAATCCGGCGTATAGCCCAGCTGCTGCACCGGAAGCCTTTCGCGCAGAAGCTGGAGGGCCACGCTGTGGAAGGTCCCAAAATAACGCATCTGCACAAGCTCACCCTGATCACGCATAGCGCCCAGGCGTTCCCTGATCTCCCCGGCTGCTTTGTTGGTAAAGGTGAGAACCACCATATCCTCACAATTCACCCCGCAGGCCTCGTGCAGATACTTCACCTTGGCTGTAAGCACCGTGGTCTTGCCGCTTCCCACATTGGCGTTGACAAGGCAGGCGCTGCTGTCGTTAAACACCGCCTTTCTCTGATATTCATTCAATTCTGCCGGCAATACTTGTTCCTGCATGAAAATCCTTCCTGTCTGATCGTTCGTATTTTAAAAAGCCGTCTTAAAGAAACCATGCTATCTTCCGTTGAATACTCATTTTCATGAAAATGAAGCTTTACATTCAGAATTTCCTGTGTTTCTTCAGACAATCTGCAAAAAGCCGCCGTCCTTCTCACTTCCTGACTCCATGAGACAAATTCTTCCTTCGCTTTGTTATAATCTGAACATTCCGTAAGCGCTGTCCCCTGTTGTATTAATTTCTGTATTAACATACCCACTCCTAAATAAATGCCCAGCGGATATAAAACAAAAAGAGATTATCCTGTATATGCATAATGTCATCCTTCCATTCCATTACCTGATACAGTGCACCCAAATTGTTTAAAATATCCTGCCACTTTTTTAATGTATCCTTTACCTTTTCCCTGCCTATTTTAGAATTCACAAGATTATTCTGAATCCGCTCCGTTAACTCCGCCAGCTCAATTTCCACAAGCGGAGGATTATCTGCCAGAACCTTAAGGATAAGGCCGTAGATATCCCTGTGAGATTGATCCTTCAACTCATACTGCAATCTTTTCTGTCCTCTGGTGGGCGGCCCTGCTTTTAATATCCGTACAACATCCGCATATGGAAGATTTATACAGGTAAACCTGCAGCTCTCTTCTACTACTTCATCCGTAATAACCGGATTATCAGAAGGCAGCAGACCAATATTCAGACAAATAGCCTGCATTAACTGAGGCGAATGAATACTTTCCAGCGCTATCCTCGAAATCAATGCCTCGTCAATCCTGATATTCAGTTCCTTAAAGCCCTTCCGGGCAATTTCCTCCAGCTGTTTCTGCTCCCATGGCTTTATTTCTATTACGGAAATCCTGCCTGCCAGATCCGGATTCAGCCGGATAGCGTCATCTGAACGGTGAGGCAGGGAAATTACCACTGCTTTAAAACCCAGGCGAATTACTTCTTTCAGCTGGCACGCAATATCATATTGAATTTCCGGTGAAGCATAGTGAAAATCATCAAGTACAAAAATTTTATCTTTTGCCTTGAAATACTCTATTACCCTATCCTTATTGCCTTTGTAATTTTTTTTAACCGTCGTTGATTTCTGTTCCATTTTAGATAAATCAGACTGTTGTTCGCTTACCTGGGCATCCATGGACAAACCGACTTTTCTGCCAAGTATTTCCCAAAAATCCGAAGCTTTAGCAAAATCATTTCCCGACATAGATACAATACGTTCCTGTCCAATCACCCTCTCACACAGTACTGTCTTCCCCGTTTTGGAAGGCCCTATGATATACGTTAAATACCCGTCTATCTTTAAACTCTGCTGTAATCTTTCTTCATAAGTATACTTTGTCTCTACAGACTGTCTTACTACATATGTCAGTTCCGGATATGTCCCCGGTTTAAATACTTTTTGATACCTTTCATCCACCTTTATCACCCCTTTTTATACTTTTATATGTATTATAGCACTTATATATATCTTTTTATACTATTTCATTTGTATTTACCGCCTGAATAGTACTAAAATTATGTTTATATTACATTTTCTTATAAAAATGAACTTCAATTCCTATCATTTATCAACACTGTATATCTAACAGCAGAATCACATTAATAACAGGCTCCTCATACGGATGAATTTTTTTAACTTCCCTAACCGCAGTCTCCACAATCTCTACCGGGCACCGCACCCCCATCTTCATCTCCGTACCAAAGCAGATTTCCCCGGTTTTTCCGTTAAACGGGCTGCTGCCCGGTAACGGCCGCCAGGATCCCCTTGAGCAATGGAAAGCTGCCACATGGTCATAATTTCCGACCCGGCAGGCGCCGATATGCGTCAGCGCATCCCGTACCGGCTCAATATATTCTTCCGGCACATATATTTCCAGCTTCACTTCCGTAACATCAATATTCACTTTTTCCTCCATCAGTTTACCCTTGCCGCGCCGCTTCCTTTTTTTCCACTATCCTGCGTCTATATCATCTGGGCGCTGCGCAGATTACTTTATTATTTGTAACAGTCCTGTCTGAACCGTTACTATTATTTCTTATTTATATTTCTCATAAGCTTCTCATGGATCCTCATCCGCTCCTCCGGTGAGGCTTCCTCCTGCGTACGGATATCAAACCGCAGGCCGGCGGGCGCATCCGTATAAAAGCGGAAAATATTCTGAAGGCTGCGGTAATTGCTCTCCTCCAGCACCCAGTCCCGGTAAAAAGCATGGGATGTATACAGTATCAGCCGGCTGTCCTTCCACTCCACCATGGGAACCGTAGAAAGAAAGGCGGCAAAGGGATCGCCTTTTTTCTGCAGGAAAGCACAGAACTCCTCCCATTTTCCCGCCTGTTCAAGCTCCTTCAGGGTAAAAGGGCTGCGGATAAACGGCAGCGGCTCTTTTGTATCCTTGTACATTTTCACAGGCGGCTGGGATTCCTCTGACAGATTCTTAAGCCCCCACAGCACCAGCCCCTTGTCCAGTCGGTAATCCCCGATGCAGGCCGCGCAGCCTGTTTCACAGGAACAGCCGCCTACCAGCATGATCGCATTCTCAATGATACGGGGCATGCAGTCCGCTATTTTTTCCGCATAGCCCAGGCCGCCCGCATACTGATCATAAAAAAACAACAGGGTATCCATTCCCCCAAAGGGTATCTCCTCCTCTCCGGATAGCTGCGGATCCCATTCCTGCTCTCCCGCCGCATTGGAGGACATGGCCATTCCGATATCCTCCTGCTCCGTCATGGTCACCATCATCGCCGCATTCTTCAGCGCATACATGAGGCCTTCAAAATGGTTGTTGCGGATGATTTTGCCGTTTTCCCGGATCTGCATCAGCCGCCTGTAGGTCCTCGCCACATTGGCGGGTATCGGTATCCAGGTGCTCTCCGTATCAATATCCTTGCAAAGCGGCGCGGGAAGCTGTTCAAAGCCCAGGCTCTGATGATTATGGAACTGCAGCTTCCGGTACATGGTCACAATCGTATTTACATTCACATCCCCGAACACGATTTTTGTCCGTTTATATTCCGATTCCCTGACGCTGTGCAGTATCCGGATTTCCGAAGCAGATACCGGCATGGTATAAAAGTTACCCTGAAAGGGCGCCGCCAGGGCGGTATGGGTCTCCGGATCCAGCTGCGTCACCTGATACTGGACGCCGTCATGAAGGTAAACCGCTCCCTCATGGAGTTCCCGGAAGGCCTGCATTTCATCCATTTCCGTAATTTCCCTTCCGTTGTCCTTAAGGATAAGCTTGTACCTGATCTTATCAATATTACGCAGGCTGAAATCCCCTGCGGGAAATGCGCTGCCTGACCAGGCAAATTTCCCATTCTGCCCGTTCAGCTCCTTTACCTTCAGCAGCACAGGAATCGTCTCCCCCAGATCCGGGAACACGGAAATGTCATCCAGCGTCAGCGGAAGCTCCGCGGCGGCGGCCCGGATGTGCGCCAGCTCAATGAAAAGATTGTTTTTATCCACAATTGCGTTTTCGCTCGCCCCGGAAAACAGCCAGTCCGGGTTCACAGCCACGTACTGGTCAAAGGGCAGATTCTCCAGAATCAGATAATTACAGCAGGGCTTCCCATTCCTTCCCGCGCGGCCCGTCTGCTGCCAGAAGGAAGCCCTCGTTCCCGGATACCCCACCAGCACCGTAGTCTCTACTTTACCGATATCGATGCCAAGCTCCAGCGCGTTGGTGGATATCAGGCCGGTGAGCGCGCCGGATATCATTTTATTTTCGATTTCCTTACGCTCCGCAGGCGTATAGCCGCCCCGGTAGCCGGATATCCGATTAGCCAGAGAGGCAAAGCAGCCTTCCCCTTCCAGAATATCCGAAGCCTCCTTCAGCACCACCTCCACGTTTCTCCGCGATTTGGCAAACGCTATGAAGCTCCTGTTCTCCTCCACCAGCCGCACTATCACCTGGGAGGCCACCGCCGCTGAGGGCACCTGCCCATAGTCCTTTCCGTCCTTCCCCTTGATCTTGGGCGGCTGGAGGAATCTGTATGTTCTCGCCCCCGCAGGAGATCCGTCCCTGGAAATCCGCGAAAATTCCTGCCCGCATATTTCCGACGCCAGCTCCACCGGATTGGCGATGGTGGCGGAACTGCACAAAAACTGCGGTGCGCTCCTGTAGTATCTGCAAATCCGCGAAAGACGCCTGAACACGTTTGCCAGATGGGAGCCGAAGGCGCCTCTGTAGGTGTGCAGCTCATCAATGACCACATATTTTAAATTGGAAAAAATAAAATCAAAGCCATACCTGCTGTGGTTAGGCAGGAACGCGCCGTTGAGCATTTCCGGATTGGTCAGTATCAGATTGGCATTCTTCCGGATTCGGCTCCGCTCGCTGGCCGGCGTATCCCCGTCATAGACTCCCGCACAGACCCGGTCCTCCCCGAAATAATCCACCAACGGCCGGATGGCCCTGTATTGATCCGCCGCCAGCGCCTTGGTTGGATAGATAAAAATTGCCCTGGCCAGGGGATTTTTCAGGATTTCCTGAAGAACCGGCAGCAGAAAACCCAATGTTTTGCCGCTGGCTGTGGAGGTGGTGATGACCAGATTTTCTTTTTTCTGCGCGCGCTCAAACATCTCCGCCTGATGGCAGTATAAACGGGGAATTCCCGCATTTTCAAGATAGCCTTTCAGCTCCGGCAGCATATCCTGCGGAAACTCTGAAAAAACGGCCTTCCTTTCCGGGTATTCTTTTTCATAGACCACAAGCTCCTTAATTTCCATTCCTGACTCCTGTTTTATCCTGTTTCCGGCTTATCATTTTGTTTTTCTTTGCCGGTTCGGTTCCGATATGGCTTCCGCCGGTTTTCCGGCCCTGCTTCTGCCAGCACCTGGCTTAGCTTCTGCTTCACCTCCGGCCCGGCTACCGCTTCGCTTCCGTCTTTACTATGCCTTTATCTGATCCAGGATATAAGGATCCTTAATTTTATTATCCTGGGCAAATAAAACGATCTTGGACATAATTTCCGCCGTCTTAGGGTCTTCATCCAAAAACGGCAGGAACAGCTTTCCTCTGCTCTGGGAGTGGACGGGCAGCACATTAATCTGGTGCCCTCCCTGCTGATGAATCACTCCGCTGCCCAGATGGATGCTGTAGCTTCCCCGTTTTCCTGCAATCAGCGCATGGCTTCCTTCCAGGGTCACGTTCGTAATCCCAAACAAAGGCAGATTGAACTCGATGATGGCTCTGCGCATTTCCACGGTGGAATGGCTGGTCTCCGGGTCCACGCCGCCCGCATGGGCTACGCTCACCGCCAGATCCACATCCCTCATCACCTCCGAATATACGATATCCGGAAGCTTTTCGATTTTTATCTCTTCAAAGGTCTTTCTGTCGGTAAACTCCACCCATTCCAGCGCAGGCGCCTCCACGTCGCTGGGAGAAAACCAGTCCGCCTGGGCATAGATATGGGCGATGATATTATCCTTATAATAAATCTTCTGAAGCCCTTCCTCATAATCCGCTACCCAGCGCCTGGCCTTCAGGCAGGCCGCTGTTTTGGACGGCTGGATCTGATTTCCCGCAAACATCAGGGAATGGGTCCTTTCCAGTTCCTCGGGAAGCTTCACGTAAAGCTCTCTGAATACCTGCTTAAAGGGCTGCTTCTTCCCGCCTTCAAACAGGAATTTCTGATATGCCGTCCAGCTTCCCTCCTGGTACAGATCCGCCGGATGCGCCGCACGCAGATAATCCCCGGCATCCAGGGGAACCATCCTGCCGCTGTGATCCTGCAGCCCATTTTCCCGTAGGAACCCGCTGGCCGTCAGCTGGCTTTCCTGTCCGAAACCGCTCGCCGGCGATGGATTCTCCCGCCGGGAGCCGCCCGATACCGGCTGTTTATCCACGATCCACACAAGGCTGCGCACCACCGGCTCCGCCACCGGATTGCCGCACAGCTCCAGAAGCTCGCCGAACCGGTAACGCTCCCGTTCCTCCATGGCCTGTTCAAACATCTTCACCGTACGGGAATACTGCTCCTTCAGCTTCGTATATACTTCTTTCAGCTGCAGGTAATACTCGTTCTTTTTCAGCCTGGCCGGTACGGCCTTTAATGTTTTCCCGTCTTTCCCGGCCGCAATGGACGCCCTTCCGTACTCATCCACAGACAGGCTCAGGGACACGCCCTCCGCTTCTTTTTTCTCAAAAAATACAGCGTAGCTTTTCACCAGCTGCGTTTCCATTGCCAGGGTCAGACGGGTCACATCTGCAAAGCCTGCCTTGGTGGCCATGTTTTTCATGGCCATGGAAACCGCCAGGGCTTCGCTTGCCCTGCGCTGCGCGCCGAACTGCCTGCTCTCCTTCAAAAACTGCTGCAAAAATTCATATCGTTTCAGCCATTCCTCCTGCCCTTTTACAGGCACCAGGCCGTAGCTCATCAGCAGATCCTTATTTCTCTTTGCTTTAATTTCCGCCTCCAGCTTTTCCGCCGTCACCCTGTGAAGCGCCGCGTCCGCATACTTTCTGGCGCGGGCATGCTTGCTGCCGTCGGAAATATACTTGGCGGCGTCATACAGCCTGCCGAAGCGCTCCTCTCCCAGAAGTGCGTAGGCCTCTTCAAACCAGTTCACATCAAATGCCCCATTATTCAGCTCTTCCGGCGTCAGCGGCGTAAAGCGGACAATCATGGCCTTTTTCCTGTCGTCAAAGCGCTCGTTCATATGGGCCATAAAATAATAACAGCCGCTTTTCAGTCCGGGCCAGCCCAGATATTCTTCGATGATGTCCAGCCACTGGGGCGCATACATGGCTGTCTCTATCATTTTCTGTTCCTTGATCCGGGTGCCCTTCAGCAGTTCTCTCAGCTTCCCGGCATCCTCACCCTCCAGGGGCCAGCAGTTCTGAAGCAGGTAGCTTAAGCATTCCCTTTTCCCCGTACCGGTGCCTGACCAGTAATAATAGGTGGTCCGATCCAGGGTATCATTTCCCAGCGCTTTCAGAATCCCAATCAGGCGATCCATACCGAAAATCCGCTTAATGGACGAAATGCTTCCTGAAAATACCGTGGGCAGATCCCCTCTTTTCAGCTCCACATCCAGAATTTTATCCACAGCGCGGAAGAAAAATTCCCTTCCTGTTTTTACAAACGGACTTTCCGGATCCGGCCGTTCCGCTTCCAGCTCCGCCGCCGTCAGATAAGCGCCCAGACGGTTTTTCTCAAAGGGCCGCAGATGCTCCGCCACCAGGAGGGAAAGTGACTCCATGGAGGAGGCCAGGCCAATCGTTTCAAACATCGCCTGATATACCGTATCCGCCGGTATCATTTCCATCTGAAAGGCTTTTACATATTCAAGAATCGTCAGCTGCGTCCGGGAACTGTTATTATAGGAATACATCCGCTGGTTCCCGCGGTGTTCATTATACTGAAAACGCCGATCCAGGCGGTACAGGGCAAAAAAGCCTTCTCTGAACTCCTCCTGCGTTTTCCCTTCCGCCAGGGTGCGCATCAGGGCGGAAACCGCAGGGATATCCGTCAGCGCATACATTCCCGGATCATAGGCGTAATAGAAACGGGTGTCCTTCTCTTTTTCATACCACAGTTCTTTTTCTGGAACATCCCGGACAAGGCAGGCGGCCAGCTCCAGCGCGGCTTTCCTTCTCCACTGCCTTTCTTCCTCATTTCCATACATACTGTCTAGAATGGTCAGCACCGTATGCGCGCTGCTTCCATAACCGTTACTGAAATTACGATCCTGAGGCACCCGGAAATCCGCAAAGTCTCCCAGCAGAAGTTCGGCATTAGCGTACAGTACTTCCTGATTTTTCGTCCGGCCGTCTCCGATACTGTTTCCCCAGGCCAGAAGAAGAAGCTTCACCAAATGGGGATCACCGATATTCTCTTCATAGAAACGAATCCACAGCTCTTTAAAGGGATACCTGTCCTCCAGCGCAAGGGCGGTATCCTGGCTTACCATGGAAAGTCTGTCCCCCAGCAGCATTTCATAACCGTTACACGCCTTGTATTCCAGGTTTGCATTTTCTGTCAGGAGATCATAAAGGCGGCGCATGATTCCCTTAAGCTTTCCTTCATTGATACGCAGATAGGAGCGCAGCTGCTCACTGCCTGCAGGCAGCGCGGGACATTCGGGCTGCGCGGAAGGGCTGTATAGACCGTAACCCTCCTCTTCCAGAATCCGGCTGGAGGAAGCCTCCCCCGTCACCTCCTCCAGAAGAATCTGTTCCTTATCGGAAACGCCCTCCAGCTTTCCGGCCTCCTGTACGAGCCGGCCGACAAGCGCCTCCGGGCGGCCGCCGATCTTCGCTTCCCGCACCAGCGTAAGCCCGCCCTCGCGTACCTCCTCTGCAGGATCCTTAAGCAGACGTTTTACGGAAAGCTCCAGCCCTTCGTCATCCCGTCTTTGCAGCAGCTTCAAAACATTCTGGCGGATATCCCCCTTTTTATACTTCAAAAGCGCTTCCATCTGCCTGTAATCCTCATCGGAAAGCTCCAGCTTTTCCACCAGCCGGTACGCAGTCTGCCTGGTACTCGTCTCCCTGTCCCCCAGGAAGCTTAACAGAAGCTTTTTCTGCCTGTCATTCTCCGGCGCATGGAGAAGAAGCTCCACCCATTTCGCACGGCTGGTGTAAACGTCGCTTAAATTCATCTCCGACAGCCGGGCAGCCGTTTCCTCAATGCGGGCTTCCTCACCCAGTATGTATGCAATCACACACATCCGCTTCAGAATATCCCCCTTAGTCAGCACCACGCCGTACCAGGGAAAAATACAGGGAGAAAATTCCAGGGTTTTCTTTTTCATACCCAAAAGTAGCCCTTTGAGCACCTCATAGTGCGCCCTGGCTTCCTTTGCATCTTCAAAGAGCCATTCTACAGGAATCGGGCGGTAAATCGTCCCCCTCTTATTATCCTGCGGACGCACCTGTACCGCCCAGCCCGCATACTCCTCCGCCCGCGTCAGGTAGGTGGGCATAAAAGCCGCCAGGATTTCCGGATCCGACGCATACTTTAAAAACGCCTTCTTTGCCGTAATCTCGGTAAAGGCTTCCCACTCCAGGGTCCGGTTAAAATAGGACATGGTAAGAATCTGGTTTCTCGTGCCCTGCTCCAGATACTCCCCCATCACCGCAATGGCGTCCTGCAGCTCATAAAAGGCCAGCGTCCACAGGCCCACCGCAATCTGTATGCTGTCATTCGTCTGCACATATTCCCGTGCTATGGCAGGCTCTTTTATTGAGGCCTCCATCAGTCTCAGCATTTTTTCGGAAATCCGATCCGCATTTTCCACATCGCAGATGCCCGTCCAGGTTGCCACCGCCCGCTTCACCGAAGCAAAACGGATCAGGTTATTTGCGCAAACCGTATCAAAAATCCGCCGGAAGGCCGCGATAGTACCGCAGTCCGCATTTTCGCAGACGGCCTGCCTGACGCCCTCCTGCAGTCTGGCCGCCAGCAGGAAATCCGCCAGCAGCTGATGAAGCTCATCGTTGGAGCTTTTGATAATGCCGCGGATCAGATCCACGGTGATAACCGCCGTATTATTGTCACTGAGTATCAGCTGTCTGGCCGTTTCGATAACCTGTGCATCTCCGCGGTCAATTCTGGCAGCGATCATATCGTCCAGATGTTTCAAGGAAAATGAATACACCTGATTTCTTTTATAATCCAGCTTTTCCTCAGGCAGCCGGTCCATCAGATAATCCGAAATGCTGCAATCATAAAAATCCATAATCCGGTAAGCATACAAAAGCCGGAATACCTGTTCCAGGCTGGGAAAATAGGATTTTGTCCGCACCGTCCTGCGGTATATGCTGTGGGAATAGGGAAACTGGTTGAATTTATCAATAATCTCATAGAGATCCTCTTCAAACTGTTTTCCCGCAAACAGCCGCACCAGCTTCCGGTAATATGCTTTCATAAATTCGGAGGGCGTGCTGAAATTTCCCTGTTTCAGCCGCTCCTGGGCCGTTTTCAGAAAGGTCAGGGTATCCTGCCTGTACCCGCCGAATTTCTCCATTTCTTCCGCCGCTTCCTTAATCTCTCCCGGAACGAGCAGAAGTTTACGCTTCCATTTTGCCCGGTATGCTTCCACCAGCTTCTGTCTGCTCTGATAATCGTATGCCATCCCTTTTCTCTCCTTTTGCGTAACCGTTCAATGATAAAAAATGTCTTTGCCGCTACCACATTCTTCCCGCCAGCATCGTCATCCTTACAAAGGTCAGTTCGCTGTCCTCCCGAAGCGCTATCCGTTCCTCCAGCGTTTCCAGCCTTTTCCCCTCCAGAAAAATTACCGCAATTCCATCCTCAAAGCACTGGCAGGCATTCTTCACGGCGTTTTCAAAATCTGCCGTTCTGCCGTCATATGCGATTCCAAAGGATATCTTCCCCGTCCCTGCCTGTTCTTCTATATCCTCTCCGGACAGAACCGCTTCCACCTCCGTCCGTTTCCTGCGCTTTGTAAATTCCTCCAGATTTATACGCACCGTTTCCCGAAGGAGCTTTTCCACCGTATCCACCCCTTCCGGATACTCATAAAAAACAGGCTCTATTGCGCCGCGGTTCTTTCCGATTTTCTTTACATTGATTTTAACCCTCATACGATACCTCCCTGCCGGGCGCTTCTTCTCTTATCAATTGCATTCATCCTGCAGCGCTCCTTTTCCTGTCCTATGAGAACTTTTGTTCTCCCCTTGTTACAGTATACAATCTACTGCTTTCCCCAGTCAATGCTATTGAAGAGATCCGGAGTCCTTTCCGCAGAAAATAATTGGGGTGCAATGGCTGTTAAGGGACAAAAGCAGAATAACCGGCCGGATTATCAGCTGCAGTACCGTCTGGACAAGATGCATGACAATGACTACTATGTCTTAATCAGGTTCCGGGATCCTGACTATATTTTTATAAATGCATTGTCTCTGGCTATCCTGGAACGGATGGAATAGAAAAAAAGGAACTGTATTTTACCCCAGTTCCTTTTTATTATGGCAAGCTCAACTGCCGGTGTTGCGGCCACAGTGTTATTTCAACCGCAGCCGCGTCTTTCTCCCGCCCTGGCCTTATTTTATTGCGGATCTATTTCAGTTCAATTTACTTTCAGTATTATTTTCTTTCGGTTCTATTGCTTTCAGTATTATTTTACTTCCAGCTCCACAACCGCCGGCTCACAGCCTTCTGCAGTAAAGGTCACTTTCACGGCGCCCGGCCTTCTGCCTGCACGCACTGCCGCCATCATATAGCCGTCGTAGGTTTTCCAAGTGGTATCCTGGTAGCTTCCCAGCGCCTGGGGATCTGCGCTTCCAAAGCCCTGGAGCGTCCCCGCGCCTTCCACCTGCACCGTAACCTCTTTTACCGCCTGCAGGTTCTCCCTGCCGTCCTTATCCCGCAGCGAAACCGTGAGGAAGGAAAGATCCGCGCCATCTGCCTTAAGGCTGCGGCGATCCGCTTCCACACAAAGCGAAACCTCCTCCGCCGCGGTTTCCAGGATGTGCGTCCCGCTTATTTCACCGTCCACATAGCTGACAGCCTTCAGTTCCCCAGGCTCATAGGCGGTTTCGAAAGCGGCCGCAAAGCCCGCGCCTTCCCCTGCCGCCTTCCGTCCCAGGGATTTCCCGTTCAGGAACAGCTCCACCTCATCGGCATCTGAATAAACATCAATGCTTACCGGATTTCCTTCCTGCCCCTTCCAGGTCCAGCTGGCAATATTATTTTTCCACATCCAGGGTGTTTTCCCGCATTTTTCCCCATAATGCTCCGGACGTTCCACCGCGATATAGGGATTTTTGCGCAGGCCGTAAACAATTTCCCTTAAATAGCTGATGGGACGGCGATAGCCGATGAGATTAATATCACCGATATAGGCCACTCTGTCCGGCCAGTGGGAAGAAAAGTTCACAGTCCCGTCATAATAGAAAATCCCGATTCCCGCTTCTCCCAGATAGTCATAGCCCGTCCAGGTCATATCGCCTATCACATGCTTATTGTTCTTTACAATGCTCCACAGCCTGACAATGTCCGCCGGGAAGGTTTCTGTTCCCAGCACGATTCTGTTGGGACGGATCTGATGCTCCATCTCATGGCGGCCCGTCATATAATTGTAGCCGGCAATATCCATGGCGTCCACGAATTCATCCGTTTTCTCCGTCATAATGCGGTGGGAGGCCATAGCGTCCGCCATCGGTCCCACCATCATTCCCATCATGCTGTTGAGTCCGTCGCTGCCGCCCTCATTCTGGCCCGCGCCTTCCTTTTCGGCCTCCTGGCCCTCGTTTTGTGCCTGCTGCGCCGCTTTTGCGGCCTCCGCCATCATCTCTTCCGGTGTTTTTCCCAGAATATCCGACATAATCTGTCCCATGGAATCCATGACCGCCAGCATGCCGTTGATAGCATTGGTGGTATATCTGGTATTGTCAAGGCTCTTGATTTTCTCATTGATTCTGCGGTTAAGCTCCGCACCCTTGGCTGTTCCGGCTTCCTGAATCTCATTTCCCATGCTGTAAAGGATAACGGAAGGATGGTTATAATCCTTTGCCACCAACAGCTCCACATCCTTTTCCCAGTAATCCTGAAAATTCATGGAATAATCATTATTGTTTTTGGAACGTGTCCACATATCGGACAGCTCGTCCATTACAAGCATTCCCAGCCTGTCACAGGCGTCAAGCATTGCCCTGCTCATAGGGTGATGGGAGCTTCTGATGCAGTTGAAGCCCGCAGCCTTCATGATTTCACATCTGCGCTCCTCCGCCCGTTCCAGCGTGCAGGCGCCGATAATCCCATTATCATGGTGAATACAGCTTCCCCGCAGCTTAACCTCCCTGCCGTTGATTCTCAGGCCGTTAACCGCATCCAGGGAAAGCTTTCTGATGCCAAAATGATCCTCCGCCTCATCCCATACGGTTTCCTCCTGTACCGCCCGTACAGCGCAGTGATACAGATTCGGAGTATCGCAGTCCCATAAAAGAGGATGCGCCACCGCCATTCTCTGCCTGACCGTAATCTCCGTACCGCCGAACACCGTGGCATGGGCCGTATCCGAAGCCGTGATATTTCCCTGCGCATCCCTGATTTCCGTTATCAGACAGATTTTCCTGTTGCACTTTTCCTCATTGACCAGTCTGGTTTCCACGGCAACCACCGCGGTATTTTCATCGATTTCCGGCGTTGTTATGCGCAGGCCGTCCGTCCGGATGTGGAGGCGCTTCCCCGTCAGCAGATTCACATTGCGGTAAAGGCCGCTTCCCGAATACCATCTGCTGTTCAGCTCCATTCCGTTATTGACGATAACCTTCAGTTCATTTTCCTGCCCGTATTTGAGAAAATGATCCAGGCATACGTAGAAATTGGAGTATCCGTGCGGATATCCCCCCGCATAGTCCCCGTTCACGTACACCCTGGCATTCATATAGGCGCCTTCCAGCTCCAGGATAACCGTTTCATTTTCCCACTCCTCGGGAACGAAAAACTTCTTTCCATAGTGGTACAGGCCTCCCGGATAAAATCCCGTCTGGCTGCCGTTTCTGGTATCAGGCGTCCTTTCCTCCTCCACCATGGCATCATGGGGAAGCGTTACCTTTTTTTCCTCCTTTTTGCCGTTAAGGAAAGCCTCAACCAGGGAACCCCCGGCGTTGCTGCTCACCGTCCAGTCCTCATTAAATTGTTTTCTCAGCATACCTTACCTCCTTCTGCCTTCCGCAGGCGCAGCCGCCAAAAAAAGCCGGACAGCGCGCTTTATAAAAGGAGTATATAATTTTTGAAAGGTTTTCCGCAATAACCGGTCCCGCACATTTACATTTCGGCTGTAACCAAAACCGACTTCCTTTACGCCTCTTTTTCACTGCTTCATCAGTTTTTTCTCCGTGGCCATCAGCCCGTTTTCATAGTTTTCTATCTTCTGGTTCAACCGTTCCAGAGAACGCTGCATATCCTCCATCCTGGCCGTCAGCTGATCCCTCTGCTCCATCAGCAGCGCCTTTCTGGCATCAATGGTGGAATCCCCCTGTTGGAACAGCGCAACATATTCTATCAGCGCCTCTATCTGGACCCCTGCGCTTCTCATACACTTCATCAGCTCTATCCATCTGCAGGATTCCTCATCATAGTTCCTGATGCCGCTTTTATTCCTGGGCACCTGGGGAATCAGCCCGATACGTTCATAGTAACGCAGGGTATCCTGCGTCATACCATATTTTCTGCTCACTTCCGCAATTGTCATAATCACTTGCGCTCCTTCTTAACTTATATTTATTCCCGCGAGCAACGAGCCAAGTAGCCATGCTTGCATGGATATTTGGCGACTGCCGCGAGGGTCAAAGACCCCGCTGCTCTGCAGCGCTGCAAGTTTAATACCCCGTTGCTTGCAGCGGGGTCTTTGATTGCATCAACCTGGTTTCCAAGTCTATCATAGCACCTTGTCCCTGCTCCAGGTCAAGAGCCAGTGCACACAGCTTATAAAAAATGCATGGTACAGTAGCTATTTACGCACGAAATATGCTTGACAGAAAGTGGCCCTGCGCATATAATGAACATTGTTCGGTTGCGAATTTTTCTTTCAAACTAACGATTGATGCACTATCGCAGCCATGTCTGCGATATAAAAGAGGTATAAGCATGAATAAAAATGTCACTTCCAGGCAGGAGCTGATTGACGCTGCCATGGAAATTGCACGCACGGAAGGCGTCCATAAAGTGAACATCCGCAACATAGCCCAAAAATGCTCCATTTCAGTGGGTGTCCTGTATAATTATATCCCGACAAAAACGGATTTGATTTTTGCTGTGGTGGAAGGCTTCTGGACGGATGTTCTGCGCACCCTTACCGGTATGGAACCAAAAACAGCCGGATTTACCGACTTTGTAGCTTCCTTATATGAAATAATGAATGCCCATCTCAATGATTTTGAACGTGACTGGCTTGCCCAACTGGAAACCATGGATCCGGAAGATAAGAAAAGAGGCCGCAGGCTGGAGGAACAGTGCTTCCAGGTACTCAGAAACCTTCTCCGGGATGCCCTTGACAGAGATCCGTCTGTTTCCCCGGATATCTGGAACGCGGACTATACGAAGGAACAGTTTGTGGAATTTGTTTTCCATCATTTGATGTCCCTGCTGCGCTCCGGCGCTGATAACTGCAGCTTTTTTACCAAAACCCTACAGCGGATTCTGTACTAAAAAACCGGCAGCGGAATTTGCACTCATTGCGCCATCCGCCGCCGGGATATATTTACGCTCAATATGAACATCGTTCACAACAAGGAGGTTCCCCATGAAAGTATCAAAGAAAACTCTGCTTCTTATTGCAGGCACGGTATGGCTGATCGCCGGAATTAATATTCTGCGCTTAACTGCCGGTCAGTTGCAGATATTTTCCTCTTTCTGCATCCTGAACTGTACAGGCGTAACCCCGTAAGACTTTTTAAAAAGCCGGTTAAAATGCTCCACGCTTTCATACCCTACGTCTGCGGCAATGGATTCCACGGTCTGGCCCGATTCCTTCAAAAGGGCCCTGGCCTTGCGCATCCTGGCTTCCCTGACCACATCCTGGAAATTCATGCCTGTTCTGCTTTTGATATATTTTGAAATATAGGGCCTTGAAAGGTTAAAATTCTCAGCCAGATTCTCCAGCGTCACCTCCGAATAATGCCCATTGATATATTTTATAATGTCCACGATTCTTTCCTCCCTGCCTTCCCGAAGATTTTCATTTTCCGCCAGCTTATTGCCCGCCGATACCAGCGCCGCAACGGAGCTTTTGATGATATCCTCATCGATTCCCACGCCCCAGTACTCCTTCCCTTTGCAGGTAATTCCCACATAGGCCGCCGCCTTGGAGGAGGAGCCCCTGGAAATCGCGTGCTCTTCATAAACCGTCAGCTCATAGCTGATTCCAAAATACATCTTAATGGCGTTACTGACCGCATCCAGCCGCCCGTTACCGGTAGTTTCAATCACTCTTTTTTCTTTTCCCTGTTCAATGGTCACCTGCGCCGTAATCCCGTTCTCCTGCCGGAAATGGCATTCAGGGATATGAAAAATGCTTCTTGGCAAAATATAATTTTCTTCAAAAATCTGATAAATATCCGCCGGTGCCAGCTCCTGGTGCCTTCTGTCGGAAACGCCCTTGACCAGATATCCCACCTCTTCCTTCATGCCGTTCGGAAGGGAAATCCCATAATTCTGCTTCAGTATAAAAGCAATCCCTCCCTTACCCGACTGACTGTTAATCCGGATAACATCGGATTCATACTCCCTGCCCACGTCCCTGGGATCTATCGGCAGGTAAGGCACCGTCCACCGGCTGCCGCTCTTGCCTTCCTTCCACCAGGCCATGCCCTTGGAAATCGCGTCCTGATGGGAGCCAGAAAATGCCGTAAATACCAGGTCGCCGGCATAAGGCGTTCTTTCATTTACCTTCATTCCCGTCAAAAGCTCATAGGTCTCCCGGATTTTCATAATATTTCCAAAATCCAGCCCCGGTTCCACGCCATGGCAGACCATATTCATGGCCACCGTAACAAGATCCACGTTCCCGGTCCGCTCTCCGTTCCCGAATAAGGTGCCCTCCACTCTGTCCGCGCCGGCCAGGATTCCGAATTCTGCGTCGCTGATACCGCAGCCCCTGTCGTTATGAGGATGTACGCTGAGCACAACCCCATCCCTGTATTTCAGATTTTTATGGATATATTCCACCTGACAGGCAAATACATGCGGCATGGCAACCTGAACCGTGGTAGGTATGTTGATAACGGCCTTATGCTCCTTATCCGGCTTCCACACATCCAGCACCGCATTGCATACCTCCACCGCGTAATCCACTTCTGTCCCGGGAAAGCTCTCCGGGCTGTATTCAAAGGTAAAGTTCCCTTCTGTTTCTTCCGCCAGCGTCTTAAGCAGCTTCGCGCCGTCCACTGCCAGCTTTTTCACCTCTTCCCTGCTCTTTCCAAACACCTGCTCCCGCTGTGCCACAGAGGTGGAATTATAAAGGTGGACGATGGCATGGGGCGCGCCCTTCACGGCTTCAAAAGTCTTTCTGATAATATGCTCCCTCGCCTGGGTAAGCACCTGAATCGTCACATCCTCCGGAATCATATTTCTTTCGATTAGCGCCCTGATAAACGCATATTCCGTATCCGAGGCCGCCGGGAATCCCACCTCGATTTCCTTAAAGCCGATTTCCACCAGCATCCTGAAAAATTCCAGCTTTTCTTCCAGTCCCATCGGCTCAATGAGCGCCTGGTTCCCGTCTCTGAGGTCCACGCTGCACCAAATCGGCGCTTTTTCAATTGTATTCTTTTTCACCCAGTCATAAGTAACCTCGGGCGGTATAAAATAAGCTCTGCCATACTTTTCTGCTGCTTTCATTCCTTTTCCTCCTTACCGGTTCCGGATTTCCGGCTGCGTCTGCAGAAGGCTTTTTCCAGGATGCTTTTAATCAAAAGCCCTGCCAGAAGTGCGCCTTACTGCCGGCCATCTGTTTTACGGGACAAAAAAAGTCTCTATAAAAATGACTTCCCGAAAATCCGGTCATTCTTATAGAGACGTAAATTCACCTTTACGCGGTACCACTCTATTTCATGCTGCTTACGCACCATGCACTCAACGGCACTAACATGCCTTTCCCCTTTCTACGGCGGGTATTCCGTCTGCACCTACACAGCCCCTGAGGGTCTTCAGTCAGCTGCTCCAAGGTCAGTTCACAATCCGCTTCTGACTGTCTCGCACCACCCGGCAGTTCTCTGTTTTCCAGCTTCTGGCTACTACTCCTCTTCTCAGCATTTGTTTCATATTCAGTTTTGTAAATAGTAACACAGATTAAAAAATCCTACAAGGTATAATTTTAATCAATATTATTGATTTATTTTAACATTTATATCTGACAGGGGAGTACAGCAGCAGTTCCTTCCCTTCTATTAACTGGTGAGAAGACAGTTTTTACCCTCATTTTTACTAAAGCCTTCGGGAAAGCGGCCACATCCATCCTGTGAAACTAAATTTCCAGGCCAAAGCCCACGGCTTCCGCCATACAAGCGCATTCACGCCTCCGTTTAAAGCATTGCCCGCAGTATAAAAAATCCGCATCCCCTTTTTTCCAAGGCAGATGCGGATTTTTATACCGGAAAGAATTTCATGGAGTTCTTTCCGGTTAATACTTTACTTTCCCATAACTGAAACTATTTCCAGTTAACGATCTTTCCGAAGTCAGGCTTCAGAGCTGCTCCGCCTACCAGGCCGCCGTCAATATCAGGCTGAACGAACAGTTCCGGAGCGGTAGCTGCGTTTACAGATCCGCCGTACTGGATGCGGATAGCTTCTGCAGTTGCTTCGTCATAGATTTCACCGATGCATACACGGATTGCGGCACAAACCTCCTGCGCCTGCTCTGTGGTTGCAGTCTTGCCGGTTCCGATTGCCCAGATAGGCTCGTAAGCGATAACGGCTGTCTTAGCCTGCTCCGCTGTTACGCCCAGGAATGCAATCTTAATCTGCTGACGAATCCAGTCGATAGTAATTCCCTGCTCTCTCTGAGTAAGGGACTCGCCGCAGCAGATAATAGGAGTAATGCCATGCTCAAAAGCTTTGAGAACCTTCTTATTAACGGTCTCATTCGTTTCTGCAAAATACTCTCTTCTTTCAGAATGTCCAATGATAACGTATTTAACGCCAACATCAGTAAGCATATCAGGAGCGATTTCTCCGGTGTAAGCACCTTTCTCCTCATAATACATATTTTCAGCACCGATTTCGATGTTGCTTCCCTTAGCAGCTTCAATAGCGGGGATGATATCAATTGCAGGCACACAGAATACTACGTCAGCATCTTCTGTTGCTACAAGAGGCTTTAAGGTATTGATTAATTCAACAGCCTGGCTGGGAGTCATGTTCATCTTCCAGTTTCCGGCGATGATTTTCTTTCTTGCCATGATTATGGTCTCCTTAATATAAAAGTGAATTTTATCGTTTGCGGGAGGCAGCTCGCAGGCTGTCTCCCCGCGTCAAATAATATTATTTGTCATTTGCCGCTGCTACTCCGGGAAGCTCTTTGCCTTCCAGGAATTCCAGGGAAGCGCCGCCGCCGGTGGAGATGTGGCTCATCTTGTCACCGAAGCCAAGCTGGTTAACAGCCGCTGCGGAATCGCCGCCGCCGATGATGGTGGTTGCATCAGTTTCAGCCAGAGCCTTTGCAACTGCAATGGTTCCTTTTGCAAGAACAGGGTTCTCAAATACGCCCATAGGCCCGTTCCAAACAACGGTCTTGGCGGACTTAACAGCGTCTGCATAAGCCTCTGCCGTCTTGGGTCCGATATCCAGTCCCATCATGTCGGCAGGGATTGCATCTGCAGCATAAACCTCAACTTCGATTTCTGCATCGATCGGGCTGGGGAAGGACTTTGCAACAACAGCATCTTCGGGAAGAAGCAGCTTCTTGCCAAGCTTCTCAGCCTTTTCCATCATTTCCTTGCAGTATTCAACTTTTTCATCATCCACTAAGGATGCGCCGATTTCATATCCTTTTGCTTTCAGGAAGGTAAATGCCATACCGCCGCCGATGATCAGGGTATCGCATTTTTCAAGCAGATTAGAGATAACATTCAGCTTATCTGCAACCTTTGCGCCGCCAAGAATAGCAACGAAAGGTCTTACGGGATTCTCTACGGCATTTCCAAGGAAGTCGATTTCCTTCTGCATCAGATAACCAACAACTGCGGTATCAACCAGCTGTGCCACACCAACATTGGAGCAGTGTGCTCTGTGAGCGGTACCGAAAGCGTCGTTTACAAAAACGTCGCACAGGGAAGCCAGCTCTTTGGAGAAAGCTTCGCCGTTCTTGGTTTCTTCTGCTCTGTAACGGGTATTCTCAAGAAGGATAACGTCTCCGTCCTTCATAGCTTCTACTGCTGCTTTTGCATTAGGTCCTACCACTTCAGGATCTGCTGCAAATTTTACTTCCTGGCCAAGCAGCTCGGAAAGACGTGCTGCAACAGGTGCCAGAGACAACTCCGGCTTGGGTTCTCCCTTAGGCTTTCCAAGATGAGAGCAAAGGATAACCTTTCCTCCGTCTGCGATCAGCTTTTTGATAGTGGGAAGCGCCGCAACCAGACGGTTTTCATCTGTGATTTTGCCTTCCTTCAGCGGTACGTTGAAGTCGCATCTGCAAAGGACGCGTTTTCCTTTTACGTTGATATCATCAACGGATTTCTTATTCAATGACATGGTAAAAACCTCCTTAAAAATGAAAGAAGGATCCGGCCCTCATCAGACCGGACCCTTTATGAGCCTATGCCTTTACACCAGCTGGATTAAATTATGCTTCCAGCAGCTTGCCAAAGTGTTTGATTGTACGAACCATCTGGCTTGTGTAAGAATTCTCATTGTCGTACCAGGAAACAACCTGTACTTCAGATGTATTCTCGTCAATAGGAAGAACCATGGTCTGAGTAGCATCAAACAGGGAACCATATCTCATACCGATGATATCGCTGGATACGATTTCGTCTGTATTGTAACCGAAGGATTCGTTTGCAGCAGCCTTCATAGCATCGTTGATAGCTTCTTTTGTAGGCTGTCCTTTAACTACTGCTGTCAGGATTGTGGTAGATCCTGTAGGGGTAGGAACACGCTGAGCGGAACCGATCAGCTTGCCGTTCAGTTCAGGGATTACCAGGCCGATAGCCTTAGCAGCACCTGTGCTGTTGGGAACGATATTCACTGCTGCTGCACGGCTTCTTCTCTTGTCACCCTTTCTCTGAGGACCATCCAGAGTCATCTGATCGCCTGTGTAAGCGTGGATTGTGCACATAATACCGCTCTGGATCGGGAAAGCGTCGTTAAGAGCTTTAGCCATGGGAGCCAGGCAGTTTGTTGTGCAGGAAGCAGCGGAGATGATGTGATCATCTTTGCTCAGGGTTTCATGGTTTACATTGTAAACGATGGTAGGAAGATCGCTTCCGGCAGGTGCGGAAATGATAACGTGCTTAGCGCCGGCATCGATATGAGCCTGTGCTTTTGCTTTGGAGGTGTAGAATCCGGTACATTCCAGAACTACGTCTACTCCGATTTCTCCCCAAGGAAGCTCTGCAGCGTTAGCTTTTGCATAAATCTTGATTTCTTTTCCATCAACAGTGATGGAATCTTCGCCGAAAGATACCTTGTCTGCCAGAGCGTATCTGCCCTGTGTTGAATCATATTTCAGTAAGTGAGCCAGCATCTCGGGAGATGTTAAATCATTGATTGCTACGATTTCAAATCCTTCTGCTCCGAACATCTGTCTGAAAGCAAGACGTCCAATACGGCCAAAACCATTAATTGCTACTTTTACTGCCATTTTTAATTCCTCCTAAAAATGTTTTTTTATATTCTTTTATCAAGCACAGCAAATGGACCCACGTCCAGCGTAAGTCCTCACCTTGGACATTGCGGATTGGCATCCGGGCCTGTCCCAAAAGCTTGACAAAATTTTATCAGCACAATCATTTTACCTAATCTGCATAAAAATATCAAGACGTAATTAAAAAATTATTGGAAATCGCCCATTATTTTACAAAAAGTTTATAATTGGAGGGCTGGGGCTATCGTAAAAATAAAAGGAAAGGGGTGGTTTGGAAATAGTTTGAGGAGGGTAATTTTCTTTGCGTTTTTTTGGGGGATAGGATATACTTTTTAGAAGGATTTCACTTTTTATATATAATAGTGGATTGTTTAATAATGATAAGAAAGGCGGTTTTTGTATGGCGATTCGGGCGGATTTTCATTTGCATTCTTCTTTTTCGGGGGATTCTAAGGCTCCTATGGTGGAGATGGTTGAGAGAGGGATTGCGATGGGGCTTCGGCAGATGTGTTTTACGGAGCATATGGATTTTGATTTCCCGGTTTCGGAGGGGATTCCGAAGGGGTTTTTTGAGGTGAATACGGATGCTTATCTGTATGAGCTGCTGCGGTGCAGGGCGGTTTATGGGGACAGGATTAAGCTTTGCTTTGGGGTGGAGCTGGGGCTGCAGGCGTATCTGGCCGAGGTGCAGGAAGGGTATGTGAATTCTTTTCCTTTTGATTTTATTATCGGGTCTTCGCATTTGTGTAATGGGAAGGATCCGTATGATGCGGGGTTCTTTGCGGGGAGAAGTGAGGAGGCGGCTTACAGGGAGTACTTCGAATCCATAATTGACAATCTTGAGGTGTTTCATAATTTTGATATTTATGGGCATCTGGATTATGTGGTGCGGTATGGTCCGGATCAGGATAAGTTTTATACGTATGAAAAGTATCGGGATTTGTTTGAGAGGATGCTGGAGCTGCTGTTGGAGAATGGGATTGGCGTGGAAGTCAATACCGGGGGAATCGGTTATGGGCTGAAGGAGCTTCATCCTTGTCGGGAGGTGCTGAAGCGTTATCATGATCTGGGCGGGGAAATTGTGACGGTCGGGTCGGATGCTCACAGGCCTGCGGATATTTGCAGGGAGTTTAAGAGGGCTGAGGATTTTCTCAGGGACTGTGGTTTTTCTTATTATACGGTGTTTGATAGGCGTACTGCTTCTTTTATAAAGCTGTAGGCTGTCTTTTTCCGGCTCCTTATACGGTTTTGCAGGAGGGCTCCTAAGGCGGTCTTTTCCGGGGAGTTTTCTCCGGGGAACTTTTTTCGGGGAGGCTTCCTTTGGAGCCGGACAGACAGTGGTAATTTCCCAGAAGAGGCGGTTACATGCCGCAGAGGACGATGACTCGTTCCGGTGTTGTCTGTGCGGGTATGCTTCTGGTGGTCTGGCTGTATTGTACGGCCAGGGTATGGTTTCCCGGGTTTCCCATGAAGGTCTGGTTATTTGAGGTAACTACCTGGGTGGTGGGAGCCAGGTTGAGCTTGAGGCTCTGGTCGCTGCTCATGAGGAGGTTGTTGAAGTATCCCACGAATACATTCTGGCCTTCCTGGCGGGGCGCAATGACCGCCGCTTCATATTGGGGCGGGTAAATCGCAGGGACTGCTGTGTCGCCGCTGTAGAAAACGGTAACGGGCATGCTTTCATAAAGGGTGGTATAGTCTACCACGAAGGTAGATGCGTTCATTAAAAAATTTACGGTATTTCCCGCTTCATTTTCTACGGTCACCATCTGGGTGCATCCGTCATATCGTCCCATCATTCCCGGTGCAATTTCCAGGTGGGTGACGACGCCTTCAAATACCATGTAGACAGGTCTCTGTCTCATTCTGTACGAATTAAAATCCATATCCAATTTTCTGTTTTCCTTTATGGCCTTTTTCTTATATTTATGCGGTAAAGGGAAAGAAGTGCCTGTAGCATCCCATTTCCGGCCAAAACCGCCCTATCGGGCAGGGCGTCTGCTGCCGGGACAGGGAAGTTTGCTACATTCGCTTAAAATATTTCCAGAAATCTATGGTTTCCTGTAAATCCGCTTCATTTTCAAAGAGTGAAAATTCTTTTCCCACTTCGATTGCAAAATCCACGTAGGCATTGGCCCGGGAGGTTATGATATGGTTATCCCTCGTTATGTCGGCATCCTCCGAGTGGATTGATTTCACATCCTGTAAGATGCCCGCCGCATCCAACACATCGACGCCGGCGCAAATACCTGCAATTACTTTTCCGCCTTTTTTAATGTTTTTAAGCAGTTCATAGACCATCTCATTTTTAATGCCTGAAACATCGCCGCCCGGAATAATGATGCTTCTTATTTCACCGGCATTTATATCCGGCAGCTTTGCGTTTACATTTATGGAGTATCCTTCCATTGAGGTAATCCGTCTGCCGTCAATGGAGCAGAAGACAACCTCCGAGCCGGTGAATTTCAAAAAATAATTCAGGATTACTATTTCATAAATACAGGCTAATGCCTTCATCCCTGTAGTCTTTGTGGCACCAATCCGTTTTTGATATCTTCAAAATAGAAGGTCTTTTGTGTCGTATAATTTGCTATCGTTATATAGCTTCCTTCGCATGCAAAATATACGTTAACAGGCCTGAAGGACTGTGTGGCGGTAAAATTCAATTTCTTAGGCTTTCCTTTTGCTGTTTTGGGCAGGACCAGCTTTTTGTTTTCTGCAGTCTCTACATAGAGTTCACTTTCCCTGTATCTGAAATTTTCCTCCCGGCAGTCTGAAGTTATAATTTCCTTTTTAATAATATTCCCGTCAAAATAATATAGGGTGCCTTTGATATCCATCACTTCCCAATGCGCTTCCACAGGTTCCAGCCCCAGATACCTTCTTTGTTCTTTAGTTAACATAAATTTGTTATCCACAAAGGTTCTCCTTCCTTGCACAAAACCTGACAGAGCCATCAACGGCAAAACGGCATAGTCTGCGCGACTATGCCGTTTTGTCTCTCTATTTTTTCCGCAGGCTGCGGCTTGAACGGACAGCGCCAGGATAAACGCATCAGCATAGGCGCTGTCCTTCCCGACGTCCGAGTCTGCAGCATCAAGCCGTCTTTCTTTTTACTCTATGGTTCCGCCGCCCAGTACATATTCGCCGTCATAGAAAACAACTGCCTGGCCCGGGGTTACGGCGCGGACCGGCTCTTCAAAGGTGCATTTGATTCGGTCCTCTCCTGTCTTTTCTATGAGGCAGAAGGTGCCGCTGTGGCCATAGCGTATTTTGGCTTTCACACGCATGGGCTGCTCCAGATCCGAGACGGACATGAAATTCAGGCCGCTGCAGGTGAGTGTGCGTGAAAAAACATCTTCATTTTCCCCGATGACAACTTCATTGGTTTCCGGGTTGATCCGGGTGACAAAGACCGGATGGCCCATGGAAAGGTTCAGGCCTTTTCTCTGGCCTACGGTATAGTGGGTGATGCCTTTATGTTTTCCAAGGATTTCTCCGGTGACGGATACGAAATTGCCGGGGCTGGGGACAGAGTCTGTACATTCCCTTTCGATAAAAGCGGCATAATCGTGATCCGGTATAAAACAGATTTCCTGGCTGTCTTTTTTGTGCGCTACCGGCAGCCCCGCTTCCCGGGCTATCCTGCGGATCTCATCCTTAGGGTAGGCGCCTACGGGCATCAGGGTATGGGCAAGCTGCTTCTGGGTCAGGTTGTAAAGGGCGTAGGTCTGATCCTTTGCCGCCGTAACGGAATTGCGTATGGCGTATCTTTTGTTGGGAAGCTGTTCAATGCGGGCATAGTGGCCGGTTGCGATATAATCGGCACCCAGTCCCAGGCTTTTGGTGAGCAGGGATTCCCATTTCACATACCTGTTGCAGGCAATGCATGGGTTGGGGGTTCTGCCCTTCAGGTATTCCGCCGTAAAATAATCCATCACATATTGTCTGAATTCCTTCTTGAAATTCATAACATAGTAAGGAATATCCAGCTTTTCGGCAACCCTCCTGGCATCGTCCACAGCGCTCAGACCACAGCAGCCTCCGTTTTCTTCCCTGGTTTCCTCCGCCTCATCCTGCCAGATCTGCATGGTGACGCCGATGACCTCATAACCCTGTTCTTTCAGCAAAAGGGCAGCCACGGAGGAATCCACGCCTCCGGACATGCCCACAACTACTTTTTTGCTCATATTTTAGTATTCTTCCTCTGCTTCTTCTTCTCCTTCGTGAATATCGGACTTGGGTTTTTCCAGTCCTTCAATGGTAATGCCATGCTTCTGGGCATAATCCCAGAGCGCCGCATGGATGGCTTCCTCTGCGAGCAGGGAACAGTGTACCTTTACGGGCGGAAGGCCGTCCAGCGCCTCCATAACCGCCTTATTGGTCACTTCCATGGCTTCCTGGATGCTCTTGCCCTTTACCAGCTCGGTTGCCATACTGCTGGTGGCAACAGCCGCGCCGCAGCCAAAGGTTTTGAATTTAACGTCGCGGATAATGCCTTGCTCGTCAATATCCAGATAAATTCTCATGATGTCGCCGCATTTGGCGTTTCCTACGGTGCCAACGCCGCTTGCGTTCTCTATTTCCCCCACGTTACGGGGATGTTCAAAATGATCCATTACTTTTTCGCTGTACATATCGTTATCCTTTCCGTTTCCTGATTGATTTCCTTATTTCTGTTTTTTTACAAAATCCTCGTACAGAGGAGACATATTTCTGAGTTTGGTTACGATTTCCTTAATTGCGGCCACCGTTGTGTCCATTTCTTCCTTCGTATTTTCTTCATTCAATGTCAGACGCAGGGAACCATGCGCGATTTCATGAGGAAGGCCGATGGCAAGAAGGACATGGGAGGGATCCAGGGAACCCGAGGTACAGGCAGAACCGCTGGAAGCGCAGATGCCTTTCATATCAAGCATGATAAGAAGGGATTCCCCTTCCACAAAACGGAAGCTGAAATTCACGTTGTTTGGAAGCCTTCTGTTACGATCTCCGTTCAGGCGGCAGTAAGGGATTTCCTTTTCAATCTGCTCTATCAGATAGTCTCTCAGTTCGGTTTCCTTTGCCCTTTTCTCTTCCAGAATGGAAAATGCCCGTTTGGCAGCGGCGCCCATGCCTACGATGCCCGGAACGTTCTCCGTGCCGGCCCTTCTGCCACGCTCCTGCTGCCCGCCGTGGATAAAGGAACGGATCTTGATTCCTTTCCTGATATAAAGGAAGCCGATTCCCTTCGGTCCGTTCAGCTTGTGCCCGCTGGCGCTGAGCATATCGATATGGCATTCATCCACATTTATTGGCAACTGGCCATAAGCCTGTACTGCGTCCGTATGGAACAGGACATTGTGTCTGGACGCGATTTCACCGATTTCCTTAATGGGCTGGACTGTGCCGATTTCATTATTGGCAAACATGACGGAAATCAGGATAGTGTCCGGCCGGATGGCTTTTTCCAGCTCGTCCAGCTTTACTATACCATTTTCGTCCACATTTACATAAGTAATTTCACAGCCCTTCTTCTCCAGATATTCACAGGTATGGAGAATGGCGTGATGCTCTATTTTGGAGGTGATGATATGCTTTCCTTTGGATGCATAGGCCTCCGCAGCAGCTTTCAGCGCCCAGTTGTCCGCTTCAGAGCCTCCGGCTGTGAAATAAATTTCATTGCTGGCAGCGCCCAGGGAACCGGCTATGATATCCTTCGCCTCGCTCACGGCCTTCTTGCTCTCCGTGCCCAGGGAATAAATGCTGCTGGGGTTCCCGTAGTTCTCCGTGAACCAGGGAAGCATGGCCTGTACCACCTCAGGCGCGGTTTTCGTGGTTGCCGCATTATCCAGATAAATCAGTTTATTCATTATTCTACTCTCCTGTCTGCATGAAATGCATCTTTTTCTATATGGAGACGGTTTTGGGAAAACATCAATTCCTACTAAACCGCTTCGTTTTCTATGGTTAATATAACACCGCCTCTGCGTTCTGTCAACAGGCTCCTCTGCATATATTTACCAAAAGAGCCATTGCGGTCACTGTTTACAGTCACTGTCCGCGCAAAGATTGGAGCAGTATGCGCATTAAGAAAAATACCCTGATCACCGGAACGATCATTCTTACAGTCACAGGCCTTGCCAGCCGTCTCATCGGTTTCTTTTACCGCATCTTTCTTTCCCGGCTGTTCGGCGAAGAAAATATGGGGATTTATCAGCTGATCGGGCCGGTCATGGCTCTCGTTTTTTCCCTGTCCGCGGCCGGGCTGCAGAACGCCATTTCCAAGTTCGTGGCAGGTGAAACAGCTACCCATGATTATAAAGTATCTTTGCGCATTTTGCTAGTAGGATTTACATTCTCGCTCACTTTATCCACCTTCTGCCTCATTGGCGTTTATAATTTTTCTGATTTTATTGCTTCTTATCTGCTGTTTGAACCCAGATGCGCGCCGCTTCTGCGTATTGCAGCGCTGTCTTTCCCGTTTGCCTCCGTCCATTCCTGCATAAACGGCTATTTTTACGGTGTCAGGAAAACCGGCGTCCCTGCGGCAACCCAGCTTACCGAACAGCTCTTCCGGGTGGGAAGCGTCTTCCTTATCGCTTCCATGTGCATAAAGGAGGGAAAGGAGCCTACCATCGCGGTTGCCGCAGCCGGTCTCGCCATTGGAGAGCTTTCCTCCATGCTTCTTGCTCTTCCCGCAGCATACCTTCATTTTGTAAAAAAAGCATACCCCGGCGGAAGGCCGCCCTCCGGCACGCTGCACCGGAAAACCACAGGCTCCGGCCCGGCCCGGCTCGTTCAGGCTTACGGCAGGCTGAGCCGTCAGATTCTTGGTTTTGCTGCGCCATTAAGCGCCAACCGGCTGTGCCTGAATGTCCTCCAGGCTATTGAAGCCGCCTGTATTCCGGCAAAGCTGCAGGTTTACGGCCATTCAGTCAGTGATTCCCTGAGTGTTTACGGCGTATTGACGGGAATGGCCCTGCCGCTTATTTTTTTCCCGGGCACACTGACCAACTCTGTTTCCGTACTGCTCATGCCCGCCATATCCGAGGCCGATGCCACAAATAACCAGAAGGTCATCCGCAAAGCCGTCCGCAAATGCCTGGGATACTGCCTTCTGCTGGGCTGTATCTGCCTTGTGTGCTTTCTGACGTTCGGCCCCACGGTGGGAAGGATGTTGTACAACAGTGAAATGGCCGGCCATTTTATTATGATTCTCAGCTTTATGTGCCCTTTTCTGTACCTGAACACCACCCTGACCAGCATTCTCCACGGCCTTGGCAAAACCGGCTATTCCTTTTTCCTCAACCTGACCAGCATTCTGCTGCGTCTGCTTTTTGTTTTCCAGGCCATACCGGTCTATGGAATCAGGGGATATCTGGCCGGTATGCTGCTAAGCCAGCTTTACACCACGCTCTGCTGCCTGATCCCTCTGCGCAAATATCTGCTGCCGGGCTGAACAGCCCGATGCCGGCTGGCGGACACAGAGGCGCGGCCACAGGGCGGCGATGGCAGGAGCCCAAACGGGGTGTGAACAGTAACACGTCTGCGCAGACCTGCCTGAAAGCTTCCCGGGAAAACTTGCACATTACGTTTTTCTATATTATAATGTACGCGGACAGTTGCATCCGATACCGCCTGCGGCGGAGACTGCCTGTCCGTGAAGGAGGCTGCCCGAAGGCCGGATGGTTTTCGTTTATCCGGACGACGCGTTTTCATTTCCGGCAGCGATATCGTTCTGACGGCGGAGCAATAACTGCCGGCGGACGGTTTTATTTTTACAGAGGAGATTATGTATTATGAGTTTTGAATTTATAAGGAAATTACCCACCCCAGATGAAATCAGGAAAGAATATCCCATGCCGGAAAGGCTGGTCAGGCTGAAGGAAGAACGGGATCAGGAAATAAGGGATGTCATTACCGGAAAAAGCAATAAATTACTTGTGATTATCGGCCCCTGCTCCGCAGACAATGAAGACGCTGTCTGTGATTACATAGCAAGACTTGCAAAGGTAAATGAAAAAGTAAAGGACAAGCTAATCCTGATTCCCCGGATTTACACCAACAAACCCCGCACCACCGGCGAAGGCTATAAGGGAATCGTGCACCAGCCTGATCCGGAGAAAAAGCCCGACTTCCTGCAGGGACTCATCGCCATGCGGAAAATGCACATTCGCGCCATCGATGAATCCGGCCTTACCGCTGCAGATGAAATGCTTTATCCTGAAAACTGGCGTTATCTTTCCGATATTCTCTCTTATGTGGCTATCGGCGCGCGCTCCGTGGAGGATCAACAGCACCGCCTTACCGTCAGCGGCTTTGACGTCCCCGCAGGTATGAAAAACCCTACCAGCGGCGATTTCTCCGTGATGCTCAATTCCGTATATGCAGCGCAGCATCCCCATTCCTTCATCTACCGGGGCTGGGAGGTCAACACCACAGGCAATGAGCTTGCGCATACCGTGCTGCGTGGCGCCACCAACAAGCACGGCCGTAATATTCCCAACTACCATTATGAGGATCTGAATACGCTTCTCACCCTCTATAACGAACGGGATCTGAAGAATCCCGCCTGCATCATTGATGCCAACCACAGCAATTCCGACAAAAAGCATGAACAGCAGATACGTATCGTCAAGGAGGTCATGCACAGCCGCAAGCTGAACAGAGACATCCATTCTCTTGTAAAAGGCGTTATGGTGGAAAGTTACATCGAGGAGGGCTGCCAGAAGGTCGGCGGCGGGGTATATGGTAAATCCATCACTGATCCCTGCCTGTCCTGGGAGGATTCCGAAAGACTGATTTATGATATTGCCGAATACGAATAGAATAGAAGCAAAAAACAGGAAATCCCGGAGAAACGGCAGTTTCTCCGGGATTTCAGCGTCTGAATACGGCAGTTATGGTCAGATACTTATCATAAGCATCCGACGCATACAGCAGGCCGAATACATCGGTATTCCTGTCAATATTGTTTTTCCTTGCCACATGGGCGGGGATTTCCAGAACCATATTTACACCGATGATATCTGACAGTTCCCCTTCCGACAGTTCTTTCTGCAGCGCTTCCTGCGATACCCTGCTTACTGCGCTGTCCCTGGCCGGGCTGCCCTCCAGCCCGATGGTAAGATATCCTGTCCCGTCTTTCTGCTCATACCCTTCCGCCGTGCAGCCCATGCACACAAAGGGAGAAAAACCGCTTAAATGATACAGGATAATCGTCATCACAATAACGGCCAGGACCGCTGTAGAGAAAATGGCCGCCAGTACTTTTCTATTCATGCTTTTCCTCCTTCTCCTGATCCTCCGCTTTAAAACCCGGAGCAATCAGCAGCTTTACCGCAAAAAAGGAAATAATGCCTTTCTGTTTCCATTTTAACACATATTTCCATTGAATTCATCTTTTTATCCTTCCCAGTCTTCGGAAATTCTCAGTCCTGCCGTATCCACCACCGGCAGGGAAAACAGGATTGATTTTGCCTTGCTTTCCAGCCCTGCTTTTTCCATAATGGCCTTCATGATTTCCTTTTTCTTTTCAGTCCTGGTTACAATGAAAGTCATTTCCTTTTCCGATGCCAGGGAAACGCCGAGAAACTTCTCCGCCCTCTCCATTCCGGTTCCCTTGGCATGAATGACGGTTCCGCCGCCTGCCCCAGCTTCCCTGGCGGCATCTGTCACCAGATTCGTATACCCGAAATCGGAAACCACCACAATCAGTTCATATTCCGTATCCTTCAATGATGTCTCCTCCTCTTTTTCAAATTCCTGTCCTGCCAGCATAAGCTGAAGCGCCTTTTTCCCTCCGATGCTGCTCACGGGAACGAGAAAGGAAATTCCCATTCCCGGAACATCTATGCCCAGCTTGTGTTCCATCCCTCTCTTTACCCGCTTCCACACATCTCCTGTCACCATGGAAAAAAGCACTATTTTTTCACTTCCCTCCAGTCCGAGGCAGTCCAGTATTTCATTACCGGCCGTCCCCTTGCCCAGAGCCACCATCATAACAGGAAGGTTCTCCGTCCGATTCAGCGCGGCGAACTGCTCGCCCTGGCCCCGCCCTGTAATCGTAACCATTAAATATACTTTACTCATATACGTTTCTCCTACAGGTCAATAATGTCATAATCACCCCAGTCAGCAGCATCTGCGGCAACAGCGGCAATCCCTGCCTGCCCGATCTCCGCTTTGCCCGCGCGCAGCCGGAAAACAAGGCCCAGTATCTGTATGGTAATCAGCGGCGTCATGGCAACCATGGCGACCACGCCGAACGCGTCCGCAATAATATCTCCTCCCACCGCCGAACAGGCTCCCATGGCAAAGGGAAGCAGAAAGGTGGCGGTCATAGGCCCGGAGGCGACTCCGCCGGAGTCAAAAGCGATGGCCGTAAATATTTTCGGTACGAAAAAGGACAGGCCCAGCGCTATAAAATATCCCGGAACAAGGAACCACAGAATCGAAATACCGGTCAGCACCCGTATCATGGCAAGCCCCAGAGACACGGAAACACCGATGGAAAGGCTCATGCTCATGGCCTTTGCCGAAATGGCTCCGTCCGTTATCTCCTCCACCTGCTTGGTCAGCACAAATACGGCAGGCTCTGCCAGTACAATAAAATACCCAATCAGCATACCGATAGGCACAATAATCCAGCGGTATGGAAGTCCGGCAATCACTCTGCCCAGATAATTTCCCGCAGGCATAAAGCCCACATTCACACCCGTAAGAAACAGCACAAGACCCACATAGGTATAGATGAGCCCCACGCTTATTTTAACCAGGCTTTTTCCGGGAACCAGCCTGAAAATCATCTGGAAGAGGAAAAAGAAAACCACAATCGGCAGAAGGGAAACAGCCATCTCCTTCAAATAAGACGGAAAGCCTGCCTGAAAAACTTTCCACAGCTCTACCGTGTCCGCTATTTCCGGTATCTCCACAGGCACATAATCCCCGCTTCCCGGGCGGTAAATCATTCCCAGCAGAAGCACTGCCAGAATCGGCCCGATGGAACACAGGGCAACCAGCCCAAAGCTGTCATCCGAAGCGTGACGGTCATTTCTTACGGCAGAAATACCGATACCCATTGCCATAATAAAAGGCACTGTCATAGGCCCGGTGGTAACGCCGCCGGAATCAAAAGCCACGGACAGAAAATCCTTCGGTACAAAAAAAGTGAGTAAAAATACGATTCCATAGAAAAAAAGGAGCAACGGAGGAAGGGCCATGCTGAACAGCATACGCAGCAGAGCAACCACAAGAAAAATTCCCACGCCAAAGGCCACTGCCAGAATCAGAATCAGATTGGGTACGGATGGCACCTGTTCCGCCAGAACCTGGAGATCCGGCTCGGATATCGTGATGATGAAGCCCAGAATGAAACTCATGGGCACTGCAACCCACAGCTTTCTTGACTGTGTCATGCACGTTCCCACCCGTTCCCCCATAGGCGTCATAGCCATATCCACGCCCATAGTAAACAGTACCATTCCCGCGGTAAGCAACGCCGCCCCTATGAGAAATGCCATGAGGATTCCCGGAGAAACCGGGGCTATGGATAAACATAAAATCAATACAATTGCGATGACAGGAAACACTGCCTTTCCTGTTTCTTTTAACTTTTCCTGGAGATTTGTGCGAAAAAACTTCAAAAATACGCTGCCTTTCTGTTGTGTTATCGGCGCCGACGCCAACATGATTTGAGGTTACACGATAAAAGAATAATGGACTGCCATAACTGTCCGGTAGCGTTACAGTCATAATCTGTTTTCATTATAGCATGAACAGTGAAAAACAGGATAGCAAAAATTTGCCCTCTCCTACAACTTTTAACATTTTTTTAACGCGATACAGCAGAAAGGATGTATCGCGTTAATAGTTTATTTCCTCAATGTTTATTTCCAGGTATTTATTTTCCCGATGTTTATTCCCTTGTGATTATTTTCTTGGATGCGCCTGCTGGTACACGCTTCGGATGCGGGAACCGCCTATGTTGGCATAAACCTGCGTGGAAGAAATGTCGGAATGCCCCATCATTTCCTGCACACTGTGCAGATCCGCCCTTTTTTCCACCAGATGGGCCGCAAAAGAATGCCGGAGCGTATGCGGCGTTATGTCCGCTTCTATCCCGGCCTTAGCGGCATAATATTTAATCAGCTTCCAGAACCCCTGACGGCTCATGGGCTTACCGGAGCAGTTAACGAAAAGAGTCTCAGTCTGCGTCCCTTTTATCAGGATATCCCGGGCTTCCTTCAGATAAAGAAGCAGCGCCTCCTTCGCCTGGTTCCCAAAAGGTATGGCACGTTCCTTCGACGAATCCCTGCATATTATATAGCCCAGCCTGAGATTCAAATCAGTTACCTGCAGAGAAATCAGCTCGGAAACCCGGATACCGGTGGCATACAGCAGCTCCAGCATGGCTCTGTCCCGAATCTCCTTGGGCGTATTCCTGCCCGGCTGCTCCAGAAGCCGGACCACTTCTCCCATTGTCAGAATTTCCGGCATTTTCTTCTCAATCCTGGGAGCCTTCAGATTCTCAGACACATCCTCCGAAACCATGCCCTTTTTGACCATAAAATGAAAAAAAGCCTTTACAGCCGCTATATGCCGGGATACGGTAGCCGTTGCGAACTGGTTCTTCTCAAGAAAAAGGATGTAGGAATTCAGGGAAGTCTCCGTTATCCGGCCCGGCTCCTCAATCCCCTGCTCCTTCAAAAAGCTCTGAAGCTTCTGCAGATCTCTTTTATAGGAAAGCTCCGTGTTCTCCGACGTCTTCTTCACATCATGAAGATAAATAACAAACTCCCGTATCTCTTTTTCCATGCTCCAATGCCTTCCTGCTTCGTTGTTTATGTAAACCAAAAAAGATTCAAAACATATTATAATCAGTTTTTCGAAGAAAAGCAATGCGCATTTTTGCCGATTTTACGGGGATTTTTACAACAATTTGCTTGAAGCACAAGATATCGGTAATCGAAATTATGTTTGTACCAGATATTGTTCCTGTTTTCAGAAAAAGAAAAATACTTTTTGTAATATTATCGGATTGATATAGCTCTCCACCAGACAGCCTGCCAGCAGCATTCCCAGGATTACAAGCAAAGTGCCTAAACGAAGCGCTCCCCGTTTTCCTCCTGCGCCGCTTCCGTAACGGCCATTGTATACCCTATCCTGAAAACCCTGGCACCACCGGAAAAGGAACAGATAGGCCGGCGCCAGAAGCAGGACCTGCGGGAAAATTCCTCCAGAGAAAAGGAGAATCCCGCGGATGCCGTACCGGATAGAGAGCACCGACAGAATCGTCCCTGCACAAAATCCGGTCCAGACCAGATACAGACTTACCGCCATACCTCCAATACCCGCCACAGCCAGCACCGCAAGAAGCACCGCAGGCGCCAGCCTCTGCTTGATGCTGTAAAAGAAAAGCATGGAGCTGTCGATATCCAATACCCCCATTCTTCCCACACTGAAGCTGTCCAGGAAATCCGCATTTACCACCAGGCTTTCCTGTCCTATGTAAATAAGAGCAAGTCCTGTCAGAAAACCGGCTGTAAAGAGCACAAGAATGCGCCCGTTAAGTTTTGCATCTGCCAAACTACCTTTTTCCATATAAAAACCCCTTTGCCTGCTTTTTTTAATATATGCGTCGGTCAACGCACACATGCATGCAAAGGGGTTAACCCTGCCGGTTCATACTCCGGCCAGGCCGCAAATCAAAGACCCCGCTGCAGAGCAGCGGGGTCTTTGACCCTCGCGGCAGTCGCCAAATAGCCATGCAAGCATGGCTACTTGGCTCGTTGCTCGCGGGAATAAAATACTTTCGCTCTTATTTACATAAATATTTCGCCCTGTAGCTCATAATCGAGGAAATCGTCTTGGAATCCTCTATTTCCCCTGACAGGATTTTCTTACAGAGTTCATCAACTGTGTAAGCTTCCACATTAATGTATTCATCCTCATCCAGATGCTGGCTTCCCGGTGTCAAATCCGTAGCCACATAAATGTCAATTTTTTCATTGCAGAAAGCCACGGTGGTCCTTATGGTAATCAGCCACTCCATTTTTCCGGCATGGCAGCCCGTTTCCTCCTCCAATTCCCTGGCAGCGGCCTCCATCGTCGGCTCTCCCGGCCCGTTCAGACCTCCGGCCGGGATTTCCAGCGTATACCTGTCCAATGCATTCCGGTACTGCCTTACCATCAGCAGCTTTCCATCCGCGGTAACCGGCACCACTGCCGCCGCACCCTGGTGCTTGATAAAATCCCATTTTACAATATTTCCATTGGGCACCTGCACCGTATCCTTATAAAAATCAATAATGGAACCCTTATAAACCAGTTCCCTGTCCAACCGTTTGAATTCGTCAGCCATAATATTTCTCCCTTCTTAAACTTTTAAAAGCCCTGCAGGGAAAACCCTGCAAGGCTTTTGCAATCGCTATTTTGCATAATCAGAAACACGGCTCTCCCTGATAACATTCACTTTAATCTGTCCCGGATATTCCAGTTCTGCTTCAATCGCCTTGGAAATATCGCGTGCCATCAGAATCATGTCCGCATCTGACACCTGTTCAGGAACTACCATTACCCGAATCTCTCTACCTGCCTGAATAGCAAAAGATTTGTCTACACCTTTGAAATTGTTTGCAATGTCTTCTAACTGTGTTAATCTGCTGGTATAAGTCTCCAGAGTCTCTCTTCTCGCGCCCGGCCTTGCTGCGGAAATTGTATCTGCAGCCTGAATAATGCACGCAATCAGCGTAGTGGGCTCCACATCACCATGATGGGACTCCACCGCATTGATAACCGTAGCGGATTCCTTATACTTTTTACAAAGTTCCACGCCAAGCTGAATATGGGAACCTTCCATCTCGTGATCCACTGCCTTGCCGATATCATGCAGCAGGCCGGCACGTTTGGCCATTCTCACATCTAAACCAAGCTCTGATGCCAGAAGCCCTGACAGCTGAGCCACCTCTATTGAATGCTTTAAAGCGTTCTGTCCATAACTTGTCCTGAACTTTAACTTGCCCAGTAACTTTACGAGTTCCGGATGAACACCGTGTACCCCAACTTCAAGTACCGCGGCTTCTCCTTCCTCTTTAATCATTACTTCGACTTCCTTCTGCGCTTTTTCCACCATTTCTTCGATTCTTGCCGGATGGATACGTCCGTCAACAATCAGCTTCTCCAGCGCAATTCTCGCTACTTCCCTTCTGATAGGGTCAAAAGAAGATAAAATTACTGCTTCAGGTGTATCGTCTATAATCAGATCCACACCGGTCAGCGTTTCAAGGGTTCTGATATTTCTTCCCTCACGCCCGATAATTCTCCCCTTCATCTCGTCATTCGGAAGCTGTACTACGGAAATCGTAGCTTCAGCCACATGGTCTGCCGCACATCTCTGAATGGCGGTTACCACATATTCCCTGGCTTTCTTGTCTGCTTCCTCTTTGGCCCTGCTTTCCATATCCTTGATCATCACGGCCGATTCATGTTTTACTTCATCTTCAACAATTTTCAATAAGTAATCTTTTGCCTGTTCGGAGGTTAATCCTGAGATTCGTTCCAGTTCCTGTACTCTCTGCTCGTTCAGCTTCGCGATCTCTGCTTTCTGCTTTGCTAACTCCTCTTCCCTGGCTGCCAGTACGGATTCCTTCTTTTCAATGGCATCCGACTTCTTGTCCACGTTCTCTTCCTTCTGCTGCACTCTTCTTTCAAAGCGCTGCACCTCGGCTCTGCGTTCCTTGATCTCCTTATCCAATTCGTTCTTTGCACGAATGGATTCCTCCTTCACTTCCAGCAGTCCCTCACGCTTTTTGGTTTCAGCAGCTTTCACCGCATCATCAATAATTTCTCTTGCCTTGTCTTCGGCGTTGCCGATTTTGGTCTCAGTTTCTTTCTTCCTATATGCAGAGGTTACTACAAATGTAACCGGGATAGAAATCAACAGAGTGACCGCTACTGCTATTACATAACTAAGCATAGACAGGAGCACCTCCTTATTAAATTTTCATTGTGCGAATATCTGTTATAGAATGTATGTACGCCAAACATTCTTATAAGCGATTTTACAACACTTCAATTTTAATAAATAACAGGTATTATGTCAAGTAGAAAAGCATATTTTGACCAAATTTCATAACTTTTGCACAAGATAACCTGTTATTCCCAGGAGTCCCCTTCTTCCAAATCATCGCAATTCATGGCTTTTCTTATCTTATCCGGCGAGAAACCCTTTCTGTACAGGAAAGCCTGAATCCGTCTTTTTTCTTTTAAATCCGCCTGTTTCGCATCAAAATGCTTCTTTCTGAGGAGCTCTTTAATCATAGCTTCCTCATTCTGAAGGCCATCCGCTTCCTGAACGGTGCAAAACGCCTCCTCAATACAGCTTCTGTCAACGCCTTTGCGTCTCAGATCGTCCTCCATCCGCCTGCGGCTTTTCGTTTCCATGTAGGTTTCCACATATCTTCTTGCATAAGCCTCATCATTTATGTACCCAAAGGATTCCACATAAGCAATAGCCTCTTCAATGACCGGAGGAGGATACTTTCCCTGCCGCAGCTTCTCTTCCATCTGCTGTCTTGTATATTCCCTGGACTTCAGCAGGTTCATGCAGCGCAGCTTCGCCCGCTTGGGGAGTACGTTCTCCATAATCTCCTCATAGACATGAGGGGGCAGTTCTCTATCCTGTGCAATACCGTATTTATGAAGTTCGCCTTTGTATAATACAAAGGCGAATTCTCCATCGATGCTGACTGCATATTTCGTTTTATTTATTGGTTCTGTCCTGGTAACAATCATTTCTGTTCTGCCTGCACGGCTTTAACCGCAGCGCCGGCGGCCGCCTTCACTTCCCTGCTGTCCTTTGCAGCTTTGGCTCCGGCAGCTTCCTTCACAGGTTCTTCCTTCCTGTCTGAAGCATCGGCTTCTTTCTTCTCGTCCAGCTTATAGTATGCGCGTACTTTCTTCTCGATTTCATCGCAGATCTTCGTATTTTCTTTCAGGAAGTTCTTCGCATTCTCCCTTCCCTGTCCGATCTTGTTTCCTTCGTAGGCAAACCATGCGCCGCTCTTATTGACAATATTAATATCCGCTGCCAGATCCAGAATATCCCCGACTTTGGAAATGCCCTCTCCGAACATGATGTCAAATTCCGCTTCCTTGAAGGGCGGCGCTATTTTATTCTTTACCACCTTGACACGGGTACGGTTTCCTACCACCTCCCCTGCCTGCTTCAGGGATTCGATCCTTCTTACGTCCAGACGGATGGTAGAGTAGAACTTCAGGGCACGGCCGCCGGTAGTGGTCTCCGGATTGCCGAACATGACGCCCACCTTCTCACGCAGCTGGTTGATGAAGATAACTGTACAGTTGGACTTGCTGATTACTGCAGTAAGCTTACGCAGCGCCTGGGACATCAGACGGGCCTGCAGGCCCACATGGCTGTCACCCATATCGCCGTCTATTTCAGCCTTGGGGACAAGAGCCGCCACAGAGTCAACAACAACGATATCGATGGCGCCTGAACGCACCATGGTCTCCGTAATCTCCAGAGCCTGTTCTCCGTTATCAGGCTGTGAAATATACAGGTTATCAATATCCACACCAATATTCTTCGCATAGGCAGGATCCAGCGCATGCTCAGCATCAATAAAGCCCGCAATGCCGCCCCTGCGCTGAACCTCAGCGATCATATGCAGGGTGACGGTGGTCTTACCACTGGATTCCGGTCCATATATTTCAACAATTCTTCCCTTGGGTATTCCGCCCAGGCCAAGTGCAATATCAAGGCTTAATGAGCCTGTGGGAATCGTCTCCACATTCATCTGCGTAGCCGGATCCCCCAGCTTCATGACTGCTCCCTTTCCAAACTGCTTTTCAATCTGTGCCAGTGCGGCGTCAAGCGCTTTGAGTTTGTCTTCTTTTTCCATTATGTTCTCCTTCTTATCCAGAACGGATGTTCTCTTTTTCTATAATAAAACATCTGTTCGTATTTGTCAATTCCCAACTTTAAATATAATATACAATATCAGGTGTCCGATAAAACTCCCTCAACAGGTATCCCTCCTTTATTTTTTATTGCATTGAAACGATTGGCGAAATGCCCGATTAGTTGTCCGCTCTATAGATGGAATGGACATGGCTGAATTCCTTCAGACAAAGGTGCACCGGTTTGGAACGCCTCCAGCAAAGATATGCTTTTTTGATTGTAACATAAACTTCATCCAAATGCCACTAAAAAAAGCATGCTTCCATAAAAAAAGGAACATGCCGGGATACTGTTCAGACGGGTCTGCGAATTTAGCTGCGCATACTGTACAAATATATAGCGGCAGCAGGCATCCGGCCTGTTGTGAGGCAAATTAAATGGCCGGATGTCCGCAACAGTTCAGTTTATCTGAACTGCCGCACATGCCGTAGTGTTGGGGCAGCAATCCATGCCCTCCCTATATTTTCTTCATATAACGTCCATAATCTTTAATAGTGGCTGTAACCCAGCCGCTGCTCGTGCTGGTGGTATAATTAAACCCGATTTCCAGGCCTACAGGGGTATAGAAAATAATATTGGTATCCGAATCCGAAAGGAAATCCTGAAGCTGTTCGTCATCCATCCGTTCCACAGCCTCGGCCGTTCCGTTCTGGTAAGCATCCTGATCCCTGAATTCTTTGGCCAGCTGCTCGTTATACTCTATCATTTCACCGTTGTCCAAAAGTTCGCCGCTTACCAGATCGATATTAATGCAGTAAAGCGAAATGTAGGATTCCTGGTTCATTGCATATTTTTCCTGAAGGACAATGCTGATTTTTTCCTCATCCATATAGGTTACATAACCAATGCTGGAGGTTGCGTAGGAGAGTTGCTCATCTTCACCCTGGGCATCCTTATAGTAGTTGTAAAGCTTGCTGTAATAAGTGGCCTCGTATTCAATCTCCTGGTTCAGCTCGTCCAGATGGGGAATATTCCCACCCTTCAGCTGCGGGTATTTTCCGGTTGCCGTAGCGCCCGTCTCGTCATCCACATAGCTGTAATCTTCCCATTCCACCGTATAACTGAGGTCGTCACGGATGGAATTGGCAATTGTTACATAGTAATCATCCTCCGGGCTGGGAACATAATCCCCTTCCTCTGTTTCCGGTTCATAGGTTCCACCGCCGCTGAAATCAGGAAGCTGGCTGTCATCGCCGCTGTCATAACCAAAGGGTATCGTTTCCTCAGGAACTGCCCCTCCGTAATTCTTGGAATTGGAAATACCGCTGCTGGCTTCCCTGACCGCACCCTTGACAATAATAAAAATAAGAACCATGACGATGCAGAGAAGCACCGCAATTACCGCTACAATAACCGCCGCCACGGTTCTGCTGTTGTTACGCTTCTGAGGGGGCATATTGGAGTAGGCTCCATAAGGCTGCCGGCCATATGGAGGCACTCCTCCCGGAGGGATTTGTCCATAGTAGCCGTTCTGCTGCGGTCCATACTGCTGCGAAGAGCCATACCGGGTATTATTCTGTCCGCCCTGCGCGGCGCCGGGCGCACCCGGGCCTGCCTGGCCTCCTGGCACATTTCCATAGGGCGGAATATTCTGCGCGCCGCAGGGAGGCATTCCCTGGCCGCCGGTCGGAATATTTTCATTTCCACAGGGAGACACAGGAGCCTGTGAACCGGCATTTCCATAAGGGGGGACCGGCGCCTGCCCGGCAGCGTATCCATAAGGAGGTACCGAAGCTTCACCGCCCGTCCCACAGGGAGGGACCGCAGCCTGTTCAACGGCATTCCCATCAGGAGCTTCCATCTCCGCTGCTCCTTCTGCTTTTGCATCCTTTTTATTCCGGTCATATCCGCAGCTTATACAGACACCGTTTTTCATCAGCGCCCCGCATTCCGGACAAAATCCATATTCTTCATCCTCGTACATACATTATCCTCCATTACTCAGGCCGGTTCTATCTGCCAAAAGCTTTTTCCTTCTTTCCCCTCTTCCCCGCAAAGCCGGAATCATACTTTTTTCCCGAAAGTCTTCTGACTGTAATATTCCAGTATACACTGACGCATCATCGTTAATGCGGCCGAAACCGCTGTTTCCCTTATCTTTGCCCGGTTCCCGCTGAAATGGAATTCCTTTACATTCGTGGTGCCGCACACATAACAGCCCATATAAATAAGTCCCACAGGCTTCTCAGCAGTGCCGCCGTCAGGTCCCGCAATTCCCGTAATGGAAAAGGTAACGTCCGCTTTCGTCAGAAGCGCAGTTCCTCTCGCCATTTCCTTGGCCGTCTGCGGGCTTACCGCGCCGAATTTATCCAGCGTGCCTTTTTTTACGCCGGCGATTTTTCTTTTTGCCTTATTGGAATAAGTAATATAACCTGTCTTGAAGACCTCGGAAACCCCAGGTATGTTAATCAGGCGGGCGGCAAGCATGCCTCCCGTGCAGGATTCAATGGTTGATACAGTCAGCTCGTTGGCCAAAAGCAGGTCAACCACCGCCTTTTCCAGCGTCACATCCTCTTCCGTGGTATATACGGCGCTGCCGAACCGGGATTTCAGTTCCTTCACCACCGGCTTTACCAGCTTCTTCGCTTCCTTTTCATCCTCAGCGCGGGCGGTAACACGCAGATGCACCTCTCCGGTCTTGGCATAGGGAGCCACCGTGGGATTGGCAAGGGCCTCCAGATCTGTAATCTGGCTTTCCACCTTGCTTTCGCCCATACCGCATATTTTTACGGTTTTGGAAAAAATAATCCCCGGCGCATCAGGGTTCTCCAGGCCCGTCAGAAAAGGCGCGATGCTGTTTTCAAACATCGGCTTCAATTCATTGGGAGGACCGGGAAGCAAAATCATCCGTTTTCCTTCCTTTTCCATGATAATACCCGGAGCAGTGCCGTTGTCATTGTCCACAACAATGGCTCCTTCGGGAACAAGCGCCTGCTTCTTGTTATTTTCCGTCATTTCCAAACCGCGTTCCCGGAAATAAGTTTCAATTCTTTCCAGGGAATGAGGGTCCATGGCAAGCTGCCTGTTCCATACGCCGGCGGCGGTTTCCTTTGTCAGATCATCCTGGGTCGGCCCAAGGCCTCCCGTCATAATCACAAGATCCGCCCGTTCCAGCGCCGTCCGTATTGTCCCCGCAAGCCTTCCGCTATTGTCGCCCACCACTGTCTGATAATAGCAGGACAATCCCAGCCCCGCACATTTCTCCGCCAGGTATGCTGCGTTGGTGTTGACTATGTTCCCCAGCAGAAGCTCAGTTCCTACCGAAATTAATTCAACTACCATACCGAACCTCTTTTCTCTATTTCTGGTCCTTCAGACAATCCTTGTTTTTCACAAGATAATCTACAAGGGACACTACCGTAAGAATCAGAGCCGCCCACATTACAATCGTCGTAACCAGGGAAAGCACCGGAATATCCGCTATCATGAGCACAATCATCACCATCTGGAAGGTGGTTTTGAATTTTCCCCAGTAGCTGGCCGCAATCACCACGCCTTTATCGGATGCCACCTGACGGAAGCCGCTGATGATAAATTCCCTGCTGACTATAATAATTACAATCCAGGACGGGATTTTTCCCATTTCCACAAGGCAGATCAAGGCAGAACATACAAGAAGTTTATCCGCCAGGGGATCCATGAATTTTCCAAAGGTGGTTACCAGGTTATATTTTCTGGCAATTTTACCGTCCAGCAGGTCTGTCAGGCTGGCGATGACAAACAGGGCCAGCGCAATCCACTTCCCGGCACCGCCGATGGGAACCAGCATGAATACCACAAAGGGTATGATCATTAGCATTCTCAGTATCGTAAGCTTATTCGGTAAATTCATCTTCCAGCTCTCCTATCAAATCATATTCATAAGATCCGGTAATCCGCACTTTTACGAAATCACCCGTCAACAGTTCTCTTGAGGTATTGACAAACAGCAGTCCGTCCACATTGGGGGCGTCCTTATAGGTTCTTGCCACATAGGCATTCTCCCCGTCCACCCTGCCTTCTATCATGGCAATGAGCGTTTTTCCCTTCATGTTCTCCGCCTTCTCAAAGGCGATTTCCTGCTGCAGCTCCATCAGCTCGGCCTGTCTGTCCTCCTTCACTTCCTGGGGGACCTGATTCTCCATCCGCGCCGCCGGCGTTCCTTCCTCCTGGGAATAGGTAAATACCCCCAGCCGGTCAAATTCCAGCTCATCCACGAAATTATACAGCTCTATATGATCCTCCTGCGTCTCTCCGGGGAATCCGCTGATAAGCGTGGTACGCAGACAGATATCCGGAATTTCCTCCCGCAGCCTGCCGATCCGCTCCCGCAGCTCGGCCTGATCGGTCCGCCTGCCCATCTGCTTCAATATCCTGTCTGAAGCATGCTGGATTGGCATATCCAGATAATGACAGACTTTCGGTTCTGTTTTTATCGTTTCTATTAATTCATCCGTAATTTCCTCCGGATAGCAGTATAAAATCCTTATCCAGTAGATACCAGGGATGGCGCAGAGCCTGTGAAGCAGCTGCGGCAGCTTCTTTTCGCCGTAAATGTCCTTCCCGTAAACCGTGGTTTCCTGGGCCACAAGAATCAGTTCCTTAACGCCGCCCTCAGCCAGTTCCCGCGCTTCCTTTTCCAGCACTTCCATGGGGACGCTGCGGTAATTGCCCCGCACCTTTGGGATAATGCAGTAGGTGCAGCGTTTGTCGCAGCCCTCCGCAATTTTCAGGTAGGCAAAATGGCCGCCTGTAGTGACGCTGCGGTGCTTACCGTAAACCAGCGCCGCATCCGGGTCCGTAATATGGTTGTGCTTCTCTCCTGCCGAAACCTCATCAATGGCGGCTGTCACCGCATCAATGGCCATGGTCCCCAGGATTTCATCCACCTCCGGGATTTCCGTCTGGATTTCTTCCTTATAACGCTGCGCCAGGCAGCCGGCCACGATAAGCGCCTTCAGCTGTCCGCTCTTTTTTAATTCGGCCATTTCCAGAATGGTGTTTATGCTTTCTTCCTTGGCATCGCCGATAAAGCAGCAGGTGTTGATTACCGCAGCCTCCGCTTCCGCCTCGTCATCCGTAAAGGTATGCCCCTTTTCGGCCAGCATCCCAAGCATCATCTCGGTATCCACAAGATTTTTATCACAGCCCAGGGAAATAAATAGTATTTTCATGCTTTCTTATGAAAAAAGAGAAATGCACACGGCAATTTCTCTTCTCCCTTCCCCCATTTTAATCTTCGGTTTCTTCATCTCCGAGAATTTTGATTTTGCCTTCATTCAGTTCTTCTACAGCAACGGATAAAGGCTTCATGCCTGTCTTCATATTTACTAACGGCTCATCGCCTCCGATGATCTGCCTTGCTCTTTTGGAAGTCGCCATAACGATGGAATAACGGCTGCTTACAATCTTGGTTTCGCCGGGCTCCACATCGCTGTTCACGACTTTCATTAAATCGGTATAAGAGGGATGTAACATTTTCATTCTCCTTTCACTAACGCGTCCAGCTCGGAACGCATATCAGCTATCAATTCCTTATTTCTTTTCGGACTTCTGCGAGATGCGGAAATAATGGAATGCATTTCCTTCACGCAGTCGTCCAGTTTATCATTGATTATGATATAATCATAATTTTCAATGTCTTCCGCTTCCTCTGCCGCGCGCGCAATACGCTGGCAGATGACCTCCTCGCTTTCGGTACCTCTTCCTTCCAGCCTTCTTTTTAATTCTTCCGCGCTGGGCGGCATGATAAATAAAAGAAGGGCTTCCGGGAATTTTTCTTTCACCTTAAGCGCGCCCTGGATTTCAATTTCCAGGATTACGTCCCGTCCGTTATCCAGACAGGCCTCCACATATTCTCTGGGCGTTCCGTAATAGTTGCCGCAGTAGCTGGCATACTCGATCAGCCCGTCCTTTGCAATCGCCTCTTCGAAGGTATCCTTATCCACAAAAAAATAGGATTTGCCTTCTTCCTCGCCCGGCCTGGGCTTTCTTGTCGTCATGGAAACCGACAGCGCATAATTATCATAGGTTTTGAGCAGTTCCTTCATCAATGTTCCCTTGCCTGCCCCGGAAAAACCGGATACGACAATCAGAATTCCCCTATGCTTCATCATTATCCTCCCGTTCGGCCTGCGCCCTGTTTGCAATGGTTTCCGGCAGAAGCGCCGACAGCACAAGCTGACCGTTCTCCATCACCAGCACCGCCTTTGTCTTACGTCCCTGCGTCGCGTCCACGGCCGTCCCCGTCTCTCTGGCTGTCTGCACCATACGCTTGATGGGTGCAGAATCAGGGCTGACCACCGCGATAATCTTTTCCGTATTTACAATATTGCCAAAACCGACATGGATAAACTGACTCATTGACCGCCTCCGCCATTATTCAATATTCTGAATCTGCTCTCTGACCTTCTCAATTTCCGTCTTCAGCTCAATCGCCCGGTCGGAGGTCTCCAGATCATTGGCCTTGGAAAGAATGGTATTGGCTTCCCGGTTCATTTCCTGGGCAATGAAATCAAGCTTCCTTCCGATGCTTCCGCCTTCACCAAGAGTTTTTTTCGTAGTCTCAATATGGCTTCTTAAGCGCACCAGTTCTTCATCCACACACACTTTATCGGCAAAAATAGTAACCTCCATAAGAAGACGGTTCTCATCCACCTGGGCATCCTCAAGAAGCTCTTTTACCTTATCCTTAAGCGTCTGTCTGTATTCCGCTATTATCTGCGGCGACCTTTCCTCAATAAAAGCCACGTTTTCCAGCATGCCGTCCAGCTTGGAAATCAAATCCTCCTTCAGGTTCTCCCCTTCGGTAATCCTGGTCTGTGACAGTCCTTCTGCCGCTCCCCTCAGCGCCTTTTCCAGCGTCTTCCAGATGCCTTCCTCATCAATGGCCTGTTCCTCCATGGAGAAAACCTCCGGGAATCTGGAAAGGGAGGAAACACGGATATCGTTGTCCAGTGAAAAATCCTCTGCCATCTGCTTCAGATACTGCATGTATTCCCCGGCAATATCCCTGTTGTACTTGATCGTCACATTGTTCTCTGTAAAATCTTCGTAGGTAATGAACAAATCCACTTTGCCGCGCTGGATATATTCTTTCAGCACGCTTCTTATGGAAGCTTCAAAAAAATTCAGCTTCTTTGGCATCTTTATGCTTACATCCAGATACCTGTGGTTTACGGACTTCATTTCTACGGTAATTTTACGTTCGGCCTCGCTGATTTCGCATCTGCCGAAGCCTGTCATACTTTTTATCATCAGTATTCCTCCAGAAAATACATTCCCATAATTCATTTTATTATAAAGCAATGCATGTGAGTAGTCAAGGATTTTGAGGGAGGTCGGAAAAAGGTATCGGGGGCGTGCTTCGCTTTGGTGGCGGCCGGCGGCTGGTTTCCCCTGGGCGGGGCGGCTGTGATGTTTTTTCGGATCCGGTCTCAAAAAAGGGGTGTTTCTAACTGTTCCTGTCTGTCGGAATTCTGCCAGCGCAGCCAAAACTCCTCTCACAGCGGCCGTTGGCCTGCTGTGTTCGTCAGACAGGCTGCTAAGGGCGGCAGAATTCCGGCAGGCAGGAGCAGTAAGAAACAACACCTTTTTTTCCAATGGATCTGAAAAAACATCACAGCCGCCCCGCCCAGGGGAAACCAGCCGCCGGCCGCCACCGGAGCAAAGCACGCCCCCGATACCTTTTTCCTGGTAGTGCAGGGAGGTCTTTTTATATTTACATTATATAAAACTTTATATGTCCAAACTTTACATTAAGATGGTTGTTCTTGACATTTGGAGGGGTGGTTGGGGATGGCAGGGTGAGGTAGAATTGGGGTATCAAAAGAACAGAAGAAAGGAAATGATAAATATGAATATGAGGAATGGTACATTGGAGAGTGGAGCTTTGCTGGATACGAATTTGGATACTACTTTTTTAAAGGTGGTCGCTGTTATTAGTATGCTTTTGGATCATGTGGGGGGGACTTTTTTTCCTGAATATCCTGTGTTCCGGTGGATCGGGAGGCTGGCGTTTCCTATATTTTGTTACTGTATGACTGTGGGGATGCTTTATACGAGAGATATTAAGAGGTATTTGGGGCGGATTGCGGTGTTTGCGGTTATTTCCCAGCCGTTCTGGATTCTTGCTTTTAATCCGCATGATTTTTGGGGGAATCTGACGAACTGGAATATATTTTTTACTTTGTTTATCAGTCTTTTGGCTGTGTGGGGTTTTAAGGAGAAAAAATGGTGGCTTTTTGCAGTTTCTACCTTTGTTATCTGTTTTTGGAATTTTGATTATTCTTTTACCGGAATTCTCCTTATGCTTATTTTTTATCTTTGCCGGAAAAAACCGGTATTGGGGGCTGTTTTGTATACGTTGAGTTACCTTCCGGCTCTGTTTGGAGGCAGTCTTGAGGATCCTTTGTGTTGGGTGATTGGCGGGCATCCTGTTGGTTTTGAAATTTTCTCGCTGCTTGCGCTGCCTTTCATTTATTTCCATACGAATACTTCCATTAAGCTTCCTAAGTGGTTTTTCTATGTGTTTTATCCGGCTCACCTGGCTCTCATTGCATTGGTGCGGTACTTTATGGGCTTTTAGATTTGGTGGTTTTCATAGTTTTATGGTTCTGTCCCCCTGACGGCGGTATTATCGGAGTTGTTCTGATAAGGCTGCCGGCAGGGGATTTTATGATCAGGGGCGGATTTTCATGCAATTGCGCGAGGAGGGATTTTCTGATATACTGGGGGTTGTATCTTTATTATGGAAACAGAGAGGGTAAGGTCATGGCATTTGACGGTATTACGATTGCAAATATAAGGAAAGAACTTGACGAGGCGCTCACCGGGGGACGGGTTTATAAAATCGCGCAGCCTGAGCCTGATGAGCTTCTTCTTACGATTAAGAATAATGGAACGCAGCAGAGGGTCACGCTTTCCGCTTCCGCTTCCCTTCCTTTAATTTATCTGACGGATAAGAATAAAACCAGCCCCATGACGGCTCCGAATTTCTGTATGCTGCTGCGTAAGCATATTCAGAACGGGAAAATCATCAGTATCAGCCAGCCGGGTATGGAGCGTATTATTAATTTTGAAATTGAGCATCTGGATGAAATGGGGGATGTGTGCAGGAAGCTACTGATTGTGGAGCTTATGGGAAAGCACAGCAATATTATTTTCTGTAATGATTCCGGGGTTATCATTGACAGCATCAAGCATATTTCGGGACTTGTCAGCTCTGTGCGGGAGGTGCTTCCCGGGAAGGAATATTTTATTCCGCATACGCAGGATAAACTGAATCCGCTCACGGCTTCGGAGGCGGATTTTATGGACAGGGTATTTGCGGGCAGCATGCCGTGTTTTAAGGCGCTGTATTCCGGTTTTACGGGCCTGTCTCCGGCCATCGCCCATGAGATTTGCTGCCGGGCGGGAGGGGATGCGGATCTTTCCACCGCCGCGCTGGATGAGGCGGGACGCAAGACGCTTTACCGCGCTTTTTCTGAGATGATGAGGGATGTTCGCAGCGGGGACTTTTCTCCCTGCATCGTGTATGAAAACGGGGTTCCTGCTGAGTATGCGGCGCTGCGGCTGACCTCTTATCCTGAGGCGCAGAGAAAGGATTATGCTTCCATCAGTGCTCTTCTGGAGGATTATTATGCGGAAAAGAATACGATTACGCGGATTCGTCAGCGTTCCTCCGACCTGCGCCGGATCGTTTCCACAGCGCTTGAAAGGAATATTAAAAAATATGATCTGCAGCTGAAGCAGATGAGGGATACGGAAAAGAAGGATAAATACCGCATTTATGGAGAGCTTCTGAATACCTATGGTTATGGGGTGGAGCCAGGGGCGAAGTCCATGACCGCCCTGAATTATTATACCAATGAGGATATTGCCATACCGCTGGATCCCATGCTGACAGCAGGGGAAAACGCGAAGAAGTATTTTGATAAGTACAACAAGCTGAAAAGAACCTTTGAGGCGCTCTCACAGCTGACGCTGGAGACAAAATCGGAAATCGACCATCTGGAATCGGTGAGCAATGCGCTTGATATTGCCCAGAAGGAAGAGGATTTGGTGCAGATCAAGGAGGAACTGATCGAGAGCGGGTATATCCGAAGAAAAGGCGGTTCAAAAAAAGTAAAAGTTACCAGCCGTCCCTTTCATTATGTAAGCAGCGATGGTTATGACATTTATGTTGGGAAGAACAATTATCAGAATGATGAGCTGACCTTCAGGTTCGCTTCCGGAAATGACTGGTGGTTCCACGCCAAGGGGATGCCCGGTTCCCATGTCGTGGTGAAATCCCGGGGCGACGAGCTTCCTGACAGCACCTTTGAAGATGCGGCCAGGCTGGCCGCCCATTATTCCAGGGGGCGCGGGCAGGAGAAGGTGGAAATCGATTATACGGAAAAAAAGAACGTGAAAAAGCCAGGCGGCGGTAAACCCGGCTTCGTTGTGTACTATACCAATTATTCGATGATGATCGATTCGGATATCAGCGCGTTAAAACAAATTGAGTAAAAGGCAGGTCAGGATATTTATGAAGGAATTATGTAAGGCTTTGACACCGAAGGAAATTATGGCAGTTTATGATGCCTGGGGGCCGGAGCATTTTCCGGATTCAGAATTAAAGCCTCTTTCTTCGGTGAAAATGCTGCTGGAGCGTGGGCAATACTCCGGCTACGGCCTTTATGACGGATCCGCCGCAGCGGAGGGCGGCCTGCTCGGTTATGCCCTGCTGATGCATGATAAGGACAGGGAAAAAATGCTGCTGGATTATTATGCTTTTATGGAAGAGTATCGCTGCCGGGGGCTTGGCAGTGTATTTCTTCACGAAATCCAAAAGCAGAAAGATTTCCCGGGATGCTTTATTGAGTGTGAAGCGCCTGAAACTGCAGACTGCGCTGAGCAGAGGGAGCTTCGGGAAAGGCGGATTCGTTTTTATGAGAGAAACGGGGCAGTTTTGACGCAGGTCAGAGCGCAGCTGTTCGGTGTTACTTACCGGATGCTCGTGTTATCTCCCCTGAAGGAAGAGCTGCCCGGAGAAAATTGTGAGGAAACAGCATGTAAAAACGGCGGGGAAACAGGACTCCGGGAAACGTTGCAGAAGGAGGCCTTCTGTGATGGACAGTTTAATCAGGAGGCCTTTCTTGAAGCGCTTCGGGATTTCTATCTTTCTATTTATCCGATCTCCGTATTTGAAAAAAATTTCAGGCTGTGGATTCCGGAAAACTGATAATGCAACCAACGGTAAAAAAGCCATCCTGCACAGGCATCTGCCGCTGCAGGGTGGCTTTTTGGCTGAACCTGCTGCCGTTTTGGAAAGGCAGCCAGGTTTCCGGGGCGGCTTCGGATATCAATCAGCCGCTGTTAACATCTAAAGTATTTTACAGGGTTCCTGAAGTAAACAGGCCTTTAACGTGATCAACCTCTTCCTGGGATGCCTTTTGGGCAGGCACATAATAGGATTTCTCGCGTGCAATTTCATAGAGCTGTTCCTGTGACTGCTCACAGGTTGTGCGCATCTGCTTCAGTGCGCTTTTCAGTTCTTTGTTTTCTGTCTGGGGAATCATCTCCCCGAATCTTACCAGTTCGCCGTTAATGCTTGCCAGTGTATCAGATACCATTATTTTTTCCTGCATCATGGTCAGTTTTCCTCCTTACTGCAAAAATTTCATCAACTGCTGTTTGTTTTCCATAGCGGACTTTGCGCCCTGTTCAAAGAACTGTTTTACTTTTGGATCCTCCGCACAGGATGCGTATTCCTTCATCTTGCAGTGAGTAGTGTCATAACCGCCAATCAGATGGCGCAGGTTCTGAAGATCGAGTTCTGATAAATTTGCCATATCCATACCTCCATTCAATTTGCTTCTGCCTTTTTATTGTGCGCCGAACAGAGGTTGAATATGCAGGGAACTTTTTCTTTTTTTACAATCCCAGCTCTTCAAAAGGAACCGTGATCTCAGTATAACCGGCCGCATAGGGGGCGATTTCATAGGGTGTGGCATAAAAAACAACGCCGTCTTCACTGAAATAATAGTTGTCAATAAAATCCGTTTTGTTATTCAGTGTTTCTTCCGCATCCTCAAAGAAGCCTTCCGTATTGCCCTTTACCTGCTCCTGGAACAGGCCGCGTACCTTTTGGTTCAGTTCCTCTTCGGAAATGCTGATGAGGGAAGCCAGCGTGGTTTCCTTACCCGTTGTCTTGTCAAAGAGGTAATTAGCCCGGCCAGGCATACCATGTGCGCCGCCTTCATAGCTGTAGGATTCCATGAAAACAGAAATCACACTGCCGCGGACCGTTACGCCTCCCACTGAAAAATCTTCTTCACTGGGCGGGACAGGCGGAAGCGTGGAGTCTTCCTGCGTTGAATTCTGTTCGGTTTCCATCTCTGTCTGGTACTGGAGGGCAATATTTACGATGGAATCCTTATCGTTTTCATAATAGTCCAGTTTATCATCAGCCCATTCTTTGAAAAATGCGTTGATATTCTTTTCTCCTTCGGTATCGCCTTCAAACACAGGGTAGGCCAGCCTAACTGTGCACGCAAGCGTTCCATTGTCCGTCGTCCATTCTTTTTCCAGGGATTCCACATGATAAGAGTAATCTCCGGCCTTAATGCTGGCTCCATTTACGGAAGCTGCTTCTGTGCTTTCTGTCTGTGTACCTTCCGTCTGTGTGCCCTCCTGCTCTGTCTGGCCAGTGCCCTCCTGGGCTGTGCTTTCCTGAGCGGCGCTTCCGGTCTGGGTCTCGGTCTGGCTCTGTGCTGCATTATCCCCGTCTGTGCCGCCGCAGCCTGCAAGGAGCAGCGCCGCAGTCAAAGCAAAACATGCAAATTTTTTCATAATTTCTTCCTCTCTTTGAATTATTTTATCTTTAGCCTTCCCTGTGAGGGGAATTTTAAACGTACAAAAACCATCCGGCACAGGATTTTTACTCCTGTGTCAGATGGTTCCCCCCTTGTGTTCTTATCTATGCAGCTTTTATCAGCCGATGAGCCAGTCATACATCTCCTGGTATTTCTTGGCGGATACCTGCCAGGAATAATCGATTGCCATTCCGCGGTCAATGATCTTATTCCATTCTCTCTTTTTGTCATAATAAATGCGTTCCGCATACCGGACGGTCCCCAGCATTTCATGGGCATTGTAGTTCATGAAACTGAAGCCGGTTCCTGTGCTTTCAAATTCGTTATATGCCTGTACAGTATCCTTCAGGCCGCCGGTTTCCCTGACAATGGGCACGGTGCCGTAGCGCAGGGCAATCAGCTGGCTGAGTCCGCAGGGCTCAAACAGGGAAGGCATAAGGAAGGCATCGCAGGAAGCGTAAACTCTGTGGGATACAGCTTCCGAATAGTAGATCTGGGCGGATACTTTGCCCGGGTATTTCCATGCAAAGTGGCGGAACATGTTCTCATACTGTTCTTCCCCGGTACCAAGCACCATAAGCTGAACGTTATCCTGGCACAGCTCATCCATGACATAGGCTACCAGGTCAAAGCCCTTCTGGTCGGTCAGTCTGGATACTACGCCGATCAGCATGGCCTTGTCATCCTGATCCAGTCCGAAGTCTGCCTGAAGCGCCCGTTTATTTTTGATTTTTTCTTTTCTGAAATTCACCGCATTAAAGTGATGGGTGATGAATTTATCTGTTTCCGGATTGTATTCGTCGTAGTCAATGCCGTTGACAATACCTCTGAGATCGCCGCTGCGTGCACGCATTAGGCCATCCAGCCCTTCTCCGTAGAAGGGGGTCTTGATTTCTTCCGCATAGGTATCGCTTACGGTGGTTATCGCGTCCGCATAGACAAGGCCGCCTTTGAGAAGGTTGGCATCCTTGTAGGCCTCCAGCTTATCAGGAGTGAAGAAGGACATGGGTAAGCCAGTTATGTCCTGCACCTCCTTAATGCTCCATTTTCCCTGGAATTTCAGGTTATGGATGGTCATGGCCGTCTTGATTCCACGGTAGAAATCGCTTCCCTGGAAGCGTTCATGCAGATATACGGGAATCAGTCCGGTCTGCCAGTCGTGGCAGTGGATTAAATCCGGGCGGAAGTCGATGACAGGCAGTATGGAAAGCGCAGCCTTGGAAAAGAATGCAAATTTCTCGATTTCAAACAGGGCGTTGTCACCGTAGGGCTTAAAGCCGTTAAAATAATATTCATTATCTATAAAGTAATATTTCACGCCGTCCATTTCCGCTTCCAGAATGCCCACATACTGATTCTGCCAGTGGAAATCCATATAGAAATGCGTTCTGTAATTCAGTCTGTCCTTCATTTCCTGGGACATGCATACATATTTGGGCAAGATCACGCGTACGTCATAATACTCTTTATCGATACATTTGGGCAGGGAACCTACTACGTCTGCCAGGCCGCCCGTCTTAATGAACGGTACGCCTTCCGAAGCCACAAATAAAATTTTCTTCATTCCGAATCCTCCCGTAATTTCTTAATACCTTCCCTAGATAGGTTTACAAATATTATACATCATTACGGCATTTAATAAAAGATTAATTTTTATATTGAAGCCTTATTTTGTCTGCAATGAGGGCAATAAACTCGGAATTGGTGGGTTTTCCCTTACCTGTGTTGATTGTGTAACCGAACAAAGAGTCCAGAGTTTCCATTTTTCCTCTGCTCCATGCAACCTCAATGGCATGTCTGATGGCGCGTTCCACGCGGCTGGGTGTTGTCTGGTATTTCTTGGCAATTGTAGGGTAGAGGATTTTGGTAATGGAATTGAGCATTTCGATGTCCTCCACCGACATCATTATGGCTTCCCGCAGGTATTGATAGCCTTTGATATGGGCAGGTACGCCGATTTCATGTATCATGTCCGTTACGTCTTTTTCCAGGTTATGGGTTACGGCCGGTTGGTCTGCCGTCTCTTCTTCCCTGGGCATAAAGTCGGATGCTGATGAAGCGCCGGATGCCGGTACGGTTATCATAATCTGGAATTCTTTATTGGTTTTCATAAGATCCGTGAGAATCTGTACCACTCTTTCGTTGTCTTTCCCTGTATTCATGCGTAACTGTTCCATATATGTCCTCCATTCCAACAGAAATCTTTTTCTTTCTGTCTCTTCCTGCATTTATTATATAAGAATGACAATTTATGGCAACCTTCTTTCATCGCAGAAAAGGCGGGGTTTCGTGGGGATTCGGGATAAATCGCGCGGAGAGAGGGCGAAAGAAGGCGAAAATGGGGGAAAATGGGCGATGGATGGATGGGGGAGATGGGAGAAAATGGGGGTAATGTTAAAATTTAGGGGATAATTAAGGGGATAGATAGTGGGGGGAGGGAGGGAGAAGGGATAATAAGCGGGGGGCCGCCGTGGCAGCCTTGGAATTGCGGGCAATTCCAAGGCTGTGGGGCTTCGCCCCATAAAATACAAGGGGAGAGTTCCTTTTTGAGCTAGCTCAAACGGGCCTATCCCCTTGTATTTTGCACGGCTCATTGGAGGAGCATGTTTTCAATAAATATCCCAAATCCTCTTGTGGGGTCCTGGACGAGGACGTGGGTTACGGCGCCTATTAGTTTTCCGTCTTGTATGATTGGGCTTCCGCTCATCCCCTGGACGATTCCTCCGGTGGTTTCCAGGAGGGTTTTGTCGGTGATTTGCAGTTCGATTCCTCTGTTTATATTATCATGGTCCAGGTGGACTGATGTAATTTTTACGTCGTAGAGCTGGGGGGCGCCTCCTACGCTGCAGAGGATCTGGGCGGGGCCCAGGTCTACTTCCTGTTTCAGGCCGATGGGCATGGCCTGTGAGGTGATGTGGGAGGCGGCGGATTCGTTTAGTTCCCCGAATATGCCTTCCACGGTGTTGGCCTCGATTGTTCCCATTTTGTTGCTTTCCTTGTAGTCTATGACTCCGGTAAGCTCTCCCGGGGTGCCGTTCTCTCCTTTAGTTATGGATACAATCTCGGTGGTGTACAGGCTTCCGTTTTTCAAATTCATAAGCGTGGCTGTGTCCATATCGTTGATTCCATGGCCCAGCGCCCCAAAAGAGTTGTTTTCATCCAGGTAGGTGAGCGTCCCCACGCCCTGGGCGTTGTCCCGTATCCATATGCCCAGCTTGTACTCTCCGTCCTGGTTGCGTTCGGGCCTGACCTTTAAGTCAAATTCCTGGTCTTCCCTGAGGATGGTTAATACCAGCTCCTCTCCATTGCTTTCTTCTATCTGCCGCATAAAGGCGGCTTTCCCTTCTACCTCCCGTCCGTTTACCTTGAGGATATAGTCTCCTTCCTTTAAAAGGTGTCCCACAGGTTCTTTCGACTGTCCGTCGTCTCCGGTAAAATCCCCTGTGGCAATCACCAGGATTCCTTCGGTTTTTACATAAATTCCGATGGGGATTCCCGCAGGTATCAGAGTCTTGTCGTTGATTACCTGAACGTTTACCGTTTTAAAGGGAATGAGGCCGAACAGCTTCAGATCCATGGTATAGGTCTCAATATCCTCCGCATAGAGGGTTAGAGGCTCCGCCAGATCCACGGAGAGGGTTTTCGCCTCCCTGGCATCGACCGCAGCATTCATGCCTGTAACGGGGATGGCTCCATCCTCTGTTTCAGCCGGAGCTTTGTAAAGTTTTCCGGATACCGGAACGTTAAGGTCAAGATCCTGCCGGATACCCGCCCGGATATGAATAGCGCCGGGTATTTTTTCCCATATGAGAATCATCCAGCATATAAATAAAGCTGTGATTGAGCCGATCAGCAGCACATATAAAAATAGTCGGTATTTTTCTCTTCTTTCCAATTTTCCACATCCTTCCTGCCGTATATTCCCGCAGTAAGCCAGCCGGCCTGATGGATCTTTTCATCATCAGAAGGGCCGGTGCAGATACCAGGCAGCCTGCCGCCAGGTATCTGACTTCGCTTAAAGCAGGTACAGTGTCTTTGCGTCACAGTTTTTTTCATCTGTAAAACAAAGAAAAGGACATACACGTTACATGTACGTCCTTTCTAGTATGTGACAAATGGTTCAAGATAATTTAGTATTGTTTTGTATTTGCTGCCATTTCTTTCAATTCCCTGGCATTGGCGAGCGAGCTTTCCGTAATGGTATCTGAGCCAAGCATGCGGGCAAGCTCGTCTAAAATAGCGTCCCCGCGGATTTCGGCAATGGCGGTAACGGTACTTTCTTCCATGGATTTTTTTTCAATTACAAAATGGTTGTCGGCCATGGCGGCAATCTGTGGAAGGTGGGTAATGCAGATAACCTGGCGGGTTTTGCCAAGAAGCGCCAGCTTCTGTGATACCTTCCATGCGGTTTTGCCGCTGATTCCGGTGTCTATTTCATCGAAAATAAAGGTGTCCTTATCTTCCTGGCCTGCCGTAACCGTTTTTAACGCCAGCATAATACGCGACAGCTCGCCGCCGCTGGCTACGCTGGCAAGCGGTCTGCGGGGTTCGCCGGGATTGGTGGAGATCATAAAGGCTGCATCGTCCCAGCCGTCGGGGCCAATGCCCTCCTTTTTCTCCAGAGCCACGCTGAAATCCACCTGGTTGAAATTCAGGTCCAAAAGGGCGTCTATCAGCAGGGCAGACAGTTTCTTACCCGCGTCTTTCCTGATTTTCGTGGCCCTTGCGCACAGCTTTTCCAGGCCGGTACGGGCCAGCTTTAATTCCTTTTCCAGCTTTTCCCGGTAAGCATCGGCATCAAGAAGCCGTTCCATCTCTTCCTGCTTCTGCTGTTGGTATTGAAAGATTTCATCTATTGTGGACCCATATTTGTCCTTCAGCCGGTTGATTATGTTCAGCCGTTCCTCAATCTGTAAAAATAAGTTCTGGTCAAACTCCAAATCGGACAGGTAATCGGATACGGTCCTGTTAAAATCATTGAGCAGGCCGTCGATATCCGTCAGCATGCCTGCCATTTCCTCCAGGGAGGTATCGAAGGCGCTTACACTGTTCAGTTCCCGAAGGGCGCGTCCGGCAGCGCCGCCTGCGCCGCAGTCCGACTCATAGCCGGTGAGGGAATGTACGTTATTCAGCACCTCCGCAATTTTGCGGCTGTTGCTCATTTTCCGGTAGCTGTTTTCCAGCTCCTCATCCTCGCCTTCCTTTAAAGAGGCGCTTTCGATTTCTTCCAGTTCAAAGAGGGCCAGGGAAAGCTCCCGTTCCTTTTCCCTTTCATCCAGATTGGTTTCCTTCAGCTGTTCCTGAAGTTTTCTGTAAATATGATATTTCTCTTTTATTTCTTTTTTTATACCGGTAATTTCTTTCCCGGCAAAATCATCCAGAATTTCCAAATGTTTTTTTGACTGCAGCAGCTGCTGGGAATCATGCTGTCCGTGGATATCGATGAGGACTCCGGAAAGCTCCTTCAAAAGCTTGGCATTCACCGTTTCGCCGTTTACCTTGCTGATACTGCGCTGGGGCATGATACGGCGCTGCAGAATGACCAGGCCGTCCTCTTCCACCGGGATGTCAAGCTTCTTCACCCGTTCCAGCTGTCCTTCCTTTTCCAGATGGAAAACCAGCTCAATCAGGGCATAATCGGCTCCGGTCCTGATCAGATCGCGATCGCCCCGGCCTCCCAGCGCGAGCCCTACAGAACCTATGATGATGGATTTTCCTGCGCCGGTTTCACCTGTCAGGATGTTCAGACGGGGCCCGAAATACACCTCAGTCTCCTGAATCAATGCCAGATTTTTAACATGTAGGCTTACTAACATCTTTACTTCTCCTATTGCTCCTTCCGAACGCTTCCCGGCGGGTTCCCCCTTCCTGCCGGCATTGTCTTGCGGCCGCATTTACTTTTCCAGGATTTCCCTGATTTTATCCATCACGATTCTGGTGTCCTCCACACTGCGCACCGCCATCATGATCGTATCGTCTCCTGCAATGCTTCCCACGATTTCCCTGAATTTCATGGCGTCCACAGCCGCAGCCACCGCCATGGCCATACCGGAAACCGTCTTAATTACGAGAATATTCTGAGCCATATCCATAGAAACGAAGCCGTCCCTGAGCACTCTTACATATTTATCCCAGAGATGGCTGTCGTCCTGACGCAGCACCACGTATTTCTGCCTGCCGTTTCCCGCCGGGACCTTGGATAAATGCAGCTGCCTGATATCCCTGGAAACGGTGGCCTGGGTAACCGTAAAGCCGGCTTCCCGCAGTCTGTCTGCCAGTTCTTCCTGGGTCTCTATTTCACTGTTTTCTATTAATTCCACAATTTTTTCATGTCTGCTTTGTTTCATCGGCCTATTCACTCATCTTTCTATGTAAACGCTCCAGGAAACTCAGTTCGCTCAATTTCATAATGGAGGTGGTCTTATCGCTGCGGGTTACCTTAAGCCGGTCCCCGGATTTGAGGATCAGGCAGCGGCTGCCGTCAAAGTTCACCTCCACCTCCTGCTCCTGCCCGGACTGCCTTTCACCGATTTCCACCACAACCTCGTCCTCCGCCCGCAGAATTATGCTTCTGGTATTCAACGTATGAGGACAGATGGGTGTAAGGAGGATCAGACTTGCTCCCGGTTCCACGATGGGGCCGCCGGCCGACATATTGTAGCCGGTGGATCCAGTGGGAGTTGCAATGACAATACCATCCGCACCGTAGCTGTTTAGCACCTGGCCGTTTACCCAGATACGGAACTGTATGATCTGCAGCGGACCTCTTCTTGTGATGGTCACATCGTTGAGCGCATGCACCTGGGCCGTTTCCCCGCTGCCGTTCTCACGGAGCACCCGCCCCGACAGCATCATGCGTTCTTCAATGGTATATTCCTCCCGCAGAAGCTTTTCCAGCGCCAGATCAAGCGCTAAAGGCTCCACCTCGGCAAGGTATCCCACAGTGCCCAGGTTTACGCCCAGAAGGGGGATCCCGCTGGCCGCCGTCTCCCGCGCCGCCTTGAGCATGGTGCCGTCCCCGCCCAGAACGATCATGCAGTCGGAACGGTATGTATCCCCGCCTTCCTTCAGACGGATCTGCTCCTCCGTTTCGTTATCCGCACAAACTATGCAGACGGCACCCCTTTCCTCCAGATATTTACGGATGTAGTAGGTGACCTTCAGTCCCGGGTCTTTCGGTCTGTTTGTCATGATAATATAATGTTTGCCGCACCCTATACCCATTTCCTGTTACCCCTGTTTTCCATCCTTTTCCAGAGCCTCATGCGCCTGCTCCACGATATTGCGTATGTTTTCCTTCCATTCCTGCTTTGCACACAGATCTGCGCCTTTCGCCTGCACCCCGGCCAGCCTGCGTTCCGCTTCATGCTCCGTAAGCGAGATGATTTCTTCCGGCAGCGCCCTCTTTTTTTCCAGGAAAACCAGATACTCGATATTTCCTTCCGGCCCTTTCACCGGAGAATAGTTCAGTCCCTGTACACTGAAGCCGGTAAGGTCTGCAAAATCAATGACCTTGGCAATGACCTCCCGGTGTATCTCAGGTTCCCGTACCACTCCCTTTTTTCCCACTTTATCCCTGCCCGCCTCAAACTGGGGCTTGATAAGACATACCATGCGCCCGCTCTCTTTAAGCAGGTTTCTGGCGGGAATCAGTATTTTGGTCAGGGAAATAAAGGAAACGTCCACCGAGGCAAAATCCAGGGCATCCTGAATATCCGAGGGCACCATATAACGGAAATTGGTCTTTTCCATGCATACCACGCGTTCATCATTCCTCAGCTTCCAGGCGAGCTGTCCGTGGCCCACGTCCACGGAGTATACCTTAGCCGCCCCGCTTTGCAGCATGCAGTCGGTAAAGCCGCCGGTGGAAGCGCCGATATCCATGCATACGCTGCCGGCCAGGGTGATGGGAAAGCACTGCATGGCTTTCTCCAGCTTCAGACCGCCTCTGCTCACATATTTCAATGGATTTTCTTTTACCGTTATCACTGCCGCCTCATCAAAAACAGAGCCGGCCTTATCCTCCCGCTGTCCGGCAACAAACACATTGCCGGACATAATGATGGCCTTCGCCTTTTCCCGGGAGGGCGCCAGCCCCTGTTTTACCAGAAGCATATCCAAACGTTCCTTCATCAGTTCTCCCCTAACTCTTCATGAATCCTTTTCAGTATGGATTCACTGTCTATTCCTATTTCCTGCTTCAAAAGCTCCACATTGCCGTGCTCCACATACTCATCGGGAATGGCAATGGAGAGGACGCACACCTTAAGGCCGCACTCGTCAACAAAGGTGCGGACACGCTCGCCGAAGCCGCCGCTTTCCACATTTTCCTCCATGGTAACCAACAGGCTGTGGGTATGGGACAGCTTACGGATCATTTCTTCATCAATGGGCTTTACGAACCTGGCGTTAACAAGGGTACAGAACCGACCCTGCCTTTTCAGGCTGCCATAGACCTCTTCCCCTGTTTTTACCATGCTCCCCACCGCCAGGAGGGCGATATCCTTTTCTTCATATATCATTTCGCTGCGGCCGTATTCAATAGGCGCCCGGAAACCGGACAGGCCGTCATAGGCCTCTCCTCTGGGATAACGCAGCGCAATCGGCCCCTGGAAGGCCACCGCAAACTTCAGCATATCGGATAGCTCCCATTTATTCTTGGGCGCCATGATATGCATATTGGGAATGGAGGACAGATAGGACAGGTCGAAAATACCCTGATGGGTTTCCCCGTCGCTGCCCACCAGCCCCGCTCTGTCTATGGCAAATACCACCGGCAGATTCTGGATGCAGACGTCGTGGAGAATCTGATCATAGGCCCTTTGCAGGAAAGAGGAATAAACCGCCACCACCGGACGCAGGCCTCCCGCAGCAAGCCCCGCGGCAAAGGTCACCGCATGCTGTTCTGCAATCCCCACATCAAAAAAGCGGTCCGGATAGGCATGGCTGAAGCGTTTCAGCCCGGTTCCGTCCGGCATGGCCGCCGTAATCGCCACTATTTTTTCATTCCGCTGACCCTGCTTAATCATGACTGTGGAAAAAATATCCGTATAATTGGCCTTCATTTTCTTCTTCAGCGGCACGCCTGTGGCAACGTCAAAAGGTTCCGCTCCATGAAAGCGGGCGGGATGGTTCTCCGCCGGCGCATAGCCCTTGCCCTTTTTGGTGAGCACATGGATCATGACCGCATTTTTTCTGCGTTTTGCCTCATTGATTACGCGGATCAGGGAATTGGTGTCATGGCCGTCCACTGGCCCCAGATAGGTAATGCCCATATCCTCAAAAAACATGCCGGGGATTACAAGCTGCTTTAAGCTGTTCTTGGCGCGGCGGATGCCGGCAACCACCGGTTCGCCGTATTTGGTGTTGCGGATGGCGTCGTAGATGCCGTCCTTCACATCCAGATAGGCGTTTGAGGTACGGATATTGTTCAGATATTTGGATACGCCGCCCACATTTTCGGATATGGACATGTTGTTGTCATTTAAAATAATGATAAAATTCGTTTCCAGCCGGGCCGCGTTGTTCAGTGCTTCATAAGCCATGCCCCCCGTGAGGGAGCCGTCGCCGATTACCGAAACAATGGTGTGGTTTTCCCCCTGGAGATCCCTGGCCTTGACAAGTCCCAGGCCCGCAGAGATGGAGGTGGAGCTGTGCCCCGTATCAAAGCTGTCACAGTCGCTTTCCTTCCGCTTGGGGAAGCCGCTCATGCCGCCGTACTTGCGCAGGGTTTCAAAACCCTCCCGCCTTCCGGTGAGCAGCTTGTGGGTGTAGGACTGATGTCCCACATCCCAGATGATTTTATCCTCAGGAAGGTTCAGGGCCAGGTGAAGGGCCATGGTAAGCTCCACCGCGCCCAGATTGGATCCCAGATGGCCTCCCGTCACACTTATTTTATTGACGAGAAACTCCCGGATTTCCGCCGCCAGCGCCTGATAGTCCCTTGGGTTTATATTTTTGATGTCATTTTCTTTTTGTATCTGATCGAGAAGCATAATAGGATGCCCCCTTCTATTTTTTTCTGGTAATGAGATCTTCCACCAGCTTTTCCAGGAAATCATTACGCCGTGTATCTGCCTGCGGCATTCCTTCCTGTGCTGCAACGCAGGCCAGGCCGGCAATGGCTTCCTCGGAAAGCCTGCGCACCTGTTCTGTGGATTTCTCCATTCCGTTCAGGGATACATAGGTTACCTTATGGTTTTTCAGATCGCTTCCGGTCTGCTTGCCCAAAACCTCCAGGCTGCTCGTCAGATCCAGAATATCATCCTGTATCTGGAAGGCAAGGCCGATATTGGAGCCTATCCGTTCCAGCGCCTCGAGCTGCCCGTCCGCAGCGCCGGCCAGGACAGCGCCAATCATCATGGAGCTTTGGATCAGGGCCGCGGTTTTATTTTCATGGATGTAAAGGAGAAGCTCCTGTGTCACCTGCTCCTCCGGCAGCTCTTCCGCTTCCGTATCCGCTGTCTGTCCGCCGATCATGCCGTAAATTCCGGCCTTCCCCGCGAGAATGGCCATGGCTTTGGCGCACCGGTTAAGTCCGTCGATGCTCTGCGCGGCCTCCGGCATGGTAAAGGCTTTACAGGCGGTTTCAAAGGCATAATTCAAAAGGGCATCTCCGGCCAGGACAGCCATGCCTTCCCCATAAACCGCATGGGTGGTCTTCCTGCCTCTCCGGTATTCATCATTATCCATGCAGGGCAGATCGTCATGCACCAGGGAATAAGTATGGATCATTTCAATTGCAGCCATAAAAGGCTCCACCAGGCGGCCTTTTCCGCCAAACAGCCGGAAGACTTCCTGCATCAGCATGGGGCGCAGACGCTTTCCGCCGGCAAGCACACTGTAGTTCATGGCTTCCAGCACTGTTTTCTGGTACCCTTCCTCTGCCGGAAGGTATTGTCTGAGTATCGCTTCAATCCCCGACACTCTTTCCTGCAGCTCGGCTTCAAAATTCATCCAGTCCGCCCTCCTCGTTCAGCATCATTACCTTCTTTTCCACCTTATCTATCTTATCATTGCAAATTTTCAGCAAATCCATTCCTTTTTTATACGCCTGAAAGGAATCCTCCAGCGTTATTTCCTCATCCTCAAGGGTTCGGGTAATATCGTCAAGGAGGATAAAAGCCTCTTCCAAAGAAGGGCCGGCTTCCTGTTTTTCATCCTTCAACTCTTCCGGTTTCATGCTTCCAATACTCCTTTCTCCTGCTTCCATTTTTCCTTGTCTACCACCTGGGCCTCTATCCGGCCGTTTTTCACATGAACGGTCAGATGGTCGCCTACCCGGACATGATCCACATCGGATACTGTTTTCCCTTTCTCATCCGACACATAGGAAAAGCCCTGATTCAGCTTGTCCAGAGGGGAAAGGCCCTTCAGTTTTTCCGTATACAAGCCGAGCAGGTAGCGTTTTTCCCTGATATGACGCTGCATCAGCGCCGAGAGCTGTTCCTCCATGCGCATGGCAAGAGTCCGTTTTTCCCTGATCTGGCTGGCCGGGCTTAAGTACTGCAGCTTCGTCTGCGCCTGTTTCACCTTGGACCGTTCCCTGTCCAGGCGGGTTAACATCCTGCGGGTTAAGTCCCCTTTGCAGGAATCCAGCACTGCTTCCAGCTGGCGGACATCATATACGGCCAGCTCCGCTGCCGCCGAAGGCGTGGGCGCGCGTAAATCCGATACAAAATCAATAATTGTCGTATCCGTCTCATGTCCCACTGCGGAAATAATGGGAACGCTGCAGTCAAATACGGCCTGGGCCACGGCTTCTTCATTAAAGGCCCACAGGTCTTCAATGGACCCGCCGCCGCGTCCCACAATCATCACATCCACACCCAGCTGCTCCAGCGCATGGATCCCCTGGATGATGCTGGCCGACGCCTGTTCTCCCTGTACGATTGCAGGGTAAAGGATAATCCGGACATACGGATTCCTCCGGCGTGTGATATTGATAATATCCTGCACGGCTGCCCCGGTAGGCGCTGTTACCACCCCCAGGGTCCTGATGTATTTGGGCACAGGCTGTTTATACTCCGGGGCAAAAAGCCCCCGCTGGGCCAGTTCTTTTTTCAGCCGCTCAAATTTCTCATATAAATAACCGGCTCCGTCCAGGATAATCTCCCTGGCATAGAGCTGGTATTTTCCATCCCGTTCATAAACCTCGACGCTTCCGCCCACTACCACCTGCTGGCCTTCCTCCATGCGGAATTTAAGGCCGCTTCGGTTTCCCGCAAACATGACGCAGGCAATCGTGCCCCTGGCATCCTTGATTGTAAAATAAATATGCCCGGAAGAATGATACTTGCAGTTGCTCACTTCTCCCTTGACATAAATATTCTGCAGCATGAAATCCTGTGAAAACATGTTCTTGATATAAGAATTCACCTGCGCTACAGTATATACATTTCTCACTTGGTTTCCTCTATACAAACCGGGCAAGCACGCCGTTTACAAATCCGGAGGATTCATCCTGCCCAAATTTCTTGGCCAGCTCCACGGCTTCGTTAATTGCCACGCTGTCCGGCACCTCTTCGTCAAATTTAATCTCATAAACAGCCAGGCGGATGATGGTAAGATCCACCTTCCCCATTCTGGAGGTCGTCCAGCCCCTGGCCGTCGTATTTATCATTTCATCAATTTCAGGAAGCTTTTCCTGGATTTTATCAAATTTCCCCTGGATATAGGCGATATCCTTCTCGGGGATGCCGTTCTCCTCATCTTCAAAGAAAAGCGCGCACTGCTCCGGCATCTCTTCCTTCTGATTGAATTCCACACGGAACAGCAGCTTGAATATCTGTTCCCTCTGTTCTCTTCTGCCCATTGTTTCCTCAATTCCGCCGTTATCCGGCTTTCTCTAGTGCGCGGCCATACCTGTCCGTACGTCCGCATATATATGCAGGCCTTCCTGCCGCCCTGCACTTATGCCGGAAGTGCCTTTCGGATTCCGAAAGGCACCTGCCGTTATTCCCTCTCTTTTCTTCTGCCGGAGCCCGGCATGCGATTGCGGGAAGAATTTATCGAATATCCGCAGCAGTTTGGACATCCAGGCCGCCGCGTCCTCCGGTATCAGTTGCCCGGCTCCATATTCACATTGACAATGCGGATATTTACATCGGTCACTGTAAGCCCTGTCATATTCTCAATGGCATTCTTTACCTTTTCCTGTACCTTTGAACAGGTTTCCGGAATGTTGTAGCCGTATTCCAGAGACAGCGCCAGATCCGCCTTCACCGTATTACCCGTCACCTGTACTTTAACGCCTTTAGTCAGGTTCTTCACGCCGACCTTTCCTATCAGTTCATTGGTAATATTGCCTGCCATGGCGGACACACCTTCCACTTCCGTCGCCGCAAGAGATGTGATCATGGCCACAACCTCGTCCGCTATCTGCACGGAGCCAATGCTGTCATCTCCCTGCAGAACAAATGTATTTCTATTGCTGTCTTTCCTTGTATCTTTTTCCATAAGGCTGCCTCCTTTATTCCTATAACACTGATTATAACAAAATCCTGTATCTTTGCAAAGTCTTTTTATGCGGGTAACTTGCTTGTAACTGTCCGGTTTCCTCACAGTTACTGTCTAAATCTGTCCCGAATCGTCTTTGGAAATGGATTTTGGCGCTCCTGGATCTCTTTCTTACGGTTATTCCAGCCAGAAGCTGAGAGTGTATTGTTCCGGGGTGTCTACGTAGGCGGCGGATGAACCGCCGTTTTTCAGGTAGGTAAAAATTTCCTGGTCATCCAGGAGCTTCTGTTTCATTTGCAGGTAGATATCGGCGTCAGCGCATTTCAGGGTTACCATTCCCTTTTGTTCTTCATAGCCCCGGGCGAAGAGCCGGGCGAGTTTATCTTCGTCCACAGTGTCAAAGTAGGCGTTCTCCCGCACATAATAGTTGTCCTTCATGGCGGTGCAGTCGGGCAGCGGGAAAAAGTTGTCTATGGTATGGGTGCGCAGGAGCTGCTGTGTGGTGACGAGGAGGTAGTCGTAGTTGACGCTGGGGCGTTTTTTGCCCTGCCAGGCGGGGTCGTCATCTCCCATGAGATAGAAGGCATCCCCCCAGGTGGGATCCGCATAATACCATTCACCGTCGGATTGGACCAGGTCCCAGGCATGGGCTTCCCCGTTCTTCACTTCGCCGGTAACCAGCACTGCCGGAATGCCCACGCGGCTGCAGAGGAGCTGGAATGCCTTTGCATAGCCCTGGCAGACGGATTCTCCATAGAGGAAAACGGAGCAGACGGTCTGGTTTTCCGGGGAATCCAGTCTGTAATCCGTATGTTCTATCATGTAATCGTAGATGTACTTGATTTTCTGATAGTCATCCATTCCGCTATGTATGCCGGAAAGCGCGGTTTCTATGTAGGCTTCTATTCCTTTTTTTCTTTGTTCGGCTTCCGCCTGCGTCAGGGTGTAGCGGGCGGTAAATGTAATTTTATGGATTTCCTCTCCCAGGGTGTGTTTGGTATAAGTATATCCATCCACGTAAAAAATTTCGGGATGATCCGCTAAAACACTGTTGAAAACCGGCTCCAGCAGCTCAGGCTTTAATGTGGTAAGCTCCGTTTCCTGAGAGAAGCCTGTGATGGACTGCAGCATCTGGAGATAGAGGGATTTTTCTTCTTCGTCCAGAAGGCTGTAGGCATAGCCGGTTTCAGCGGGCTGAGCAGGCCGCACCCCCTCGGCAGTCTGGGCGGTTCCGTTTTCCTGCGTTCCCCGGGGCTCAGGTTCTGCGGTTTCCTGCATTGTTCCGGCGTTTTGTCCGCCGGATGCGCCGTCCGGCCGGGATTCCTGAAGGGAGAGGGTTTCCCCGTTCTGTCCGGCTATCTGTGTTTCCTGCTGCGCTTTTCTGAGGGACGCAAGGTCCGGAAGCCGGCCCTCCCATGCCCAATAGGCTGTCAGAAGAATAAGAAGAACCAGAATGACTACTACGGTTTTGGAAAATTTCTTCATACTGCATGACTCCTGTCCATTGTGGCCGTTTTGGCTGTTGTCACTTTCCCGTTCCGCCCTTTTTTGGCGTTTTGTCGTGCCGTAGTCCTTTTTATAACAGAATTGCCCAGGCTGTCTTAAGCTGTTGCTTTTTTATCAGTTGCGGCCGAATTCGGTTAAAATCAGGCCTTTATTTCTGTCTAATGTCATCCCTACGCTCCATTCATTTACAAAAAGGAGCAGCGGGTTGCCTCTCATATCCTTAACCTTCTTCATGTCGGAGGTTCCGGTCAGCTTGTCCAAATCGATTTCGTCCTTATTTTCTATCCAGCGGATATATTCATAGGGAAGGGGTTCCAGCCTGATTTCCACATTATATTCATTATTGAGCCGGTATTTAAGCACATCGAACTGCAGGACGCCTACCACGCCTACAATAATCTCTTCCATACCGGTATTGTATTCCTGAAAAATCTGGATGGCGCCTTCCTGGGCGATCTGGTTAATTCCCTTCACGAACTGCTTCCGCTTCATGGTATCCACCTGGCGCACTCTGGCAAAATGCTCCGGCGCAAAGGTAGGAATGCCTTCGTAGGCAAAGCTTTCCTTCGGCATGCAGAGGGTATCCCCGATGGAAAAAATACCGGGGTCAAATACGCCGATAATATCGCCGGCATAGGCTTCCTCCAGGATTTTCCGTTCGCTGGCCATGATCTGCTGGGGCTGGGAAAGGCGCATTATCTTACCGCCCTGCACATGCTTTACTTCCATGCTGGCCTCGAACTTGCCGGAGCATATACGCATGAACGCGATTCTGTCACGGTGGGCTTTATTCATATTGGCCTGGATTTTAAATACAAAGGCGGAAAAATTATTTTCCACAGGATCGATAAGTCCCGTATCCGCCTTTCTGGGGAGAGGGGTGGTAGTCATTTCCAGGAAATGTTTCAAAAAGATTTCCACACCGAAGTTGGTCAGGGCTGATCCGAAAAATACGGGGGTCAGTTCCCCCTTCTGTACTTCTTTCAAATCAAATTCCGCGCTGGCGCCGTCAAGAAGCTCGATTTCCTCTAACAGCTTGTCCATTGCTTCCTGACCGATGCAGTCGCGGAGCCTGTCTTCCTCCTCCAGAGGAATTTCCATGGCTTCGCCTTCCCTGGTTCCTTTTTCCGTATCGGAATAGATGATCACGCAGCGTTTATCCCGGTCGAAAATTCCTTTGAAGCCTTTTCCTGATCCAATCGGCCAGTTTTTGGGGCAGGTTGCAATGCCCAGCTCTTTTTCGATTTCATCCAGAAGGTCAAAGGTATCATTGGCATCCCGGTCCATTTTGTTGATAAATGTGAAGATGGGAATTTTACGCATGACGCAGACCTTAAAAAGCTTTCTTGTCTGTGCCTCAACACCCTTGGAGCCGTCAATTACCATGACGGCGGAATCCGCAGCCATCAGGGTACGGTAGGTGTCCTCGGAGAAATCCTGGTGTCCGGGGGTATCAAGAATATTGATGCAGTATCCGTCATATTCAAACTGTAATACGGAGGAGGTGACGGAAATACCTCTCTCCTTTTCTATTTCCATCCAGTCGGAAACAGCGTGTCTGGCGGTTGCCTTGCCTTTTACGCTTCCGGCCAGGTTAATGGCTCCTCCGTAGAGCAGGAATTTTTCGGTCAGGGTCGTTTTTCCGGCATCGGGATGGGATATAATTGCAAAAGTCCTTCTTCTGTTGATTTCCTGTGTCAGGTTGCTCACTTTTTTCTTTCCTCCAAAACGTTATGTTAAGCCGGGAATCCCGGCATTATTTATGCGGTATATCATTTCCCCATGGCAAGCCGGAACAGGCATGCTGGCGGCGGGAATGAATTTCAGACATGCGCTAGTGGGGAAGCATGCTTTTTGCTTCGAATTCGGGGGTGATTCCGAAATAATCAAGAACCGTGGCGCCGATGTCCGCGAAGGTGCCTCTGGTTCCCAGGTTGCGGGGCGCAATTCTCTTTCCGTATAAAAGGAAGGGAGTGTATTCCCTGGAATGGTCTGTTGAGACGGTATAGCCGGGGTCGCAGCCGTGGTCGGCTGTGATCATGAGCAGATCGTCCTCCTGCATTTTGCCGAGGATCTCGGGAAGGCGCTCATCAAAATAGGTGAGGGCTTTGGCGTAGCCGTCAATGTCGTTGCGGTGGCCGTAAAGCATGTCATAGTCAACCAGGTTGATAAAGCAGAGGCCTTCAAACTCTTTGTCCATATAGGCAAGGGTTTTGTTGATGCCGTCTTCGTTTCCCTGGGTGTAGGTATATTCGGTAAGGCCTTTTCCTGCAAAAATGTCGTGTATTTTGCCGACGCCGATGACGTCTTTGCCGTTGTCCTTGAGCTGATCCAGCATATCCACGGACGGCGGCTCTATTGAAAAGTCATGGCGGCCTGTGGTTCTGGTATAGCTGCAGCTGTTTCCGGTAAAGGGGCGGGCGATGACACGGCCCACGCCATGTTCCCCGGTGAGGATCTGGCGGGCAATGCGGCAGTATTCGTAGAGGGTCTCGGGAGGGACAATGTCTTCATGGGCCGCTATCTGGAACACGCTGTCGGCTGAGGTGTAGACAATGAGCTTCCCGGTCCTGACGTGTTCGTCTCCGTAATCCCGGATTACGTCGGTTCCTGAGTAGGGCTTATTGCAGAGGATACCGCGGCCGGTGCGGCGGGTGAATTCATCAAGAAGCTCTGCGGGAAAACCGTCGGGGTAGGTGGGAAGGGGACGGCCCGAATAGATGCCTGCAATTTCCCAGTGGCCGATGGTGGTGTCTTTGCCTTTGGAGGCTTCCTGCATGCGGGCTACTGTAGCAAGGGGGGCATCTGTGCCTGAATGCCAGTCGATTCCTTCTATATTAAAGAGTCCCAGCTTTTCCATGTTGGGCATATGAAAAAAGGGGCTGGAGGCGGCGCTTTTGAGCGTGTTGGTGCCGGTGTCGCCGTATTCGGGGGCGTCGGGTTCTGCGCCGATGCCTACGCTGTCAAGGACGAAAAGGAAGATTCTTTTCATGGGGGTGGGCTCCTTTCAAAAAAGATGTAAGGGATAAGGGCGGGGGATCGGGGGGCGGACGGGCAGAACCCAGAGAACATGAGTGTTCTCTGGGTCGCTTCGCTCGCCAGATGGATACGAAAGAGGGACCGGGCCTGCAAGCAGCCCGGTCCCTCTTTCGTATCCGTCTGGTTCTGCCCTGTTCGAAGATTATACCACAAATCCCCGCATTGTACACTATTTACTGTCGGAAATCTTTTTCCGGCGGGTGTCTGGGGGCAGCTTTTTTCATAAAGCTATGAATATGGAGGAACTTAACAGCTGCGAGAATTGTCTATTATGCAGCCGGGTTGTTTTTCGTTTCTCTTTATTAGTTCCCGGTAATAGGGCTGATTATTATGTTTTCAGGGGTAATTCCCGTTTTTCTTGTAACTATGTCTTCAATCTGTGCTCTCTGGGCATCTGTAAGGCTGGGTGCATTGACTACCACGTCCACGCCGGAGCCACTGATGCTCACTACCACGTCGTTAAAGCCTTTGGCTTCCAGAAGGATTTCAGCTGCGGTTTCTTTTTCAGCCATGTCGGTAAGGGCTATCATGCCGTTGATGGCGTCCTGCTTCTGTTCTTCACTGATGTTTGTATTGTTTATGATGTCAAGAAGTGTTTCTTTATTTTTTGCTCTGGTCTGTTCCTTCTGCAGCTTGGCTCCGGCAAGGGAGGTAACTCCTGCAGAGCTTGTAAATACGGCTTCTCCGGGTACTTCGCCGTTCTGTACGTCCGCTTCCTCAGCTACCTGTTCCGCGCTCGCTTCATCCATATTTTCCGCCACCACCGCTACCTGTGCGCTGCCCGCTTCCTGGGCCTGTGCATCCGCCGACATCTGGGCATCCAGATAGTCCGCCGCTGCCACACCGTCCAGATCAGAATCCATACTGTCAATATCCGACACCACGTCTTCCTCTGACAAATCCAGCAAAGCAGTCATATCCTCTTCTGCGTTTCTGGCATCCGCGCTTGTAAGCTTCTCTTCTCCCGCCTTGGTTCCTGCAAAATTCAGGTACCCTGCCACTGCAATCATGATTGCCAGCGCCGTAATCATTATTTGGTTGCGTTTCAACACATTCTTCACTCCTGTTCCCTCTGCTTTCTGCTATTTCATCTTAACTACTTTAATCTTATGTGCTTCTATTCCAAATAATGCCTGAATCACTTCCGTAATATTTTTCTGAATTACGGCATTCCCTCCTCCCTGGGCCACAACGGTCACGCCTTCAATGGACGGCTCCCTTATTTTGCTTACATAGGGTGTTTTATTGCCTGCGGAATCGGTCACATAGACTGTGGTTTCCTCCTGTCTGGAGTTAATCACATCCCGGCTTCCGCCCGTGCTGTCCGTCTCCTTTGTGGTGTCCATGGTGGAGGGAATATCTTTTTCCACCACCTGTTCTCTGGAGGAGTCCAGGGTTACCATGACCTTCACATTTCCCACGCCTTCCATGCTGGCTAAAAGGGACTCCAGCCGTTCCTCCAGTTCGCCTGCATAGCCGCCGGGATTACCCTCTTCCTCAGTTTCCTGTGTTCCGGAAGCGGTGCTTTTATTCTCGGGAGCGGCTGTCTGATCCTTTTGTGTCTCCGTTTTTTTTACAGGAATGGCGATTACCATCAGCAAAATCCCCAAAAGCGCCATTATCGCCATATTTTCCTTAGTCAGCTTCTTTTTCCATGTTTTCAGCCGTTCACCCATTCCAAATCACCTCCAACTCCTCCGGGGCTATTCCAAGCTCCTCCGCAAAGGCCTCCCGCAGCTCCTGCTGTTTCTGCGCCGCATCTGTATTGTCCGATCCGTTCAAAACAGCCTCCGCTTCCGGCCCCTGCGGGGAAATTTTCACCTTTTCTATCCGTACCCTTTGCTCTCCGTCTTCCGACACCTGCAGCAAAGGCCTGCCGTCCGCTGTCCGGGAAACAGCGGTGACGGTTACTCCGTATTGTGCCGAAACCTCCTCCAGGCTGCTGCGGGCGATCATGGAAAGCGCCTCCTCCTGATAATCCCCGCTTTGAAGCCCCGCCTCTTCCACCTGTCTGGAGATTCGTTCCATCTCCTCTTCATACTGCCGCAATGCGGTTTGAAAATTTTGCTGCGCATCGAATTTTCCCAGAGAAAGGATGGGAAGGGCTATCTGGGACAGGACCATGATGCTTATCACCATTTTTACATATTTTTCATAGCCTCCGGACGGGAGGAACTGCACGATAATCTGCCCCGCCAGCATGAAAATCGTGACTTTTTTTAACAAATCCAGAAATTGCGCTCCCATTGAAGTCCTCTCCTTTCTTCGGTTTGCTATCCGATTTTCCCCGCCAGGCAGGTAATGATGGCAAACATGATCAGAAAGCAGGCGCAGGCCGTATAGCTGATTTTCAAAAGCAGCAGCAGGCCGTCTCCCGCTTTATTGACGCAGCCTGTAATCCGTTTGTCAGCCGTCATGCCCAGAAGGGCCGCGCACAGCTTCAATATACCGGCATACAGCAGCAGCCTGGCAAAAGGGCCGATGCACAGGGCGAGCAGAAGAAGGAAGGCCGCCACGCCCAGGCCGTTTTTTACAAGAACCGCGGATCCTATAAGAAGCTGGGCTGTGCCCTCCGCCAGGCCTCCCAGGCCGGGAATTGCCGACAGAGCCTTGCCCGCCGCATTCAGCTTCAGATGCTCCAGCACGGGAGTAACCATGGACTGGAGAAGGCCGATGCCGGTAATACAGGTAAGGAGGAATTTTAAAAATCCAGCCACGCCCTTCTGCAGCAGCTCTACGAGCATGCCCAGCCGTTCTTCTTCCCAGATACCGTTCATCACAACCAGCATCATGTAGATGTTTACCGCCGGAAGCCCGATGCTTTTGAGCACCTGCTCCACGCCGTAAATCAGAAGCAGAATCAGCTGGTAATACCCTGCCGCGGTGGCCGCTCCCGCCGAAAGCCCCAGCGCCAGCATGAAGGTAGGGACAAACAGGCGGACGAAAAGAAGGATTCTGCCAAGCAGCTCACCTGCAATATCCGCCGCCTGGGTAAAGGTGCGAAGCACCACAAAAAGCATGAGCAGGTAGGAAATAAAATGGGCGATATCCGCTATCTGGTGATTGTCGAAGCTTTGCATGACTACCGTAAAAAGTGCGGAAAGCACGCCGATAATCAAAAGCGTGAGCAGCAGATTCTTCATCCCCGCCATCTCAGCCAGCACCCCGTTTTTCAGGGAAGCGGTGAGGCCGGCAAACGCCTCTCCTGCATTCCCTGATAATATCTGCCCAAGAAGCGAGGAAAAGTCGATGGAGAAATTGGGAAACAGCTGTTCAATCTGTTCCGAAAGCGCCTCAAGATTCAATTCTCCGGTCAATGTGGTCCAGTCCATGTTCCCCTCCTTCCCGGGTTGCTGCTTACGCTGTGTGCGGGAATGAATTTTCAATCACGCTCTAAGCCATGAAGCCTGTAATGGTATCGATCAGGGATAAAAGCACCGGCATTCCCGCAAGCAGCACAGTCACCTTCCCGAACAGCTCCACCTGGGCGGCAATGGCCTGATATCCGGCATCCCGGCAGAGGCCTGCGCAGAATTCGCACAGATAGGTAATGCCGATCACCTTGAAAAGTATCCCGAAATAAGCGCCGCTTCCTTCCAAAAAGCCTCCCAGAGCCAGCACGGAGTCCTTCATCTGCATCAGGTATTCGCAGACATAAAAGAAAATAACCAGCGACACGCCGATACCGATATAAGCGCTGTATTCCTGTTTCCCGGATTTGAACTGAAGCCCTATCAGAACGCCGGTTATGCCCAGCATGGCGATTTTTACCATATCCATTTCCTGTCCTCTCCTTTCCGTCAGAGCTGAAACAGGTTCTGTATTGTAGTAAACAGATCATATATGTAGGGAATGATCCAGGTGAGAACCAGTATCAGGCCGGCCAGCGAAAGGAGGAACGCATGCTCCTCCCGGCCGCTGTGCTTCAGTATCTGGCTGAGGATGGTCACCAGAATCCCTACCGCTGCAATTTTAAAAATCAGACTTACTCCCATTCCATTCTCCTTCAAGTCATATCAGCAGGATGGCCATCAGCAGCCCGCCCGCCGTACTTACGGAAAGAACTGCCTTTTTGCGGCTTTCCGCTTCTTTCCCCGCTTTATCCTGTGCATGCGAAAGCTCCTTTACAAATTGCTCCAGGGAAATCAGCTGCATCTGCCCGTCCACAAATCCGGTAAAGCCGGGGAAGGAAAGCAGAAGCTCCTTTTCCCTGGCGTCAAGGCAGGTTGTCTTCAGCCAGAAGGGCATTTCCTCCTGCCATACGGTCTGGAAGGAGCTTCCGCTCTGCTCCTGCGCCCTCTTTCCCATCCGTATGAAGCAGTCCCCCAGCTCTGTGTGCAGGCGGTTACCCACTCTGATCATTCCTTCCGGCAATGTGGCCCTGCTGTATCCCACTTCACTTTCCAGCATGGTAAATACCCGGGCCAGCTGCCGCAGCTGCGCCACATGCTTTTCCATATCCCTGCACATACACAGGCCGAACCCGGCGCACCCCATAACCAGCAGAAGCGCGCCGGTAAGCTTCAGCATGGCACCCTCCCGGCCAGAAGCTTCCTTTCGCCGTCCAGTACGGCATCCACCGCACATTTTCCCTCCCGCCTGGTGAGTATCACATAGCGGTCAAAAATCTTTATTTCATCCAGCTTCATCCCGGACAGCCTGCTTTCCGCCTCCTCCAATGAACCGGCATGGATGGTTGTCAGAACGCAGCATCCGCAGCAGATCGCCTTTTTCAGCGCCCGGATATCCTCTTCACTTCCCAATTCATCCACGCCGATAACCTTTGGCGCCATGGAACGGATCAGCAGCATCATGCCTTCCGCTTTGGGACAGCTGTCAAGGATATCCGTGCGCATTCCCACATCATTCTGCGCCCTCCCCTGAAAGGATCCGGCAATTTCCGAACGTTCATCCACAATTCCCACAGTCACGCCGTGACCGCAGGAATTCCCGTCGGAAACCTGCCTCACGATATCCCTCAGCAGGGTTGTCTTACCACAGCCGGGCGGCGAAAGAATCAGTGTATTCAGGAAATGTCCGTCCCTGTAAAGAAAGGGTAGCACGGCGTCCGCCGCTCCCCTGATTTCATGGGAAATCCGGATATTTACACAGGAAATATGCTTGATATTCCTCACTCTGTCCGAATCCGTCAGCACAGCTTCCCCTGTAAGCCCCATACGGTGTCCGCCCGGCAGTGTCAGGTAGCCCCTGCTGATTTCTTCTTCAAAAGCATACATGGAGTAGCTGCATGCATAGGCTATCAGCTGTTCCAAATCCTCCTGTGCAGTGACTGCAGGCCGGTCAGTCCTATATACCACATCCCCGGATTCCTCCTGGAAAAATTCCCTTCCGTCTATGTACAAAAGCACCGGTTTTCCCACGCGCAGCCGGATTTCCTGCAGCTGCTGCGCAAATCCGGCGGTTTTCTTCCACCTGGGCCGCATTCGTTCCGGAAAGATCCGCAAAATATCTTCCCTTTGTGTCATGGGCACACTCCTCGCTTTCCGGACAGGTTCCTTTCAAGCAGTCTGTCCAACTTTCTGCTTATCTCAGTATATGTTGTACATGCCAGGTTATGACTGCGCGGACAAAAATAAGCCGGAGGAATATGCTGACATATTCCTCCGGCTTATTAAACTGCCGATTGTTTCTATTAAAATAATAATCCGTTATTTAAACCTGAGCAACATCCTTCATGGAGAAGCTGATTCTGCCCATTTTGTCCTTACCAAGGCATACAACGGTAACCTGTTCTCCAAGAGTAAGAACATCCTCTACACGGTTGATTCTTTCCTTTGCGATCTTGGAAATATGAACCATTCCTTCTTTTCCGGGAGCGAATTCGATGAATGCGCCGAATTCCTTAATACTTACTACGGTTCCCTTGAAAATCTGGCCTTCCTGGAAATCAGTGGTGATGATCTTAACCATCTCTACCGCTTTATCCATCATTTCCTTATCGGTTCCGCATACGGATACCTTTCCGTCATCGGTAATATCAATCTTAACGCCGGTGCGGGCGATAATCTCATTGATTGTCTTTCCGCGCTGTCCAACCACATCACCAATCTTCTCGGGATCGATCTGTACGGAAATAATCTTGGGAGCGAACTGACCGACCTCAGCTCTGGGAGCTGCAATGCAGGGAGTCATGATTTCATTCATGATATACTCTCTTGCTTCCTTGGTCTTGGCAATCGCTTCCTCTACGATAGGCCTGGTCAGGCCGTGAATCTTAATATCCATCTGGATTGCGGTAATACCGTCATGGGTACCTGCCACCTTAAAGTCCATATCCCCAAAGAAGTCTTCCAGTCCCTGGATATCGGTAAGCACGATATAATCATCATCGGTATCGCCGGTTACCAGACCGCAGGAGATACCTGCAACCTGCTTCTTAATGGGAACGCCTGCAGCCATCAGTGACAGAGTGGATGCACAGATGGACGCCTGGGAGGTGGAACCGTTGGATTCAAAGGTTTCGGATACGGTACGGATTGCATAGGGGAATTCATCCTCTGAAGGCAGTACCGGTATCAGAGCTCTTTCAGCAAGCGCGCCATGTCCGATTTCACGGCGTCCCGGTCCTCTGGAGGGTTTGGTCTCTCCTACGGAATAGGACGGGAAATTATAATGATGCATATATCTCTTATTCACTTCATTCTCATCCAGGCCGTCAATTCTCTGCATTTCAGACAGAGGCGCCAGCGTGGTGATGGTACAGATCTGAGTCTGTCCACGGGTGAACATACCTGAACCATGTACTCTGGGGATAATATCAATTTCTGCAGCCAGAGGACGGATCTGTGTAATCGCACGGCCGTCAGGACGCTTATGATCCTTGAGAATCATCTTGCGCACCGTCTTTTTCTGGTACTGGTAAATTGCCTCGTCCAGAACAGGAAGCCATTCTTCCTTATCAGCAAAAGCTTCTTCCAGACGCTCTGTAATCTTTCTTATATTTTCTTCCCTTACCTGCTTCACATCAGTGAATACAGCTTCTTCCATTTCTTCAGGAGGGATGATTTCCTTTATTGCTGCAAACAGCTCTTCCGGAACGGCACAGCTTGTATATTCATGCTTTGCCTTGCCGACTTCCGCTACAATCTGGTTGATAAAAGCAATGATTGACTGGTTTACCTCATGTGCCATGTAGATGGCTTCGATCATTTTAGCTTCCGGGATTTCATTGGCTCCGGCTTCGATCATGATGACCTTTTCACTGGTGGACGCCACCGTCAGGTTCAGATCGCCGTTCTTCCACTGCTCCTGGGAAGGGTTGAGAACGAATTCTCCGTCAATCAGGCCTACCTGTGTCATTGCGCAGGGTCCGGCAAAAGGAATGTCGGAAATGCTGGTTGCGATAGCGGAACCAAGCATAGCCACCAGCTCGGGGCGGCAGGCAGGATCTACGGAAAGCACCAGGTTATTCAGGGTTACGTCATTTCTGTAATCCTTAGGGAACAGAGGGCGCATGGGACGGTCGATAACACGGCTCGTCAGAACGGAGTTCTCGCTGGCCTTTCCCTCTCTTTTATTGAAGCCTCCGGGAATCTTTCCTACGGAATACAGCTTTTCTTCATATTCAACGCTCAAAGGGAAGAAATCAATTCCTTCTCTGGGCTTCTCACTCGCCGTAGCTGTGGATAAAACGGTGGTATCACCATAATGCATAAATGCGGCGCCGTTAGCCTGTGCCGCTACTCTGCCGACATCCACACTCAGGGTGCGTCCGGCAAGTTCCATGGAAAATGTTTTGTACATCTTATCTCTCCTTTATTCGAACATTACTTGTCAGTCAGTTCTTCCCGTATGCCGGGGCTGACTGTCGCGGCAGTCTCCGGATCCATATATATATGGTACCGGCCTTTTCTGTCCGCAGAAACAATACTGGTGCTGTTCAGGCACAGAAGATGCCGAAACTACTGACAAATCCACTTACTTCAGCACGGCGGCAAATGGACTTATCAGTGGTCTCGGAAGCATTCTTCCGACCTGAAAAAGCAGAGGCGGCATCCGTTATGCGGAGACGCCCTGTGTACAGAGATGGAAATGCAGTTCTATCCGGTTTTGCATATAAACGTCACCTGATATCCGCGCCGTTGTTAACTCCGTATCCGGCGGCTTTTTTCTCCATCATCGTACAATAAGGCGGAAGACCTCAGAAAACTCTGAAGTCAAATCCGCCTTGTTTTTGTTAATTACTTTCTGATTCCAAGTCTTTCGATCAAGGAACGGTATCTTTCGATATCCTTTTCTTTCAGGTAATCAAGCAGACCTCTTCTCTGTCCAACCATTTTCAGAAGTCCTCTTCTGGAATGATGATCCTTAGGGTTGCTCTTAAGATGCTCGGTGAGCTCCTGGATTCTCTCTGTCAGAACTGCGATCTGTACTTCCGGTGATCCTGTATCGCCTTCGCCTCTCGCATATTCCTTGATGATTGCTGTTTTCTTTTCTTTGGAAATCATGTGTGTTCCTCCTTTTTATTAAACCGCCTGATACCAGGATGAGGTCGGAGTGTCCTTCATCTGGGTACCGGCTGAATTCATACCTGAAAAGTATATCATACTCTTCCAGGCTTTGTAAACCTTTTTTTAATAATATCAGCGCCGAAAGGCGCTGGCAGGTTGTAAATAATCCTCTCGATACTTTTATACTTAAATATTTATTTTCCACATCGCTACGCCCTTTTCATGTTTTTATCCACACCCTTTAGGCATTCGTAGCC
>NZ_VUMI01000029.1 GCF_009696275.1 Eisenbergiella porci
TGTTTTTCTGTCAGGAAAACAATTCGCAGAAACAATTACTTTTAAAATGACTAACCTATCTGTAGAGATCCCAAATCGGCACGAAATAATCTGCCGGATGGAACATCATTTAATTTGCCGGACAACACCTTGGTTGGTGTACAGTTTATTCCACATATCCGTGAATGCCTGCTGCAGCACATCCTCTCGGATTGCCTTCATATGGCAAAATTCTTTATCTTCCACATGGCGGTGGCATGTCCAGATGATTTTCTCATAAGGCTTTCCTATGTATATTTTTTGCCTGCGGAAGTGGCTGCCACACTCTCCGCAGATAATTCTGCTTGAGAACAGGTATCTGTTCTGACACCTTGTTCCATTCATGTGTAACGTCTTACTTCGATACTCCATGATGCTCCGCACTGCCTCCGCTTCCTCATGGGTAATGATAGGCGGATGGGCATCCTTTGTCAGATACATATTCATCTGTCCCTTATTTTCTTTTCGGGTAAAAGGGAATTGCGTTTCTGTGTAGGTTCTCTGCCTTAAGGCATCTCCCTCATACACCGGATTTGTTAAAATATTTTTGACTACACTGTCCTGCCATCTTTCACTCTCCCGAATAGTTGGTATTTGGTGGTCATTCAGCATTTTGGCTATCACATAGACACCCATACCATTCAGATAACTTTCAAAAATCCATCGTACCACCTCTGCTTCAGTTTCCTCGATAATGAGGTTTCCATCCTCATCCTTGCGGTATCCGTATGCCGGGGTTCCTACGATAAAGGTGCCATTTTCAAAGCGGTTAATGATTGCCCATCTGTTGTTACCCGAAAAATCTTCCGATTCTCCCTGCGCTACAGATGCCAGTATGGTCAGCATCAGTTCGCTTGCCTCGGTTAAGGTGTTGATATTCTCTTTTTCAAAGCAAATCCCCACACCGACTGCCTTTAACTTTCGGATGGTCTGTATGCATTCCACCGTATTTCTGGCAAATCTCGTTATGGACTTGGTGAGGATTAAATCGATATCGCCCTCTTCACAGGCTGTTATCATCGCCTTAAAATCATCCCTGCCCTTTACCTTGGTTCCGGTGATCCCTTCATCTCCTAATGTCAAGAGAAAACAAAAAAATTTATGAGATTTTTTGCCGGATTTTACGCTGATTCAGTAATTAAAGCCCTCGGAGAGTCAAGTCCGTGACGGAAAACACGCCTACACCCGAAGTATTCAAGTCTGCGATCCATGAGGCAGTCTGCATGACATCTCGCCCCAGGCGTGTCAAATCTTTTGTCAAAAGAGCGTCGGCCTGTCCTCGCCGGACAGCTTCCAGAAAATCATTCAGCCCAGGCCGGTCAAAGGTCAGGCCGCTGGCCTCGTCCTGGGATTCTCCCACAACATTGAGCTGATACTTTTCCGCAAAGCTGCGAAGATAAATCATTTGGTTCTCCAAAGCCCATTTATCAGGTGAAGCGACCCGCCCATAGAGCCAATACCGTTTTTTATCCCTGTTCATGCTCCGCAGCCTCCTTTTTTGTAGTATCGGCAAGTAGCCGTTGATATTCGTCCCCACATTTCCAAACGATCTCAATAGAAGTTGAACTGTAAATGTAGATGTTTTGGATCAGCAAATCCACCAGTTCCCGTGTCAGTGTCCTGACATTGGTATAGGGGAGTATGCTGTCTGCGGAGAGTTCTTCTACCTTTGCCTGCCGTTTGGCGTCCTCCAGCTCTTTGATTTTGATTTCAAGCCGCTGGATATGTTTTTCACACTGTCCTCGCTTATGCTGGTAGTCCTCCGCGCTGACTTTGCCGGACACCATATCCTCAAAAGCCGCCATCTTTTCCTGCTGGCGCATTTGAATTGAGTTCTGGTGTGCTTTGATCTGCCGGTCAAGGCGCTGGTTGTATCGGGTATCTTTTGCGGACTGGCGCTGCTTCGCCTGAACCGCCCCTCGAACAAGCTGGGCCATCGTGCGAATAGATACTAAAACCGCCTGTTCCAGTTCCTTTTCACCTATCCTGTCCTGTGGGCATCCAATATCCGGCTTATACCTGTCTGTCCGGCACACATAGCAGGGGTGGGAAGATTGAAGCCGCTCCATTGCAAGTCCACAATGACCGCATCGGATCTTCCGATAGAAAATCCGTGCGCTTTTTCCAGTGGTGCCAAGGTGAAAACTCCGCCCCAGGCTCTTGGCCGTATCGAAAATCTCCTGCGTAATGATTGCTGGAAACGCCCCGTCCACAACAGTCCACTGATCTTCTGTGACAGCCTTGACCCGGCTGGAACCCACCTTTTTTCGGGTAGTCTTGCCATAGATCGCTTTGCCGGTGTACCGCTCGTCATCCAGAATCTTTCGGACTATGGAAGAAGTCCAGTAGTTTTTATTCTGGTCTACGCAGTTCCATTTCCGGCTCACCGCTTGTAGCCGCTTCCTTTGCAACGGGGTCAGCACCCCTTCTGCATTAAACTTTCTGGCAATTTCCGTGGTGGACAGTCCGCTGATAAAGAGGTCAAACACACGCCGGACCACGGCGGCGGCATCCTCGTCCACCAAAAGGGTGTGCTTATTCCCAGGCGCTTTCTGATAGCCAAAGAACGCATAGGGGGCAACACAGTAGCCTTTTTCGGCAAGCTGCTTTTTGGTCGATCTTACTTTTTCCGACAAGTCCTTGCTGTAAAGGTCGTAGATCACATTTCGGAAGGACACATCAATCAAGCCCGCAGAACCGTACTTGTGATCCTTGCTGTCATAGGAATCATTGATGGCGATAAACCGCACATCCAGGAAAGGGAAAATCTGTTCCAGATAGTCCCCAACCACGATATAGTCGCGCCCAAACCGGGACATATCCTTGACGATAATGCAGTTGATTTTCCTTTGACGCACCTGTTCCAAAAGCCGCCGGACGGCGGGCCGTTCCATGTTCGTCCCAGAATAACCGTCATCACAAAATTCGAGAATCTGCGCCTCGGCAAATTCAGGCCGCAGCTCAATGAAACGGCGGATGTAAGCCCGCTGATTGACAACGCTGTTGCTTTCGCTTTTTTCATCGGACAGATCGCCGTCCTCGGCGGAGAGCCGGATGTAAATGGCGATCACATAGTTCAACATTTGCTGTAAGACCTCCGGCATCGTGCTACACCTCCTCCTGAAACAACTTCTTCATCTCGTCCTGATAGTTCAACACGATATGTACCTGCTTGTCCTCATTCACATAGATCTTCTCCACCAGCGCCAGCAGCATCTCACGGGACAGCTCTTTTTCATCCCGGAACTTGGCAAAAGCGGCGAACCACTTATTTTGTTTGGGGCTTACCTCCGGCAAGGCGTCTTTTTCCGCCTGTATATTCTGAAGGCGTCCCTCAAGCTGGCGGGCTTCATCCTCATACCGGCTTTTCCCGAACAGATAATCCGCCTGCGTTACAATACCGTCCACATAGCTTTCAAAGAGTGTCTGACGGAGTGAGTCCAATTTCTTCAATCGCCCCTGTACCGATACGATCTCATTGTCAAGAGCCGTCCTGCGGCTTCTGGCCGCCGAGGAGCGGCTGACCTTTTGGATAACCGACTCCGCATCTGTGAGCATCGCCATCTGCAATCGAAGGACCTCATAAACGGCCTCTTTCAAATCGTTTTCCCGCAGGCCGCCCGCATTGGGGCACCCAGCATCCAGAAGCATGGCATGGCGGGGGCAAATAAAGTGGTACGCCACCGCTCTGCCTTTGTTGTAAACGCTCTTATAGCGTGTCATATTGTGCTGGCAGCACGCGCATACCACAAGCCCCTCAAAAATGTTTTCGCTGTCAAAATGGGCGTATTTCCCTAGACGGCTGTGGTATTCCTCGTGCTTGGCTTTCAAAATAGCTTGAACCGCATTAAACAGCTCCTGCTCAATGATTGCCTCATGGGTATTGGGGACAATGATCCATTCTGATGGGGGCATAATTTTTTGCTTCTGCCCAGCGTGCAGTTTTGTGATTTTCTTGCCCTGAACCATGTGCCCCAGATACACCGGATTCTCCAAAATATGCTTCACTGTCTGTGTCTGCCACGGGCTGTTTTCAGAAAACCTCTTGGTAAACACAACTCCCTGCAAATAGCGGTGGTAATTGGGATTGGGAATCTGTTCGGCAGTCAATATTCTTGCTATCGCAGCGTTGCTCATCCCATCTTTTTTCATCCGAAAAATGCGCTGCACCACCTTCGCCGCGTCTGGATCAACGGCCAGCTTATGCCGGTCCTCCGGGGATTTCACATAGCCATAGGCGGCGAAATTACCGATAAACTCTCCGCTGCGTTTCTTGGTGTCCAGCGCGGAATACACTTTTTGAGAAATGTCCTTGGCGTAAATGTCGTTCATCAGGTTTTTCAGCGCGATGGTCATGGCCTCTCCGCTGTCCGCCCGGATGCTGTCGTAGTTGTCGTTGACGGAGATAAACCGCACCCCCATGAAAGGCAGCACCTTTTCCAGAAAGTTTCCGGTTTCCAGGAAGTCGCGCCCAAAACGGGACAGGTCTTTCACAATGATGCAGTCCACCCGGCCTGCTTTCACATCCTCCATCATCCGCTGGAACCCAGGGCGCTCAAAATTTGTCCCGGTTTCTCCGTTGTCACGATAGCAGTCGTACAGCTCCAAATCAGGGTGCTTGGCGATATACCCACACAGGTAGTCGATCTGCGTTTGCAGGCTCTCGCTGTCCTTGCGGTCACGGGTGTCCATGATGGAGAGGCGCACATAAAGGGCCGTGCGGAAAACCCGCAGAGCGGCGGCCTTGGGCAGCTCATCAACCGGAACGCCCTGTGCTGCCGCTATCTGTTTTCTTCTGCTCACACGCGCCATCTACACCGCCTCCTTTACCGTAGGGGCTGCCTGCGCTGCCTGACGCTCCATATACTGTTCGATGTAGGCTGCCGCCGCCCTGTACTCATTCTGGTACTTGAAAATGATCTCAATTCGGTTCCCTTCATAGACATAGATGCGGTCGATGATCTTCACCAGGATTTTGCGCTCCATCACATCCACATGGCGGAAGGACTTGAAATGGGCGATCCATTCCCCCTGTGGGGAACCCGCCCGCACAATGGCGTCCAATTCCTCCTGCCGCTTGCTGATGGCCGCCGCAATCGCCTCACACTTTTCCGTGTAAATCCGCTGATACTGCTTGAACTCATCTTCATTCAGAAGATGGTCCACGAACTTCTCATAAGCGGACATTTTGAACCGCATGGCCTGTTCATAATCGGCTTTCAGCTTTTCAAGCTGCCGGTCGATCTTTCTGGCCTCTGTGTCCTCTGCGGGGAGGGCGGCGATGAATTGCAGGGTTTTCTCAATATTCAGCACCGTTTCCATGTGAGCGTGGATACAGTCACGAACTGCGTCTGTCAGCAGCGCTTCGCTGATATTGTGGGTGGTGCAGGCGGTTTTGTCCGCCCGATTGGTGGAACAGGAGTAGTAAAAATATTTTTTCCCGCCTGCCGGAACGGTCTTGCGGATCATGTTCTGCTTGCAATCAGCGCAGAACAAAAGTCCCGAAAAGGGATAGACCGTCTTTTTCTGTACGGCGATTCTGGTGTCCCGGCACAGCAGGCCGCTGACTGTCCGAAAATCCACCTCGCTGATAATCGGATCATGGGCGCCGGGAACCCTGATCCACTCGTCCTCCGGTTTCTCCATCAACTTCTTGATTTTATAGTTTGGCCGCCCGGTCTTTCCCTGAACCATCACACCGATATAGAGGGGATTCTTCAGGATGCGCCCAACTGCTACTGCCGACCACTTGGCCTGCGGATTGCTTTTGAAGCCGGAGATATACTTCATCCCCAGGGAACGCTTGTATTCTGATGGAGAGAGGACCCCATCGGCGTTCAGCCGGTCAGCGATCCCTTGCTGGCTCATTCCTTCCAGCTTCCAGCGGAAAATATCCCGCACCACCTCGGCGGCGTAATCGTCCACAACAAGCTGATTCTTGTCGTCCGGTGATTTCAGATAGCCGTAGGCGGCAAACGCCCCTACAAACTGACCCTTTCGCTTCTTGACCTCCAAATGGCTACGGATTTTCACCGAAATATCCCGGCTGTAAGAATCGTTCATCAGGTTTTTGATGGGCAGCAGGATGGTGCTGGCCTGCCCCTGTAAATTGGCGGTATCATAGCCGTCATTGATGGCGATGAACCGTACCCCGTGGTCTGCAAACTCCTGTAAGACCTTTCCGGTTTCGATATAGTTGCGCCCTAAACGGGACAGGTCTTTTACCACGACGCAGTTGACTGCGCCGGAACGCACATCCTGTAAGACTTCCTGAATCCCAGGACGAAAAAAATCAACGCCACTAAACCCGTCATCCTTCCTCTCGGCATAGATGCGGATTTCTGTCATTGATTTCAAAAATTCCGTGATAAATTCCCGCTGATTTTTGATGCTGTTGCTTTCCGGCTTATCTCCATCATCATCAGACAGACGGAGATAGATGTCGGCGTCATAAACAGCCTGCGCGGTCAAATTTTTCATAACAATGCCTCCAATCGTTTTGTTCGTCAGTCCCAACAACGATTGGAGTGCGAGTTTTGTCCTATTTCTATTATACCGCAGGGCACAGTCAGTGTCCAGGTGTTTTTTTCGGTTCCATTCGTGTCAGGGATTTACAGGGTACGGAGATAGCTTTCAAATTGTTCCTCCATTGTGGTTTCCTTGGCCGCCTCGGAAAAGCCAATTTTCACGACGATCTTTCCGTGGCGGAAGCAGTAGGGGTTGCGGATCTGGCGGATGAAGTCCAGCACCCGTTCCTCTCTTGGAAGTTCTCTGTGGATGGATATATCCCGAATATCGACAAGCTGTTCTGGATCGACCGTCTTAATATCAACGGCGGAGAGCGTATCAAGCTCTGCAAGCGTGAGTGATTTCAAACAGGTTCCTCCTTTCTGCCTCTACCAATCTATTCAGAAGGGCGCCTGTCCTATGCCAGAGAACGCAGGCCCACGCTGATTGCCAGGGCTGTGTCGATCTCCTTCATCTTTTTCTTGTTGATCTGCCCGATATAGCCTCGCAGCCGCCTACGGTCAACCGTCCGTATCTGCTCCAACAGCAGCAGGGAGGTAGGGGCAAGGCCCGGCACATCCTCCAACAAAACATGGGTAGGAAGGTGGGTCTTATCCCTTCGGCTGGTGATGGCCGCCGCCACCACGGTAGGGCTGAAATAGTTTCCCACATCATTTTGGAGAATGAGGATAGGGCGCGTTCCGCCCTGTTCCGAGCCAACCACCGGGTCCAGGTCGGCATAGAACAAAGCGCCGCGCCGGATCGCCTTTCGCCGCATAAGAATGACCTCCTGAATATAAGTAAGCCGGAAACAGGGCAGGCCCCGAAAGGCCCGCCCTGCGTCCGGCGAATTTTTTCCAATCTGTTTTCTTTCATTGTGCTATTTGTCCTCGACACCCCGCACATGGGAAGTCATCAGCGGCCAGCAGCGAACCGGCCCACGGGAATCTCACCCCTCCGAGGATCTCTCCGAGCTGCCCCCATTGCGTGATCCCGCGGTCAGGCAGGGCTGTGGCTGGACAGGAGTACCATTGTACCCTTTGCCGGTCATGGCCGCGCCGGGAGCTGCCCGGTTTTTACAGACCGCCGTTTCTCGCTCATACAGGCAGGATGACAGCAAGACCAATGAAAGAAAGTAGGTGGGATCTGCTCATCCGTGCCGTACCTCATGGCGCGGCTTCTGAATCGGCTTTTGCTCATCGCACTGGCAAAGGGGAAGTTACCGATGAATGAGTATGCGGTTGTCAAGGAACAGGCGAAAGGGGGGTCAGAAAGAACTCCTTTCACCCATCGTCCTGAAACCGTGGGGGTGTCAACCCTGCTCCGCAAAAAATTTTTTCAATTTTTCGATGGCAAGGTTCAGAGACTTAGCTACCGCCTGATGGCTTGTCCCTTCCAGCCTGCCGATCTGCCGGGTGGACAGGCCACGGAACACATGAAGCCGAAAACGCCGCTTCTGGACTTCTGTAAGTACGCCCGCAGCAAACAGTCGCTCCAGTGCAGTTCGGGCATAGCAGCGGTTTTGAACTTCTACCGCCAATTCTTCTAATTCGTCCTCCAATGGACGGGTAGAACAGCAGTCCATTTCCTCTAAACCGTGAATGGACACATCCTTACGGGTCTGGGCGCTTTCAGCCCGATCCTGTTCATAGTAAATCTCATCGGACAGGGCTTTCAGCTCCGCAAAGTCCTGTTCTGTTTTATCTGGGTTCTCTTTCAGGTAATCTTCCAGAGAAACCTCAATAATTTCATCATGGAAGCGATAAACAATGTTTGGGCTGTATTTGTTTATCGCATAATCGCTTTTGCGATAATCCCGCAATTTTTGTACCTCCGATCTGTTTTTTGAGAAAACAGACCGGAGGTGGCGGCGCCCTGCTCCTGTAACCAGGCCGCCTATGAAACAAGCGGCTGATTTTGTAATCTGGTACAAAATCAGCCGCTTGAAAGACAGGTGCATTGAGAAGCCCAATGGCGTATGGAGTCTCCGCAGGCGGAGGCTTGTCCCCGGATGGGGCAAACTCTCTCCCACTGAAACGCCGGTGAACGCCGATTGAAAATTGTCCATTAAAAGCCGTGTGTCGTTTGAGAAGGACAAAAAGCAGCTTCTCAATGCTGTGGATTTTCTCATCCATAGCACGCTACTCCTTGTCCGCTTATGCGGACGGCACACAGGCGGCTGGCGTCATCCCCTTTCTTTTAAGCGTGGCAGCCCAAAGCTGCCGCCTTTGCTGATACATTATGTTGTTGTATGGTCGAACCGGGAGAAATCATAGAGATATTTCCCGGATTATGTCGATAGAGAAAAGAAAAGTGGCCTTTATCCAACTATCAGATAAAGACCACTTTGTTTAATAATGAACTCTAAGCTCATATACCTCACCTCACTTTATCATTTTTTGAGGGATTTTGGATAATCTGCCACAGTCATAGATTATCAGATATGTTTAGAGTTCTTTTGGAGTTGGTTTTGAGTAAAGCATAATAGTAAGAAAAATTATTCGACATTAAATAACAAATAATATGAAAAGAGTTCCTTAAAACTAATCATCAGGGGGAACTCTTTTATATTATGGAATTTCAAATTTGTAACCAGCACCGACTATCGTGCGAATATAGCCCTCTCTGGGGTCATCCGGGTTTAACTTCCGACGCAGTTGGCCGACTATATTGGAAACTGCCGTCCCATGATCGCCATCTTCCTTGTGCCACACAGCAGAATAGATTTGTTTCGCACTGAATACCCATTTAGGATGCTGTGCTAAATAGATAAGTACGGCAAATTCTCTATGGGTCAATAACACTAACCGTCTATCCCGATAAACACTGTGTTCGTTGAGATGGATGCTTAACCCAGGAAAGTTTAAGATATTTTTATCCTGATTGAGAACAGAGGGGTGGGCTACATCAAAAGATGCCAATACGGTTTCTGAAATGCTATCCTTACCTGCTCGACGCATGATAATTTCAATTTTTTCCATACCCTCACCTCCTCGAATAATGACTACCAAAGAAAATCAATCAGGTAGTAGCAACATCAACTGGCTCCAATTCCTTTTCCAGTACACAATGCAAGTCCCAGAACAGCCGCTGTTCTTCCTCATCTTGTATTGTCATCAGACCAGTCTCGTCCCATCGCAGTATAATCTTGTATAATACAAGAGCTTCTTTTTTCGTCAGGATGATATTCAAGATACGCTCTCCTTTCTCCGCTCAGTAGCCCCTTCCACATAGGGAACCCGTTCCCGCAGGAATGCCCGCAGTTCCGGGATCGTCCCCTCCAGCAGATCTTTCTTCTGGAGGAACAGCACCTTTTTGCAGCAGACAATCAGGAGAATAGATTCCGCTTCTATGACCTGCTGGACATCACGGTAATACGCAGCCTCCTCTGCCGGTTTAGTTTTGGAAGCATCCTTCCAGCCCAGAGAGAACTTTTCTTCTGAAAAGATGAAGCGCGCCAGTTCAAGCCCCTTTACCGCATTTCTTTTCCGAAGCAGGTTTCGCGCCGCCCGGTCATAGGGGTCCTGCCGCTTGCGAACGAGCAGGGAGGCCAGAGCAACTATCAGATACTGAGCGGCCAGATATACCAGGACTGCCATCTCATCGGGATCGCCCAGCGCTGTCATAAGGAAAAAGGCTCCGGCCAACAGGCTCAGGATGCCCAGTGTTTTAGGTAAATACCGCCAGAGTTCTACTACACCGATACCAAGGCATAACGCACCTACAACGACTAACAGGGGCGAGTCCGGGGTGAGAAAAGCGACCGGAAGCACTACCATTGCCACGATCCAGTTGACCAGCCCCTGAACCTGCCCCTGCCGGCGCCGTTTGGTTCTGGCGGTAGGAGCCTTGTTCCATCTGTTTATCCGGTCTGTCAGTGCCCACAACTTGGGATATTTTCGCCGTGAAGCCAGCTCCATCCATTGCTCTAACGCCGAACTCACCTCGGGAAGCAGGGCGTCAACGTCCGGTGCTGTGACTTGAAATACAAAGTTTTGTTCCATCAGTTTACCCCATTTCTTTTCTAAACAGAGGATTTATTGATAAGCAATATCTTCTTTTCCTGCTGGCCGAACTATATATTCCTTTAGGGTAACGATATATCCGACAGCTTCCATACCGTTGAATTTTTCAAAGCCTTTTGCGCTGTTGACTTCTACAATCTCCCCGCAGACAGGGGCCATCAAGCGTGAATCCTCTGAAGCCGCTGCATATCTCTGGTATAAAATCTTGATATTCTCAACGACCCCCTCTAAAACAAATAGTTTTTGCCAGTTTGAATCATGCGCTTCATAGCAATAATCTATTGTAGCGACTTTAACAAGCGTGTTTAATTGCGTTCCTTTTCCAACAGGCCATTTGATAGCATCTCCAATGGAAAATGCAGTTCCGCAACATTCCATTTGCCACCCCTCGTAAAAAACCACGCATTGCATTGTAAGTACCATCTCCCTGAATTTCGGATTGCTGTCCGCATTTTCGAGGTTTATCTCACTTAGGGGACATCAGACATAGTACGGAAATTTCACGGCAAAACTATTGTTTCAAAATCAAGTTTCGGGATTTGTTCCATCAAAGAGTCTCATTTCTTCTTCAAAATTTTTCATTACTGTCTGCCGAGTGGGAACATCGGCAAGGGTGCAGCAAAACGGCACGCCAAACAATGGGCAGGATAGCCGTTCCACCCATACGGTTAAGACCTCTGGAGAGAGAGGGCGTTCTTCCCGAAGGAAGATTACCCCATAGTGGGGTGGCACAGACGGGGAAAGCAACTGCGTTAGAGGGTTACTACTCCGGGCTGGGGCGTTACAGAAAGCCAGATCCGGTGAAAAATGCGGATAGTACAGCGCCCCGACAAACCAATCCTGCTCACCGTTTCTGAGCCGTTCTGCCTGCTTCAGAAAGTTAGGATAATCTGGACTCTCCGGCTCCATAAACTCACCGTTCCGAATCGTCTGGTGAAGCGCAGGCAGGTTATAGAAGTCAAAGTGAAAAAAGAATTCCTTTCCAGCCGCATCCTCGGTTAGACAGAACTCTGCGGTATCGGGATCATCCCATCCATCCGCACAGTGATAAACGCACCACCAGTAGTTCCAATCGTGAATATGCAAATATTTTTCTGATTTGAAATCCATAGATCTTCTCCATTCTAGTTATAAATTCATTTTGGGGGAGTAATAATTGATAAATTTCTCAGAAGCGAGTTTATTCTACTTCTGAGAAATTTATCATTTTTGTTAAGACGATTTAAGTATTTTCTTCGTTATAAAGATTCCAATACATTTCTTACTAATTCAATAAGTTATGGAATCGTAGGGATAATAAAATATTTTGGGAATTCTTTTACTTATGGGACTTGACAAATTTATCGAATACCCACTTATTTCCATCCTTGTAGCCGTAGATTCGATATGCCCCATATTCTCCAAGAACTTTAATTTCGTGGGTATAAATTTTATCAATTTTTCCCTTTAACTTTTTGATCCCAGTCTGCCCCTTACTTCCAACCAAACCTTTATTAGCTGCTTTTTCAAAGGCTGCTATGACTTTTGCGGCTTCTTTTTTGGAAAACTCTTTCTTGATTTTATTTCGAACTCCACTGGTAATCCCGTCCGAATACTTAAAGGTTTTCATGGCTGCTTCGACAGCTTTTTTCCCTTTGGAAGTCTTTGCAAACTTGACAAAGTCATCTGCTTTTAATAAAATTTTGCCACCTTCACGGACATAAGCGGTCGATGGAATGAGCGGCAACAGAGCAGCAGTATCCAAAACAGCCCAAGCAAAATTCCCCCAAGAGGGTTCTTTGAGCAGATCACTCCAACTCTTTCCGGCCATCGCAATATCTAAAACATCCCATAGAGTTCGTGTCTGCGGTTTCCCATCTTCTTTTACAAAGTAAAGCTGTCCATAGTCAGTTTCAACTGCGGAAACAACGGTATAGGAGCCAATTCCATCAACAACGATTGATTTTGTAGGCCCGGCCGCAAAAGCAGTAACATTTAAAGAGCAGAGAATGGACAGAATCAGGATAAAACTGATAATTTGGTTTGTCAACTTTTTCATTACAATATAGCTCCTCATAGTATTTTTGGTACTACATGAATCACGGCCATGATTTCATATGAGAAAAGTATAAAACTCAATTCTTATTTTTTACCCTCTCAAGTTCTTAACATTTCTTACTTTTTGAAAAAGTAGGGGGCTGATAATGTATATCAGCCCCCTACTTCTGCGTTAATACACACTTTACTATTCAGGAGCTGGCGTACCCGTTCCACAGGGAAGCAGTCCTCCAGCTCCACCACTTCAAACAGGTTGGCCGGGAGTTTAGGTTCCCCAATCAGGGCCAGATACTCCGGCACCGCACGGCGGTCAATCAGGATTTTCCCCCGGCCAGCCCAATGACGGTTGCTCTCCGCTTTTTTAAGCCCGGAGATCCAGTATTCATCCCCATTTTCTATATCGACATAGTTAGCATAGCATCCAATGGCCTTTTGAAAGGCGTGGTCGTTAAAGTAAATCGTTTTCCTGCTCTTTGAGGTTTTCACATATCCGATCCATGCCGGGCCATCGTCGGAATACCCTGTTTTCAGTTCTATATACATCAAATCATGTATCATGTTTATCTCACTATCCCAATTCAATTTCCCAGTAGCGATTACTCTTTGCAATCCATTTCCTTTGCCCAAGTCCTGGGGGAAAATAAGGCACAACTGTTGATGGAAGTATAGTACCCAATTCTTACTTTCCACCATATCAATTTCTTAATAATTCTTACTTTCCGGTAACAGTATCGCACATTGAAGATACAAATGCCCAACCCCGCATACGGAGTTGGGCATTTGGTAACACACTCATTCGTTGATATTTATCTTAAATTTACCAGCACCATTTCCAATTGCCGACTTTTTTTAGTGTAAACGCCATCTCCTAACCACTCAAAGAATTCTCTTGCAGATGTAAGCAACGCATGAAAGAATTCTTTTTCCGTTAGAGCATAGTGGCTTTCATTCAACCCAAGCACTATTTGTATTTGATTAACAGAGTGCAACGTCATCGTGCTTGCGTTATCCGGGAAAAAAATAATTGTATTACGATTTTCAGAGTATTCACTCAGGCCGTCTATAATGTTCTTCCACAAAGGGATAATATTATCATAGTAGGCTGCTCCCGCAAGTTCTGTTCCATAATATTGGATAGAAATATATCCTTCGAGATATTCAAGCCTACCCCGAGAATTCTGTATTTCTGATATAGAGCAGTCAGCTATATGGATAAATTCTCCTTCATGTTCATAAAAAACAAAAGTATCGGTAGTAATCATTTAACCGCATCATGCCTTTCACTCATGTTGTGCTGTATGGTACTGAAGCTATTTTCATTGGTGGTACTTGAAAGAATAAAGTTCACCTCATAGCCACATCTGCTCGTGATTTTATTCTTTTACTTAGGGAAGAACTGAACAATGTGTCCCTTGTCTACTGTTAATTGGTAAGCTCTTCCTTTGTGGGTGCCGTGCAAGGTCGCACGGCCATTTGTACCTATCTTGACCAATGTCTCTCTATTATCCTTCATAATAGCCATCGCAGCTTCGGTAATACTTGCTACAGTATCATTTTTATTAAAAAACGTTTACCAACCTGCTTACCGCAGCTCTATCCCGTCCGCATTGTACCAGAGAAAACCGTTCTCTGAACAATATGCGTCTATCCGCTTTGAGAGGGCGCGATCCGCCCTGTATTCCAGCAGGTAAACGGACAGACCATGTTCTTTTGCTTTAGAAAGATACTCCTGAAAATACTCTGTTTCTTCTTCCGCCTGCTGCCCGTAGGTTTGATTTGTAAAGTCTATCTTGGTAAATACTGTTTCCTGATTGGTTCCATCGAACAGTGACAAGGCTGTGTTTTCTTCCATGCACCTTGAAACAAAAGGATCGCCCCCGTTTATTATGAGCGGCAGTCCATAGCTTTTCAGACCCTTCATGATCGTACAAAGCCCTTGAAAAACATCATCTTCCGGGAAATGATAATAGACATCGGCATTGTCAAGGAAGAATCCGTCCAATCCCATAGCCGCATAGTCTTTCCCAAGCTCATCAATGACAAAGCTCTGCCATAAAGGAGAAGTTACGTCGATCCATCGTTCATCCGGCCAGTTCTCATAGATACCAAGGGACAAATCCCGAAAGCGATCATAATAAGGGCGGTATTCCTCGACAGCTCCGACATTGAGGTAGCCGTAAACCGTTTTCCTCTCTGCGTGCAGCTTCCCAATCTGTTCAGAGGAAAACGCAGAGGGCTCAATGATGACGATGCTGTACCTGTCCAGCTTATGTATTTCTTCACTGTCGATCCCGATGAAGACGCCATATTCTTTAGGCTGCCTGCTGCATCCGGCAAGCGATATAGTCAAACAGAGAATGATAAATAAAATCTTTTTCATATTGCTTCCATGCGTTACATCCAAAAGTATGAAAGGACCCCCAGACCGAATATGTCTCCTATCGCATGAGCGATAAAGAAGGGCAATAGGTTCCTGTCCTTTGACCGGCGGTACATCAGATACATAAATATGCCGAACAGCAGCCCGATCCCAAGAGCCGAAATCATTCCCTGATAGGTGTGGAAGCTGACCCGTATCAGCAGAGAGAACGGAAGAGCCCATTTCAGGTGTTCCTTTCTCACCGCGAGACAGATACCAAGGAAATAGATCTCCTCATATACGCCGTTGAGCAGGGCGTATATCACACTGGATACCGTTTCACTTCCGAAGAAAGCACCAATCGGCCCCGGAAACGGGAGGAGGCCCGTCAGCGGATTGGTGAGCATGAAATATATATCAAGGAGAAGTGCTGCGGCAAGGAAGATTAGAACGCCACCAGCGACGGCTTTTATGTTGAAGCGTATCGTCCATACTTTGAAATCGAAGCGGCGCAGCCACAGATACAGCAGGGCAAGGAGCAGAAGTCCCGCCTGCAACGCCAGCGCTCCGTAGTTGTCCGTTGCAGAAAAAGTAAGGTTGTCATCAACGGTTGACGCGCCCTGTATCAGCGCGATATATGATGCGGTTGAGGTATAGATGCCCTCGCCCCACAGAATCAGGGTAAGGACGAGAATATCAAACCATTTCAGATGGTTGATTTTTTCTTTGTTTTGACGGTTGAGTAGCAAATGATAATCCTCCTATGTACGTTCTGCTGAGGCGTCTTGCCTCCATTTTCTGGCCAACAGCACCAGCATGATGACGATCTCCGCAGCCTGTAAAATACCCATCAGAACTGCATAGACTGGAATCTGTTTTGTCGCTCCGCTGAACAGGATATAGTCCCATAAAAAGTGCATAATGATCAGAAGATAGATGTTCCGGGTATAATCAAACATAAGCACATAGAACAGTCCGGCGACAAAGGTTGCCGCAAGCTGCATGAGAACCTGCGGTGCCGGCGATCCTCCCAAAATGTTGACTGCATGAAGAAGGCTAAAGCATACGGCAGAGATCAGAAGCGCTTTTTTGAACCCCCGCTCCTGAAACAGCCCGAGCAGCCGGATAAAAAGAATCCTGCGGAACATGGTTTCTTCCGCTACGCCGACAAGCAGCGTTACGGCAAGCGGAGCTATAAACGCATACGTAAAGCTGCCGTTTGTCAGCAGATAGTACAGCGTCAGTGCCGCAAGAGGCAGGAATATAACCAGAAACAATGGCAGCCTGCCGCGCTCCTTCCACGGAAGGGTAAGCCTTTCTCTTTGGATAAACAGGCAGATCATAGTACCGGCTGCCAGTGCCGCAAGGAACGGAAGCATCGCGTTTATATACCCATCCCCGCCATACTCTATGTGATAGAACTGATATACGATGTAATTGGAAAGCCCCATCCCCAAAGTATACAGAAGAGGCCATAATATTATTGTTAAGATTTCTTTTTTGCGATTCATAAAACGATTTCCCTCATGTCAATTTCTTTTCACTCGCTTTGCTTCGACAGCACAATATACTATATAAACGATTGCAATAATTGCTATTATCGAAAGCGCGGCCATGTTGGATAGCTGCTCTATACGTACGCCATAGGTTGGAGCCAAAAATAGAGTTGTAAAGGGAACGAGCATCGGAAGATCAATATCAAATATGTTTACAGTAAGGGTGAGCAAAGCCGTTAATAAAACAAGTCCCCAGAATACGAGAGAAGCCAGGAATCCCCGATATGCGTTATATCGCTTCATTGCCGGTATGAAACAAATCCAGAAAGCAAAATAGAGCAAAGAAATGGTGACATTCATACCGGTTGCTGTACTTCCTTGAAGCAGGGAGTTAAAGTTAAGTACAATCGCTAATACCTGAACAAGAAAGGGAGAAATCCCAAATATCGTTTTTTTCATGGCTTTCTATCCCATCTTGTTTTCAAATTCGACCTCGATTCCATTGCCCGCTTCCAGTTCCAGCCGTTCATCGTCGCACAGCTCTTTTATCAGAGTGAAGCGGGCGGGATCGGTGCCGTAAACGACCTTGCTGATCTCTGTAATGCCGTTTGGATGCACAAAGTCCACAGGCTTTGGATCGACAGAAAAATAGGTCATCAGAAAAGGCACATCAAGGGCTGCCGGAGAAGCAATCCGAAACCGTAAGTCTCTGCCGTGGGTATCGATCCTACGGCTCGGCATCCCGCAGCTCTTGATCCCATATTTCTGCAAAATAGCGATTTCCTTTTTTAGATCAGTCTTGCTTTGCTTTAATAGTACCATTCCAATATGCGGGGTGATGCCGCTTAAGAATATGTTTCATAGTTGATTTATCAAGCAGGAAAGTGTATTTTCCAACCACGTATTTCTTGGATACAAACTTGCTTAGCTCGTTGACAACTTTTGCTTTTTCTGCCTTCGTGACTCCACGCAAACCCTTTAGAATTTTTTCTTTAAGCCCAGGAGTTGACTTCATTGCCGCTTTAAGCAAATCCGGGTCTAACAAATTTTTTCCGTCCTGTCTAACATAGGCGGAAGAGGGAATAACCGGAGCCAAAGCAACTGTATCTAATACAGCCCACCCTAGGTTTGCAAATGATGGCTCCCCAAAAAATTCGGCCCAGCTAGCTCCAGCCATGACCACATCTAATACATCCCAGACGGTACGGGTAAGGCGCTCATTCGGATGTTCAATATAATAAACTGTTCCGAAAGAAGAATTCAACGATGCAACCGTATCATAGGACATTGCCTCATTCGTCGATGCCGCAGATGCAGGTACGTACAATGTGAACAGCATAGACAGCACGAGCAATAATGTTGTAAACCGATGTAGCATTTTTTTCATAGAACATCATTCCTTTCAGTATTTTTAGTTTGATAATTTTGAGGCAAGAACAATATCGCACATATTTAGGAATAATGTCTTTACAAAGATCTTCATTGCAATATAACTCCTCATAGTATTTTTGATACTACATGAATCACGGCCATGATTTCATATGAGAAAAGTATAAAACTCAATTCTTATTTTTTACCCTCTCAAGTTCTTAACATTTCTTACTTTTCTGAAAAAGTAGCGGGGCTGATATACATTATCAGCCCCCTACTTCTGCGTTAATACACGTTTTACTATTCAGGAGCTGGCGTACCCGTTCCACCGGGAAGCAGTCCTCCAGTTCCACTACTTCAAACAGGTTGGCCGGGAGTTTGGTTTCCCCAATCAGGGCCAGATACTCCGACACCGCACGGCGGTCAATCAGGATTTTCCCCCGGCCAGCCCAATGACGATTGTTCTCCGCTTTTTTGAGCCCGGAGATCCAGTATTCATCCCCATTTTCTATATCGACATAGTTGGCGCAGTATCCAATGGCCTTTTGAAAGGCGTGGTCGTTAAAGTAAATCGTTTTCCTGCTCTTTGAGGTTTTCACATATCCGATCCAGGCCGGACCGTCATCGGAATAGCCTGTTTTCAGTTCTATATACATCAAATCATGTATCATGGTTATCTCACCGTCCTAACTTTGACTTCCCAGTAATGCTTATTCTTTGCTGTCTATCCACATCAGCACTTTCCTGCATTTCGGACAATGCCATGCGGGATAGTCTAAAACGGTTGCTTCAACGCTGACGGTCTTTTTCGTGAAAAAGCCTTTGATTCCTGTTTTCCGCTTTTCTTCGTTGGAGGTGAACTCATACCAGTGTCCGCCGCCTTGTCCGATGCCTACGACAGTTCCCTGCTCCATTTCCATTCCGCAATCTAAACATTTCATTAGTCAATCCCCCAATAGTTCTCCAGACGCTGACTTTCCGCTCATGCTGCACCCTCCAGCATATTGATAACCGCAAAAGCCAATGCCATGAGAGTACCCAACCCGCTCAGTGCCAAAATAAAAAGGTCTGTCCTCTTTCTGCCGGATCTCCATTCACTGAAAAATTTTCCGGCGAGGGCTGCGCCCAACATAGCGTTTACTCCTTGATTGGTTTCTGTCCCGGTAATCAGGCCGCAGGAAGTAATGACGATGAACACGAGCATTACAGCTACATACTCAGACAAACCATTTTGCTTTCTTTTGTTGGAGGCAGATAAATTTTCTTGTTTGATGTTTGAAACATCTTTCTCTTTACTCATAGCGCATCCTACCTTAACATAATTCGTAGCTAGGATAAAACCCGATTCTAAATAACTGTTTCTTATGAGAAAATCAATCTCGCAATTTAAAGAAATTTTATATCTGATTTTCGATTATCCACATAAATACTATACTTTTAAGCATTTTGAAATATAGAAAACCATTCATTTTACCACGAATTTACCACGATTGAATGAGCCTTGATATGACAATAAAATAATACCCAAAAGACACCCTTAGCACTGAGAGGTGTCTTTTATTAAAAAACAGTCAATCCTAAGACTAACTGCTTTATGTGTGTATGGATATGGAATTGTCAAAATGTAAGTTATAGCGTATCAACATATTGCTTTGCTTCTACTAATCCCATAGCAGTAATCTCTCTTACTTTTTTCACAGCCTCTACATCTTTTCCACTATTTTTCAGATGAAGAATAAGTTCTTTATCTTCATCTGATATATGATACGTTGCCAGTTGATTATTCCCCGTCTGCTCACACAAAGTATCAATCTGTTTTTGTTGAGATTTAACCTGCTTTTTCAACTTGTCAATTTCAATAAAAAGTAAAAGTCCACCAATTATCACTAAAACTATAATTCCTAATTCCATAAAGTTTTCCTCCATAAATTCTAATTTGTCACTTTCTTCGTATCCATATTATAACAGTTCCATATATCCGCTACAACAAAAATCAACATACCCTTTATCTTAAATACTAAAATACCAATAAAATAGGAAAGAGGCATTTTAATATAATTTTTTTGCAAAATACTCTTTTCATCAAAAATTTTTGTTATCAGCATATCAATAATGACTATCAAGGCCATACCTACTACCGCTGACAATATTGTATAAATAATAACCACGACTTCACCTCCATAAATCCACAACTATTGAGGGAAGTATAGTACCCAATTCTTATTTTCCACCATATCAATTTCTTAATAATTCTTACTTTTCGGTGTAATACAGAAAAAGCAAGCGACTGATACCAAAAATCAGCCGCTTGCTTCTGTGTCATTTTTAGTTTACAATTACTTACGCAACCGCATAAGTCCAAAAATAAAAAGCGTTCCAACAGTGCCTGACACAAAATAATGAGAAAATGCTCTAAAATAAACTCCAATAATTGAAACTACAGCCGCCGCTGCAATAAGTAAAATTCCCTTTCGCTTTTCAGTTACTTCAAATTTCATATTACTTGGAGTTGTTTTTTATCGGATCGCCATTTTCATCAATCTCGCCCTCAAGCCATGCCATAATGCCAAACTTACAAAAAGGGCAGATAGCTGCATCCTTGTAGACCTCTTGTTCACAGCGCGGGCATACAACATATTCTTCATTCTTTACATGATCCATTTGTCGGTTCCACCTTTCTTTCTGCATCTCCACCTGTTTAACAGGATAGGAATTAGGCATTTCGTCTCCGATGCCATTCATTCCAAAACGCAATATATCCGTCATGGTCGAACTTGTCTTCAGATAATTTTTTGGGCGAACACGATTTATAGTAGTTTTCAATTTTATCTGCAAACCGATATACTTCCTGCCGGTACTTCTTTAAGGGAATGGTCACTTCTGTTCCGTTTTCCAAAGTCAAAATAACATTGCTGCCGTTGTGCCGTACAGTCCAATCAATTCCTTTATCACAACCGCTGATTACTATGTTTTCAAGTTTTGCATCGGGAATGTAAAAGTGACCGCAGCAGGGAAGCATCTGATTGTCCTCATGAATTATATGGTCTTCGGTCAATGTTTTGAGTAGATATAACGCCGTTGCGCTGACCGTGCAGTCATACTCCAGTTTTTCTCCACCAATGTAGGCGACCGCATGACCGTGTAGACACAAATCTTCCGGATCATCCATATCCCCGTTGATCCAATATAATTCTGTTACATCAATAATAAATTTTTTCATCGAAAATTTTTCATCACCAGTGATCTTCATTCTTTGGCTGAGTGTATGGCTGATCCTTCTTGCCTCATCAAATTTCATTGAGGTGAGTATAGTACCCAATTCTTACTTTCAGCCCTATAAACTTCTTAATAATTCTTAACAGCTTATATATCCTCGCCAAACTCAGACGATTCAATTTGAGGGAATGAAATCCGAATGGAAAAGCGCAAGGCATTCTGCTCTATGTCCACCGATCCGCCATTCCGCTCCACCAGTGTCTTGACCGTCATCAGGCCGATTTTATGGCTTGCAGTATCCGCCGGACACTTCCTCTTATGGTTTTCAATCGTAACACAAATCTGTTCCTGTTTATTTGCTATTGCAATTATAATCGGAACCTGCGGGTCTGCATATTTCCGCAGGTTGGAAAAAATATTATCAAATGCCCTGCGGATGTCCTCAATATGCAGACGGCAAAAACATCCCGAACCAAACATGGGAAGCTGTCCCACAAGAAATCCATCTTCCTCCAGTTCGCTGCATTCTTCATATAGCAGTTGGTCCAGAAATTGCCCGCCATCAATTACTTCTTGAAGATAATCACACTCAGCTCTGCGGCCTGTGACAAACTTATGAAATAACTCATCCGTCAAAATCTTCATTTGGTGGGCTTTCTCAGAAGCCTTTTCCAGATAAATTTCATACTGCGTTTCTGTCAATTCCTTTTTATGTATCAATATCTCCAGATACCCAGTCAACTTAGTCAAAGGCGTCCGAATATCATGTGAGAGGGAAGCAACCAACTGTTCGCTTTCTTCCCTTATTCGTTCCTCATTTTCCAACAAAGCCAATAGAGACATACGCATAGATTCAATCTCTTTTCCAAGCTCCGCAATTTCATCCCTGCCGCTGACTTCAATCCGGCTATTTCTGCCCGACTGAGCAGACAGGAGGACTTGTTGATAGAGCCTTTTTATGCGGTGTATGGTATAGACTGTATACGGGATGACAATTCCCAGGAACAGCAAAATACCAATTATTACACCAGAGGTATCCCACCAGAAGAAGTAGGCATTTCCTGGAGAATATGAAGTAGCATAAATAAAACCGTCTGTGCAGTTGATTAGTTCGTATTCATCTTCTTCATCTAAAGCTGACTGATCTTCTTCATAAAGGAATGCTGGCGCTGTAAACAGAATAATATCAGAGTTTTCTTTGTTCCACTTCGTATCTGTCAAAGCCTCTCGCACAGAAAGGCCCCGTTCTAGTACATACTTCTGAAAATCTTCCACAGCAGACGCACTTTGTTTATCCCAATAGGCATCAAATCTGGTATCATAGAAGAACCATGTGGCTACTGTATTGGCTACTAAGTAATTCCCCAGCCATGCAAAGGCAAGTGCTATAGCCGCTACCACTAACAGCTTTATACCTAACCGTCGGGAAATCCATCTAATCAAATTATTCAATACGATACCCCTTTCCCCACACAGTTACAAGGTGGACTGGATGCCTGGGGTCATCCTCAATTTTATCCCGCAACCGGCGGATGAAAACCATAACGGAATTGCTGTCCGTGGAAAAAAAGGGTTCTTCCCAAACACTCTCATATATGTTCTGAGCTGAGAATATCTGACCGGGATGGGCGAGCAACAGACGCAGTATGCGGTATTCCGTAGAGGTCAGATCCAGCTCTTTTCCTTGTTTCCATGCCATATTGCGGCAGCAGTCAACGCGCAAACCACCCCATTCAATATATCCTGATTTTCGTGTTGGCACTTTTTTGCCTTGATAGACCTTATATCTCCGCAGCAGGCCCTTAACCCGTGCAATCAACTCTGGATAGGAAAACGGCTTGGCCAGATAGTCGTCTCCACCGGAGGAATACCCCAGCACAAGGTCAGAGCTTTGAGTTCTTGCGGTCAGAAATAGGATCGGCACATTTGACGATTCCCGAATCATTCTGCTCACCCGATACCCAGATATGCCCGGCATCATCACATCAAGGATGATTAAATCTACATTGGCGGTCAATAGTTCCAGCGCATCCTCGCCGGATGCAGCTTCAATCACCTCAAAATTTTCATTTGATAATAGAACGGAAATAACTTCTCTTATTTCTTTGTCATCATCTACCACCATAATTCGTGTTTTCTCATCTATAACGCTTTTCATAGTTAGCCTCCGTGGATGTTAGTCATATTATCATAGGCTATAACTTTACACTTCAAGATTGTATCACATAATTTCTGGTTGCAGTAGATGATAAATGCTGACAATTTCTTAATATGAGCAGTTTTCAGGGAGTAGGTCGCATTATTCCGCTATTTTTGACTGTTGCAGTGTCGGGATTTATAAAAGCAATTGTGAGTCCACATCTCTCTGCATACCTCACGGTCTGCATTGTACCAGACCTCAAATTACGCTCATTGTCATAAACCGCTACTAAGTAGTTCGCATGATCTATCATATAGCAGTTCCGCTTGATGTAGCTCTCCCGGCAGTCCTCCTTTCCTACCACTACACATTCAGAACACATCCGCAGGAGAAAGTCCATCCGGCGTTTGCTCCGCTCGTCCCATTTGGCGTCGTGACCCTCAAAGGGCAGCACCACAACCAGCTCTATATCCCCATATCCCGGCTGTTCTTTCAGCCGCAGGATCAGCTCACCGGCCCACATATCCACGCCCAGGGCGCCGCCCACATAATACCGGCGCACACCCTGTTCATCGTACAGCCTCTTGAACTGCTCGAACATAGCCCGCTTTATTTTTTTGCACAGCGAATAGTCCTCGCTGTATTTGAACTTGAACCGGCTCGGCCGGTGCCCTGTTACGGCGCAGGCAGTTTGCCGCATAGAATCACCCTCTTGTCCATACATTTTCTCCTTTTACACGCATACAAAGCTAAAATAACGCAAATAATGTTTTGTAAGCAGTGGTATATGGAGAATTATAACACAATCAATGTTCCTTATCCAGAAAACCTTTCTGCTATGCTAATGAGTAGTGAGGTGAGAGTATGGATGAGGCATTTATCCGCAGCCGGATCACAGAGCTGCGGCTGAAAAAGGGCGTGTCAGAATATCAAATGAGCTTGGCTTTAGGGCAAAACCGCAGCTACATCCAGGCAATTTCTTCCGGCCGGGCGCTCCCATCCATGAAGCAGTTTCTCAATATCTGTGAATATTTCGAGATCACGCCGCTCCAATTCTTCGATTCCGAGGAAACCAATCCACAGCTTGTGAGAAAGGCGCTGGACGGCATGAGAACGCTGAAGGACGAGGATCTAATCATGCTGATCGGCTTTATCAACCGGCTGCAATCCTGATAGGGCGGGGGCTGAGGCCCCTGCTTTTATTTTGCTTTGGAGAAACACCCATTACTTTTCTTTTCATCCGTAAGTATCTGTTCACCTGTACGGTTCAAGGGGGGACAAAAATGGACTGCCCCCCAGTCCACACGGTATCCGGGCGGCAAAAATGCCGTCCGGTCTTTATTCTATCAAGCCCATTTGTAAAAGAATAGGCCGGGAACAGAAAAAGGGCGGACTGCTCCCCAGGCGTGGCGTCAGGTTCGGGAAAACAGGTATCTTCAGTTCCGTCCGTTTCCTCTTGTGCAGGTGCTTTCAGCTCTGTGGGTTGCTCCGGCGTGGGCGGCGGAGCCTCGGCGCAAAGGGTATAAAGATTACTGGTCTGGCCGCCGTTCTTACGCTCGTCAAAACGGGCCTGTTTAATGATGTAGCCAGCTTCTACCAGCTCATCCAGCGCCCGCTTGACCGTAGAGATACCATAGCCGCACTTGGCGGCTATGGTCTTGATGGACGGAAAACACTCGCCCTCCTTGTTACAATGCAGAACAAGGACCTGAAGCACCAGCCGCGCCCTCGGCCGCAATTCAGAGTAAAACGCCCTCTCCATGTATTCAAACTTTGCCATTCTGTGATCCTCCCATTCTGATACTCTCTTTGTTACAGCCGTCGTTCTCCCATAATGTACGGCTCCACCAGGCGCTTATACAACTTCCCATTGATCCGGTTTGCAAACAGGTCATGGGATGCCTCCGCCATTTCCAGCTCGCCGCCAAACAGCTCCCGGCAGTATTCCCGGAACTCTCCCGGCACACTGATGGCCACCGGGCGCACCTCCAGCCCTCCGCAGACCTCCAGCGCCTTGTGAAAGGCCGGAATCTCATAGGGAAGGACACTCCCGCACAACAGCCGGTGATCCGCCTCCCGGAACACGGAGGTAGGCGTCTGCATCACGCCGCAGTCGTAGATAATAAACTGATAGTCCCGATCCGGCTCATTGGTCAGATAGCAGTCGATCCCGTCAATGGCATAATGTTCGCCAGTGGGGGCCGCCTCATAAACATTGAGCAAAAGCTGAAGGTGCCGGTTGGTGTTGACCTCAATGTAGGCTGTTTCCGCGCCTCTGGCAGTCAGCCATGCCGCCAGATTGAACGCCGTCACCGTCACGCCGCTTCTTCGCTGTGCCCCGGCAACGGCAATACGGACATTTTTGGCGTTCCAGCGGTAAGGGATGATCTTGTCCTCCGGTTCAGGCTCTGATTTCCGCTGGGGTTCCGGCTGGCTTGATACCTGCGAGGGAGTCACATACCGCTGCATCCCTTCATCAGAAAGGGCCTCTTTCAGCTCGTCGGCGGCATCCTCCAGCGTTTCTGCCGTAATCAGATTCGTTATCCCGATGGACAAAAGCCGCTGGATACAGCCGCTCATATCCTCACAGCCGGACAGGATCACGATAATACGGGCGGAAAACATCATCCGAAAGGAGCGCAGCGCGAGGGTAAAGTCCTCGCCGCTTTCCTCAATACAGGCTGCGTCAATCAGAAAGAACTTGGCCGTGGCATAGTTGCGCATATCCTTGGTGACAAAACTTTTTAGGCTGAACTTTCCAACCAGCTTTTTGGACGGCATAAGCATTTCAGGGGCCGTGCCGTCGATCAGCCCGCTTTTCTGGTTACTCGTCAAGTACAGCAGCATACGACGCGCCTCCCATATCCATATTTTTTTCGGCTTTTTCTGGTTCCCCCGTCAACAAAAGGACAACGCCAACCACTACAATAGCGATGTAGATCAATAATTCAATCAGTTTATTTCGGTTGCTCATATCATGCTCCTTTAGTAGATCGCCCAGAAAGGACCGCCAGCGGCAGCACCTTTTCTGGCCTCATCCAAAATAATGGAGAGATCCCATTCCTGTTCGCTTCGCTTGTGGCTGGCAGGGTCGGCTACCAGGATTTTTCCCTCCGCAGTCACGCCGCGCAGGACAATGAAATGCCCGGAGCTGGTAAAGTGTCCCTTTGCCATGATCGCCACAACCAGTTTCCCATCTGTCAGGGCGTCCACCATCGCCTGCGGGTCATCCCGTGGAACACTCTCCCAGGATAGGCCGTAGGCTTCGGCGGCGGCTGGGATCAGGCTGTGATAAGAGCCATTCCCTTCGCAGCGGTGCCCATTCGCCACAGACCATTCGCTGAGTTCCACCGGGTCGTGAGCCATCCCGGTCAGGGTCGATGTGACAATCGCCATCGCCGTGGGACCGCACCCGGCCTCGCCAATCGTGCCGGATGTGCCGTACATGGTATCTGCCCACCGCTCATCCAGTTGGTTGTAATAGATGACCTCCCGGCCCCCATCGGTAAAGACCACGCCCTCGTAGCTCTGGCCGCTGCCCTCGATATAGTCCTTCTCATAAATGCCGAGCTGCTGGTTGTAGCCATACTCTTTCTGAAAATTCTCCACCACACTCACCTCATCGCCCACCAGCCATTGAGACAGCATGGAGAAAGGGCTGGTAATCAGATACAGGATAAAGGCAATCAAGAGCAGCAGGCCCAGAATGGGGGCCAGAATGAGAATGAGCGTCCTTCTGCGGCTTTCCTCATCGGTCGCCGCCCGCGCCGCCGCTTGTGCCAGCAGCTTTGCCGTCAACGGATCAATCGCCAAAACAACACCTCCAATCAGCCCATTTCCGCGCCTATGTCCGCCAGCATCCGGTCAAACTGCTGGCGGATTTTTTCCCGTTCCCGCCCGGCGCTGTCATCCATCACAAACACCTTTTTCCCGTCCTCATTCTCACGCACGGAAACCGTATAATCCCCGTTTGCAATAAAGAAGGAAGTATAAATGGCTTGGATGGCCGGGGCGGGCATCCGGGAAATCTCAAAGGGCGTGGCGGCACACTTGCTGTTCCAGGAAAAGAGGTTGCGGGCTGCGTCCGCCGTCAGTTTCATCCAGTCATAGTCAAATTCTTCTTTCTTCATCAGGCCGCCAAAGTCAATCCCGTCCGGGGAAAAATACCGCTCTACCTTTTCGGCAAGAACCGGATGGGATGCCATCAGGTAGAGGGCCGCCTGATAAGAGCAGTCCAGCTCTCCGCCCCGCCAGCGCATCGAGGACAGCTTGGTTATCAAAGATTCATACCGTTCCGCGTGGTTCATCAGAAAACGCCTCCTGTTCGTGAATAAGTAAGGCGGCCGGGGAGCATCCCAGCCGCCGTGGTGTGTTACCGGCCGCCCGCCTTGCCCATGTAGGCAAACTTGTAAGCCGGAATTTCAAAATTGACATGAAGCCGCTTGGAGCCGACCAGGAACAGGGCGTGTCCCCGTCGCTTGCTCTCCAATAACTCCTGCTCGGCGTCCGTCAGGTTGTAGAGGTCTGTGGTTTCCTGAAGGTTTTTGCCGTCGCAGCCCATCAGGATTTTGTAACAGGGAATATCCAAAAGGGCTTGCCCGTACATCTTGATCTCCGGCGCCAGGAAATCCACCACCGAGTGGGAGATGATCGCCAGGGCGGACTCATATTTTCTGGACCGCTTCTCCACATTCCGCAGGAAGGCCAGTGATTGCGGCACCTGCGGGTCGATCATCAGGTACGCCTCGTCGCACACCAGAAGCACACGCTCCCCACGATTGTTGCTCATCTGCTCCCAGCACCAGGTCAGCAGATTGAAATACTGCGTCCGCTTGATGTTGTCCGCTGCGTTTTGCAGGCTGTGGGTATCCAGGCAAACAAAATGGGAATCGGCCTCCAGCGTGCTGTGCCCGTTCCAAAGGAAGCTGTCGCTGCCTTTGGCGGCGTCATACAGCAGCATGGCGAGGTCACGGAACACCGGATTGTCCGGGTTGGCCTCGGCTTTTGTTTCAATCATGCTGTGGAGATCTTCCATGATGGGGAAATCCGTCGCTTTGAGCTGGCGAATGTCCGTGTCCCAGAAGATGCCGAACTGATTATATAGTTCAATGACTGTCTGCTTCAGGACGGCTTTCTGCATATCGGTCAGGCTCGGCAGATACAGGGAGAAGATGATCTCCAGCGTTTTGATATGGAGCGCCATATCGGACATTCCATTTCCTTCATCCGTATAGAGCTTGTCAGTTTCGTCCTCATCGTCACGGGGCGCCGGTCTGATCTGCAAAAGGTTGGAGCGGCCGTTCTTGCCGCCTCCCGCATTGAGCCAGCTTCCATTCAGGTTCCGGCACATATCCTTGTAGTCGACTAAGTCGGCGGGATTACTCCCGCTTTCTCGTCTAAGAACCGTACGTGAGCGTTTCCACTCATACGGCTCAAGCATTTCATCACGCTTTCGCGCGGCGTTCCAAGAAAATTTGCTGGCAATGTTTATGGACGTAGGCCATATTGCGCACCTCGTCCTTGCCGCCCATGGTCTTCGGGACTTTGAAGAAAATCTCCCTCTCGTCGCTGATGTCCATGGGAAGGCCACAGTGATAACAACACCCCTTCTGGTTTTTCCAGATTTGCTTAAAGCGTCCGGATAGCCGTTTCATACCATGCTGGAATTTGCGGTCAATGAAATATTGGGTGTCAAAATAGGGATTTGCATCCATTCGTACTTTGGTGTGGCGGACAATAGGGATGTGGTCTACCCGCAAAAGTTCTTTGCCCTCGGTACAGAATACCCAGTTCCGGTTGCTCCTGCGGTGCCAGTAGTTGGTGGAAACCCACCACTGCCCTTTATGAGGATGGCGGCGCTTCGCCCATCGCCACAGCAATTCGTAGAGAATGTAGTCAATGTGGGCAAAGGCGTCACTGGCACAGACCGATTGATGGTAATTCGTCCAGCCACGTATCTGCTGGTTCAGCTTTTCAATCAGGACTTCCTGTTTCCAAGCCTTACCGCGCCCAAGAATGGTCTCGGACAAGGCAGATTTCAGGGCTTTCAGCGCTTTCTTGGACGGCTTTACGATGAGCTTTCCTTTGAATTTACGAAATGTCCAGCCCAGCATATCAAAACCGTCGTCGATGTGGGTGATGACCGTCTTTTCCTCAGACAGCTCCAGCCCTCTGGTTTGCAGAAAATCGCGGATGATTGCTTTGGCTTCTTCCGCAATCTCCTTTGTCGCCGCTGTGACAATAAAATCGTCGGCATAACGCACCAGATTGACCTTGCTCTTGTTATGGACAAATGCACTGACCTCACCCTTGGCGCTCAAATCGAAGCGGTCACTCAGGACTTTTTGCATCCCATCCAGCGCCATGTTTGCGAGGATAGGGGAAATGACGCCGCCCTGAGGCGCACCCTCATCGGTGGGAAACAGTTCCTGCTCAAATATAAATCCTGCTTTCAGAAACTGTTTCAATACAGATTTGTCCATGGGAATGTGCTCAATGAGCCAATCATGGCTGATGTGGTCAAAACACCCTTTGATGTCGCCCTCCAGTACCCACTGTGGGGAGAAACTGCGGCTGAGTGCTGTGAAAATATATTCACAGGCGTCCTGCGCACAGCGCCCCTTGCGGAAACCAAAGGACTTCGTGTCCGCCGTTGTCTCCGATACCGGGTCGAGGGCCAGGGCGTAGAGCGCCTGCATGGCCCTGTCATACATACAGGGGATGCCCAGTGGGCGTTTCGCTTTTTTGCCCTTTTTCTCAATGAATACCCGGCGCAGCGGTTTGGCCTTATAGCCCTTGTCTGTCAGGGTCAACACACCGCGCATTTTAGCGGCTGGGGTAGACCACAGCTCACCGTCTACGCCCGGCGTCTTTTTCCCTTTGTTAGTAGTAACTTTTCGGACTGCCAACACTTTTGCATAGTACGAATGGGTCAAAAGATACTGTAATCGCTTCACTGTGTTCCATTTCTTCTCTTGGGTCGCCTTAGCAATCCTGGCTTGCAGCCTATTGACCTCGGCTTCCGCTTTCTTCCAGTCAATGGATTTCCACTGCTGTTCCAGCGCCGCCGCGTCCGGCAATCTCTCAGGGCTTTTACACCCCGTCGTTGAACAATTACCGTTCATAGGTTTACCTCCTTTTCTTGCTATGAAATACCGTGGGACAAGTCAGCACCCTTTCGGGCCGGGGCAAAGTCTGAACCCCTATCCCGCCCCATTACAGGGCGGGCGTTCGCTTTTTATCCCGTTCCTCTACCCTCTGCGCCATTTCTTCCCCTTACAAGGTCGATACCTCCGCATTTCTGCAAAGGAACGCATAGGGCTTACCACGTTCCGCATAACAAATAATTGTGTGCGTTTTAGGAGCCATCTTTGAGCCGGGAGGATTTGCGTCCATTTGCTGTGATGTTCTGAAAGCCCTCACAGCCACCTCCGCACCTTTTGGTGTAGGCGTATCAGCCTGATTTCGCCTATTCCCTGTAACGACTCTTGCGATGATTCACTTACATTCCCCATGACGCACTTATCCTGGCAGTACGGCTGAGTTAGGCTCTCAGCTTTCCCACGTTGTCCCACAGGCTTCCCACCCCGCCGTTACCAGCGACGCAGGCTGTGGTAGGATTACCCCAAATGGATAGGGTAGCTTCTTAGGCAATTTGTTACGCGACCTCGTGTCGCACTTCGGATTCCGGGTCTATACACAGGATTCTGGTTCCCTTCATATACTCCGAGAGCATGATGTGCTTGACCACGGTGCTTTTGCCGATACCGGCCACGCCCATGACAACGAAGCTGCTGTTGGTGCGGTCGTTCCCGCGTGTCCAGGGGTCCAGGATCACCAGCCCGCCGCTGCTGTCCTTGGCAAAATAATAGCCCCGGCCGTCGCTGTAACCGGAGCTTGCGAAGGGGAAACCGCCCACAAAGGTACTCATGGGGATGATGCGGGAAACGATGCTGTCCACCGTCCCGTTGGCGGGATAAGTGGGCGAAATGCTCTGAAACCCCTCCTTTTGCAGATTGGCAAGGGTGCGGACCTTGCATTTCTGAACGCTGAACGCACTCTCCACACGGCGGCAGATTTTGGAGAAGGCCGCCTCGTCCTGCGCCACCGGCATCACCGTGAGCGACATCATGGCGACGGTTTCACCCTCCTGGTCGATCTTCTGCATGATATGCTCCCCGTCCTCGGCGGCTTTTTCCGCCCGCTGGCGGGTCAGCGGGTCTTTTGCACTGTCGGCGGCGCCCCGCTGCTGGACAATGCTCTTGGAGAGGGCGGAGATCAGGGTGCTGTTATCAATCGGGGTGATCCCCACCGATACAATGGTGCTGGGGATGTTCGTGATTTTGGAGAGCCAGCCCATCTCCACTTTTTGCGGATAGCGGACCACCCCATAGACCTTTCCCATATTTTCACCGATGACCAGGCTGTTCCGCTTGATCTCCAACCCCATCGGGGTAATGACATTCAGCAACGCTTCATTGACAGGGAGCGTTTCTTCCTTCTTCTTGGTTCCTAACAATGATACACCTCCAAATCAGCGGCACGAGTACGGCACACCGATATAATCTAAGACAGCACCCAGCCCCAGCTCATGGATGCAGTAGTGGTACTGCTGGGGATGGGTTTTCTCCATGAGCTGAAACCGATTCGGCTCATGCTCCAGATGAACGCCGTACATACAATACATACACCCCGATCTGGAAACGCCGGTGGTTTTCAGAGTCGGGGCGCCGTTCCTCTTTTTGACCTCCACAATATCCCCATAGATGGGCGCATAGGGGATGCCGGTCATTTTCAAGTAGCGCAAAATATCTTCCTCCCGCCAGAACGCAAGGGGTTGACTGAGGGGACGCCTGCGTTCATAGCCGTTGCAGCCAAATCTAAGGTAAGACTGCTCCCGCAGCTTGCTCTCACAGGCCAGCACTCCCGTAATGGGATGCCGCCCGGACTGCCGTTCAAACTTGTTCAGCGGGGCCTTTTTCATGTGGTAACAGCACCGGGCTGAAACCGCAAAGGGGGCGTCCAGAAGATACTTGTACTTCTCACAGTTGTAGATCGACTTCTTTCCGTCCTTATCCAGCAATTCACCGTTCAGGCGGGCCAGACGGTAAGGCTGGCCTTTCCGTGCGCCGCTGACGGCATCGGACACTTCCTTGGAAATGACCGGATAGCCGTATTTCTCAATGATCTGCGTAAACGGATAGCGTGGGCGAAGCCAAATCACATTGTCTTTCGTTTTTACAAAATCGCGCAGTTCGGGGTATTCCAGCCCTGTGTCCACATACACAGCGGGAATATCCGGGCAGACCTGCCGTGCCAAATCAAGGAGTACCGTGGAATCCTTACCACCCGAAAAGCTGGTAAAGACCTGCCCGTTGTATTCCCTGTACCATTCCAATATTTTCATCTGCGATACTTTGATCTTTTCTTCGAGGCTCCAACCCTGCATGATGTTCAAATCCTGCCGGGTGTGCTTCATTCTTACACAACACCTACACTTTCTAAAATCGGGATCGCCGCTTCAAATCCGGCGTCCTCCAAATGGACATAGGCCGGGTTATTCACCAGATTGCACAGCCGTACAATGTCCTGCTGCTCCAAAATCTCGGTCTGGATGCCGCAGTCGGCAAAATAGCCGGACAGATATTTCAATTTTTGGAGCAGATCACGCTCCACTCTATCAACCGCCTTGTCCCAGATTTTGATGTAAAACTGCCGTTCCACCACCTCGCCGGAGAGGGCAAAACCGCCCATCTCCACGATCTCATGCTTCAGCAATTCCTTCTGCTTTATATCCGATGAAGAAGTGAGGGTGGAGGACAGCTCCGCCATCAGGGGAGAAATGTCCACCGGGCGGGAAACCGCCAAAAGCTGAAACGGATATTGGCCACTGGACAGGCTGGCCGTGAGCTGTTTGGCAATCAGGCGTTTTTCATTCTTGCTGAACAGCTCCGTACTGATGGGAAATATTTTCAGATACGCCAGCGCCATGCCGTCACGGGTGTAGAGGAAGCTCCCGCGAATGTCCTTTACATTGACGAACTCATTGGCGGTCATCTGCGCCAATTCTTCCTTATCCCTGCTCTTGGCTTTCTTGCGCCTTTCTGAGAATTTCAAAAAAAGAAGCGTACCACCTCCCAGCAGTACGCATACCAAAATCATAATGATCGGCAGCAGCAACCTATCAACCTCGCTTTCCTTGCCGCAGTTTACAGTTCCAAATCGTCCTCGTCCTCCCATGCCGCTTCCGGCTCCCGATCTTCGGCAAAATCGAGAGAAAGAGAATCCAGAGGAAAGGAAAAGCTGTGAGCGCCAATTCGGTCAATCTGGCTGGACTCGCGCAACTCATCAAAACGGCGGCTGAGATCAGCCAAATCTTCCTCACTGGCCCGTATCGTTTCCCCTTCGCCATAGAGATAGGTTTCTACCTCTACACAAATTGTGCTGTCTTTGGGCTGGCTTGCAAGGTCATCCCGGATAACAGTATCATCCAAAAGATCATCCGCACAGTCAGGGCATCCGGCGGCAAAGTATTCCACCCACATTCCATAATCAGAGGAGAGGGTCACAACAGAAAACATCTTGCTCATTTTGAACCACCACCTTTCCGGCCCCCGAACATTAGCCGCAGAAATTCCTCTGTATCTTTTGCTGACCGCACCTCAAAGGCCACAACAGAAGGTCGTGGCTTTGTGAAGTAGTCCCGGAAACGGGCGATTTGTTCCTCGGTCAGCGATACGCCTTGCCCTTCCGGGGTGTCGCCATAGAGAAAGAAAGTCCCGTGAATCGTATCATTCCTTAACTGTCGATTTACGGGCAGGCCCATCCATTTGCCAGCGGCATTACAGCACAGGACGGTTTCATGGGGCAGGGAGATACATTCGATCTCGCCGCCGACAAGGGCCTGCCGGTGTTCCAGGGAATCCTCCAGCACAGCGGTATAGGGTTCCTTTCCCGGCTCAAATATCATTACCCTGATTTCTTTATTGCTGTTCATTGTATTTTCCTTTCTCATCATGGGTTCCCCGGCGCGATATGCCAGTCATCGTAAAGGGAACCGCTGATCGTCACGGAATCGGTGAGATTGGCGCAGAGCATCCCTGCCGGGGTCCAAATATCCATTACATGGGTATTGACCGTATAGCTCCCATCGGGGAACCACACCGGCGAAAAATGGACCCGCTGCTTGTAGGTGCTGTAAATATTTTCGGCAAACTGGAACCGGGCTGTTTTTCCGCTGGAGAGCCGGTCCAGCAGGCGCCAGTAGGTCGTATAGTTAAATTCGGGAAAATAGGAAACCGCCGTCTGGCCATAGGTGTAGTGGGACATGGGCGCCGATGTACTGACCGTGGCGGTGACGGTGTTGCTCACGCCGTAGCCGGATTTCATGGTATTTCCGGCCGCCGTGGGCACCTTCTCATCCGGTTCAATCCTTGTGGTGGCGGTCATGGAGGCGGAATAGTTGTCCCGGAAGAAATCATACCAGCCCTCATCCACCCAATATCCATCATCATCGCCGGTACTGTGCCACACCCAATACGGGTGCCACTGTGCCCACCACACGCTCCATGCGGCGTAGGACTTTTCCTCCCGGCTGGGGACGCTGCTGGGCCGCCAGCTTCCAGCGGTGTCGGTGGCCTTCGGGTCCGGCGGGTCGTTGCCGGAAAGATCAACCACTTTTGCCTTGATGGTGGTCTGGCTCAGAGTCCCCCGGTTTGTGCGTACCGTAATAGTAATATTCTGCGGTTCGGACGGGGTATGCCACTTCACCCACGCAAGCTGACTGTCCCCCTCCGGGATGACGATATTGCTCATGCGGTAGGTGCTGCCCTTGATGGTAAAGGTCACGGTGGCGGGGCCATCCGGGTTGATCTCAGAACCGGCATAGAGCGTCACCGGCGTTATCACATCGGTGTCTACCCGGTATTCGTAGTCATAGTCGGTAGGTTCCGGCTGCTCCGGGGGCTGTTCCTCAAATCGGACAATACCCATACCCAGGTAGGCGATGATGGTGTCATTGGAACAGGTCTTGTTCGTGGGGCCGGAATAGGCCGCAAAGCCTAAATCCGAATATTCAAGGTACATCGCCAGCGGGAGATTTTTATGGGTCAGGCTCGTCATGGTCCTGCGCAGGGCACCGCCCGTCTGGTTGTCGTAGAGGGCCGCTTCATGGGCAGTCATGGCGTACATAACTCCATTGTGCTTGAAGTAGGCGATTGGCTCCAAAAGCAATTTATACTTTCCTGTTATCAAATCATCATAAGAAATACCCGTAAGTTCTGCGATATAACGGACAATGATTTCATCACAAAAATATTTCTTGATTGCTTCAATACTCGCCTTGCTGCTGCCGGTGCTGATGATCCTCGGCATTGTAATCGCAGGATTGTAATAAACATAGCTGCTTGTTGTCGGAGAGATAGAGCTTCCATCCCTATATTGGATTTTTGATACCTTGCCAAAATGGATTTTAATTGCGGGGGTCTTGCTTGTTAAGTCAATAGAAGCGGATGCCGGTTTCTGCGTTTCGGAGTAAATCACGGTAACTCTTACTCCATCCATGCCCGGATTCCATGAGTTCTGCGAGGTTCCCTGTCCCATACTGCCGCCACCGCCGTCCACATTTCCGCTGCCTCCGGTATCGGCCAGGGCACTCATAGGGCAAATGCCCAGGATAAGCAAAATGCTCAAAAAGAAGGCAAAAATCCGTTTCAAAAGCGCACCTCCAGTCTGCTGATTTTTGAAAAAGGACATAAAAAGAGTACGGCATTTCTGCCGTACTCTTAATGTGATATTAGCCCATAGTGCCAACCTGATTTCCGGTCAATTCATCTCCATCATTCCCAACCGGAATCCCAACGGAACTGCCTCCTTCATCGGGAATCCAGCCGAAGCCCTCAATGTAGATAGAGCCGTTCTGTGTATCTCCGTTTTGGGGCTGATTGGCGGCGGGATCGGAAACAATCGGCTCATTGTTCTCGCTGGCCGCCTGCTGCTCCTCCGGGGACGGGGCGGGCGGCGGAGTGGTTTCCGGCTTTTTTTCGCTGTCAGTCAAATCAACATCCACCTGATCCTCCTGCTCTACATCCAGGACGGGATCATCCTGTTCCTGTGCGGGGGTGTTTTCCGGTGCGGAAACATCGGGGACCTCCACTGTGGGCGTCGTAGTTTCTTCCTCCGGGGGCTGGCTCACATCCTCCGTTGTAACATCCGTGGGGGCAGCGGCCGGGTCCGTCCCGGTTGGCTGATCGCCTTTGCCGAGCATAGACACAGAAACGCCGATCACGATCAGCAGCACCGCCGCCACACCGACGATGGCAAGCAGCTTTTTATTTTTTGCGTTCATCTGGAATCCTCCTTTTAAGGTGAAATTATATCAAAAGATCAATGTGTTCCTCCGTCCTCATTATACCATTTGCACAACAATGGCGTCCAGGTGGAAGAACACACAAACATTTTTTTGCGCTATGGAAAACCGTCAGGCAGAAATAGACAAAATCTAAAACCGGGGAACATACTTGGCGTTCAGCTTCATGGTGATCTGCATGGGCGGTAGATGGCCGAACCCAAAGGAAAAGGGCACCTCCACCGTGACCGTTCCTGTCACATTGAGCTGCGTAATCCCCTCCGGCACGGAGGGGGCAAGCGGGGCATTTTCCAGTTCCATGTGCAGATCATAAAAGCGGTATTCCAAATCTGGCCCCGCGTATTTCAGATACCGCCCATCCTCGTACACCAGGCCCAACACCTGTTGCAGCCGGTCATATACATTCCCGGTAGTGACATTCTTTGTCCAGGACGAACCGGAGAGCTGGTAGCCTCCCGAATACCCTTCCCGCAGGCCGGGGTAGGCTTCATCCCAATTTTCCGTTGCCACCGCTACAATAGCGGACTGGACGGAATCCCGGACGCCCTGCGCCACGATCATCAGCCGCATATATTCAAACACCACGCAGGCTAAGATCAGGCAGCAGACCACCACCGCCAGAATCATGGGCGTGCCCTGCCCGGACCTGTCTTTCAAAACTGTTTTCAGCCTGTTCATTTCCAGTACACCTCCGAGACTCCTGTGGCCCTTGCGGTGAGTGTGACAGGAAAGGACGCAAATTCTCCGAACAGACCGAGATTGACGGTGGTGGTGAGCGTCACCGTCACCTCGTCGCCGAGCTGGATTTTCCCGGTGTCGCTCCATGAAATATCCGGGTCAAGTCCGGTTTCCTCCCGGAGAGCCGCCGCTTTTGAGCTGGTGGCGGAACCGACCCGCCCATTGATCTCCGCTGTCCGCACCAGCTCATCCGCAAACACATCCAGGTTTTGTTTCGCCACAAACACCGGGGCGATGCGGACCACCAGCGCCAGAACGAGCGCAACGGACAGGACAAGGACGCATACATCCACAAAGCCCTCCCCGCGTTTTTGTTTCAGCAGCCGCCTCAAACAGCCACCTCCCTTCATCAGAACAAATCCCCAAAGGCTTCCAGAACCACATAGCCCAGAACACCCAGATACATCAGCAGGAAACAGCCCAGAAGCATGAAGGAATACTTCCTCATTTTTCCCGGCTGCTTCATGGCCTCCAGCTTCAGCTTTTGGAGTTCAAGCTGTTTGAAGGTCATGGAGAGCATTTGAAAGTACATAATGCCGTTATCGCCGCGCTTGACGGAGATCAGCCCGCGCACCACATCGGAGAGCATGGTGCTTCCGATTCGGCTCTCCCAGCGTGTCAGGGCGTTTTCCTCGTTGCCGGAGGCCATATCCGCAATCGTGATCTCCAGCTCCCGCTTCATGGCGTGACCGGCGTTGTGCTGATAGGCTTTCAGGATATTCAGCACATCACGGGAGGAACGAAGCTCCTGCTCCACGGTATTGACAAAACGGGGCAGTTCCGTTTCAATTTCTTCCCGCCGCTGCTGGACAATCTCATCCGCCCGTTTCTGTTCTTTGAAAAAAACAGCCACCGCCAGAAAGAGTACCACCGGCGCCAGGATAGGAAAAATCAGCAGGACAGGGATCACCAGCAGCCCGATCAGCCCGCCCTTGACCCAGGCCGCCGCCACATAGGTTTCCGGGGACATTTGAATTTCGGCGGATTTAAGCTGGGCTTCCAGCTTGCGCCGTTTATAGGCGTCCAGCCGAACTAGAGGCGCCGCCTTTGCCGCCATGTCGAACAGGATAGCGTTCATGTTGTTCTTTTTCGCCTTTCCCCGGTTCGTGACGGTCAGTACGGCCTTTGTGCTGGCGGAAGTGGGCAGCCGGAGAAGTCCGGCCAGTAAAAAGAACGCTCCCAGGCCAAAGAGCGTTCCGAAGCATAGTAAGATCAAATACAACCTGTTTCACCTCAATTCCTTGTAATACATTCGTTTGGGGCCGGTGTTCCGGCTCTCCGCCCGGGGACGGCCCGGCACATTCCAGCTTCCGCCGCCCCGGAATCCCGGCGCGCAGGACCAACCGGAGGCCCGCAGGCTGGCTCCATTTTCCTCCGCCAGCGTGTAAGTGATGATCTTCCGAAACCCCATCTCTCTGGCGATTCGGGCGCAGCAGCCATAGAGGAAGCTGCACCCATTGAAAGTGCCGTCCGTGCATAGCCGTGTCACCTCGGCGGTCCGTCCATCATCCAGATACCGGGAGATTGGCCGCCCCGCGACAGCAACGCCATGAATCACCCCCAGCCCATCGGAGAGCGCCACACAGAATTTACAGCCCTGCACCCGCCCGCTGTGGCGGTGGTGCTTTTCAATAAAGCGGTTTGCCTCCCGCAAGCTGATTGGAATGATCTCCGCGATTCTCACCTCCAACGAAAAACACCCACCGGGAAGGTGAGCAAAATGGTTTCATCTGCTTTGAATTGGAAATATCCCACCTGATTTTGGAGTAGATAGTTCCACTTATCTTTTGTACTCCACCGGCTTTGTCAGCCGGATAACCGCCGCAAAGGAAATGAGCAGCACCAGCAGGCAGACCGCCAGGATGCCCTTGCCGAAGCCGGTGTTCACCAATACATCGTACCAGTCTTTATTCAGAAAGTAGAGCAAAGGGATGTTGCCCACCAGCAGGAAGGCCATGGTGATGAACTCCTTGAACGGCTCATACATCAGGTAGTCCAGTTCCGCCGCCACGATCCGCATATCGGACAGCTTGCCGATGATGGGGGTAAGCGTGCTTTTCAGGCTCTTATCATCCTGACAGGCGATAGCGGCGTCCACCCATTCCCGGAAGATGTAGTTGTCCAGCTTGGGTTTCATGTTGGAGAGGGCCTGCTTCACATCGGCGCTTATCATGCCGGTTTCGGCCAAAAAGCCCCGGAATACATCGGCCACGGGCGGGTTCAGGTAGTGGATGTTTTCCTCTACGGCGGTGATGATACTCTCGCTGCGCAGATAGGAGCTGGTGATGATGGACAGCCCGGTTTCAATCTCATTGTTCATCAGCTTTTTGTAGCTGTGGGAGGTGAACAGGACATACCAGAACGGGATCAGCCCCATGCCTACCGCCAGTACCGGAAGCATGAAATAGTTTTGGATCAAAATGCAGATCACCGCGCCCATAGCCGCCAGAAACAGAGAGAGGGCGCAGAGGGCGGCAAACTTGCCGCCCCTGCCGGTCAGGAGCATCATTTCCTTGGCTTCCCGCACCGTCTTTTGGATGCCCTTGGCCTCTCTGGGGTGGTTGAGCTGCCCGATCCTCTTGGAAATTGGCATCTCCCGGCTGGCAAAGGATTTCGTCAGGTCCTCCGCAAACTCAAAGGGCGTCATGTTCAGCAGCAGGAAAATACCGGCCAGCATACCGGCAAAGGCCAGCAAAATCAGTACAATCAAGCGGGTTCCTCCTTCCCATCGTTTATATCCATCCGGCCACCGGCGATCTGTTCCAGCAGGCGGGGCGGCATCCCATTCTCCAGCAGCCGCTTTTGCAGGCTTGCCGAGATCGTGGACACCTTTTGAAATTCACCACGCACTTTTATCTTGCCGTCCTCCACGGCGGTTTCCGATACATGGTAGCGGTAGAGGGTGTGGAGCTGCCGGGCGCCGTCCTCCAAAATCTCACACTCGGTAATCTCCATCACCCTGCGGCTGTTGTCCTCCAGCTTCTTCACAAAGAGGACAATGGGAAACGCCTCCGTCACCAGGTTATACAGGGTCTTGTCGCCCATATCGTATTTCTGGGTACACAGCGTCACCATGCGGTAGTAGGTGGCCTTGCAGCTATTGGCGTGGGTGGTGGTAATGACCGCGTGGCCGGTGCGGGCCGCCTCCTGCGCCGCAAACGCTTCCGCCGACTTCATCTCGCCCACGCACACCACATCCGGGTCGCAGGTCAGGGCGAACTCCAAAAGCCGCTCCTGATCGTAATTCTGCTTGGGGTCATCGGAAAAGCGGGTGACGGTGTGGACTACATTGTTGAGGACATTCCCCTCGGCATCCTCCTTCACCAGATCAAACTCCCGGCACCCGTTTTCAATGGTGAAGATTCTCTTTTCATTGGGAATGGTGGAGAGAATCCAGCTCATCAGTGTGGTCTTGCCGCTGCCGGTGGAGCCGGTGACACAAATGGACAGGCCGAACCGCAGCACCGCCGCCAGGAAATCCAGCATTTCGGCGGTGGCCGTTCCATAGCGAACAAAATCATCCCGCCCCAGCTTTTTGGGGTTTACGATTCGGATGGAGGCCGCCACGCCCTTGTCCTTGTCGGTCAGCGGATTGCCCAGAACCGTAATACGGATTTTATTGGAGAGGTGGCCCACCACTCCCGGCTGGCTGTTATCCAGGATCATCCCGGATTTATGAAGCAGCCTGCGGACCACATCGACGGCGTGCTGGGGGCTTTGAAACCGCTCCTTGGAGGGAACCACGCGCCCATCCGCATAGGTGATCTTGGTGTCCTTCCAGGAATTGATGTTGATTTCCTCCACATCACTGGCAAAGAGGTAAGGCGTCAGGAAGGAGAACTCGGCCATTTCCGTATAGAGCTTGTCAATCAGGGCCTCGTGATCCATGCCTTCCACACCCAGGCTGTAATCATTGAGATACTTGGCGATGTAGGCGGTGATCTGCTGGCGCTGTTCCTCCGGGTTGTCGGTTATCAGGGTAGAATACTTGCTGGCAAGATACTCCTGCACCTGTGCCAACACCTCCGCGAATGAGCGCGTGTTTTTGCTGGTGTTGAAAAAAAGGCCGATGTTATTTGCCATCTCCGAACACCTCCGCGGCGATGGCAGTGATGACCGGCTCATAGCTCTTTGCCTCTTTTCCGGCAAGCGGTTCCAGCAGCTTCAGCGTGGCCGCCTGTTCCTCCACGATGGGAAGATAGGGCAGCCGGTACTTCACCCCGCCAAATGAATTTTCGTATTCCATACCGCCCGGATAGGGCCGGGTGTTGGACAGCACCCGGATGTGCTGCTCCGGCTTAAATTTCCGGTCCTCAATCAGAGGAAGGTAGGACGCGAAATAGGAGATCGCTTTCAGATCGCATCCGCATACCCGCAGCACATCGTCCGCCACCTCCAGCGCCGCCGTCGCAAGCACATTCCCGGTCAGGACGCTGGTACAGTCCACGATCACATAGTCTGCGATATGCCGCAGGAGAACCAGCATATCCACCGCCTTTTCCTTGCTGTACTCCGCGTAGGTGAACACATTTTCCCCGGCCTTGTAGCCCAGAAAGCTGATATAGGGGTGCTTTTCACAGGGGACGCAGGTTTTCAACACCTGTTCCTGCGTCATGCCGGGGGCGGACAGCAGTTCGCCCACGGACACCTCCGGCAGTTTCCCCTCCGCAGCCACAGCCGGAAGCGGGGGTGCGGTAAGGTCGGTAAACACCAGCACCACATTTTTCTTCCGCTTGGCAAGCTCCGCCGCCAGCTTGACCGCCGTGACCGTCTTTCCGGCGCCGGGGCTGCCCCATACGGCAAGCATCTGTTTCTGCTTATTCGACATCCGTTGTTTCCACCTCCTGTTCCTCCGCGCCCTCTGCGGGTTGCCCACCGTCAGCACCGTCAACGGGGGCCTCCGGCTGGTTGCTCTCGTCTCCAGCCTCCGGCTCGGCAAAGAAGGCGTCCTGCGCCGCCAGGAACTTTTCGGCATTGGCACGGGCGCCCCGGTAGACAAAGGCCAGGTGGAGGCTGTTGGATTCCTCCAAATGAGCTAAAAGCTGGGCCTGTTCGCTGTTCACCAGCAGGGTGATGGTGGCGGGCAGGGTTTCCTCCGGGTTTTCTTCTTCCTCATTTTCCACCGGCGCCTGATATTCCTTGTCCGCGCCAGAACTCTGGGTGGCGGCAAGGACCTCCACATATTTCAGCTCCGGGGGCTGGGTGGTTTCGCCGGTGTCCTTGTCGGTGGCAAAGAGCATGATAATATCGCCCGCCTCCACCTTACCGGAACCGCCCTTGGCAAAGGTGGGGATGGTGACGGAGATCGCAACCTTGGAACCATTCAGACGGGTCAGATACTCATACTGTGTCAATGGCTCCGAGGACAGCCACGCCGTGTTCACATCGGTATATTTCCGCAGCTCCACATCGGTGTATCTTCCCACCACCTCATCCAGCGAGGTGGCGATACTGCCCTCCATGCCGGAGGCCCCTCTGGTGTAGACCTCCACCATGTCCGCCGTGATGTATGTCCCCCGTGGGATCACCTCGGCTTTTACCCGGACGGCCTCCGTCTGGGCTTTAAGTCCCTCGTTGAAAAGCGGCGTGATTCCAAAGCAGACCAGGACTGCCAGCAGGATGCACACCGCGCCGATGACTGTCCGGCTCCGAAAAATGTTCTTGTTCAATTTGATACCTCCACTTGTTCAGATTTGAAGTGCAAAAGCAGTCAGCCAGTAGGCGGACACGCCTCCGAAGCAGAAAAAAGGGGCCAGGGGCAGGCGCACCGCAGACAGCGGTTGTTTTTGTAAACGACATTCCACCAGCCCGACAAGCGCCGCCAGCGAGAGGGAAAGGACGGCCTGTATCAGCCCCGGCCACACGCCCAGGACAAATCCGCAGGCCTCCATCAGCTTCACATCACCGCCGCCGATGGCAAACCCGTCCCGTTTTATCAGGACCGCCGCCAGCAGGAAAGGGCCGCCGACCAGAAACAGCCCCGCCACAGAAGCGGCAGGGCGGAATCCGATCAACCCGCACAGCAGGAGCAGGGCCGGGATCAGGTTTGGTATCTCCCGGTTTCGCATATCCCACACAGCGGCGGACAGGAGCAGCAGGCCGAACAGAGTGCCCTTGACCATGAGCGGCGTCACCGCTCAACCTCCCCGGCAGGTTCCAGTCCAGTGTCGTTCAGTTCGTCCCCATGAAGATCGTAAAAGTCCTTCATTTCCACAGGCGGCTCCCCATTGACATGGAACGCGCAGCGGCGGAGATCCGCCGCCTGTTTCGCCACTGTTTTCTCCACTGTTCCCCGGATGCTGTCCCAAAAAGAAAAATTATTGTCCATCCATTCCGTATATAGGGCCGCAAGAGGCTGAGGATAGGTCAGCAGGGTGTCGGTTTCCCATTCATCCAGTCCTTGCTCCAACTCTCCGAGAAATTCTTCCTTGATGACCTTTTCATAAGCGTGATCCAATATTTCTTCTGGCGGCAGAGCGGCGATTTCCTCCATGCGGGCGTCAAATTCCGCCTTGGCCCGGTCGTAGAGTAGACCAGCCCGATACTCGGCGCCCTTGTCCTGAAGAAAGTAATAGACCACCTCGCTGATGTTCTCCGGGTTCATACAGCGGTCCGGGACGGGCGTATTTCGGAAAGCCCACGCCTGTTCCAGCACATTCTCCATCGCCAGAAGCATATCCCGCTGCGTATCACTCAAGGGACTGTTCTCCAATTCGCTTTTCATGGCAAGCATCCCCTGAATCCGCGTAAAATAGGGATCGTTGGGCGCCAGTTCCTCCAGCGGTCTGGCCGCCCGGCGGATTTCTTCGTCCAGTTTATCTTTCAGTTTTGCTTGCTCCAGTTAAACCACCTCCTTCGGTCAGGCATACAGCCCGAAATAAAGAAGGATGGCGGTCAGGCCGACCGCCATCCCAATCACCAGGGGCCACGGGTTCCATCCTTTTTGAAACATCATTTTTACTCCCCCTGTTCCAACGCCTCCTGAGCGGCGAGAATCTGCCTGCCCACGGCATAGACCACTTGAATGGTCACAGAGTTCCCCGCCTGCCGGTAGAGCTGATTGTCGCTGTTGACCGCCCGCGCCCGGTCAAACATTTCATCGGTAAAGCCTTGCAGCCGCCAGCACTCACGGGGCGTCAGCCTGCGGATCAGGCCGCACCCCGCAAACGGCGTCCCCTGATTGCAGGAGGTTTCCAGAGTGCCGGTGCAATCCTTTCCGACACGCCCACGCCTTGTCCGGCTATCCGGGAACGCCAGATTGATGCTGTCCCCGCAGCGGGCAACCGCATAGCCCTGTTTTGTGGCTTCCCGAATGTGCATACCGTGAGGGCATTTTTCGCAGTCCTGAAAGACAACGCCGTGGCGATCCTGTGTCGTAAGGGTAAAGGCTGGTTCTCCGCACTCCTTGATCCGCCGCCCATTCTGCTTTTTTTCTTCCCGTTCTGGCGTAACGACAGCGCGGCAGCCGTAGAACACACCGGAATTGTCGCCGCTCCGGTTGGTGATCCCGCTGTTATACTTGGCCTTGATGCACCGGGCATGGCTCGTCAGCTTGGGATTGCCATTACAAAGATCCACAAAGACTGCATTTTGTGTCTGATTTCTATTGATTCCACGAGTATCGCTGGCATTAAGACAGTGGGCTACCTCTAATTCCTTATCTACTCCTTTTTTCCGATTATACCCCACACAATACAGCCCTGTCTTTCCGCCCCAGCCGCCGGATTGGGCGGCCATCGTGACGCTGATACCAGACGGGTCGTACACCCGCTGGCCCTGCATCCCGCCTATGAGTTGGACAAGAGCTTTTCCACGGCCCGCTGGGACAGGAAATACTTTTGGTCCACTTCCGGCTCCAGGATGTCGGCAAGCGACAAGGTAGACCCGCTCTCTGTTTTGAGGGGGGCCGAAATCTTTTGTATTGAGAAGTCCGTACTCGATATGGTAGCCGAGTGAGGCCAGCGTATCGAGTACGGCCGCAAAGTCCCATCCTCCATGAATGGACAGGAGATTCTTAACATTTTCAAGGACAATCCATGTGGGTCGATTTTCAGGACTTTGGCCTTTGACGAGTTCAGCAAGCGTAAAAAAGAGTCCGCTTCTTGCTCCGTTAATCCCCCGCTGACGGCCGCTGACCGAAATATCCTGACATGGGAATCCCGCTGCCCACAGGTCTGCTCTGGGGAGTTCTGCGGGGGTGACTTTTGTGATGTCGGCTGCATACCATTCATCCTCCTTCACACTATGAATGGCTCTGTAACTGCGGTCGGCATACTTGTCAATCTCACAATGCCCCACACAGCGCATCCCGCATAGCTCAAAGCCCTTGCGGAAACCGCCGATGCCGGAAAAGAAGTCAAGGAATGTCATCTGCGCCATCGGCAGCCTCACAGTTCCAACGCCATATCCTCATCAAGCTCTTTCTGTCCGTCGTTCTCCATTTGAGTGGTCGCTTCCTGTTCTTCCTCCAATTCCATCAGCTTCATAAAGATGGCGTTTACAGCACACGGATCAATCTCCGTGACATACCGGGTGGTCGGGTCAACATGGTTTTTATCCCTCGGCGTCCGGGCGTCTGGGAAATCGGTCTGTCCGGCCCGGTCAAGCACCGCCTGATCGAAACGGGAATCCCAATCGGAAAACTGGATGGTGCGGGAGAGGACATAGATTGCCCGCTCCACACCGTAAAAGCGCACCAGCTCTCCAATGAAGGAATCCAATTCCCGGCTGTTCATGGCGGCCATGGCCTTGTCCTGAATGAAATTCCGGCAGTCCATGTTGATATTGTAGCTGTCGCACCAAAGAGCCGCCTCATTCCTGCGGCTGGCTTCTTCCAGCGACGGATAGTAAACGGGAATGGTTGCGTACATCATTCAAGCCCCCATTCGTCCCCGTAGCGGTACGGGTAGATTTTCTGCCCGCGCAGGAAGCGAACCAGGTTCTGCACCTGATCCGCCACGGACAAATTGCTCTGATCCTTGGTGGTCATCATCACCGAGCCAAAGATACCGGCCAGCGCCAGGACTACGGTGGTAGTCACATTGGCGGTAAACAGCCAGACCAGGGCGGCCACACCGCCCATCACCAGGGAACCAATCAACGCCTGAAAGAGCTGCTTTTTCCCAAAGCCTGTGAACAGCTCCGCCTCCGGCTTCACGCCCAGAGGGATATACAGTTTCAAATCCTCGTCCATTCGCACCTCCTACGAGTAGTAATATAAAATCAGGTCTTTGATCTGCCAGATGGATTCCGCGATTACATAGAAAATCACGGTGTTGCGGGCGCGTTTTTTGTACTGCGCCGCCTGTTCCTCGGCGGCCGCCAGCCGCACCATGCAGTAGATAAATCTTGCCACGGCGCCCACGCGCACCAGCAGGATGATGGCCTTTGAAAGATCGTCCATTGTTACCATCCGCCGTCACCTCACTTTCCCATGCCCTTGACCATCTGCACCAGGCGCACGGAATGGTATGCGTTGTTGACGATGGCTCCGCCACCGCCGCCTCCAGTCGTAACGATGAACTCCTGAAGGAATTTCGGCGTCCGCACGGCCAGGATCATACAGGCCACGCCCCAGAAAATGTGCATATTCATCATCAGCCCCACGCCCAGCTTGGCGAGGGCGATCTGGATAATCACCGAGAGGGCCGATTGAAAGAACTTGCTCATGTAGGGCTTGAATACGCCCTTGTCGTTGTCGATCAGGCCCACACAGGCCAGGGGCATCCCCACCCGCAAAATCAAAATCTCCAGTCCCCGCATAAGGAACTGGAAGTAGAGGATAAAGTACACGATGACGAACACCAGCCCAAAGATGGCGGTCACGAGGCCGAGCGTGGAGATACCGGACACCCAGCCCGCCCAATCGTAAGCGGTGGCAAGGCCGATAGCCTCCAGCATCTTGTCGCTCATTTCCCCCACAATTCCCGCAAGCCAGCCGTACATGGTGGGAAAACAGACCGCCACGGCCATCGCCTTGAAAAAGTTCGTCAGCAGGGCAATCGGTTCTTCATCCGCGTCGCCATCGGACCACAGCACATAGGTTTCAAAGCCCTTTTTGAGAAATTTCAGAATGATAAGCGACACGCCAAAGCCAAACACAATATCAAACAGGGCTTCAAACAGATCAACACCGGCCAATGTGGACATATACTGCTCCGCGTACAGGGTCAGCGGCACAATGCCCTCCATCAGCCCGTCAATGTAGGCGATGGCTCCGTTAAGCAGGGCGACGATCAGCAGAACCAGAATATATTCCAACCAGCGGCCACCTCCTATTACAATATATTTGGACAGGAAAGCCGGGCAGCCAGTCCGGCTTTCCCTCCATCTCGTGCCTAAGCTACAATGAGAGGAGCAACTGGCTGACCATCGCCTCCTTGGGCTTCTATGTCCGCCGGAAAGACTGTCAGTCATCCTCTTGTTGCAGCGTTCGATTTGAGCAGGTTGAACCACCGGATGCCGGGGAGTTCGCGTCACACAATAGATTGAATCGGCAGCGAGAAAAGATGGATTCCGGTTGCAGATTCTTGGTATTGGAGGAATGTAAATGAACTGCGTTGGCATCGATGTTTCCAAAGGAAAAAGCATGATTGCCGTCATGCGCCCCTTCGGAGAGGTGGTGATTTCCCCCTTTGAAGTGCAGCACACCGCCAGTGAACTAAGCGAGTTGGCAAAGCTGCTCAAAAGCCTGGACGGTGAGACCCGTGTGGTCATGGAATCCACGGGCAATTACCATACACCAGTGGCTTGGCTGCTCCACGATGCAGGGCTTTATGTCTCCGTAGTCAATGCAATGCTGGTACATGACTACGGGAACAACAGTTTAAGACGAGCCAAGACAGACAAGAAGGACGCTGTGAAGCTGGCCAACTACGGGCTTGACCACTGGCTTACGCTGCTCAGGTATGTCCCGGAGGAAGATACCCGGCTACTTTTGAAAAACTGCTACCGGCAGTACCAGCAATATTCCAAGGTACAGACCATGTTGAAAAACAACCTGATTTCCTTGCTGGATGCCGTATTTCCGGAGGTCAATCGACTGTTCAATAGCTCCCCCCGTGCCGACGGAAGTGAAAAATGGGTGGATTTCGTCTCGACCTTCTGGCATTGCCGGTGCGTTTCAACATTGTCCCTCAAATCTTTTTCTGCCAGATACCTGAAATGGTGCAGAAAACATGGGTACTATTTCAGTCAGGAGAAGGCGTTTGAAATTCATTCCAAAGCGCAAAGCTGCATTAGCGTTATGCCCCGAAATGAGACAACCAAGCTCTTGGTCCAACAGGCAATTGCTCAGCTTAAGGCAACCTCTGCTGCACTCGCCGCACTCAAACAGGAGATGCAGTCTTTGGCCGCTGCCTTGCCCGAATATCCCGTGGTAATGGAGATGTTCGGCGTTGGTTCTACGCTCGGTCCGCAGCTCATGGCTGAAATTGGCGATGTGCGCCGGTTCCACTCCAAAAAGGCTTTGGTTGCCTTTGCCGGCATTGACGCACCTCCTTGCCAGTCTGGCCAAATGGACATACACAGCCGCAGCATCTCCAAACGGGGTTCCGCCGCTCTGCGCAGAACTCTGTTCCTTGTGATGGGCATTTATCTGCAAAGCGCCCCTTTGGACGAACCCGTGTACCAATTCATGGACAAAAAGCGTTCCGAAGGAAAGCCTTACAAGGTCTACATGATGGCTTCTGCCAACAAGTTCCTGCGTATCTACTACGCCTCGGTAACTGCTTATCTAAACACACTGGCGCGGATCTGATCTCATACTGAACACCTCTCTGGCCGACCGCCGTTTCAATTTTGGAGCGCTCAGCGGTCTGGCTTCGTGTGGCCTTTTTTCTGACTTGAAATCTTGAAATTCCTACTTGACTTTCATTAGCAGGTCTTTCCGGGGGCGGCCGGGGCCGCCCCCTTGTCGTGTGAATTGAAAACGGGGCGGATCAGGCAGCAGGCGTCCCGCCGCCGTCCTCCGCCAGCGCCCGGTCATATTCAGCCAGCACCGCGGCGGACAGCTTCTCCCGCAGCTCCTTCGTCATGGGGAAGCACTGTTCCGTCCATTCGCCTTTTACATTCCTGCGGCTGGGCAGGGACACGAACATCCCTTTTTCACCTTCTACCACCCGGACATTCTTCACCAGAAAGCAATCGTCCAGGATGACGCTGCACACCGCCCGCAGCTTGTCGGGGCCGGTCAGCATCCGTTTGATCTCCGCTCTGAACTCCATAGAAAACCTCCTTGATAAAAAGTGCGGCGGGGCATAACGCCCCGCCGGTTCCCGCTGAACATCAGCCCGCGTAATCGAACATATCCTTGATGCGCTGGGTAATGGTGGGCAGCACGGTGCTGTCCACAATGAGGTAGAGGCCCGCCAGGATCAGGGCACCCAGGACAATGGAGATCAGCACCGTGATCGCCACATCAAGGGTGCCCTGCCCCTCACGGTTTGCCAGCGCCTCCTTCGTGCGGCCTGCCAGCTCACGGGCTTTCTGCTTGGCCGTCCAGATGGAAGTCATAGCCTTAACCTGAGTGTTGCGGATGAAGTTAGCCATAATTTTTTTCCTCCTATTGATGAATTGATTTATTTAGTAAGGCGTGGCAACCGCCTGTACTACGAAAAAAGCCCCGGCTCACTGATAGTAGCTGAGAATCAGGTTCAGGGTGGCGGAGCCTAAAACGGCGCCGATGCAGGACACCACCGCCACCACAATGCGGTTGTTCCACTTCTTTTGATCCATTTCGTCAGCCATGCCGCGCCGGATGCAGAAGTAGATGATAAGAAGGCCGGACACCACCGGGGCTAGGACCATGAGCCAAGTGGTCAGGTCGCCAATCAACTGCTCGGTGCCCGTCACGATCTGGCTGTCCTCCACACCGGCCGCATAAGCCGGTGCGGACATGAAAAAAGAGGCGGCAAGTGTGGAAAGACCGACACCCGCCGCCCGGACGGACTTACGAAGCCCGCCCATCGTCTGTTTCACTTTTTCTTTCATCGAAACCTCCTGAAATTTAATCATCATCAGAAGCGCCGCCCCCTGTGTTTTTCTGCTGGGCGAGGCGGCGCATGATGTCCTTTTGATAGTAGACCCAGATATTCCACAATGCGATTTCCTCTTTGGTATCGGTGATAACGGGCCGCTTGTTTTCCCGTTCCTCCCGCAGCTTCCGGTTATGCTCCATGTCGCCCATGCCCAGCATTTGATTGAACAGCCATTGGGAGAGGTCCGGGGCGTACATCATGGCCGGATGGTCCCGGCTGGTGATGATCTGATAGGGCCGCTTGACGCGCCGGACCTCATCCGTATTGAGCAGCTTGCGCTCCGTCAGGCTGACGCTCTGGGAGCTGGACGGTATGGTGAACCGCCCGTTGCTGGCCGAGAGCTGATAGCTGGATGTAGTGTAGCTGCCCAGCTTGTCCGACATTTCCCGCAGGGTTTCCGGGTCGTCGCTTTGCAGGTAAGCCCAGATTTGGCAGTTGCCCTTGATGGTGTTGGCGATATTGTCGCTGTACTTTTCCTTGAGCTGGTCGAACCCCTGCACATAGAGGGCATAGCGCATCCCGCGTCCAGCCGCCACGGTGAGTTTGTTCGTCATATCGCTGATGGGGGTGAAATTCCCAAACTCATCCAGCAGGAAATTCACCCGCCGTTCCAGCCGCCCGCCCCGCTTGTCCGCTGCCTCCGCCAAAAGTTCATACTGCTGGGACACAATGAGAGAGGCAATCGGGTAAAAGGTGGTTTTTTCGTCCGGCAGGATCACAAAAAGCGCCTGCTTTTTAGTTCCCAGGTCGGAGAGCGTAAAATCGCTGGCATGGGTGATGGAGTAAATGGATTTCGAGGTAAACAGCCGCAGGGTGGTCAGGGCGGAAGTGTAAAAGCTGCCTCTGGTGCGGGACGGGGCCACATCGGAGATGGAGAGCAGCGCCCGCGCCGGGTGCGTTGGCGACTGCTTTTTCAGATACTCCAACAGGGGCATTTTGTTCCCGATGGTGCGGCACATCTCGGATATGAACCAATACACATTCGTCATATTCTGAAACTCCGGCCGCTTCTGGTTGTCGCACACCACGCAGAGAATGGCGGCGGCGATGATGGAACATTCGCCGTTGGTCCAGATTTTCTCGCCCTCCGGCTTGCCCACCAGATTGTTGGTCAGATCCCAGGCCAGCATTTCCGCCCGGTCTGTGTCGCCCTCGTTGATGGCGTCAATGACCGGCTGGAGAAGATTGTAGCGCATACTTTTGGCCGGGTTTTTGAAGTCCAGCACCAGCACTTCATACCCCAGCTTTTTTAGGAATTCAGAGGTGTAGTGGAACAGCTCGGCCTTGGGGTCCGAACAGAAGATAGATTCCCCGGCAAGCCCCAAAAGGCAGATGCTCTCCAGCACCAGGCAGCGGGATTTGCCGGAACGGGTGGCGCCCACGCAGAGCAGGTGGCAGTCATCCCCCACAAAATATATTTTTTCCTTGTCGCCCTCCTTTTTCATGCCAACCACCACGCCGCCTTTCGTCAGCGGGGGAGGCGGCGTGTCCCTGGGAATCCCTTTGGGACGCAGATCCAGTTTCAAACAAACACCTCACTTTTTCATAAAATCCAGCCCATCATAGCCGGTTTTCAGCAGTTCCCGCATGACCGGGTCATTCGGGTCCAGGATGAAGCTGTCAAAGGCTTTTTCTTTTTCCGCGTCGCTCATCCAGCGGGCCGAGCCGTGCTGATACTGGCCCACTGCCCTGGGAGTCTTGATCTCCGGCGTGATGGTGTCCAGGTCGGATTCATAGGGCCGCATATTGGTGAGAAAGAACATCACGGCCAGCACGCACACAAATCCTTGCAGGCAGAGGTACAGCATCATGTGCTGGCGGCTGGAAAACAGGCTGGCAAGGCAGTCCCCGATGGGAAGGAGGGAGAGCCGGGTGATCTTCCTCGTCAGTAGCCCATGAACAGCGGTGGAGAAAAAGAGATTCAGGACTGCGCCGGAAACAAAAATCAGCCCGCAGACCAGCAGTTTTCCTTTGCTCCTCATGGCTCCAATCCCTCCCCGTCCTCCAGTTCAGGGGCAAGGTCCTGTACGGCGGCCTCCAGCGCTGCTTCCGCCGCTTCGCTGCGGATCGGCTTATCTGCCAGCCATGCGGCCAGACTTTCCGTTTTTACGATACCGTAGAAGTCCTTGCGCTCCCAGTGAATGTACCGCCCATCCAGCAGGTTTTCCGCATAGACCGCCTGCCCTCTGGCTCCATAAGTGCAGCCAAACCCGTCACGGGCATACCACAGGGAATCGTCTGCGGTCAAATCCATGCTGCTGCCGTAAGCCTCTGGTTTTAGAACAAGAATCTGTCCCTCATAGCCGCGTTTGCTGCTTCCCTCAATGCAGTCATCCAATCCCAGGAGGCGGTCCTGCTGACGGATTTTGACCTTTTCCCGCACCTGTTCTTCCGGCACATAGAAAATGGGCATATAGAGTTTCTTTGCAAGTTCAATTTCTTCCTGCATCCCGGAAGAAATGGTGCTGCCCACTACCCAGAGGTCATCGTCCAGATATTGCGTGAAGATCGTGTGGGGCGCCAGGGGAATCACCCCGCAGGATGCCGCATACGCACAGTAGTCCCTTGCCCTTTGGATATTCCGCTCCATATCCCCGCGCAGGGGGGATGAGATATAGACCAGCCGCAATTTATCACCTACCTTTCCAAATCCAGCCCATCCAGCTCTACATCGCTGATGGGCGGCTCAAAGCCGGTGTCATAGGACACATCATCAAGCTGCCGGATAGCCTCCAATCGTGCGGTAGCCTTCGGGTCGGTCTCAAGCTCCTGCTCCAGCAGGGCGTCGGCAACAATGGCATTGGAAACGGGGTCTGTAAAGCACAGGGCCTCGCCGTCCTGTGTGGCCTGCTCCATGACGGACTCCGGCAGGATTTCCTCCGCAACGGCCTTGGGTATCTCAAGCCCCCGCTTTTTGGTGCCGACGATCTCATAGATACCCACGGCGATCTCGCCGCAGGTGATGATGTTCCCCCATATATCGGGATTTGGGCGCCCGTCACGCATACCTCACACCTCCATCTTCCTCATAAGGCATAAACGCAATCACAGAGAGATAGTCCGTCCCCAGCCGCCTCAAAAGCGCGTCCTGATGCTCCATGACCTGATCCACCACATTTTCCGGGCAGTACCGCATCAAGTCCTTTACATAGGCGCCTACATCCAGCCCGATAGGGTCAGCCAGATATTCCTCGTCCGTCATGCCGTCAAGCTGCTGGTTCAGGTTGTGCTTATACATGAGAAACCGGGCGATAGCGATTGTCTGGTTCCGCTTGCTGTTCCTCATAGGCTATCCTCCAATCTCCAATTCTTCCTGTTGACCGAACTCCATATCAAAATCGAAGCCCATGTCGGCCTCCCGCAGCTCCGGCATGATCTCCTCAATTTTATCAAGAATCCGCTCCACGGATTCGCGGGCGTCATTGGAAACATCCTGATCGAGTATGCTCATTTTGACCAGCCCGGCGTGAAGAACCCTCAGTTCTTCCTCGCTGAACAGGGCCTTTTCGTCCACCAGGCCGCTGCGCTTGGCAAAGTCCTGACCAGCAAACTCTTTGTTGTAAAAGACCTGACGCGCCAGTATTTCCCCGGAATCCGGGGCTGTGCGGTAGGTGGAGAACACATAGCCGAACAGATGATGCTCCTTGCAGGCCAAAGTCACGCCGTTGTATTCCGCCAGCTTGTAGGAACCGTTGGGCAGCTTTTCGTTGGCGTCCGTGTAGGGACAGTCCCGGCAGATGCCCACCTTGACCGCTGTGTTCTGGGCGGTGTCGTTGATAAGCCGCATGACCTTATCCTTCACAGCGACAAACGGGTTCTGGATCACCGTATCCGCCTTGGAGAAGTAGGCCACAAGCTGATTTTTATAGTAGATGTCCGCAATATAATCCGAAGATTGGGACCGCTTTACATCAAAGCCCTTTCGGGCGAGCTGTTCAAAGAACAGACGGTAAAAATCTGTTTTGCTCCGCAACCGGCAATCCTCCTTCCTTACGAGTAACCTTTTTGTTTCATCACATTTTTGAGAACTTCAATGAAATCAAAAATCCGTTCCGCCGCCGCCTGACTCCGGGGGTAGGTGTGCGGCAGGGGAGGGCGCTTCTTCCGCTTCAGATCGTACCAGAGGCACCCGCCGTCCTTTCGGCTGGGGAACATACAGGATGGAACGGAAGTCCGTAAAGTAAAAGGGCACCCCCGGCAGGGATGCCCTTTGGGGTACTCATATAGCCGGGCCGTCAGGCGGGTCACGCCATAGGACCCTCTGGGGATAGACACCGGCGCCCCGTTGTGCTTATAACTCGTTGTTACTGTGTTCATCCAAACTCCTTTCTCGAACCGGGCGGCCGGTTGTTTGATTTGTTTGATGCCGCAGGGCAGCAAAAAAGGCAGCCCTCAATGGACTGCCTTTCGCATTGGACATATTTAAATTTGAGCGATCCGCTCACAGTTCTTTCAGCAGGAACGCCATATACAGCGGAAGTGTGAGAAGCTGTTCGGTGCGTCCTACATTGTAGTCCCCCAGCTTGATTGCTTGGCTGACATGGTACTTTTCAGGATGGCGCAGGATCGTTCTGGTGCTTTTCGTATTTCCTGTGGACGCTTTGACCTCCACCAATGTGCATTGTCCTTTATAACGGATCACAAAGTCCACTTCCAAACCGCTGTCTTTGTGGAAATAGTAGAGTTTTCGTCCCATCTTACCGAAAACATCCGCAATCAGATTTTCAAAAATCGCGCCTTTATAGCCGTAAAGATTTCCTTGCAGAATGTCGTACTGTGTGCCATCCTCCAGCATACTGACAAAAAGGCCGCAGTCCCGCATATACACCTTGAATATATCTTCCTCGGCGTTCCCATCCAAAGGCAGTTCTGTAATGCTCAGATTATAGCAGCGGACAATGATACCGGCATCCTCGATCCATTGAAGGCTCCCGGCATATTTTGATGCGGTTGAACCTTTTTTGACAACGGAGTATTGAAATTTCTTGTTTTCTTTACTGAGCTGCTTCGGGATAGACTGAAAGCACTCCTTGATTCGTGATTTGTCCTTCTTCTCGGCGTACTTCACCATATCGTCCTCATAGGAGCGGACAATATCACGCTGGATTTGCAGTACCTCATCCATCTGCTTTGTATCTACAAAGGTCTGTACGGCATCCGGCATACCTCCGACAACCACATATTGCAGGAGCAGTTGCTTCATACGGTTGTGCAGGGCCTCCGGGACAGGAGTCTCTTTCTGCAAGCGCTTCTTTAACATATCAATTACAGGGTCAGCAATCCCATTGGCCCACAGAAATTCTTCAAAATCCAGAGGGTACATATCAATCACCGTTTCCGATCCGACTGGAACAGATTTCGGTTCTTTTCCATACCCCTTCACACCCAGCAGAGAGCCGGTGCCTATCACATCATAGCGCCCATCAATTCGGAAAAATTTCAGGGCGGTCCGGGCCTCCGGGCACTCCTGAATCTCGTCCAGGATCAAGACTGTACTTCCGCTTTCAAACACCGCCTCGCTGCCCAGCAGGGCGGACAGCATCATCACGATTGTGTCCACTTCCAGGGACCCGGCAAATACAGAGGCATAGTCTGGATTTTCGAAAAAATTCAGGTACACAACATTTTTATAATTTTTCTTTGCAAAGTCAAGGACAGAAAATGTCTTGCCGCACTGCCGGCAGCCCTTGATAATCAATGGCTTGCGATTTTCTGTGTTTTTCCAGTCAATCAGTTTCTGCTCAATTTTCCTTTTCAGCATGACAGTTTCGCCTCCCTTATTCTGTTTTATTTCAGTATAGCCGAAAGCAACAACTTTTTCAAGGGAGTTTTAATGTAAACCGAAAACTTTTTCAAGCGACTTTTATCGACAAGTATCAACTTTTCCGATTTTTCTTTTGCGCCGCACATTGGTTATGGTTCCATGCCCCTGTCCTTGTGCCGTAAATACCATTCCTTTTTGGCGGCCTTGGAAAGATCACCTCCCATAGCCTTCTGGCAATCGTCGTACTCCATACCCATGCTGACGGCGTTCTGTTCCAACGCCATCAGGATTTCACAGATCAACCGTTCTGTATAGTAGGCTTTTCGGGCCTCCGCATACTCAAAAGAGCCGGTTTCCCGATCCTTGCGGAGCATGGTGTGTATGGCCTCCAATACCTTGTTGGCAATCAGCTTGTCCGCCTCCGCGATTCCTTTCTGCCGCTGTTCCTCCACATGGGCAGGGTCGGCGTCATAGAGCATGGAAAGCTGGCACTTGGCGTCCGCATACTCGTTTACCAGATCACCAATGTATTTGCAGTCTGTTTTCAAGCTGCTGATAAAAGCGTCCAGTTCGGCCTTTACTTCCTCCGGCAGCAGCTTGTAGGCCAGACGGCCTTTTTTCGGCATCTTTTCTTTCAGGGCAAACAGACCGGGGATAAATCGGGCCAGCCCATCCGCACTCAAAACACCGTCCAGTGAAGCGGCTCCCAGCTCATCATCCGTGATATGGCCGAAGGTTTCCCGTAGGCGCTTGTACTCGCTGGGATGAAGCCGCTCCATATATTGCTCAAACTCATCAACCAGATCAACGGCGGCTGCGGTAAGCTGCTCTCTGGCCCGCTGCTTCGCTTCACAATACGCCTGTATTTTCTCCGCGAAGGTATCACGGATCAACTGCCTGCGTATTTTATCCGGGATGCTGGGATGCACAAACGGAACCATTGTGCGCTGGTTCTTATCCCAGAACACCACATGGATGTGCGGATGACCCCGCTCATTGTGGTGGGCGGCCACCCATTGTAGGTTCTGAACCCGGATTCCATTATACTTTGCCAGCGTTAAAATATGACGCTCCATGTAGTCCTCCCAGGCTTTATGATCGGTCAGCCCCAGCTCGGCCGCTGTTTCCGGGGAAAAGGAGATAATTCCCCGATACATATTCACACGGCGGTAGGACAGCCCCCGCACCAGACGGGCCGCCTCCTGCCAGGTGGAGAACTCCCGCACCTCGCCGGGTTCCAGTTTCCCGAACAGGCCGTGGCGCATCCCCTCATTCTTTACCGCGCCGGGCCGGGTGGCAATATAGCCGATGTGGGCATAGTTGCACTTGGGCGTCTTTTTCTGATTGGGGTGCCGGTGGCGCTGCTTATAGATCAGGATTGACACGGCGGCCCCCCTGAACAGCCTGAATCGCCTTTTTCATTTCCTCGTCATCCAGAAAAATACGCAGAGCGTCGGCGTTCTTTTGGTTTGCAAACGCCAATGCCTCTTTTCTGGCCGCCGCCTCGATCTTCTCAAAAGAGGAATAGCGGTCCCGGTCGATCAGGTCTGCGATAATGGCGATATTGGCATAGTAGCCTGCGGCGGATATGATTGTCAGGCGATTGATAAGTCCGGCCAGCCGGTTTCCCAGCCCTTTGATCTGACCGCTGAGTTCCTGCCGGATCACGCCGCTTATCATGTCGATGTTCTCAGCGGTACTTTCCAAATCCAGGTATTCGTCAATCGCCCGCCGCACCTCTTTGGAGAAGTCCGTCCCATTTCTGGCCGCCAGCTTATTGAGCGCCTGAATGGTGTCCGGGGGCAGATGAATGGTTTTGCGCTCGGTTCGGATGGGGGATTCTTTCAAGTCAAGCCTCCCTTCTATAAGGTGTGACAAAAATCACACCCAAATTAAAAAATCATACCTTGTAAAATCCTTAAAAACCCGTTGAAAGCACGGCTTTCAAGCAGTCGGCCCGCCGTCAGGTATGACGGCTATTCCTGCCTTAACCGGGAAATCGCAGGCTGGACCTGCGGTTTCCCGGCTGTGGGGCGCCCCGGCGGGGCGGTCAGTACGGATGAAAAGAGAAGTGAGAGGGTCAGCGTTCCAGCTCGTCCTCCGGTTCCTCGGCGGGTTCCCAATCCGTGAAGATCTCCGCCATGATCTGCTCCCTGCTCCCACGGGTGGAGCTGCCCTGCGTTTCATAATCCCGCAAGCCGTTCATCCGCTCCGGGATGGTGAAGAACGCAAAGCGCCCGTCCTTCATCTGCGTCAAAAGCCGCCTTTCACAGCCGGATGCGGGGTCCATGCCGCTCATCAGTTCTTCCAGCGTCCCCACCTTTTCTGCCGCTTTACGGACAATGGAGCGGAACATATCGGACGGGATCTCTACATTCCAAACAGCGTAATCATCACGCCCGTGGCAGGTGATGGTCTGGATGGCCGTGCAGGGGACTCCAGTGAATTTATCTAAAGCAGAGGACAGCAGCGCCTCGGCTTCCGGCCCCAGATAGCCGCACAGATCTAGTTCCACCGAATTTGCGACGGCTGCGGCCTCTTTCTCAGTCAACACGATGTCCACATTGTTCCTCTCATAAGAAAAACCGCGCCCATTCAGCATCAGGGAACACTCGGCGGCGATGCGGAACATCCGAAAATAGTCATCCGCCGTTTCACCAAGCGTCTTGCCTGTGGCAAAAGATTGAAAATACCGGCTGCCCTCGCTGTCCCGGCAGGCCAGGGAAATATCCAGGTAGATTCCCTCACTGGAACCGAAATTTGGGATGCAAAGGGCTTCTTCAAATTCTGGCAATTCACCAGACAACTCATCCGAATATAAAAAGTATTCGTCCGGGAGAAGTCCGTGTGCTTCTAAATGCGTTTTCAGCTTATCAAAGGTTTCTCTGGCGTCAGCCATACCGATGTGTTTGACACGATGGTTCTCATCCGGCTCACTCCATCGGTCCAGTTCAAAGGTCTGTATCTTCGCCACAATCAAGCCTCCATTTCCTGTTCATCTTCGTTTTCAGGTTCTTCAACGGCGTCTCTGTTAAATTCCGCCTCCAGCTCCGCCATACGCAGGCGGTCTAAATCCTCCACGGAGCGGCCTTTCCGCCGCTCCACCAGGTCGGTATTAAAATCATTCAGATGGGGAACATGGACAGCGCACTGAAATCCCCGCCCGGTATATTCCCGCACCCACTTGGCCGCCGTAAGCTGCCCCCAATTCCGAAACTGCCCATCTTTGTCACGGGCCAGATAGTCGTTGTCCACCGCAAACACCAGCCGCCTGATCTGCGGATGCCCTTCCAGATAGCGGTCAATAGCTCCGTTCCACAGGCAGCCGGTGGAGATACGATGATCCTCCGTCCAGTCCCGCCCATAAAAGTCAGCGGCGATGGACGCATGGCTCATCAGGTCGATAGGGGCTTCGGTGACAATCAGCAGGTCGCTTGTTCCCTCATGGAAAAAGGGGTAACTTTTATCAGAGCCGGTCGCGTCCATCTTGAATGAGCTGTTTTCTCTGGCCGCCCGCATGGAGCAGTACCGGGGCGTTCCCTCGGCGTCATAACCCACAAACACGCAGTTGCCGTACTTTTTCTCCTGATAGATCATCTTCCGATTCATAAAATGGCTGACGATTTGGGGGCTGATCCCTCGGACGGACACCAGATACCAATAGGCCCGCTTCATGTTGTCTGCCTTGTCCGGCAGCTCCAGCGGCCCGCGCTCCTTCTTCTCATAGGGCGCTACCTGTCGGGCTTCCGCCGCATATTCCTTGCCGATCAGCTTGCCCACCGCCTCCGGGAAGGACAGGTTTTCCTCCCGCATGACAAAATCAATGGCTCCGCCCTTGATGCCGTCATCCGGCCCCGTCCACTGGAAAAAGCGGTTGTTCTCCGGGAAGATATACAGGCCGCCGCTGTGCTTCATGTGGACGGCCTTGCGGCCTGCCTTTTCCGGCTCATAACCGTACCCACGGGCAAGGGAGAGAATGTCCACACTGTTTGCCTGCCGTATCTCGTCCTCGGTGAATTTGTGATACACGGCGGCACTTCTTCGCATAAACCATCACCTCACAGTTCCAAATCTGCTTCTTCTTCATCAGGTAATTCCAATTCCTGTACTGCTTCTTTGTGGAAATGATCTGTTCCGGGAACGAGACGGAACGAAAGCCCATTTTCCCACTGACAAAGGAGCTGACCGGCGTCATCCACAGACTGAACGATACCGGCCAGCCCTGCGGGTGCGTCATAGCAGGGGTCGATTACCGCCTCGTCCAGAACAACCTTCGTACCGGGGACATATTCCTCCCGCAGCAACTTGGCCTGTTCATACAGATATTGTGGGGACCGGGGCAGGGCCTTCCGCACACCTAGTCGGACCGGCTCTCCGTCCAGATCATATCGGGACGGGTCGGCAGCAGGGACATTCCAGCCAAACATGGACCCGGTCAGCATAGCCGCCGCCTGCGCCTTTGTGACGCCCTCATGGGCGTTGAAGTAGTTTGCCAGGACTTGGTTGTAGGCGCGGTCGCCGGTGGAGTAAGCGCAGGGGTAATAGCCCATTTCGCCGCGCCGGACCTCAATGAGCTGCCCGGAGCTGGGGAGGACCGCATAACAGTGTTCCGGCAGAGACGAGGTATCATAATTCTTCCTCATAGTCGTCCTCCGGCTCATAATCTGCTTCGTCCTCCGGCGCCTCGTCCTCGTAGAACTCATCCAGTTCAAACCCGGCGCGGGAGATCTCCTGATCCTCCATGCCCAAGCTGTCCTTTAGATGCCGGTAAAGCTCCCAGCCGTCGTAGTGCGCGGCCGCCCACTCCAGCGCCTTACTTAAAATCTGATGCTTGCGCTCTCCCGGAAGGGTTTCCAACGTCCCGTTACGGATTTCGTCAAACTCCCGGTCGAGCATATTCAGATATTTATAGGTTCTTGCGTACAGCGGTTCTTTGGCACAGTCGGGCAGCAGCAGGTTTTCCGTTTTCTCCACAAATCCATAGGACAGGTCATCATATCGCTCATCACCGTTGCGGCAGGCAGCCCGGAACTGCTGAAAGCCTTTCATGTTGCTGAAGCCCCGGTAGTCCATGACCCCAAGGAGAATCTCTGAGCCAATGATGACCTTCAGCATTTCCTCATCCGTAGTGGCGGCGATCAGCCGCATGGTGCTTCGCTCCTTGACGATGTTGCACCCGTAAAGGATATAAAGCGGCTGTGTTTTATCCAGCTTCACAATCCAATCCCTCCGTTTCTTCCCTCAATTCTTCCAGATATTCGTCAATGTCCAGCTCCTCATAGCGGAACTGGAGCAGTTCCACGATAGCCGGATCGCAGTCCTCCGGCAGACACTCCTTTACGGCATCCTGAACATCCCGGATTTCCCCCAGGAAGCCCCAGCAGCTATCCACCTCCACATCTTCCCGGAATAGCTGGAACCCATAACACTGGCCGGTCAGGAAATAGTCGTAGGACTTCACCTCACCCTCCAGCACTTGGCGGGCCTTCTCCATAGTTTCAGGCGTCACTTTGCCGTATTCTGCTTCGATCCTCTTTTTGTCCGCATAAATCCATCCCACCTGAGAGGAATCCCACGGACAGGAAAAGCCGGTGGTGTTCATGGTGATGCCCGAATGGTCGTAGAGATAGAGAGGCAGGATCACCATGCCCTCCATCTGCTCCACCAGTGAAAACAGTTCGTCGTTGTGAAGGGCGGAGAGGCAGTCATGCAGGAACCAATCCGGTACGTTGTCTTTCAGAGAGGCGGCATAGCTGGACGATACATACCAGTCGCTCTCGGAAGCCCAGTTCTGGATCTCCTTTAGCTCCCACTCCCTTGTGGAGCGGTTATATTCCAATCGGGCGTACCTGGCCTTGCCGGATTTCAGAAACTCAAATACCGGATTATTCCGGTCATGCTTGCTGGAATATTCCGAAAAAAGCAGTTCTTCCAGAAAATCACAGGGGTCTGAAAAATCATGTTTTTCCCCCAGAATGTAGCGCCCAGGCCAGCAGACCATTTTCCCCAGGCAGTCGTAGTCCTCACGGGGGTTCAGGGGCATATCATCGTCCACGATAAACAGGGTGTAGGGCGCCCTCGTTGCCGCAAGCGGCATGATTCCTCACCTCCTTGGCAGCAGGAACCGCATCACCGGATCGCGTCACGGGAATGCCGGTACCAGGCAAAATAGAAAAAGCCGCCGATCACGACGGCAGCGGCGGAAATACCAACAATTACTTTTTTCATGTGAACTCCTTTCCAAAAACAGGTTTACAGTTCCATGTCCTGCTCGTTCTCGTCCGCAGCGGCGGGGGCCTCCGGGCTGGCCTCACCCCGTTCCTCAAACTGCTGCTTGGTCTGAATTGCCGCTGACAGCTTCGGGAGCAGTTCAAACATTTTTGTGCTGTCACGGCTGCTTTTAACATAACGGTAGTCCCACTGTCCGCTCTCCGGGGAATAGCGGATGCTGTGCAGCGCATTGATGATCCAGCCCTGTGTTTTGAGAGGGACAGGAATCTCATGCTCCCGGAAAAGCTGCATAATCAGGGCCTTGCCGTTGACCTCCCGGTTCACCACCTCCTTTCCCGCCAGAATATCCTTCTCCGCCTCCCGGATAGCGGTATCATAGCGGGCCTGCTGTTCGTGTTCACGCTGACGCCTTTCTGCTTCACGCTCTGCTTTCCGCTGTTCATCCCGCTGGCGCCGTTCCTCCAGAATAGGGGCGTTGTGTGTCTTGGCCTCGTCATACCGCCCCAACAGATGGGCAAAGCCCAAGTCTGCCCACCGCTTCGGATCGCCCATACTCTCATTAAAAACCCGTTCGATCTCACCCCGGATGCCATGCTCCAGCGTGGACAGCCATTTCAGGATTTCTTCCAATCGGTGCCGCTGGTCGATGCCTACCATGAACCCCTCGCAGGGGATAAAGACCGTCTGAAAAAACTCCCGTTTCTTTTCCATCGTATAAAGTTCAATACCATTCTCATTGTAGAAGCGGTAATAGTAATGCTTATTGCCCATCAGGTCTTTGGCAAACACCCGGTTTTCATCCTTTTCCTTTGGCGGGAAAATGTCCTTTTTCTTTTCATCTGGCCGGGTATAGCGGGGAGAGAGGCCGGTTCGCTCCAAGCTGCTGTCGATCACTTGCTGTACTTTTTCTATCCCGCCATGCGACTTGATGAACAGGTCCAGGTATTCCGCCTCCTGTAAGGGGCAGAGATGCAAACCCGTCCTGCCCTCATAGACGGCGCCCTTGTACTGAAACAGGTCCAGGCCGAAATCGTTGCGGAACGGCTTGGCCTCTCGTACAGGAGAGAAGGCGCCTTCCCGGAAGATATAGCAGACGGAGGAATGTTTTTCACTCATTTCAAATCACCTCCCGCCATTTTACTGTTCGATGCCGGCAGCCGCATGAACGGAGATACCAGCCACAGCTTTCCCTCCGTCTGTCTGAGGATTGTCCTCATCTAAAATCACCTCACTTTCCTGCTCCTGCAAAGACTCGAACTCCAGCTTTGTGTTGATCTCCGTCAGGGTAGCAACTTTTTCGGACAGTTCTTCCTCATAAATAAAAGGCTGGCCCATCTGCTGACGGGCAGCCTCCAACTGCTTTTCTACTTCCTCCAAATCCCGCTGAGTATCAATCAGGTAAGACGGGATACGCTCTGCAAGGTTCTCAATGCGGGTAATCGTTCCCTGTCCAGAAGAACCAATGTCCGTACTGTACCGGGAGGTTCCCCGCAGGATGATTCCCTGAGAAAGCGGGTGAAGGTTAAGGCAGAGCCTGAATCCACGGTAAGAGCCAATTTCAAACTCAAAGTCATCCTTTGCGCGGTTTTCATTGATCGTGCGGTAAAGCAGGGCAAACACATCGCCTGCCGCCGGGCGTTCTGTGTACGGTTTTCCGTCCAGGACAATGGAGAACTCCCCGCCCCTGGTCTGCTCCAGCAGGGCTATGTCCTGACTGATCTGCTCGATTTGCCGCTGATACTGCTGGATGCGGTTGGGATAGGTCGTGTTCACCTTCCGTTCCAAAGAAAGCTGCTCGTTGCTCCACGCGCCCCGTAGGATTTTCAGCTCTGTCACCCGGTTTTCCAGCTCCATCTTCTGCGCCAGCATGGGATTATCCGTAGCGGCCGCCTTAAACTGCGCGGCGGAAAGCACCGTTTCATCTACATCCTCACAGGACCGGGCGATGCTCCTGCCGGTGAGAATCTGCTTGATATACCGCAATTTTTGTTCCTGAATCTGCCAGAGATAGGCGTCAAAGGTGCCCTTTGTCACAAATTGCTTTATCATGACCTCCGGGTTCTCGTTGCCCTGCCGGACCCCGCGCCCATCCCGCTGGGTAATATCGGAAGGCCGCCACGGACAATCCAGATGATTGATGGCAATTACCTTGTCCTGCACATTCACGCCGGTTCCCAGCTTATTGGTACTGCCCAGCAGGATGCGGACTTCACCCTTACAGGTGCGCTCAAACAGCGCCTGCCTCTGGACCTCGGTCGCGGCGTCATGGATAAAGGCGATTTCGGATTCCGGTACGCCCTTTTCGAGCAGCACCCGCTTAAATTCATCGTACACATTGAAGCGTCCCGCCTTGGGGGTGCCCACATCACAGAAAATGAGCTGGGTGGAGGATGCCTCGGCGGTATCCGCCCAAACCTGATACACCTCGTCAATGCAGATATTCAGCTTGCTTCCTGTGCCGTCCGCCGTGGGAACGATCATGCGGGGGTCAATCGCCATCATGCGGGCCTCGCTGGTCAGCTTCAGCATATTATCTTCTTCTGGCTTTACACGGCCAGCGCGGATTGCGTCCGCCCGCAGGATAAACTCCGCCATGATCGCCCTTTGCGCGGGGGTGGCCTCTGTGGGAATGATCTGCGCCTTTCCGCCCTGAATGGCTGGCAGGCCGGGAATATCAAGCATATCCGCCGTTTTGATGTCCGCAACCTCTCTGAGAACGGCCATCAGTTCCGGCAGATTGTAGAACCGCACAAAGCGGTCCCGCATCCGGTAGCCGCCGCCCTCCGGCCGCAGTTCAAGCACGGAAGTACGCTTGGCAAAGTGGGCGATCCAGGTATCGAAATAGGACCAGCCGAACCGCTCCAGCTCCTGCGGCTGTAAATACCGCTGCATGACGAACAGCTCGGAGATGGAATTGCTTATCATCGTCCCCGTTGCAAACACCACGCCGCGCCCGTTGTTGACCTCCTGCAAATACTGGCATTTCAGCAGCATATCAAAAGCCCGCTGGCTGGAGGAGGTTGTGATGCCCGCCACATTCCGCAGCTTTGTGAATACAAAGCAGTTTTTATAAAAATGCGCCTCATCCACAAACATCATATCCACGCCGAGCTGTTCAAAGGTCAGAAGGTCGTCCTTCTTTTCCTCGGCGGACAGTTTTTCCAACTTGGCTTCCAGGTTTCCCCGGAAAATCGCCATCTGCTTGACGCTCCAGTTTTCACCCTTTTCATACTTCATTTCGCTGATTGCGGCCTCAATCTCATTGATCTGCTGTTCCAACTGCATGATCTGCCGCTCTTTTGAAATAGGGATTTTTTCAAACTGACTGTGTGCCAGGATCACCGCGTCGTATTCTCCGGTGGCGATTTTGGAAATATAGCGGTTCCGGTTTTTAGGGGTAAAGTCATCCACCGTGGACACCAGCAGATTGGCGTTGGGGAAAAAGCGGTAAAATTCCATCGCCCACTGGCCTACAAGGGGATTGGGGACCACAAACACCGCCTTGTGGATCGCTCCCAGGTTCTTCAGGTACATCCCGGCGGCAATCAAAGCGGCGGTTTTCCCGGCGCCCACCTCATGGGCCGCAAGCCCTGTGCCGGTGTAAATGACACGGGCCACAAAGTCAAGCTGGTGCTTCCGCAGCTTCATCTCGGAGTTCATGCCGGGGATCACCAGATGGCTCCCATCGTATTCACGGGGCCGGACGGTATTGAAGGTATCGTTATACAGCTTGAGCAGGGCGTCCCGCCGCTCCGGGTCCCTCCATATCCAGGACGCAAAGGATTCCTGAATCTGCTGCTGTTTGGCGCGGGCGATCATGGTTTCCTTCGGGTTGATGACATAGCGGACTGCCTTATCGCCCCTGTCATTGATATATTCCTGCCGGTCCCGGACGGTCGTGGACTGCATATTCAGGCAGTCCTCCAGTATCTCATAGGCGTTTTTGCGGCTTGTGCCGAGCGTCTGATTGATCGTCACGGAATCGGGTTCAGAGGTTTTATTGCTGATCCGCCAGGTGGTAGTATAGGGGAAATACTCAATATCAATGCGGTGCCGGTTGTCCCCTCCGTCAATCACCTTGGCATAGCCGCTGGTCTGGAAGGTTTCATACATGAATTGGCGGTAATACTCAACCGGCACCCAGATGGCGCCCAGATTCACTTCAATATCGGCAGGGGTCAGAGGCTCCGGCTGAACCGCCTCCAGCGCCTCCACATTCCGGGCGAACAGTTCCGGTTCCTCCGCCGCCTTCTGTCTTGCGTAAAGCAGCTTGTCCCGCACATGGCCGCTCAGATATTCCTCCGCCAGCTCCCAGCCCTCATCCGGGTTCCCATAGTATTTCTGCGGGTTGAGATAGATACGGCCGCCCAGCTCTGCCACCAGCTCGCCCGGTTCTTTCCCGGTCAGGAATGACATATAGGAGAGGTCTACCCGCAGCTTGCGGTTCAGGCAGATATGCAGGGCGTCCTCGGCGGTATCAGCGTGGTTGACCTCACGGAAGGGCCGGATGGTCGCCTTGTGGAAGATGGCCGATTTATCCCAGCCGCTCTTATCCTTTCGTTCGTCCTCAATGGAGCGCAGCAGGGGGAATTGATCGTCATCGGAAAAGGCGAGGATATTGCCCTTGCTGTTGATGGCTCCATACTTGGCGGTGAAGCGGTCATAGACCTGATTGAGTTTATCCTGCGCTTTGCGGAGGTCCAGAGGGTCATACTCATGGGACTGGATGCTGATGACCTCCAGCAGCGCGGCACGGATTTCACATAGGCCCTTGATGCGGGCTGCCTTCATTCCGGTGTAGGGCTGTGGGATCAGCTTGTTCTTCTCGCAGTAGTAGATTTCGCCGTCCTTCACCACAAAGGTAAAATTCCGGGTCCCTTCGGGGGCGTCCTCATAATCGTCCGGCTGTTCTTCCTCCGTTTCCTCCAGTGGCTCCACATCCGGCTCCGCGCTGAAACGGGCATACAGGCTTTCCACCGCGCCGGAGAGGTGTTCATACAGGTCGAAACCCTCCGGCGCGATACAGGCCGTGCCATCCTCGCTGCCGTACATATTCCGGCTGCTCTCCATCTTGCCCATGAGCATTTCCGGGTGATCCATGAAGTAGCGGTTGTAGGAAATCCATTTTCCCCGTTCCATGTCTGTCTGTATCCACGATGGGGTGTTTGTCCGGTCAAGCGTCATGGGGATCGCCCGCTTTTTCAAAAAGACAATATCCGCAGTCACTTCGGTTCCCGCCAGTGCCTTGAACGCCGTATTGGGCAGGCGGACAGCGCCGATAAACTCTGCCCGCTGTGCGATATACTCCCGCAGGCTCTCGTCCTTCCGGTCCAGAATGCCCTTGCTGGTGATAAAGGCGATGATGCCGCCCGGCTTGGCAAGGTCCAGGGACTTGATGAAAAAGTAGTCGTGGATATAGGGGTTCAGTTCATTGTAGCGGCGGTCGTAGATTTTGACGCTGTTGAAGGGGATGTTGCCCAGGATCACATCAAAGCTGTTGTCCTCAAACTTGGCAGCCTCATAGCCCATAACGGAAATATCCGCCTCTGGATAGAGCTGCTTTGCGATACGCCCGGTGATGGAATCCAGTTCCACACCATACAGCTTGGTTCCCTGATACTGCTCCGGCAGCACAGAATAGAAATTGCCAGTCCCCATGCCGGGGTCAAGAATCCTGCGGTCGGGGCCGCCCTCAAAGCCGAACCGTTCCAAAGCGCGGTACATATAGCGGATCAGTTCCGGCTCGGTGTAGTAGGCGGTGATGGTGGAGCGCATGGCCGCCTTATATTCTTCATCGGTCAGCAGGGCCTTTAGCTCCTGATATTCGCTTTCCCATCCGGCTGCTTTATCGGAGAAAGCGTTGGCAAGGCCGCCCCAGCCCACATATCGGGCAAGGATGATCTGTTCCTCCGGGGTGGCTGTTCTCTGTTCCGCCTCAATCTGCTTTAAGGTCTTGATTGCCAGAATGTTGTTTTTATACTTGGTCTTGGCGCCTCCGGGATAGAGGTCATAGTCCGTGGAAAAGCGGAAGTTGCGGGGGATGAACGGTTCCGGCCGGGGATTGGCTGGCGGTTCAGGAACCGGCCTTTCCTCCGGTTGTGTGGACGGCGCACTCTCCATGCGGACAAAAGCCCGCACAGGCCGAAGTGCATCCAATTCCTTTTCCAGCCGGTATTGAATGTCCTCCAGATCATCCATATCAGCGGCTTCCGCTGGGGAGAGGATGCCGCCGTTGTCCATTCTCTGCACATAGCCGTCGTACAGGCGGGTAATGTCCTCCAGATCAGTCTTGACCTTTTGATATTCCGGGTTGGGCTGTTCGTCCACCACCGCCCGGTAGAGGGCGGAACCGTCCTCCGTCAGATAGCCCCACTCGATTTCTTCATCGGGATACTGCCCTTGCAGATAGCGGAGCATCTGGGTGGCGATCCCCTGACGGCGGTAATCCTCCAGCACCTCGATCATGCTGATATGGGGCCGTCCCTCGAAAATGCTGTACCGCAGGGTGCCCACTGTCAGTTCCTCACGGACGGCCTGCATGAGCATATCAATCTGACCGTTGTGGGCGCCCAGCGCCTCATCAAGTATCCGGGTTTCCTCTGGCTGCTCCGGGGCTGCCATGCGGCGGGCGTAAGCGTCGATGGTTTCCGGGGAGAGCCAATCCGGTTTTTCCGGCAGTTTAGCGTACAGCTCCCGCATTTTGGCGATCTGCGCCTCCACATTGCCTGCCCACAGGTGCTTTTCCGCCCGCTGCCCTTCACCCAGAAAATACTCGCAGTCAGCACACAGACGGTCTAACAGACGGTATTCGGCGCTGAACGGCTGCGTCTCATCCTTCTGTTCCGGCTCACTGACGGCAGGGGCCTCCAGATAGCGCCCCTCATCCACCAGGCGTTGAACGATACCGGCAGCCTGCGGCCAGGACAGCTTGGTTTCCCTCTTTTCCCCATGTTCATCGGTCCAGTGCAGCTCAATGCTGTCCGTACCGGAATACACATAGTCAAGCCCCGCCGCTTCATCAGGAAACCCCTCGTAGCCGTACATCTCTTTCAGGAAAGAGGCAAAAGCCGAGCCTGTGGGATGGGTCCGGGCAAATTCGTAGATACGATCTTTTTTCTGTGTAGCCAGAGGCCCACGCAGCATAGCGCGCTCAATCAGCAGATCTTCCGGGTTTCTTTCAGGGGGCGAGGCCAGGAGGGAAAGCTGCTCCGGTTTCTCATCTTCTGCGGCCGGGACTGCTTCGGGGGCTGGCCGCAGCTCCACATCCACTTCCTCATCATTGACCAGCATAGTGGCGCGTACCGGCTCATAGCCCTGACTGGCGATGTTGTTCAGCCAGGTAGCGAAGAACTGGCCGAACCCGGCAATTTTCTTTTCCTGCGCCGGGTCTGCGGGGTCTGCCTCCTGATATATGCCGATGCCGCTGTTTTCATAGCTGAAGGCCCGCAGGGTCCCGGCCTCCGTGTCGATCAGGAAGTCCATATAGGGGTCATACATCCGGTCGCCATTCTGCATATAGTAATGTTCCATGCAGTAGTGATCGCCGTATTTGTGGTGGATCACCAGGGGATCATAGGCGTCCCCAGCCTCTAAACGCAGAGAGTCATACTGCCCGGACACAATCTCCGGGAACAGCTTTTGAAAACGCCGGAAGTTCTTGTGGGCGGTGGTATTCCCTCTGGATTTATGTGGGGATGGAGATTCTTCCGCTGGTGGAATCAGATTGGCTTGATCTCCCGCCACGATGACCTGTTGCCCGCCAGCGACCGGCTCTGGCACAAAGGAGTCTATTTCATCCGCCTTTGGGATTCCCTTGATTTCTGTAAATACCGCTTGCGGGCGGACGGGTTCTTCCGCCGTTTCACCTGCTTCATAAGCCACAGCACCCAAAACATAGTCATAGTCGGCCTGCCCGATCTCCCTTTGCGGGGTGCCGCCCATTTCTTCTACTTCAGCCGGGATATTGTAGTCCCCAATGGGGTCAGGTTCTTCCTCCACAGTTATATCCGGGTAAACGCCCGTTTCGATCAGGGCGTCCAGCAGATTGGCAAGGCTGGGCCAGGGGAAGTAGGTGTAGCCATCGTCAAAATAAAAGGAAATGCCGTCCTCTCCACGAAGCTTCGCGCGGTACAGCACTTCGCCCTGAAACTCCCGGTCGCCATAAGCCGTGAACAGGCCGCAGATCTCCCGGCCTTTTTCCGTCCAGTTGTAGTCTGTAACGCCGTCCGCCAACACCGCCCGCACCGCCTGATGTAATTCAGCGGGATAGAGGTCGGTGCTGGTCAGGATATGCTCATAGTGGCGGCGGACTTCTTCATCGGAAAAGTGATGTTCAACATTTGGAGAAACAGAAAGAGAGCCGTCCTGTGCGGGCGGCTCTCCTTCATGCTCCGTGTCTTGCGGTGCCTCGGTCTGCGGTTGTTCTTCGGTCAGCGGGGGATCAGCACGATGGTCTGGAGTACCGTTTCCTCCACCATCAGCTTCAGGTCGTTCAGGTGGCGTGTCCGTTCCAGAATGTCCTCGGTCTGCGGCATCGGTTCCTGCTGAAGCATCTGCTGGGTCAGGGCCTCGATCTTCTCCGTGGCCTCGTCCTGCACCCGGTGCATGACCTCCATCAGACTGCCATCCATTTTCAAAATCGTATATCGCTCCGGCTGGTTGTCCTTGAGATATTCCAGCGCCAGCCGCCCGTACCGGCCCAGGGGCCTGTCCGCCTCGCTGCTGTTGGAGATTTGCAGGTCGGGGAGAAGCATCCCGCCCTGTTCCTTGTAATTCAGATTGATGTTCGGCTTGCTCATATTGCACCTTCCTTTCCCGATTGATGATCCTGATGTTCCGTTCCATCTCCAAAAGCACCGCTTTTGAAATGGAGGTGACTGCCATACCCAGATGGGCAACCAGCGGAACCGTGTTGAAATGGCTGACTGTCGCCATCCCATCGCCCATGCGGATCGCCTCGTCCGGCAAGTGGCACTTTTTACCGATGAAATAGGAAACGCTGTCGCTCAAAAGCTGGATATACTGTGCTTCAAAGCCGCCAGCCGGTATTTCCTCAAACAGATGGTTTTTTGTTTCCTGCCGAAGCCCCTGTAAATAATGCTCGTAGTTGTCATTGACGGCCTCACGCGCCAGGGCGTACAAGAGGTCTGGGAATGGCTGTGCCTGAAACCCATGTGAGAAGGTAAGCCGTTCCACCAGAGCCTTTTGCATCTCATCGGAAAGCCGCCAGTTGGTGGGATGAATCTCCTTGCCCACAGTTTGACTTATATCAAAGAGATAGTCAAGCGTAAGGCGGGCGTTGCTGTAAACGCAGACAGCAATCCCTTTTGGACGGGAAATTAGATTCCTGCCCACGCTGGCCCACTGTTTTTTGCTGGCAAGGACAGTCACATCCTCATCCTGTGCGTAGACCAGCAGGATATTATCAAAGCTCTGCTTGTGGAACCGGGACGCAAAGGTCAGGTACTCCCGCCAGTTCCGCTCGCTGCGGACGATGTAGGGGGCCATGACCTCATAAATCGTCCGCAGGCGTTCATCGTTTCTCAATAGGCTCCTCCTTCCTGTAATGGATTTTCAGTTTAGACGGTTGCGGCCTCTTGCCGGGCAAAGTAGAGCGCAAGGGCCTCGTCCACAATGCTGTCAAACTCCTTCTGGCTGATGCTGGCAGTAAAGTATTTCTTGTAAATTGCCGGTTTGACTTTGAACGCCGCAGCCGTGGATTTCCTGGGCTTCCGGCTGAACTCGCCGGAGAGGATTTGTTCCGCCCGTTCCGGGGTCAGCTTGCCGGTGTATTCCCGCAGCAGGACAGCTTTGCCCTCGTTGACCTTGTACTCGCTTTCCGACAAAACGGCCTCCACCATCTGCTGTTCCTCTTGTTCCAGATAGGAGAGCTGAACCGCCGCCGCAATCGTAAATTCTCCATCGTCGATCCTGATTTTCAAGGCGGCCGACAGTTCATTGATGCGGAGATAATTCGCCACAGCTCGGCCTTTCAGGTTGTATTCAGCCCCCACAACATCCCGGCTTTTGGACTTGTGGCAGTCAATGCCACAAGTCTTGTTTTCTTTGATTTCATCAGGGTTTTCCAGCCTTTTCAGTTCCTCAATAATATCGTTCCGGCGCCCCTGACAAATCATCTTGGAGTAACGCAGTGCCAGCACAGCCGCCTTTTCAGAGGGCAGCATTTCGGAGAAGGAGCGTTGCAGGACATTGGTTTCAATGACATAGATCCATGCGTCCTGATCGGAAAGATTCTCCTTGATGATGCAGGGGAGTTCCCGGTGTGCGAGAGAGGCGGCGTTCTGCCGGTTGTGACCGGCCAGCATTTCATATTCAAAACCATTCTCATCCGGTTCGATCTTTCGGACAATGGCAGGAACCAAAACACCATTTTCCGAAATGCTCTCCACCAGGTCATTGAGCCGGTCGCCCTCATACAGCCGGAAGGGATGCCCCCGAAATCCTCGGATGATTTGCGGAGGAAGCATCTGGATACCAGTGTTTACAGGCTGGGCGGGCTTGTTCTCCGCTGCCGCCGTGTTCTCCACTCCCTGCGCAACGCCTAGAAGGTCATCCAGAGAACGGATACGGGGATTGATGTTAGGCATACGCAAGCACCTCCTTTGCCAGATTCATGTAGGCTGTGGCTGCGGGGCTTTTGGCGTCCAGCTCCATCACGCTGAGTCCCTTGCTGTTGGCGGTCCCCACCTGAACGGTAGCTGGGATCTGGCTCTCAAAAATGGGGAGGTGGCCGAACACGGAACGCACCTGTTCGCTGGTCTGGCGGTATAAGGTTGTCCGTTTACTGCATTTCGTGAACAGGATGCCGATGATCTCCACCTTTGGATTCAGATTTTGCTTGATTTTGGAGATCGTTTCCGTCAACTCCTTCAAGCCCACCAGAGCGAACAACTCCGGGTCAACGGGAATGATGATTTCATCCGCCGCAGTAAAGGCGTTGATGGTGAGAGAACCGAGGGACGGGCCGGTGTCCACCAGGATGTAGTCATAGTCCGCCCGGAGAGGCGCCAGCAGCTTGGCAAGGCAATCGTCCTTTCGTTCAATCAACAGGTTCACCTCTGCCACAGTCAGCGTCTTTTTTGACGGAAGCAGATCCACTTTGCCTATGTTCAGGATGTAGCTTCCCTTTTCCGGCAGAGCTTCATCCATGACTAATTTCATCATCAGGCTGGCCGCCGTTTCCTGCAAAGCGGCTGGTGCCACGCCAAAGCTGATCGTCAGGTTGGTTTGGGGGTCGAAGTCCACCGCCAATACCTTTTTACCCAGCTCCGCTAGGGAGTAGGCCAGATTCCGGGTGCTGCTGGTCTTTCCAACGTTATGCGAAGCTTCGCATAACGTAGGTTATGAAAAGTAAGTTATTATGCAAAGTGGAGCCCACACTTTGTTGATTATATAAAGTGTACGGGCTCTTTAGACTTTGCATAATTCGGAAGAACTCCTTACAGCGATTTCAACCAATCAAGAAG
>NZ_VUMI01000003.1 GCF_009696275.1 Eisenbergiella porci
TGTTTTTCTGTCAGGAAAACAATTCGCAGAAACAATTACTTTTAAAATGACTAACCTATCTGTAGAGATCCCAAATCGGCACGAAATAATCTGCCGGATGGAACATCATTTAATTTGCCGGACAACAATAAAGCAGAGCTTCCGCTTTCTGCCAGAAGTCATCGCCGCCTTTGGCTTCGCCCTGGGTGTTGGTCATGATAACTGTTACAAGGGTCAGAATGTCCGTTTCGCTATGAAGGTAAACGAAGGGGTTATAGTGCATTGAGCAGGAAAAATCAATGGTGTTCAGCACCTTGATTTTATACCCGCCACGAACCAGCGCACGCCCGACTTCCTCTATGACGGTGCCCTTCGGATCTGAGCAAACATAGCTGGCATTCATTTGGAGCAGGTTGGGTTTAATATGGTAGCGGGTCTTTCCCGAACCACTTCCCCCGATGACCAGTACATTCAGGTTGACGTTGCGCTTTTCGGGGGCTGCAATCTTTCCCAGTGTCAACCGTTCCGAATCAGACAGCAGAATATTCTGCGAAAAGTCCGGGTCGATAAACGGCTCAATATCCTTTTCAGTACCCCAGCGGGCAGTGCCGTATTCAGCGCCACGCCGGTATTTCCTGGCGTTCTTGGCCTTCTGATAAACGATGAACCAGACCAGCACACCACAGGCTGTGCCTACGAGCAGGTCAAAGGGATGGATACTGGGGAGAGGGTTGGCAAACGCTTCTCCGATTTTCAGGAACGCCCCCAGAATCTTATCCAGCACATCCGCACCAGAAGCCATGCGGTAAGCCTGCCCCAGCTTGGTCGCAATCAGGCCGATAAAGATATACGGCAGAGCGGCCTTTAACAGCTTGGCAGTATTGATTTTCGGCAGTTTCTTCATCTGTCCACCTCCTGGTGTTTATTCCGGGAGAGAGATTTCGCCATCTCTTTGACAACCTCCTGCAACTGTGAAAGCTGCTTGCGGATCGAAGGCTTTTCCTTAGACTGATTTTTGACTACCTTGCCAGAATACTCACGAAAAGCAGCCGTCAGAGCGTCAGCATCTTTACTCTTGAAAAAGACAAGATACCGGGGCGGCTGGCTGGAAGTATCCCTCTTGAGAGCGAAATCAATACCGTATTTACGAGCGACACGCTCAAAAGACTTGATGTTGCCATCTGTGATCTCGATGTTGCTGACCCCAGCACCCTGCCGGACAAGGTGCTTCACACTTTGCTTGCCCTTGTAGACCTTGGGGTTTTTCTGCTTTTTCTCCATTTCCGCAAGGGCTTTCAAGAGTGCGGCTTTCAGTACGTTGCCGGTCAGCTTCGTGGCTTTGATGCTCAGTGCCACGGATTTGTTTTCAACTTCTTCCTGCATACCTCATCACACTCCTTTCTCTGGCAGGAATGCTGAAAAAGGGATTGACTAAGGCGGAATCACCAGTCGATGCAGCAGGAAACGCATCAACCTGTGAATGGAAACCAGCATCAGACATCTACCTCGTTTTCCCCCTGAGAGCGGATTTTAAGGATACCGTCCAGGGTAGTAGCAGTAATGCCGAGACGCTGTGCCACAGCGATGTCGTTCTTGACCGACTCGTCAACTTCGTCCCCGCAGACGATCAGAACATGACTACGGCGTAGCAGCTCACGGGCCATATCAATGCCGTCTTTGTGTTCAGCGGGGATACTGTCACGCAGGAAATGTGGAAGATAGATCACCGGGCAGATGGGGGTAAACCCAGCTTCGTAAACCTTGCGGCAGTAAACCGCAGCCTGGTCGATGACGGTAAATTCGCCGCCTTTCCAGACGGCGGTAATGTAAGCGAACGGTTTTTTCATGGGAAGTTCCTTTCTCCGGCTGTGCCGGTGGCAAAAAACGGCCCCATGTCAAGAATAAAATGAACGCACACCGTGTGCGTTCTTGACACAGTGCCATTCATTTGTATTTGGGTAATCAAGGGGGCTGACCAGAGGACTGGTGCAGCCGCCCAAACGTGATTATAAAAAACAGTTACCCACCGCCGTAAAGGTCATGGTTGACCAAAGCTGTGTAGTAACTGCTGATCGTTGTGGGGGCATTATACAGAGCAGTTAGAAGGTAAGCCCGGATATTTCGGACTTTCGTAGTGTTCTCCTTCAGACAGTCAATCACATAGTTGATATGCTCTGAGTTGAGTTTCAGTAAGCGGCTCCTGACCACTTCTCCGTAGAAATCCTGACCGCCAATGCGTATCGTGGTCTTGGTGCTGGAAAGCGTGTCTACCATGATGTCAAGTATCTCATCCAGTATGTCGGCATTATAGCCAAGGTTCTGTTTCAGAATATCGTAGTCAATATTCTCTTTTAAGATTTGACGGTAAGACCGCATCGTATCCATCGCATCAGCCGCCGCAGGCGTTCTATCTTCCAGCAGCCCTCTGGCCGGATAGATAGATGGTTCAGTATCATTCAAATCAGTTTTATTTATCTCAGTATTATTAGTGGCCGTTTTCCGGAAGTCTTGACTTCCAGTTTGCGGAACTTTAGACTTCCGTTTTTCGGAAGTCAAGACTTCCGCTTTCCGAACAAAGTTCTTGACGTAGATCTTGGTTGGTTTACCCTGACCCTGTTTCTTGCGCTCGATCAGTCCGTGTTTATCCAGTTCTCCAAATAGACCCACCGCTTTGGTGTGGCCGCAGCACAGATACTCTAGAGCGTCCTCCAGGGTAAAGTAGATGAATACCCGATTGCAGTCATCCAGCCAGCCATTCCGAACTGACAGCCCCATGCGGTCAAGCATAAGACCGTACAGGATTTTGGCGTCGGAAGATATGCGCCGATAGCTGGGGTCAGTGAACAGCACTTTGGGTATCCGGTAAAATGTGTACTGTTCCGCTTCGTCGCCGTAGAAGTAGTCCAGCATGGCGGGTTCTGGCATAGGGTTCCACCACCTTTCCGCAGGCGGCAAAGCTAAAAATGGGCGTGAAAAAAGGACACCATTTCAAAATAGTGTCCTTTTTCGTGTATTTTGCTGAAAACCCGTGTCTTTAGAGCCGTCTGTTGTTAAGAAATTTAGTAGTTTTGTTGGTTCCCTAACAACACTTGCCTAACCCTTCCGGGTATTCTGCCGCAGGGACTTATTTTTTTAACTATTCCTCTGCCTTCAGTTCAAACTGTATGGCACGGAATTCTCCGGATACGGAAGGTATGGAAATTCCCGCATTCATGAGGGCGCTGCCGCTGATTACCCGGCCGTCCTCCAGCCTGTATTTTGCAGACGCATCCAGGCCTTTCAGCTTTACAAATATCGGTTTATTGTTCGCCCTGACATGGGTGATCACCAGATTAAACAATGCCTGCTTCTTATCCGCGGAAACGAAGGACCAGGCTACGAACTCTTTTCCGTCTCCGGGTGCGTTCAGGCGGTAGTAATCTCCCTGATGCACCAGCTCATAATATTTCTTATAGTCGGCAACCTGCTTCTTTACCTGCTCCTTTTCTTCTTCAGGAAGCGTGTTCAGATCCAGTTCATAGCCGAAGCTGCCCGCCATGGCGACCACGCCTCTGGTGGCAAAGGGCGTAATTCTGCCTGTCTGGTGGTTCGGGCATGCGGATACATGGGAGCCCACTGCGCCGACAGGATACAGGAAGGAGGTGCCATACTGGATATCCAGCCGCTCAATGGCATCCGTATCATCGCTGCACCAGATCTGAGGAGAATAATACAGCATGGCTGCGTCAAACCTTCCTCCTCCGCCGCTGCAGCCTTCAATCATCAGATCCGGGAACGCTGCCGTCAGCCTTTCCAACAGTTCATATACGCCCAGCATGCAGCGGTGATAAACCTCACCCTGTTTTTCCTTCGGCAGCGAAGCGCTGTAAATGTCACACATGCTGCGGTTCATATCCCATTTCACATAATCGATGTGCGCATGGGAAAGGATGTCCGACATTCTTTCAAACAGATAATCCCGGACCTCCTGTCTTGACATATCCAGCACCAGCTGGAAACGGCTGCGGTTGGGCTTTCTGCCCGGAATCTGAAGCGCCCAGTCCGGATGCGCCCTGTACAGATCGCTGTCCTCCGAAATCATCTCCGGCTCAAACCAGAGGCCGAATTTCATGCCCATGGCATTGACCTTTTCAGAAAGGCTGGAAAGGTTGGCCGGCAGCTTCTCCAGGTTCACATACCAGTCGCCGAGGCCGGAGTTGTCATCGTTTCGCTTTCCAAACCAGCCGTCATCCAGGACCAGCATCTCTATGCCCAGGTCGGCCGCCTGCGATGCGATCTTCAATATCTTCTCTTCGTCAAAATCGAAATATGTGGCTTCCCAGTTATTAATCAGGATGGGGCGTCTTGCATATTTATATTTTCCTCTGCAGATATGGTCGCTGATGATTCTGTGGAAATTATGGGACAGCTGCGTAAAACCGCTGCCTGAATAGCTCATAATCACCTGCGGTGTTTCAAAAGTCTCTTCCGGCTCCAGGCGGAAGCAGAAATTCTCAGGATGAATTCCCATTACCACCCGGGTCTGTCCCATCTGATCCACCTCTGCGCCTGCCAGGAAATTGCTGCTGTACACAAAAGCCATTCCGTAGCAGTCTCCCGCATCCTCAGTCGTCTGCGGCGTACAAAGTATCAGTGAAGGATTATGGTGGTGGCTGGAGGTTCCTCTCCTGCTTCCCACGGAAACGGTGCCATGGCAGAGAGGCGTGCGCTCCATCTGGCGTTCCATGGCATGTCTGCCGTGGAAATGGATCATCTCCCACTCCCCGAAGCCCATGTCCAGGCATACGGACAGCATTTTTTCCAGAGAAATGGTCCCTTTTGCAGTATTGCGAAGCTCCGCCGCACGGGTAATCACGTCTTCCTTCTCAAAAACACCATATTTAAGAACCAGCTCCAGACCGGTAGCCGCATCCTTCATCAAAATGGTCAGCGTGCTGCTCTCGCCGTTCTCATCATACACTGCGGGCATTCCTGTCACCTTATAAGCCCCTGCCGTAATCTCATGGGAAACATAACGGAAATCAGCAGCTCTTGTGCCGTCCGGATTCACCACCTCAATACAGGAGGTACGGTAATCGCCCACGCCGGCCGAAGGATATTCCTGCGGCTGGATATCCAATGAAAAGGTTCTGTCGCTTCCCGCTTCATACGGGTTGCCTGAGAACCCGGAATCCGAACTCCACAGCAGATAATCCATCGTGCTGCCTTCCACCTTCCCGCCATAATAAAGGTGCTGTAAAATGTTGTATCTGCCTACCATCATCTGGTAGGTGCTTCCCGCTGTCTGCAGGGTGAAAATTTGGGTGGCTTCATTATAAGTTATTGCCATGTTCAAGGTCTCCTTCCCGATATATCCAATTAACTCCATCATATGAAAACAGGCTCCCCCTGTCAATCCTTTCCTGTTAGCTCTACCTGTCAATTTGTCTTATGTTTTGTTCAGGGGCTGTCCTGATTTTCCCCTGTACAGGAAAAGGCAAGCCGATACCGGGCCTCCTGCCCGTTCTTTCCGGCCATAACCTCCACCTGCAGATTTTCTTCAGCCCGGATTAATTCCCAGGGAATTTCAACGAATACCGAGCCGGATGCTTCATAAACAGCGCCCGTCCGGATTAACAGCTTACGCATATCCTCATCTCTGACCGACATACCGCCAATCGCCGGCTGCGTTTCCCTTGCCTGCGCCCTGTCCGCCGGCATTTCCCTTCCCAAAAGTGCGGCGGCCGTCAGTCCTGCCGCGAAGCCCATACAAAGCCCCTTTCTTTTTTCGGCGCGCAGGATGTTCTTTCCCTTATTCTTACAGCGCGGCTCCTTAATGACCCGGCGCCTTTCCGGTTTCCGGTCCCGGATACGGCGACAGCTGCCTTTGCTGTCTTCTGACAGCTTTTCTTTTATTTCTATGCTTTCCTTCAATATTACTTCCCTTCTTTCCGTCCAAACCCGCTTCCTTTTTCCGTAATATGCCGGTTCTATGCCAATCCTGAACAGACATGTCTATTGATACCATGGGAATCCGCCCTTACCCGGGCAAAGAATAAAAAGATAAGATAGATATTAGAAAGCAGACCTTACGGCTGCGTATTTGTGATTATACCACAGTCTTTTCCTATTCAAAAGACCGTTAATCATAAAATTTCTGTTAACTGTAATTAAAAGCTGAAAGGGGCATCCCTCTATCCAGGAACGCCCCTTCTGCTGCCATATGTGCAGTTTTCCCGCATCCGGCTTTTCGCAAAGCCAATAAAAAAACTATTACGGATTGGCCGTATGAAATTTTCCCACCATTATCTGGTTTTCCTGCTCTCCATTATTTTCTGGATACGCGCTTCCATATCCGTTACAACGCTTCTGTATTCCCATGCAACATTCTCTCTTTGCCCTATATCGTAGTCCATATTATAAAGCTGGGGATCATGGGACAGGCCCGTTTCGATCCGCACCTGCTTCATATAAGGAGAACCTTCACTGGGGGAAAGGTAGGTCCAATTGCCGCTGCGTAACATTTTGCCGCACGTAACATCTTCCACCAACAGCTCTTTTCTTCCGACGGGATCCTTGCCGACAAGCGCTGCATACTGATCCTGACTGTCGATGGCCGCATCATCCGGCAGCTCCATACCCAACATATCTGCGAAGGATGCAAACAGATCCACCTGGCTTATCAGCGCATGTGTAACGCCTTTATGTTCCAATCCCGGCCAGCTTACGATAAAAGGTATTCTGCTGCCGCCGTCAAACTTGCTGTACTTACCGCCGCGTAAGGGACCTGTCGGTTTATGCGTGCCGTTTAATTCATAAGCTCCGTCCAGATAGCCGTCATCCAGTACCGGACCGTTATCACTGGAGAATACGATCATCGTATCTTCCAGAATCCCCAGCCGCTGCAGCTCTTTGTACAATTCGCCGACACACCAGTCCATTTCCACAATCACATCGCCACGGGGTCCCAGTTCTGTTGCACCGCGGAAACGCCCGGAAGGCACACGCGGAACATGAGGCTGGTGCAGCGCATAATAGAGGAAGAAAGGCTGTTCTTTTTCCTGGGTGGCATCAATAAATTTAATCACTCTGTTCAAGAAGGTTTCTGCAAGATCTTCATCTCTCCAAAGCGCCTTTTTACCGCCGCGCATGTAACCAATTCTGCCGATGCCTCCTATAATGCTCATGTCATGGCCATGGGAAGAACGCATATTCAACAGTTCCGGATTCTTATAATATGTGGGGATATCATCAAACACACATTCTTCATCATATGTTACCTCTATCGGATCCTCCGGTTCAAGATTCACGACTCTGCGTCCTTCTATATAAACGCAGGGTACACGATCTGCAGTTGCCGGAAAAATAAAGGATTCATCAAAGCCTAAATCAATCGGGGTCAGGTTGATATCCTGATTCCAGTCGATAGGCGCATTGCCGTCACTCAGTCCCAAATGCCATTTGCCTACAATACCGGTGTGATACCCCGCGCGTTTAAACATAGCAGGCAAAGTATCCACGCCCTGCTCAATGATGCACTGTGCGTCACCGGGCAGGATATGAGCCCTGTCATTTCGGAACGGATAGCGTCCGGTGAGAATGCTGTAGCGGGCCGGCGTGCAGACTGCAGATGTAGAATACGCATCTGTAAACCTAAGGCCATCGGCACAAAGTCGATCCAGATTCGGCGTCTCAATCTGATGGGTTCCATAACAGCCCAAATCTCCGAAGCCCAGATCATCCGCATATACGATAATAACATTACGTGGAGCGCGTTTTATACTCATTTTGTCCTCTTTTCATATCAGGAGACAGAGCGCCTTCTTATCAGCATGTCCTCTGTCTCCTGCAGCCTTCATTTACTGCTAATTATATATTTACATTTGTAACAGGCCGTCAGAATGGCTCATTGACTGTTCCGGCCTGACAGACACTGTGTCCATTTTACGAATAAACAACTTTTCTTTCCTTCTGGGCAACCGCTATGTATGTTTTTCCTTCGTTCAGCTGGATTTCATTTCCGGCGTCATCAAAATATCTGGTGGGGCCGTAATCCGTGGTCTTCTGCCAGGTAATATGGATACATTTTCCCTTGGTAAAGTAATAGCCGTCCTCTGTGGTATCATAATTATAGAATGCAAGATATCCCTTCGCATCCAGAGTCATCCACTTGGAATTCTGTACGATGACATTGGCAAATGCCAGCTGCTGCCCGTTTACCGCATCCTTATGTGCCTTTCCATGGATGGTCTTATAATACAGGCCGTCTGCCGCATTGTAGGTAAATCCGGTCTTGGTATAAGGGAATACATTGGACAGGTTGATCTTGTTGGCAGTCTGTGCTGCGGCGCCATACTGTGCAAGCGTATTTACGCCCGCTGCAAAGTTAAAGTGCTTGGGGCTGTAATACTGCGGCCTGAGCGCCAGGGAATAGCCCAGCTGTGTACAGGCATTGGTAATTCCGCTGCCGCTGATATAAGCGTTATGGGGCGCTTTTCTGTCGTTGCTTCTGAAGAATGCATTCGCTCCGGGTGCATTTCCGCCAGTGCCATATTCATAGGTCCCGGAAAGGTTGTTGATATCAGGCATGCTGATACGGTCTTTCATATACCATACACCGCCGAAATGAACCAGAATAGGATCCCATTCCGTTGCAATCGGAATATAGTAAGCACGGCAGCTTCTGATATTTCCGATTCTGGAAAGTCCCTGCCAATCATCAATGATTGCCAGCTGACGGGAAATATCCCCTTCTTCCATTACTTCATAAAGCACCTTCGCATGGCTGATACCGTAGGACGGCTGCGCCGCCTGATCTGTGGGCATCATAATGGCGATCGGCCTGGAAGCGGCCTGTGCGGCAGGAACCCATTCATTGGTATATACGCTTCTCACATAACCTGCCGGCCCTTCCTCCGCATTTACTTCGGCCGCCGGCGCCGCTGCCGCCACACAGAGCACCGCTGCCAGAAGTGCTGACAGGGTCTTAATTTTTTTCCTAATCATCTTTTACCTCCTTTTTCCCCTTTCAAATTAAAACCTGTCCCAAAAACAGGTATGATTCTATAGTACTCACTTCTGACAATTCCGTCAACTTCCTGCAGTGAATTCCGAAAAGATTTCGGAAATATTAAGATATTCGTCAGGAATGTGCATAACATAATCTCTTCGTACCCTATCTATATCTCTTATCCTTTACATACTGATAAGAACAGGGACCCGACACTTCATTATTTTTATTAAATCCCGCCCTTACAGAACACCCGGTTACAGTGAACCAGCGTCTCTTATATATTGTGTTAAATTATATATTGGCCAGCAACTGCGTAAATCTTGAAATTTTCCATTTTACTTCATTTTGAATACAGGCTCCAGAAAATCGGCGGTGAAAAATAGTTGAAAAAAAGGAAAAAATACTCTTGCCAAAACAGGAAATACCATATATAATAAATGACGTTGGTAATTCGCTGGAATAGCGCAGTTGGTAGCGCAACTGATTCGTAATCAGTAGGTCGAGGGTTCGAGTCCCTTTTCCAGCTTTATACAATTGATTAGACGTAGTATTATGCCCCATAAGAAATAAGCTTAGTTTATAACAGAAAGCTTCTGTTACAAATTAAGCTTATTTTGTTTGGCGCCATTCCAATAGGAGATATGGCACCAAACCTTGTTATTGTTTTACTTCAGTAACCTGCTGTAATAAACATTCCATATCTCCAACAGTATACGGCGCCCCTTCATATTTCCGGTATCCGGTATTAACGAATCCATTACTGATATACCAGTTTCTGAGCCTGATATTATCGTCTATCATACCCAAAATAATTTTCTTTTTCCCGGATTGCACCGCCTTCTTCCTGCAAAAATCCAGCAATTCCGTACCATACCCATTATTTCTATATTCCGGAAGGATAATAATATCATTCAGTTTGCAAACATTCCCTGCCATTTTTATGCCAAGGAAACCGACCAATCGGCTTTCCAAAAAATACCCATACATCAGTACTCCCTCATCAAATTCTTCTTGCAAACGGCTGCAGGGCAAAGCCGCTCTGCCTCTTTCCACCTGAAAATTCAGGCCTTTTCCTTTTTAACTGCATCCAGATGCACATCCATCTGAGGAAACGGAATCCCTATCCCATTTTCATCAAAGGCGTATTTGATTTCCTCCAGCATGGCCCAGCGGACAGGCCAGAAATCCTCCGTACGCGTCCAGAACCGCATTCCCAGCACCACGGAGCTGTCTCCCAGGTCATCCACGAAAATGCTGTATTCCTTGTCCTTCAGGATCTTCTCATTGGTTTCAATGAGCGAGGTAATCACCGATTTGGCCTTGCGGATATCCGACTGATAGGAAATGCCCACCTTCAGCTCCACCCTGCGGTTATCCTCATTGGTCACATTGGTAATACTTGTATCGGCCAGCGCGCCGTTGGGCAGGAGGATAATTTTATTGTCAATGGTTGCCAGCTTTGTATAAAAAATAGTGATTTCAGAAACCGTACCTTCATTTTTATGATTATCCTCAATGATGTAATCCCCGACACGGAAGGGATGCAGGAGCATAATCAGAATACCGCCGATACAGTTTTTCAGGCTGCCCTGGAAGGCAAGTCCGATGGTTACTGTGGCAGAACCTATGACTGTGGCAATGGTCGTGGCGTCAATGCCCAGCTTTACGGCAATCTGGAAAATGAGGAACGCATACAGCCCCACCTTCAGCGAGGAATCCAGAAACTGCTTTGCTTCCTTGCTGGCATTGGCACGCTTCAGCGCATTACCTGTCAGCTTTCTGATAAAACTGATGATTCGGGAGCCAATCAGAAATGCGACGATGCAGAAAACCACGCGGATGAGCAAATCCAGAAGGGACTGGGGCGCAGCCTTTAAAAGCTTCTGCCCCAGCGCCAGCTCCTCCGTCACATCCGCAGTCAGCAGAATCCAGCTCATTGCCCGTCCGCCTTCCTGCGGCTTTTAACCACTTTCACGGGCTTTTCCACCTCTCCTTTTTCCGCAATGACCTCATCCACCTCAAACACCTTTTCGGCCAGTTCCTCCTTCAGTGTTTTGGCTGCCGCTTTCTTTGCTCCCTTTTTTTTCCTGGCGGCTTCTCTTGCCTTCTTTTCCTTTTCCGCTTTTTTCTTTGCGATTTCCTTCAGCTCCTCTTTCGTATAGGGCTGGTAGGAAAAAATACTGATGCCAAGGGGGGCCTGTGTTATTTTTATAGAATACTCCCTTCCGTCGAAGGGTTCCTCCAGCGCGGTCTTCACTCTGGGATTCACCCTGCCTTCCCCTCCGAAGGCTTTGGCGTCGGAGTTAAGTATTTCCTTATATTTTCCGTTAAAGGGGACGCCCACCTGGAAATTCTTCCGCTCCACATTGGCAAAATTCAGTACAATCAGAAGCATCTCCTCCGGCTTGTCCGCCTTTCTTACAAAGGACAGGATGCAGTCGTTGGCGTTGATGCAGTTAATCCATTCAAAGCCGTCCCAGCTGGTATCCTTTTTATACAGGGCAGGCTGCTTACAGTACAAATGATTCAACGCTTTAACAAACTCGCTCAGGCCCTTATGATCCGCGTTTTCAAGAAGCTCCCATTCCACGCTTCTGTCTTCGTTCCATTCGTCATATTCCCCGATGTCCTGTCCCATGAAAAGGAGCTTTTTCCCGGGATGGCACATCATAAAGCCATAGCTGGCCTTCAGATTTTCGAACTGCTCCTGCCTGTTTCCGGGCATTTTGCCGATCATGGAAGCTTTGCCGTGCACCACCTCATCATGTGAAAGCACCAGCATAAAGCGTTCGCTGTACGCATAAACCATGCTGAAGGTAAGCTCATTATGACAGCCGGAACGGAAATAGGGATCCTGCCTGATATAGCTGAGGAAATCATTCATCCAGCCCATATTCCACTTCATGTCAAAGCCCAGGCCGTCCTCATCCAGGCTGCCTGTCACCTTTGGCCAGGCGGTAGATTCCTCCGCTATGGACAGCGCGCCTTTTCCCCGTTTGTGAATCATGCTGTTTACATGCTTCAGGAATTCCATCGCTTCCAGGTTCTGGTTCCCTCCGTAAATATTAGCCACCCATTCCCCGTCATTTTTACCATAGTCCAGGTACAGCATGGAGGCCACCGCGTCCATACGGATGCCGTCCGCATGATACTGCTCTATCCAGAAAAGCGCATTGGCAATCAGATAATTGCGCACCTGCGGCCTTCCATAATTATAAATCAACGTTCCCCAGTGGGGATGCGCCCCCTGTCTGGGATCCTGGTGCTCATACAGGCAGGTGCCGTCAAAAGCGGAAAGCCCATAGGTATCTCTTGGGAAATGCGCGGGCACCCAGTCAAGGATTACGCCGATCCCCGCCTTATGCATTTCATTCATGAAAAACATGAAGTCCTCCGGCGAGCCATAGCGGGAGGTGGGCGCATAATAGCCGATGACCTGATAGCCCCATGAGCCGTCGAAGGGATGCTCCATAATGGGCATCAGTTCGATATGGGTATAGCCCATTTCCTTCACATATTCAATGATCCTGGGAGCCAGTTCTCTGTAATTGCAATAGGTCCTTCCGTCCTCCGGCTTGCAGAAGGAGCCCAGATAAAGCTCATAAACGCTGACAGGTTCTTTGCTGTAATCTTTTTTCGCGCGCTTGTCAATCCAGTCCTCGTCCTCCCAGGAAAAGCCTGAAATATCTCTGATAACCGACGCGGTTTCCGGACGAAGCTGCTGGGCAAAGGCATAGGGATCCGCTTTCAGGTAGGTCAGCCCTCCCTTCACCTTCAGTTCATATTTATAATTCTGTCCTTCCAGATCTCCCGGGATGAAAATCTCAAAAATACCGGAATCCCAGAGTCTGCGCATCTGATGCACCCGGCCGTCCCAGCGGTTGAAATCGCCTGCCACGCTCACCCTTACGGCATTAGGGGCCCATACTGCGAAATGTACGCCCTTTACGCCGTCGATACAGCAGCTATGTGCGCCCAGAATTTTATAAGCCTCATAATGAGTGCCCGCCGCAAAAAGATCCGTATCCTTCTTGGTTATCACGGGGCCGAAGCGGTAGGGATCGATGATTTCCTCCGTCTTTCCTTCCGGATATTCCACGCGGTACACATAATCCGTTACCCCTTTTCCCGGAATCAGGGCGGCAAAATATCCGGCCTCATCCGCCATTTCCATTTTTACTTCTTTGCCGGTTTCCCCGATTACCGCCGTAACCTGGGATGCCCCCGGCTGAAAGGTTGCAAGCAGCGTGGAGCTTCCCACGGTGTGCGGCCCCAGAAGCTTATGGGGATTATCCTCCTCCGAATAAATAACCGCCTCGATCTCCGGCCAGTTCATCAACTTATACAATTTTTCTTTCATCCAGATTCCCTCAACTTTCCGCTCTATTTTTCACGCAGGCTGTGAATAAAAAGCCCGCTTCTTAACTTGGGTTCAAACCATGTGGACTTGGGCGGCATCAATTTTCCCGCGTCAGCTACCGCAAACAGCTCCGAGATGGAGGTGGGATACATGGCAAATGCCACCCTGCAGTCTTCGTTCACCCTGCGTTCCAGCTCCTTCATCCCCCGGATGCCTCCTACAAAATCAATGCGTTTGTCCGTTTTGGGGTCTTTAAGGCCCAGCACCGGCCCCAGCAGGTTGTCCTGCAGGATGGATACATCCAGCCCCTTCACCGGATCGGTCGGGCAAATCTCCGGCCTCGCCTTCAGGCGGTACCATTTCCCGTCCAGGCACATGCCGAAAACAGCCTTGGCCTCCGGCCTGTGGGAAACGCCTTCCCCACATTCCTCTATATCGAAGGATTCCCCGATTTTACCAAGAAATTCCTCTTCTGTGTAACCATTGAGATCTTTTACCACCCGGTTATAATCCATAATCATCAGCTGATCATCCGGGAAAAGCACGGACAGGAAAAAGTTAAAGGGCTCTTCCCCCGTATATCCAGGCTTCGCCTGCCTTCTCATCTGGGAAACCTTCACTGCGGATGCACACCTGTGATGTCCGTCCGCAATATAAATCTCATTGATTTCGGAAAAAGCGGCATGGATGGCATCCACATCCTGCGCCCTCCAGATACACCATACCCGGTGCGTAATTCCATCCTCCGCCGTAAAATCATAGAGCGGTTCTTCTTTCTTATACGCTGCAACAATTTCATTGATAACGGGCCTGGAACGGTATGCCAGAAAAATGGGTCCGGTCTGTGCGTCGCAAGCTTCCACATGGCGTATCCTGTCGACCTCCTTATCCGCCCTGGTGTTCTCATGCTTTTTAATCACCTGCCCAAGATAGTCATCCACGCTGGCGCAGGCGGTAATGCCGGTCTGGGATCGTCCGTCCATGATAAGCTCATATATGTAATAAACCGGGCTTTCCTCCTGTACAAAGTATCCTTCCTCAATCCTTTTCCAAAGCAGTTCCCTCGCTTTTTCGTAAACACAGTCCGCATATACATCCACACTGTCGTCAAACTGTGTCTCCGCCCTGTCAACAGACAGGAAGGAAAGCGGTTCCTTTTGCACCTCGGCCTTTGCCTCGGCCCTGTTATATACATCATAAGGTAACGCTGCAATCCGCCCTTCCAGGCCCTTCCTCGGCCTGTATGCGCAAAACGGTCTGATTTCTGCCATCCTCTACCTCCGGTATCCGTTTTCTTTTTATTTTAAGTATAACTGATTCTTTCCATGGATACAAGTGCTTCCCCTGCCGCGGGCACAAAAACACGAAGCCTATATGCCGTAAAAAAGTCTGCCCGCACAGAGAAAAAACGTTCGGCAAGCCCCATTAGAAGCTGTCCCGGACGTTTTATCCATTGACATTATTTATTTTACAACCCTGACACGGATAACTCCCGGTATGGAGCGGAGGGTGTCAATGATCTCCTCGCTGGGGCGTTCCTCCACATCCAGCATCGTGTAGGCTATATCTCCCTTGGATTTGTTGGTCATGTCGGAAATGTTGATGCCGTTATCACCGAACAGCGCTGTAAACTTGGTAATCATATTGGCCACATTTAAATGGAAAATAGCAATACGGCCGGCCTGATCGCAGATTCCCATGTCACAGTTGGGGTAATTCACACTGTTGTTAATATTTCCGTTTTCCAGGAAGTTCTTCAGCTCCTTAACCGCCATAACCGCGCAGTTGTCTTCCGATTCCTCCGTGGAAGCTCCCAGATGGGGAATAACGATGCAACCGGGCTTTCCTGCGGTAGTGGTATTTGGGAAATCGGACACATACTTGCGTACTCTGCCTTTTTCAATACCGGCAAGCACCGCTTCTTCGTCCACAAGCAAATCACGGGCAAAGTTCAGCAGGATAACGCCGTCCTTCATTTTACTGATGGCATCTTCATTGATCATTTCCCTGGTGGAATCAAGCAGCGGGACATGGATGGTAATCACATCGCAGTTTTCATAAATTTCATCCACATTAATCACATGCTTGACATCCCGGCTTAAGTTCCATGCGGCATCTACGGAAACATAAGGGTCATAGCCGTAAACCTCCATACCCATATACTTCGCCACGTTGGCAACCTTGACGCCGATTGCCCCCAGGCCGATGATTCCCAGCTTTTTATCCTGTATTTCCGTTCCTGCAAAGTTCTTTTTCACCTTTTCAGCAGCCTTGGCGATGTCCGGATTGCCTTTATTTTCTTCCACCCAGTTAATTCCGCCGACGATGTCGCGGGAGGCCAGGAGCATGGCGGCAATGACGATTTCCTTCACACCGTTTGCATTGGCGCCCGGCGTGTTGAATACAACAATACCTTTTCCGGCGCATTTATCCAGAGGGATGTTGTTCACACCGGCTCCTGCCCTTGCCACCGCAAGAAGATTGGCCGGCAGCGGCATATCGTGCATGTTGGCGCTTCTTACGAGGATGCCGTCGGCTTCCTCAATATTATCCGTTTTTACATAGTCCTCGGTAAAACCCTCCAGCCCCACCTGTGCGATGGGATTCAGGCAATGATATTTAAACATAGCGGTACTCCTTTTCTTTTTACTTGAAACATTTCAGATAACCAAACCGTTACTTTTGCTTTAATTCTTCCGATTTTCAGGCATTCTCCGCTTCAAATTTCTTCATGAATTCCACCAGCTTCTCAACGCCCTCCACAGGCATTGCATTGTAGATGCTGGCGCGCATGCCGCCCACGCTTCTGTGGCCCTTCAGGCTTTCCAGGCCGGCTTCTTTGGCTTCCTTTACGAATTTGGCATCCAGCTCTTCACTTCCTGTGATGAAAGGCACGTTCATCAGGGAACGGTCTTCCTTGCGGACAGTGCCTTTAAAGAGGCTGCTCTGATCCAGGAAATCATACAGAATAGCTGCTTTTTTCTCATTCAGCTCCTTAATGGCGGACAGGCCGCCCATTTTCTTCAGCCATTTGAATACCTTGCCGCAGATATAGATGCCATAGGCCGGAGGGGTGTTGTAAAGGGACCCCGCATCCGCATGGGTTTTGTACTGGAGCATGGTAGGTGTGCCGGGGAGTACATCCCCGGTGATAAGGTCTTCCCGGATGATGGCGATAACAACGCCCGCAGGTCCTATATTCTTCTGCACGCCGCCATACATAACGCCGTATTTTGTAATATCCACCGGTTCGGAAAGGAAGCAGGAGGACACATCGGCAACCAGCGTCTTTCCTTTGGTGTTGGGAAGTGTTTTAAATTTAGTACCGTAAATGGTATTGTTTTCACAGATATAGACATAGTCCGCATCCTCTGAAATGGGGAGATCGGAGCAGTCAGGTATGTATGAGAAGGTTTTGTCTTCAGAAGAGGCGATCTTGTTCGCTTTTCCATACTTGCCGGCTTCCTGCCATGCTTTCTTTGCCCATTGGCCGGTAACGATATAGTCGGCCACCTTGTTTTTCATCAGATTCATGGGAATCATGGCGAACTGCTGGCTTGCGCCGCCCTGCAGGAAAAGCACCTTATAATTATCAGGAATCCCTATCAGATCCCGTAAATCCGCTTCCGCTTCATCAATAATCGTCTGGTAGGTTTTGGAACGGTGGCTCATCTCCATAACGGACATGCCGCATCCTCTGTAATCCATCATTTCCTCTGCAGCTTCTTTCAGGACTTCCTCAGGCAGAACTGCCGGTCCCGCTGAAAAATTATAAACTCTTGCCACTTCTAATTCCTCCTCATGTTAAGTCCGGGCCTGTCGGGCTGTCCCGGTCCGGTAGCTTTTATTGTAACTGCGCGGTGAATTGCAGTTAACGTTTATTTTACATAGTTCACTCACTTTAGTCAACTACTACGTTAAACAATTTATGTGCTTTTTCTGCAAATATATGCTTTGAGTCCCGCCGAATCCCTGGCCGGCTCCCTGTGGCTCCCCCTGTATGGCGTCCCCCCGGCGGGCTATGCTTTCTGTGCGGGCACGCTTTCGCTCGGTTAAAAACGCAGCGGTACTAACGACGCAAAGTACGCGTCGTAAGGACCGGCGTTTTTAGACGACCCGCACAGAAAGCATAGCCCGCCGGGGGGACGCCATACAGGGGGAGCCACAGGGAGCCGGCCAGGGATTCGGCGGGACGCGAAGGTTTTTGCAGGAAAAGGACATAACGGGTAGGATGGGGCTGCTTTTACTTTTAATAAGTATGCCGGATACTTTGGAAGTGTACCCGGCAAGTGTTTTTTTATTTTTTGGGGGCTGGGCGGCTTTTTTTGGGGTGGAAATTCAGATGGCCTGCCTCGCAGCTGTAATTAAGAGTTTGGTGTCGGCGGCAGGTCATCTGCGTCGAAGACTTCGCTGATGGCGGCGCCGGGGGATACCATGGGGAATACTTTGTCGTCTTCGGGGATGATGCATTCGATTAGGACGGGGGAGCCGGAGGCGATTGCTTTGTTTATTGCGGGGGCTACTTCTTCTTTTTTGGTTACACGGATGGCCATACAGCCGAGGCCTTCCGCTACTTTGCAGAAGTCCACTTTATCTGCCAGGATGGTCTGGGAGTATCTGTGGTCGTAAAAGAGGGTCTGCCATTGTCTTACCATTCCCAGTACGTGGTTGTTGATTACGATCTGGATGATGGGGATGTTGTAGCGGCTGGCGGTGGCCAGTTCGTTCATGTTCATGCGGAAGCAGCCGTCTCCTGCAATGTTGACGCATATTTTATCCGGGCGTCCCATTTTGGCTCCTATGCAGGCTCCCAGGCCGTAGCCCATGGTGCCCAGGCCGCCGGAGGAAATAAAGGTACGGGGCCTGGTGTAATGGTAGTATTGCGCCGCCCACATCTGGTGCTGGCCTACATCGGTGGTGATGATCGCATCGCCGCCGGTAATGCGGTCCAGTTCTTCGATTACGTAGGGGCAGCTCAGCTGGCTTTCGTCGTATTTGAGGGGGTATTTTTCCATCAAATCACGGATATGGGCCGTCCATTCGCTGTGGTCGCACTGGGGAAGGCTTTCGTTGAGGGTGTCCAAGATTTCTTTCAGGTCTCCTACGAGCGCTGCGTCGGCCCGCATATTTTTGTTGATTTCGGCCGCGTCAATATCTATATGCAGAATTCTGGCATTGGATGCGAATTTTTTGGCGTTTCCCACGACACGGTCGGAAAAACGGGCGCCCAGGGCAATCAGCAGGTCGCATTCGCTCACGCCAAGGTTGGAGGCTTTGGTGCCGTGCATTCCGATCATGCCGGTATAGAGGGGGCTGTGTCCGTCAAAGGCGCCTTTTCCCATCAGGGAATCACAGACGGGAGAATCCAGCTTCGCAGCAAACTCCCTGACCTGTTGGGCCGCTCCGGAAAGGACTGCGCCTCCGCCCACATAAATATAGGGTTTTTTTGACGTTGTAAGAAGCCTGAGGGCGGCTTCCACTTCCTCCGGGGTAAAACGGCTGCCATGCTCCGGCGGCTCCGGCTTCTTCGGCGTGTATTCGCAGAGGGCTGCAGTCACGTCCTTGGTTACGTCCACGAGAACCGGGCCGGGGCGTCCGGAAGCCGCGATATGGAAGGCTTTGCGAAGGGTATCCGCCAGGATGCTCACGTCTTTTACGATATAGCCATGCTTTGTGATGGGCATGGTCACGCCTGCGATGTCCACTTCCTGGAAGGAGTCCTTTCCCAGCATGGGCAGTGTTACGTTGGCGGTAATCGCCACCATGGGAATGGAATCCATGTAGGCTGTGGCAATGCCCGTCACCAGATTGGTGGCGCCGGGGCCGCTGGTGGCCAGGCAGACTCCCACCTTTCCTGTGGCTCTTGCGTAGCCGTCAGCTGCATGTGCCGCCCCCTGTTCATGAGAGGTGAGCACATGAAAAATTTCATCCTGATGTTTATACAGGGCATCATATACATTGAGGATCGTTCCCCCGGGATAGCCGAATACTGTATCCACGCCCTGTTCCTTCAGACATTCTACGATGATTTCCGCTCCTGTCAGCTGCATACATTCCTCCGTTCCGCCGTTGTTTCACGGCACTGCATTTATCACTTGCGCCGGGCGGCAGTGAGGAACATGCGATTTTCCCCCGACTGCCGCCTTTGGCATTCTTTTTATTTGATTTCCAGGATGGCTCCTCGGTTGGCGCTGGTAACCATCTTGCGGTATCTGTCCAGATAACCGGAGGTTACCTGGGGCTGTCTGGGCTGCCATTTGGCGCGCCTTTTCTGCATTTCTTCATCGGAAACCTTCACATCCAGACGGTTTTCGGGGATGTTGATGCTGATGATATCTCCCTCTTCCACCAGTGCGATAGGGCCGCCCACCGCTGCCTCCGGGCACACATGGCCGATGGAAGCGCCTCTGGATGCGCCGCTGAAGCGGCCGTCCGTGATCAGGGCGACTGTGGAACCCATTCCCATGCCGGCAATGGCAGAGGTGGGATTGAGCATTTCACGCATGCCGGGGCCGCCCTTGGGGCCTTCGTAGCGGATTACCACCACATCCCCGGGTACGATTTTGCCTCCCTTGATGGCGGCAATGGCATCGTCCTCGCAGTCAAATACTCTGGCCGGGCCTTCATGGACCATCATTTCCGGGGCTACGGCGGAACGCTTCACAACAGCTGTCTCCGGAGCCAGATTTCCCTTCAGCACGGCGATTCCGCCGGTTTCAGAGTAGGGATTTTCTATCGGGCGGATTACATCAGGGTTCTTGTTGACGCAGCCGGCAATATTTTCAGCTACCGTCTTTCCGGTAACGGTAATGAGATCCGTGTATAACAGATTCTTCTTGTTCAGTTCGTTCATAACCGCATAGACGCCGCCCGCTTCGTTCAGGTCTTCGATGTAGGTGGGGCCTGCCGGGGCCAGGTGGCACAGGTTCGGTGTTTTAGCGGAAAGCTCGTTGGCGATTTCCATGTTCAGCTCCACGCCTGCTTCATGGGCGATGGCAGGAAGATGGAGCATGGAGTTGGTGGAGCAGCCAAGGGCCATATCCATGGTCAGGGCGTTTAAGAATGCCTTTTCCGTCATGATGTCTTTCGGCTTGATATCCTTTTCCACCAGCTGCATGATCTGCATGCCGGCATGCTTTGCCAGACGGATTCTTTCGGAGTAAACCGCAGGGATGGTGCCGTTTCCTCTAAGGCCCATGCCCAGCGCCTCCGTCAGGCAGTTCATGGAATTGGCCGTATACATGCCGGAGCAGGAGCCGCAGGTAGGGCATGCTTTTTCTTCAAATTCCTGCAGTTCCTCCATGGACATGGTTCCTGCGGCAACGCTTCCCACCGCTTCAAACATGGAGGAAAGGCTTGTTTTATGTCCGCACACATGTCCCGCCAGCATGGGGCCGCCGGAAACAAAAATAGTGGGGATATTGATTCTTGCGGCAGCCATCAGAAGGCCAGGAACGTTCTTGTCGCAGTTGGGGATCATTACCAGGCCGTCAAAACCATGGGCCATGGCCATACATTCCGTGCTGTCACAAATCAGATCTCTTGTTACCAGGGAATATTTCATGCCGACGTGTCCCATGGCGATGCCGTCGCATACGGCGATGGCGGGGAATACAATAGGGGTGCCGCCGGCCATGGCAACGCCCATTTTTACCGCTTCCACAATTTTATCCAGGTTCATATGCCCCGGAACGATTTCATTATAGGAGCTGACAATACCGATGAGGGGACGTTGTCTTTCCTCTTCCGTTATTCCCAGCGCATTAAACAGACTTCTGTGGGGTGCCTGCTGCACTCCTGTTTTTACCGAATCACTTCTCATAGCTTAGTCTCTCCTTTCGGTTTTACAGCTGTCATTCAGCCTTCGCCAAACTGCAGCGATCTATATTCTTTCTGCAAGCAGGGCGCCCATTTCACGGCAGCCTACTTTTTTGCAGCCTTCGGACATGATATCCGATGTTCTGTAGCCGTCCTTAAGCACCTGTTTTACGGCGTTGTCCACCGCATCCGCTTCCGCAGACAGGTCAAAGCTGTAGCGCAGCATCATGGATGCGCTTAAAATGGTGGCTATGGGGTTGGCAATGTCCTTGCCAGCGATATCCGGCGCGCTGCCATGGCTTGGCTCATAAAGGCCGAAGCTGGTATCATTTAAACTGGCGCTTGCAAGCATTCCGATAGAACCGGTTACCATACTCGCTTCATCGGAAAGGATGTCGCCGAACATGTTCTCTGTAAGAATAACGTCAAACTGCGCCGGATCCTTCACAAGCTGCATTGCACAGTTGTCAACCAGCATATGGGAAAGCTCCACCTGGGGGTAATCCTTTGCCACTTCATTTACCACGTCACGCCAGAGCCTGGAGGAATCCAGTACGTTGGCCTTATCCACGCTCGTCACCTTTTTCCGGCGCTTCATGGCGATATCAAAGGCTTTTATGGCGATCCGCCTGATTTCATTTTCATTATAAGTAAGGGTATCCACCGCCGTACGGATGCCGTTTTCCACAGTGGTTTTCCTTTCGCCGAAATACAGTCCGCCGGTAAGCTCCCTCATGATCATCATGTCAAATCCGGCTTTGCTGATTTCTTCCTTCAGCGGGCAGGCTCCCGCCAGTTCGTCATACAGTACTGCCGGACGCAGATTGGCGAACAGGCCCAGCGCCTTTCTGATGGCGAGCAGTCCTGCTTCCGGACGTTTCTGCGGCGGCAGCTTATACCAGGGGGAGGTGTTGGCATCTCCGCCGATGGAGCCCATCAGCACCGCATCGCTGCTTTTTGCAGCCTCTATTGCTTCCTCCGTCAGGGGAACGCCGTGCGCATCAATGGATGCGCCTCCCAGAAGGATTTCCGTATACTGTATGGTATGGCCGAATTTCTCCGCCACCCTGTCCAATACTTTTCTTGCTTCTCCTACGATTTCCGGTCCGATTCCATCTCCCGGAATACATCCGATATGTAATTCCATAACTGCCTCAATCCCTTCTTCCTATCAGTCTTCCTCTCCGCGTCAAACGGCCTGAAACCCTGTCCGGGAGAGGATTATCCCTTTTATCATAGACCAAAATATGCAGAATTTCAACAAAAAGAACCTTCGGAAAAGAAAAACAGCCATACCCTTTCGATATGGCTGTAATAACCTGCAGTAATAGAAATGTATTCTGTTATAGCTTCAGTATATGGCAGTAAAACAAAAACCTGCCTTTACCGCTTCCCCGCAGCAGTTCAACTTGCAAAACCTCTGCGCTTCTTTTCCTGCATCTTATTCGTCAGCGTTTGCCTTCTCTACCTGTGCAATGGCTGACTTCTGCATGGGGATACGGCAGTTTTTATTATTACCGAATTCTACGATTACAGTGTCATCCGTAATATCGATCACGATTCCATAAAATCCGCTGCTGGTCAGAATGCTGTCTCCAATTTCAAGAGATGAAAGCATGGCGTTCATCTTCTTCTGTTCTTTCTTCTGGGGACGGTACATTACGAAGTAAAAGAAAGCTCCGAAAATAACGACGTACATTAAAATTACGCCAATCATACTTCCTGGACCTGCTGCGGCTGCAGCTTCACTCGCTAAAATTCCCATTTTTTCTTAATTCCTCCTACGTCAGGCTGAAACGCCCTGAAAATTTGAACCGTATGCGGGGTGACCGCATACATATCTAACAAACATCATACACAAAAATGTGGCAAGGGGCAAGTCCTTTTGTCCAGTTTAATGAAATTTTAGATTTGGGAGGGGGAGCTGAAAAGCGTATCCGGCTGGGGCGGGTGCTGGGAAGGGATTGGGGGCCGGGATGGGAAAGGGGTTTTTGCAGGTGCAGATTATACCGGGCATTGCGAGGAGCCCAGGACAAAAATGTCAGGTGGGGCTTCCATTTTTTTTGGTCTCCTCTTCATGGTATAAAATGCACCTGCAAAAACCCCTTTCCCATCCCGGCCCCCAATCCCTTCCCAGCACCCGCCCCAGCCGGATACGCTTTTCAGCACGGCCAGCCACTACGTAAGTGTGGAATGGGGAGATAGTGTTAGTCTTCGGGGTGGCTCATGTTGTCGAGCTTGTTTTTTTTATAGGCGGCGAAATTGCCGGCGTCTAGGGCGGCGCGGATTTCTTCCATCATGGTGTTGTAGAAGTAAAGGTTGTGGAGGACGCAGAGGCGCATGCCCAGCATTTCCTTGGCCTTTAGGAGGTGGCGGATGTAGGCGCGGGTGTATCTGCGGCAGGCCGGGCAGTCACAGCCTTCTTCTATGGGGCGGTCGTCCAGTTCGTATTTGGCGTTGAACAGGTTGATTTTGCCGTGGTTGGTGTAGAGGTGTCCGTGGCGGCCGTTTCTGGAAGGGTAGACGCAGTCGAAGAAATCGATTCCCCGTTCAACGCCTTCCAGAATGTTGGCGGGAGTTCCCACGCCCATGAGATAGGTGGGTTTGTTCACGGGGAGGTAGGGCACGGTTTCGTCGAGTACGTGGTACATTTCTTCGTGGCTTTCTCCAACGGCCAGGCCGCCTATTGCGTAGCCGTCCAGGTTCAGTTCAGAAATCCTTTTGGCGTGTTCGATTCGGATATCCGTGTAAATCGCTCCCTGGTTGATGCCGAAAAGGAGCTGGTTTTTGTTGATGGTGTCTTCCTGGGAATTGAGTCTGGCCATTTCGGCTTTGCAGCGTTCCAGCCAGCGGGTGGTGCGGGCCACGGAATTTTCCACATAGGCCCGTTCCGCCTTGGCAGGGGCGCATTCGTCAAAGGCCATGGCAATGGTGGAGGCCAGGTTGGACTGGATCTGCATGCTTTCCTCCGGACCCATGAATATTTTTCTTCCATCGATGTGGGAGTTGAAGTAGACTCCTTCTTCCTTGATTTTCCGCAGGGTTGCCAGGGAAAATACCTGGAAGCCGCCGGAATCGGTGAGTATGGGTTTGTTCCAGGACATGAATTTATGGAGGCCTCCCAGCTGTTTGATGATTTTGTCGCCGGGGCGTACGTGCAGGTGGTAGGTGTTGGACAGCTCCACCTGGGTTTTGATCTGTTCCAAATCCTGTGTGGATACGGCTCCCTTGATGGCAGCCACGGTTCCCACATTCATGAACACGGGGGTTTGTATGGTTCCGTGTACGGTTTCAAATTCTCCCCTTTTTGCTCTTCCTTCCTGTTTCAGCAGACGGTACATAGTTTCTCTCCTTTATTTTTCCATGGCCGGCGTTTTCCGCCCGACCAGCCGCAGTCCGGCGCCGGGCCGAACTGCAGCGGCATCCGCCTGTTGTCATCAGAATACGGCGAAGGGCGGATGCTTTGGCTTATTTTACTTAGCGATACATAGCGTTTGAGCAGGTAATTCAATGATAATTCAGAGTTTACATCTCATTTTGACGAAAAAGCTTTTCATCCAGAGCGGCGCAGGCCCGTTCTGAGAATCCTGGCCGGGAGGCTGTGTTTTTCTTCCGAAGGCGGGCTGGCAGGGAGGCAATCATTTTGCGCAGCCACTCTGTCAATGCGCAGACAGCAAAGACAGCGGCGGCAAGCAGCAGTACGCCGGGCACCAGGTACCAGGCTCCGGCCAGGCGGGAGGGATTCAGCGTTTTCCAGACAAAGCCTCTTACGTTGGGATTATCGTGAAGCAGGTAAACGCCGAAGCTTAAGGGGGCTGCTGCCAGAATCATGCGCTGCAGGCGGCCGGGCTTTATCTGCAGATTCAGGAACGCTATAAAAAGCAGTATGGCAGCCGCAAAAACCAGCACGGAATTATATTCATAAAAAATACTGTAGCCCCACATCAGATCCTGAAGGAAGCCTATTTTTCCCAGAGGCGTGGAAAGCAGCAGTTCTATCAGGAAGCGGCTGGCGGGAATGAGCAGGGCCGCTCCGAAAAAGTGCAGCAAATGCCTGCCGAATTGCCCATCGGGCCTGTAAAAGCGCTTCAGATAAGCGCCGGACAAATATACGGTGGTAAACCATACCACTCCGCTTCCGCCGCCGAAATTCAGGGCCGGGGAAAAGAAAAAGACATTGGGCCACAGGGAAAACAGGACAAACAGGATGCCAAGCAGCAGCCGGAACTGTCTTTGGGTGAGTCCTGTCAGAAGCTTATTCAGAAACGGGGACAGCACAATCATTCCCACATACATGGTCACAAACCAGTATTCACAGGACAGCACCGGAAAAACGGCCGCTATCAGCGACGACATATCAAAGGGCTGGCGCAGCAGCAGGAGTGATGCCAGGTAAAGAGCCACAGAATAGAACCAGACCTGTCCCTCCAGCTTCAGGATGCGCCGGAAGGAAAAGGATGTCTCGCAGAGGAAATAGCCGCTGATGAGGATATAGGTGCTGATGGACACGAAGGATATGCCAAACAGGATCCAGACCAGATAATAGGAAATACTTCCCCTGGCTGTGGTTTCCAGTATTTTTCCGTGATTGAGCAGATGCATCATGACGATCATCAGCATGGAAAAGATGCGCAGCAGCTCCAGATTGGCCTGTCTTTCTTTTCCCGCTTCTTTCTTCTGTGTTTCCATAATCTGTCCTTTCCCAATGGGCTTAAACGCATTGTTTTTTATCATATCATATTGCCCGGCGCACTTCAAGCGGGGAGAAAGCCTTTCTTCAGGTGCTCCAGAATCATCTCGTCATGGCGTTTTACGATTAAAAAACAGTCGGCTATGACGCTGCGGATTGTCTTATTCTTCAGCCCGCCGGCCCATTCTATGGGCGCTCCGGCCATGTATTCCCCAATCGCCTTCCAGGCAACCCACAGCACGTCATGGGCGGTCCAGCACAAACCTCTTACCGCATTCAGGGCTCTTTTGCCCAGAACAAAGGCATGGGCCAGCTTGTCAGACCAATCGGGCAGCACAAAAAGCTCACCCTCATAACCGGAAGGCTCTGCGGGCGAGGCTCCCCAATACCCCTGAGAGCCATCCAGGCCGTAAAGGGTTCCCTCATCATCATAGCCGGTGACAAGCACCCACTGGCATTCCTTTTTCAGCTGCATCAGGACGGGAATCTTTCTGTCAATGGACGCTTTTATTTTTTCAAACGCCGATTCCTGTCCGCCTTCAAGCTTGTCGAATTCATAACCGGCGAAATCTATAACAACCTCTATATAATAATCAAACTCCTGAAGCAGCTTCTGGGAGGTCAGTTCCCAGCTGCAGGCCATGTGTCCGTCATTGGACAGATCGATCTGCAAAAAAGAATAGCCGGCCGCCAGATTATACCGCTGGTACAGCTGCTCATGTTTTCTCTCTCCCGTTTCTTTCCGGACGCACATGAGCATGGACACGAGACAGGCCGTAAACCGTACCGTTTCACAGCCGTTTGGAAAAGAAACCACATCTTCAATTATTTTTTTCATCCCATCCTCCCTCTGCCGGAACGCAATAATGCGGTCGCCGGCGCCGCCTCCTTCATGACGGACTTCTTCGCAGCTACAACAGTTACTTTTATTTTACATCAATTACGGAAAAACTCAACATTTCCGAAGAAAGCTTGCCTGCTTCCGGATTATGGGCTATAATTTATGCGGTATCTGCGTAGCTTTGATGATTTTAAACAGTGAGGATTTTAAATATGGCAGGAAATACATTCGGAACCTATTTCAGGATCACCACCTGGGGCGAATCCCACGGGAAAGCTTTGGGGGTGGTAATTGACGGCTGCCCCGCAGGGCTTTCTCTGTGCGAAGCCGATATCCAGGCCTTTCTGGACAGAAGGAAGCCGGGGCAGACCCGGTATGCCACGCCCCGGAAGGAGGCAGATGAGGTAAGTATTCTTTCCGGAGTCTTTGAAGGAAGGACCACGGGAACCCCTATCTGTCTGATGGTTCCCAATACTTCCCAGCGTTCCGGGGATTACAGTGAAATTGCTTCCTATTACCGTCCGGGACACGCGGACTACACCTTTGATGCGAAATATGGTTTCCGGGATTACAGGGGAGGCGGCCGTTCCTCCGGCAGGGAAACCATCGGCCGTGTTGCCGCCGGAGCCGTTGCTTCTCTTATATTGAAGGAACTGGGCATAAGCATCTGTGCCTATACGAAAAGCATAGGGCCTGTTTCCATATCCATGGACCGCTTCCAGCCGGAGCTTTTAGGCCAGACGCCCACAGGCATGCCCGATGCGGAAAGCTCCGCACAGGCGGAAGCCTATCTGGAGGAATGCATGCAGAACCACAATTCTGCAGGAGGCGTGGTGGAATGCGTGGTAGACGGCGTTCCTGCCGGGATCGGTGAACCTGTTTTTGACAAGCTGGACGCCTGTCTGGCAAAAGCCATCATGTCCGTGGGCGCCGTAAAAGCCGTGGAAATCGGGGACGGCTGCAGCGTATCCACCGCTGCCGGAACGGAAAATAACGATGCCTTTTATATGGAAAACGGGCAGATTGCAAAAAAAACAAACCATGCCGGAGGCATCCTGGGCGGCATCAGCGATGGCTCCCGTATTGTGCTTCGGGCACACATCAAACCCACACCCTCCGTTTTTTCCGAACAGGAAACTGTAAATAAGAATGGGGAGGATATTCTGATCCATATCAAAGGCCGCCATGATCCGGTAATTGTGCCCAGGGCCGTGGTTGTTGTGGAGTCCATGACTGCCCTCACGCTTGTGGATCTGCTTTTTGCCGGAATGCCTTCCAGGATGGATGGAATTAAGAAATTTTACGGGAAATAGGAAATACAAAGAAGCCTGCACAGCCGTTTTTCTTCCGGCCATGCAGGCTTTTCGTTTTTCCTTCTTCCTTTTATCGGCTAAGTTCCATTTCTCTGAATCTTACCGCTTAAAATATCGGATTAATCCAGCTTCATAATGGTTTCCAGGATTCTCGCCGCGCAGGTTTCGATTTCCGCTCTGGTAACCTTGCCTTCCTTCAGCGCTGCAAGAACCTCATCCGGATCTCCGGAACCCATCTTCAGATCGTTTCCGGCCTTTATTTCCTTATACTGGTAAGCCTTATTCCACCAGTCTGTGGTAACCATCCCTTCAAAGCCCCACTCCTCACGCAGGATGCCTGCCAGAAGATCCTCTCTTTCGGAGGCATATCTTCCGTTAATAAGATTATAGCAGGTCATCAGCGTCCAGGGCTGTGCTTCCTTAACTGCGATTTCAAAGCCCTTCAGATAGATTTCACGCAGCGCTCTTTCCGATACCCGGGAGTCGCTTGCCTTTCTGTTGGTTTCCTTATTATTGCAGGCAAAATGCTTTACGCTGGCGCCGATATGCTCCGACTGGATGCCGTTTACCTTGGCCGCCGCCATCTTTCCTGCAATCAGCGGATCTTCGGAATAATACTCAAAGTTCCTTCCGCACAGAGGGCTTCTGTGGATATTCATAGCAGGGGTCAGCCATACGCCCAGATTATTTTCCTTCATTTCCCTGGCTCCGGCCGCGCCTACTTCATAGACGATATCCGGATTCCAAGAGCATGCCAGCAGCGTTGCACAGGGCCATGCTGTGGTACATACACCCATGGAAGGCCGGATTCGCACGCCTGCCGGTCCGTCTGCCGTCATCAGGTTAGGGACTCCGTACTCCGGAAGATTTCCCATGCCGAACGTATTGGCAACACCCGTATTGGGCTGGCCGCAAAGCAGATCGATCAGCTGTCCGTTGGTCAGCTGCGCCAGGAACTGCTCCATTGTCACCTTACCGTTTACCACGTCTATCAGCATGGCTTTTTCCGCCGGCGTGCCCTCTCCCACAGCCTGGGCAACGGCGTCGTCCGCCCAGTTTCCTTTGTAAGGAGGCTTGCCCTCCATGAAATCAGGGCTCATATCAATTCCGTAGTCAGGCTGTACCGGAAGCGCCTCATAGCTGCCGTCGGAAAGCATTCTCTCTTTCAGCAGAACAGGCGCCACACGCTCCTGAAGCTGCATTGTCACACGATCCTCTTTTTCCACATACCGGTAAGAAAGCTCCACGGTATTCCTTACGGAATTGCCCAAATGGAAAGCATACTCTCCTGCTTCCATTACATATGCGGATTTGGCAACTTTTCCGGTATCATCATAGCTTGCCATGCTGTCAACCGTAAGATTAAGAGTCACCTTCTGGGTTTCTCCCGGCTGCAGACAACGGGTTTTCGCAAATGCGCCCAGCACCTTGGCAGGCTTGCCCAGCTTACCCTGAGGCGCGCTGTAATAAAGCTGCACCACTTCTTTTCCAGCAATGCTGCCTGTGTTCGTCACACTGGCCTGCGCTGCAATCTGCGCCACTCCATTCATCTCCTGAAGCCGTGCGCTGACACCCTCAATCGCAAAGGAAGTATAGGAAAGCCCGTATCCAAAAGGATAATTCACCTTTTCCGCCGCCCCGGGAATCGTCTCAAAATACCGGTAGCCCACATAAATATCTTCCGTATACTCCACATAATCCTCGGATTCGTTAAAGTTTGCGGAGGACGGATAATCATCAAAGGAACCGGCAAAGGTATCCACCAGCTTGCCGGAAGGATTCACATCCCCACACAGAATATCAGCCACGGCAAGGCCGCCTTCAATTCCCGCCTGCCATGCCAGCAGCACACTCTGGATCCTGTCATTGTCCTTAAACCAGGCAGAATCCACCATACCGCCCACATCCAGCACAACCGCTACCCTGGGGAAAGCAGCCGTAACAGCGTCAACCATCGCCTGCTCCTGAGGAGAAAGGTAAAAATCACCATCGCCGGGAATTCCCTTCCTGTCCCAGCCTTCACCAGAAAAACGGCAGATAGTAATCACCGCAGTGTCCGTAAAACGTCTGGCTGCCTGCAGCAGCTCCTCAGGAACAGCAGGCTCCACGGTTTTTCCGTTTTCCTTTCCCCGCGCATACTGCTGCTTTACATTTTCCTCATAAAAATGGGAAAGTGCATCAAATATCTGAAGCTTTCCTTCCGCTTCCTTTATCTTGAGCCCTTCATAAATATTACGCGTATAAGAGGTTGTAACTTCGCCGCTTCCGCCGCCTCCCCTCACGTAATCAATCTGTCCTTTTCCGAAAACCGCGGCCTTGCTTCCTCTTTTCAGTGGCAGCACCCCGCCTTCATTTTTCAGAAGAACCATCCCTTCTGTCGCCGCCGTTCTTGACAGCCGGATATGCTCTTCACATGCTGTTACCAGCCTTCCGTCCTTCCCCATGGGCAGGCATGGCTGATGCGCGATTCTTGTCCATTTTTCCATGAACCTTGTTCCTCCCTGTTGTCTTGGATAATAAATTGTAACCGCCGGAACAGACGCTTTTTTCAAATCCCATACCAGGCCGTTACGAAAAATATGAAAAGTCTGCCTGCTCACTCAGCCGGAAATTTTATGGAAAATTACGCAGTTTGGCTGCGGAACCTTCAATTCCCGTCCGTTCATAACAAGCAGCCCTTTTTCCAGATTAGTTGTAAAAAAGGTGAGCGTCCCCGAATCCTGATTGAGCGACACCAGATGGCGGTTGTCCGGGAATAACGCCACATCCTTGGGATATTCGCCGCTCACCGGCAGGCACAGCAGCTTGGTAAGAAGCCCCGTTTTCCCATCGATTTTATAAATCGTCGCGCTGTTGTCCCCGGCATTGGAGCTGCACAGGTAATTATAATCATCGGACAGATTCAGCGCGCTCGCAGTGGAACCGCCCGCATGATAATGGTTCAGCGTGCTTATGGACTGTATTTTTTCAAAGAAAGGATTGTCCCTTTCTTCCTTATACGTATAGACATCAATACAGTTTTTCAATTCATGCACAATATACAAAAAAGTGCCGTCCTTGCTGAATTTCAGATGCCTGGGCGCGCTTTCCAGCTCGCTGCGGATAACGTCCACCAGCTTCAGCTTGCCCGACGTATGATCCAGCCTGTATACATTGGTATGATCCATTCCCAGATCCGCCACGCACAGATAATGGTTATCCCTCGTCATCTTGGCACAGCTGATATGCGGCCGGAAATTCCTCTCCGCCACAATTCCCAGGCCTTTATAATAAATCTCTTCCGTAATCTCTCCCACGCTGCCGTCGTCATTAATCCGCAGCACCGTAAGCTTCCCGTCATGATAACCCGCCACGAAAATATACTTATCCTCATAATCCGTGGACACATAACAGCCTCTCATCCCGTTGATGGACCCCATATTAATGGTTTCCAGCCCGCCATCCTCCTTAATCCTGTAGGATTCCACACCGAAATCCGTAATAGAATACAGATATTTCTTATTATGGGAAATCGTCACATAAGAAGAATTTGTAATTTTAATCTTTTCCTTTTCGTAAAATCTTCCGTTCTCCATGTCCACATCAAAAACCGTGATGCCATGCTCCCTCTGATCCCCGATTGTATAGGTAGAAACATATGCCACATATTTGTCCTGTCCCATTTTTTCAGCCTCCTGTCCGCGATTTGCCCTCTTGACGGCATCCTTTTGCAGGTTAAACTAATCTTATCATAACGTCCCGCTTTTGTTAATCACTTTCGTAAATTTTTCCTGGGGTGAGGGGGCGGTCAGAGGGATGGTTTGGGGTGGGGGAAGAGGGGCCGGGGGAGGAGGGCTGGGGGTGGTGTCGGCTTGTTCGGACGGGAAAATGGGAAATTTCTAACCTTCCCGTTTTTCCCTGTCGATGTCAAATGACGCAAAACTCCTCACTGACGTTCGTCAGACAGCGTCAACCTTTCATTTAACTTCCGCCTGCCAATTACGTAGTCCCCCGTCCCTCCCGACTTCTCCGCCGGGGCCGGCAGGAGGCGTTGGCGAGGGGCTTGGGAGGGGTGTTTGGTCCCCGGTTTTGCCCTCCCTTCTCCTGGTACGGCCGCCGGCTGTTTGCCTCCTTTACAGGTGCGGCGGGGTGTTTTGGGCTCCATTGGAAAAAACGGTGATATTTCTTACAGCCCCGGAAAGCCAGGATTACGCCGCCCTTAGCAGCCTGTCTGACGAGCGGCAGCCGACTGAAAGTCGCTGCGCGAGGAGTTTTGGCTGCGTTGGCGGAATTCTGGTTTTCCGGGACTGTTAGAAATACCCCGTTTTTGAGACTGGAGCCCCAACCCCCCCCGCCGCACCTGCAAAGGAGAGAAACAGCCGGCGGCCATACCGGGAAAAGGGAGGGCAAAACCGGGGACCAAACACCTCTCCCAAGCCCCTCACCAACGCCCCCTGCCAGGCCCTGGCAGAGAAGTCGGGAGGGACGGGGGACGCCCTCATTTCCCACCAGAAAATTTTACAAATTAATGGATTGACATTTACCAGGAATAAAGTATAATTGGTATCAGCGTCTTGTTTAGTGTTGGTAAACTTTTAGTTTATTATATGTTGTTTAGGAAGGCGGCAGCCGATTATGAAAATAGGAAACAAGTTGAAGGAACTGCGGATTCAGAAGGGGCTGACCCAGGAGGAGCTTGCTGACAGGGCGGAGCTGTCCAAGGGGTTTATCTCCCAGCTGGAACGGGATCTGACTTCTCCGTCAATCGCCACGCTTGTGGATATCCTGCAGGTGCTGGGGACGGACCTGAATGAATTTTTCAGTGAGAAGACGGAAGAACAGATTGTGTTCAGTGCAGCGGATTATTTCGAGAAGACGGATGAATCCTGTAAAAATAAAACGGAATGGATCATTCCCAATGCCCAGAAGAATATTATGGAGCCAATCAGGCTCACTTTGGAGCCCGGCGGCTCCACGTATCCCGATAATCCCCATGAGGGGGAGGAATTCGGGTATGTTTTAAGCGGCAGCGTGACCATCCATATCGGGAAGCGCGCCATCCGGGCGAAAAAAGGCGAATCCTTTTACTTTACGCCCAATTCCACACATTATCTGACGGCCAGTGAAAAAACCGGAGCGTCTCTCATTTGGGTGAGCAGCCCGCCCAGTTTTTAAGGTACAAGGTTCCCATGGGAACCGGATTATTTTAACCGCACAGCGGAGAAACGGAGCATACACATGAGCAACAGACTGATTGATTTGCAGCATATTACAAAATCTTTTGGTTCCTCCACCATCCTGGACGACATGAGTCTTTATATCCGGGAAAATGAGTTTCTGACTCTGCTGGGTCCCAGCGGATGCGGTAAGACTACCACTCTGCGTATCATAGGCGGCTTTGAAACGCCGGATAAGGGGCAGGTTCTGTTTGACGGCAAGGATATTACCAATCTTCCACCGAACAAAAGGCAGCTGAATACTGTTTTTCAGAAGTATGCTCTCTTCACTCATATGAACATTGCGGAAAATATTGCTTTCGGCCTGAAAATCAAGGGGAAAAGCAAATCTTATATTAACGATAAGATCAAGTATGCGCTGAAGCTGGTGAATCTGTACGGTTATGAGAACCGTATGCCGGATTCTTTAAGCGGCGGCCAGCAGCAGCGTGTGGCGATTGCCCGGGCGATTGTAAACGAACCCAAGGTGCTTTTGCTTGATGAGCCTTTGGGGGCGCTGGATCTGAAGCTGCGCCAGGATATGCAGTACGAGCTGATCCGCCTGAAAAATGAACTGGGCATCACTTTTATTTATGTAACCCACGATCAGGAGGAGGCCCTTACCATGTCCGATACCATTGTGGTCATGAACCAGGGCTATATCCAACAGATCGGTACGCCCGAGGACATCTACAATGAGCCGGAAAACGCTTTTGTTGCGGACTTCGTCGGGGACAGCAATATTTTTGACGCCGTTATGGTGCAGGATAAGCTGGTGCAGATTCTGGGGGCAAAATTTGCCTGCGTGGATACGGGCTTCGGTACCAATAAGCCGGTTGACGCTGTTATCCGTCCGGAGGATGTGGAGCTGGTTGCCCCGGAAAACGGCACGATCCAGGGTGTGGTTACCCATCTGATTTTCAAGGGTGTCCATTATGAAATGGAGGTTACTGCCAATGGCTTTGAATGGCTGGTTCATTCCACCGGCATGTTCCCGGTGGGAACTGCTGTGGGAATCCGTGTGGATCCATTCAATATCCAGATCATGCATAAGCCGGAGTCTGAGGATGAGGAGGCCGTAACTGTCGATGAATAAAAAATTACATCAATTACTGTATTCGGGTCCTTACCTGTTCTGGTCCGCTGCCTTTATCATCATCCCTTTATGCATGGTGTTTTTTTACGGGCTTACGGATAAAACGGGGGCCTTCACCCTGGCCAACGTTATGGCCATCGCCAGCGCCGAGCATTCCAAGGCCCTGTGGCTTTCCATCGGCCTGTCCTTAATCAGCACGCTGATCTGTTTTCTGCTTGCTTACCCGCTGGCCATGATCCTGGCGCATATGAACGTGAACCAGCACAGCTTCATCGTACTGATTTTCATCCTTCCCATGTGGATGAATTTCCTGCTGCGTACGCTTGCCTGGCAGACCCTGCTGGAAAAAACGGGTGTGATTAACTCCATCCTCTCCTTTTTCCATCTGCCGTCTTTAAATATCATTAACACGCCGTCGGCCATCGTGCTGGGCATGGTTTATAATTTTCTGCCCTTCATGGTGCTGCCGATTTACAATGTGCTGGTGAAAATCGATCCCAACGTGCTCAACGCCGCCAGGGATTTGGGCGCCAGTGAGCTGCAGACCTTTCTGCGCGTAACCTTTCCGCTGAGCCTGCCCGGCGTTATCAGCGGCGTTACCATGGTTTTCGTTCCCGCCCTGACCACATTTGTCATCAGTAACCTGCTGGGCGGAAGCAAAATCCTTTTAATCGGCAACGTCATTGAGCAGGAGTTTACCCAGGCCGGCAACTGGCATCTGGGCAGCGGTCTTTCCATCGTGCTGATGATTTTCATCATCATCAATATGGTGGCAACCTCCATATTTGATAAGGAAGGAGAAGGCCAGACATTATGAAAAAAACGATTGCGCAGAGAATATATATCGCTCTTATTTTTATTTTCCTGTATGCCCCTATCGTCACGCTGATGGTCCTTTCCTTCAATGCCAGCAAAACAAGGGCCAAATGGGGCGGTTTTACTTTGAAATGGTATTATGAGCTGTTCCAGAACAGCATTATATTGGAAGCGCTGTACAATACGCTGCTGATAGCCTTTCTTTCCGCGGCCATTTCCACCTGTATCGGAACCGTCGCCTGCATCGCCATCAACGGAATGAAAAAAAGGAACCGCGCCATTATGATGGGAATCACCAACATACCCATGCTGAATGCGGAGATCGTGACCGGTATCTCCCTGATGCTCCTTTTTATCAGTATGGGGGTAAGGTTCGGCTTCGGCACCATATTGCTTTCGCATATTACCTTTAACATTCCTTATGTTATTTTAAGCGTCATGCCCCGTATGAAGCAGCTCAATCCCAGCACCTTTGAAGCGGCCATGGACTTGGGTGCTTCCAGGACAAAAGCCTTTTTCAAGGTGGTTTTCCCGGATTTGCTGCCCGGAATCCTCTCCGGCTTCCTTATGGCTTTTACCATGTCGCTGGATGATTTTATCATAACGCATTTTACCAAAGGACCGGGAATCGATACCCTGTCAACCAAGATTTACACGGAGGTTAAAAAAGGGATTAAGCCGGAGATGTACGCGCTTTCCACCCTTATTTTTGTGGCTGTGCTGCTATTGCTTCTGTTGGTGAACAAAGCGCCTTCCAAACGGGAAAAGGCGGCATAGCGCTTTGAAAACACGTAGACTGTGATCCAACATCTTTACTTTTGAGGAGGAAACTAAAATGAAAAAAACCGTTGCCCTGCTGCTCACCCTGTCCCTGGCTGTCCTTCCCCTTACGGCCTGCGGCTCTGCTTCTTCTTCCGGCTCCAACGGGGAAGTCGTTGTTTACAACTGGGGAGAATACATAGATCCCGATACCATCTCCATGTTTGAGGAGGAGACGGGAATCAAGGTAATTTATGATGAATTCGAAACCAATGAAATCATGTTTCCCAAAATTGAGGCCGGCGCATCCAAATATGATGTTGTCTGCCCCTCCGATTACATGATTAAGAAGATGATCGAAAACGATCTTCTGGCAGAGATCAATTATGACAATGTTCCTAATGCCAAAGCAAATATCGGCCAGCAGTACTGGGATATGTCAAAGGAATTTGATCCGGAAAACAAATATTCCGTTCCTTACTGCTGGGGCACCGTGGGTATTCTTTATAACAAGACCATGGTGGACGGGCCTGTAGACAGCTGGTCCATCCTGTGGAATGAAAAATACGCAGACAATATATTAATGCAGGATTCTGTCCGGGATGCCTTTATGGTAGCCTTAAAGCTGAACGGCTATTCCATGAATTCCGTCAATCCGGAGGAGCTGAATGCGGCCAAGGAGTCCCTGATTGCCCAGAAGCCTCTCGTTCAGGCCTATGTGATCGATCAGGTGCGTGACAAAATGATCGGAAACGAAGCCGCCATCGGTGTTATCTATTCCGGCGAGGCTATTTTTACCCAGCGTGAAAATCCTGATTTGGAGTATGTCATCCCCAAAGAAGGCACTAATGTATGGATCGATTCCTGGGTTATCACAAAAAATGCGCCGAACAAGGAAAACGCGGAAAAATTCATTGACTTCATGTGCCGGCCCGACATTGCGCTGAAGAATTTTGAATACATCACCTATTCCACTCCCAATGATGCCGCAAGGGAACTTATTGAGGACGAGGATATCCGCAATTCCAAAATTGCTTTTCCCACGCTGAGCGATTACAGTAATCTGGAAACCTTTACTTATCTTGGCGAGGATGCAGACGCTCTTTACAATGAGCTCTGGAAGGAAGTAAAATCCAGCTGAAACATAAAGCCTGAAGCCATCCGGAATTTTCCGGACAGCTTCAGGCTTTTTTGTGGAAATGAAAGAGGAACCGGGGCTGATACCGTCTACCTCTTTACCGCTTTACATCACCAGGCCGAAAAGCTGGAGCACCTGAGCATTGATGGTGCCATCCACCACCAGGCCGTATTTGGTCTGGAACTGAATCAGCGCCGCCTGGGTCTGCACATCGTATATGCCTGTGGGAGCGCAGCTGCAGCCATAAAGTGTCAGAAGATTCTGCACCTTTACAATAAGCTCCGTTGTCAGGGCAGGAACGACTGTCTGGGGCGTGCCTGCCTGCAGATATGGATACTGCGGATTGAGAAGCATCTGCTGGTTTGCCGCCTGTTGGTTCATCAGGACTGCCTGCTGGTTCAGCTGAGCCGCCTGTTGGTTTAATATCGCTGCCTGCTGGCTGTAAAGCGCAGCCTGCTGGGCCGCGGCATACGCCTGCTGAGCGGCAGTCAGCGCTGCCTGAGCCTGGGCGACAGCCTGTCCTGCGGCCTGCAGTTGGGCCTCCATATTCTGTCTTTCCGCCTGCAGCGCCTGCTGCCGGGCCACTGCCTGGGTCAGCTGCTGATTTGCCAGGGCCACAATCTGTTCCCAGCTTCCGGCCGGCAGTCCGGCCGCCGTATTCAGGCCGCCTGCGTTTGCCGCAGTGTTATATGGATACGCGCCGCTTAACAGCAGCTGGTAATAATACTCCTCCGTTGTCTGTTTTTCCGAAGCTTTCACGGTTCCGGCGGGAAGCATGGCCAAAAGGATGCCTGCTGCCAGGCCGGCCAGATATATCTTCTTTTTCATATGCTCATTCCTCCTTGTTTTGCCAAGCAAAATGCGAGTTCCTCTGGCGTGCAGAGGAATTTTCTTCTCTATCTGATCCTATTATAGTCGATATGGCCGGACAAGTAAACGACACTTTATGTCACAGTTCAGACAGGACTGCATATTTACTGTGCCGTCCGTGAGAAAACATAGCGGCGGCTGGCATCCAGCCCAGCGCCCTGCATTTCATTGGCCGGATGCGATAACGGTTCATCCACGTCTAAATGTTACAACCTTACACATCCGCCTCGCTCAGTTCTCCGTCTATGATATTGACAATCCTCCCCGCTGATTTCGCCACGTTCAGGTCATGGGTAATCATGACTATGGTATGGCCCATGCCATTAAGCTTTCCAAACAGCTTCAGAACCTCCTGACCGCTGGAGCGGTCCAGCGCGCCTGTTGGTTCATCCGCCAGAAGTATGGCAGGCTCTCCCACCAGCGCCCTGGCTATGGACACTCTCTGCTTCTGCCCGCCAGACAGCTCGGAAGGTTTATGGCGCAGTCTGTGGTCAATTCCCAGAAGCCGGATAGTATCCATGCATTTTTCCTCGGCTTCTTTGGAGGTCATGCCCCTTACCACCAGCGGCATAATAATATTCTGAAGTATGTTATAGGTGGGAATCAGCTGATAATTCTGGAATATGAAGCCGATTTCCTTATTCCGTACATCATTCAGTTCCTTTTCCGTCATTTCGTGAATAGCATTGCCGTCCAGGAAATATTCACCGGAATCGGCAATATCCATACAGCCGATTATATTCATCAGCGTGGTTTTGCCGGAACCGGAAGGCCCCAATATTGCCACAAATTCTCCTTTTTCCACACGAAAGCATACATCACGCAGAACCGGGACCTTTTCTTCACCCAGCGTATATCCTTTATTGATGCTGTTCATGCAGATCATAACTTCTTTTTCGTCCTGTTTTCTGTTTTCTTCTCTGTTTTCTTTGCAGCCTGCCTTGTTTTCTTCTTTCCTGCCGCCCATCTTCCTGCCCTTTCCACCCGTTTCGAGGCAGCTTCTGCCCCGTCTGGTTTGCTGATGCCTTTCTGTTTTCCAATACTCTTCTGCCGTGTCCGCCTGTTATGATACCACCCATATTTTCAGAATATTATCGGTTCCCTCCTCCAAAAGCAGTGCGATGATGTTCCCTACGGACAGACGGGAAAAGGTGGTTTCCACGCCAAGCTTCGTTATTACCTGCGTGCCCGCCGGAATTTCAAAACTCTTTGCTTCACCGGTTTCCGTATAGGCGGCTGCGCTTCCGGCGCTGTTTCTGCTGCCGTTTACACCACTGTTCATGCCGCTGTTTCCGCTACCCGGAAAGCCGTCCGGCATATCTCCCGACATTCCCTCCGGCATGCCTCCTGCAATTTTTTCCGATGATTTTTCGGATACTCCGCCGGTTTTATTTTCCGCCGCTTTCTGTGTATTCCTCCACCGTATCCTGGAGGGCATCCACCGTATATCCGTAAATATCGCCGGCCAGGCTGCCATTCAGCACGGCGCTGTCATAGAACTGCTGCGCAGACAGCTGTTCCCGGGAAAGATCCGCCTGGGATTGATTGATCTGCTCCAGCTTATCAAGTATCTGCTCCTGATTGTCCTCAATGCTGTCCCTGTAGCCCTGCAGTCTGTCATCCAGCTCTTCAAAGGCTGTCTTTGCATTCTGGAAGCTGCTGTAATTGGCCGTATAGGCAGCCACGCTGGCGGCATCCGTTTCCTCCAGCTTCTCCTGTGCCTTTTCATAGGCGTATTTCAGGTCGCTGTAGTCCTCCAGCGTATCTTCATCCGTCAGCTTCTCATTATAATCATTTATTTCCGCCTCCAGCACCTGAATATCGCCATAGAGCAGCTCTATTTCCTGCTGCAGCCGGTTTACCGCCGTATTAAGGGTCCGGGCGGCCGTGTCCGTTTCCGCTTTGGATTCGCTGTAGGTACTCTTCGCACTCCTGGCCTGTGTATTATAATCGCTTCTGGCTTCCGCAAGCTCCAGCTGCGCTTCAGACTTTGCCTTCTGAAGCTTCCGCCTGACGGCGTCGATACTGTCCCGGGAAATTTTAAAAAGTGGATCGCCCTCCTGCATCCGCTGCCCCTGCACGGCATAGACCTCTTCTATCTGCAGATAACGGCTCGCTTCCCCATCCTCCTCATCATCGTCGTCCTCATCCTTCGAATAATTAATATCAAGCTCATAATTAATATGGCTCTCCTGCAGGGCAATGCTTCCGCTCTACATGATTCCCTGGATCATATTGCCCGACTGCACCTGGCTTTCCTTATAAATTACGGTATCCCCATTCAGATTCGGGCGGATGAAAACCGTATATACGCATACGCTGGCCAGCATGAGGAATGCCGAAATTGCCATCAGAAGCCTGATAACAAATTTTTTACTCCTGTGTTTCTGTTTCATTGACAGCCTCCTCTTCTGATTCCTGCATACCAAAATATACGGTTGCCGACAGATTCTGGGTAAGTTTGCTGATATCCCCGTCCAGTTCTATTGTCACAGAATAATAAATGCTTGATTTACTGTTGGACTGGGAGATCGGATTGATTTTGCTCACGGTTCCCCGGAAGGTGCCCTGATCCGAAATCTCCACAACAGCGCTTTCCCCTATTTTTATGGATGCGATATCCGACTGTCCCACAGAAGCTGTTACCGTTACGGAAGCGGGATTGCTGTAGGCAAGCACCATGCCCTCTCCTGAAAGCTCCGATCCTGCCCTGACTGCCACCATCATGACCGTGCCGGCGCTTTGGGTATACAGGCAGCCGTCTCCGATGGTATCCTCAAACGCCTGCAGGTTTTCCTCCGCTTCTTCCTTTTCATTCAGTGCAACGCTTAATTCCTCTTCGATTCTGTTCAGCTCGGACTCATAGGCTTCCTGCGCCCCGCTGCTTTCCGCCGCAGTATTTTCCATATCGCTGCGGCTGCTCACCTGCTGTCTGTCGTATGCGATTTGCGCTTCCTCCAGCTGGGTATTCAGCAGCTTCAGATTACTCTGCGCCTGTACGAGAGAGCTTTCCGCTTTTTTCCTGGCAGCCTCATAATCCTCTGCCGCCTGATCATACAGCTTCTCATTCTCCTGAACCTCTTCATCCTGCATATTGTAGACGGTCAGCTTGGTGTAATTGTTTTCGGAGGTAAGGCTGGCGCTCCCGCCCTGTCCGCCGCCTGAGGGCTGCCCCATGCCGCCTGCCTGGCCTCCGCCTGAGGGCTGCCCCATGTCACCCGCCTGGCTGTCGGCCGAGGACTGCCCTGAACCGGAATCGGAGGAGGCAGCCTGCGCGGCGCCGGAAGAGGAGACGTTTCCTGCGCTTCCTGTTGTTGTACGGTAATGATCCTCAAGTCCCGGGATATCCCACTCCTCATACAGCTGCATCAGGGAGGAAAAGCTTTTTTCAAATTCCTCCTTCTTTTCAGCCACTTCATAATAAGTATAATAATAATCGCTCTCTATGGATGCCGTATATTCATCCACCAGCTCCTGGGCTTCTTTTATCTGTTCCTTGCACTCGCTTATTTTATCCGCATATTCCTGAAGCGATTCCTCATAAGTGCAGGATGCATAAGCTCCCCGGGCCAGGCTGGCATCAAGCGTCTGCTTTGCCGTTATTTTTTCCTCCTCACTGTCAAGAAGCTGCTGCCTGTAATCCAGTGCCGCCTGTTTGGCCTTCCGTTCCAGCTCCCTGCGGGCCGCTTGTATGCTCTCCTCCGTCAGCTTAAGTATAGCAGTTCCTTCCGCCGCCTCATCTTGGCTGGACAGAAAAACCTCTTCTATCTCCAGCTTTGTTTCTATGTAATCCAAATCAAAGCTTTCTTCCTGCATTCCCACCGATGTGCTTCCGCTGGCAGAAATCACATTTTCACCAAGACCGGGCAGCCTGCCCGGCCCTTCCGGCTTCCCTGCTTCTTCCTTCCCCGTACTTTTTACAAGCAAAAAAATAACACCGCCAAATATCGCCAGTGCAAAAATAAGCCAAAAATGACTGATGCCAAATGCAGCGGAATCATATATACTGTGAATGAGGATTTTTCCTCATCGAAAATTATTATCATTCAGACAGGTGCTTAGAATATGAAAAGAACAATAATTTACCATATTAATGCGGAGGAAGACGGGCTCACCATCGGTCAATTCTTAAAGCGGAAAAAATATACGGGTCAGAACCTCACGCAGCTGAAAAAACGGGAGCAGGGTATCCTGCTGAACAGTAAACCGGCCTATGTTATCCATAAATTAGAGGAAGGCGATACGCTTACAATCAACATCCTGGAGGAAGAAATCTCTGAAAAAATCCCTCCGGTCCCTCTTCCCCTGCACATCGTTTATGAGGATGAGGATCTGATGGTGCTGGACAAGCCTGCCGATATGCCCATCCATCCTTCTATGAAAAATTATGAAAATTCCCTTGCCAACGGGCTGGCCTGGTACTTTGCCTCGCAGAATATTCCTTTTGTATTCCGCTGCATCAACCGGCTGGATCGGGATACTACCGGTCTTACCATCATCGCAAAGCATATGGTAAGCGGCGGCATTCTTTCCGTCATGGCCGCCCGCAGGGAAATCAGCAGAGAATACCTGGCTATTGTAAGCGGTACCGGAATGCCTCCTGAGGGCACTGTGGATGCGCCTTTAGGCAGGAAGCCGGGCTCCGCCATTGAGCGTATGGTTGATTTTGAGCATGGGGAGCGCGCTGTCACACACTACCGGGTGCTGCAGGAAAAAAACGGGTGCTCCCTTATCTCCCTTCACCTGGAGACAGGGCGCACCCACCAAATCCGCGTGCATATGAAATATCTGGGATATCCCTTAATCGGGGACTTTCTCTATTATCCTGACAAAACCCTCATCAGCCGGCAGGCGCTCCATTCCTGCCGCCTGGAATTCAACCATCCCATCACAGGACAGCCCATGGTTTTCACCTCGCCGCTTCCGGAGGATATGCAGCAGGTGCTCCGTTAAGCCGGATGCCGCAAAAGGCTTCCAAATTTCGTCCTGTGACAGTTAAGGCTGCTGCTAAATGTGCAGCCCGAACCGATTTCTGCACAGCAAAAGCCCGGCAGCGGACTGCCGGGGCTTCTTGTTGAACCTATATAACTGTTCAATAACTCTCACAGTTACAAACCTATTCTGTTTTTCAGTCTCAATCAATCGTCACAGCCACAGCTATTCCCCTCGGAAAAAGTAGGGAAAGGTCTGGGAAGCGGCTCCGTTCTCGGTCTGGGCTCCGGCCTGGGAAGCGGCGGCTCCGGTCTCACATCCGCACAAGGACAGACAGGCCTGACCTCCGCGCAGGGAGCTACATTTCTCATATTGCCTCTTTCGCAGCCGCAGCCATCCTGAGATCCGCCGCGCTGGCAGCCGCTCCTGCAGCTGTTGTTATTCCGGCAGCCGCAGCCGCCATGACATCCGTCGTTGTTCTGACCGCCGCCGTTTCCGTTATTGCAGCAGCAGCATAAGAGTAGTAATAAGCATAAACAGTTCATATTCTCATCTCCTTTACACTACTATATGTAAAAGGAGAGATTTGGTTCCACTACTTTTACTTCCTTCTGCCCAGAAGCTCTTTTCTTACATAGGCAAAGGTCTTCTTTTCTCCCTGCTGCGCCAGCATGGTCAGAAGCTTCAGCAGCAGCTTACGCGTATTTTCATGCATGATGGGAATCTCTTTCGCGGACTGAAAATACAGCAGGGGATCCTCATCCCGGTATTTATCACCCCGGTATACCTTGGAGGCGGCAATCCTGTCCATGAGCATTTCCGCCACATATTTTACAGGCATCTCCACCGGCGCAATGCCGCCGGGCACATCCCTTGTGCTGTAGTCAATCCAGTATTCGTAATGGTGCCTGTTCCTCCCTTTATGATGAAGCCAGGCGCTGGAATAGCCCTTCTCCTCACGCTCCGCGTTGTTGGGGCTTCTGTCCCCCTGGAAATACCTGGCCCCGATAAGGAATTCCGAAGGCTCATACTTGGAAAGGTCATGCGTCAGGCCCTGCCTGTACAGCCCCACGGCAAAACAGCCCTTCATCACCAGATATTTATGGCGCGTAATCGTCTTAAAATGCTTCCATGCCCTGACTATAATATTGCCTGCTGCCTTCTTACCTTCTGTCACTTCTTTTTTCGTCCTGCCTTCTGTTTTTCTTTCTCCGTTTTCTCTCTGCTTTCCAGAATCTGTACGGAGCGCCCTTTGACAGCCGCTGTTTTACCGTTTTCATCCTGTACGCCGTTCTCTTTCGCAGCCGTGTCCAGGACCCTGGTCCATTTCAGGCCTGCCGGAAGAGAGGGCAGAGCAAAATCGTGTTCTTCCCAATGCATATTATATGCAATATAAATGAAATTGTCATCGTTTTTCCTGTCCGTTTTGGCGTAGCAGCCACAGTACATCAGCCCGGCCTGCCGGCTCAAATTGTCCGCCTTCAGCTTCCATGCTTCTTCGCCGTGATAGGACAGATCCGGATAACCGCAGGCAATATAATCCATCATGGCAAGCTCGTCCGGCCGGTGCAGCACAGGATGCTTTTTCCGGTAGGCAATTGCCTGCTTAACAAAACTGAAAAATTCCTGATTTGTCTCCTGCAGGCGCCAGTTCAGCCAGCTGACCCCATTGTCCTGGCAGTAGGGGTTATTATTGCCTCCATGGCTGAAACCGAACTCATCTCCGCTGACTATCATGGGAGTTCCCTGGGAGGTGAGCAAAAGCAGCATGGCATTTTTCATCTGCCTCCCTCTCAGCTCCTGTACGGATTTCTTTCTGGTCCTGCCCTCAAAACCACAATTCCAGCTCACGTTATAATTTTCCCCGTCCCTGTTTTCCTCGCCGTTGTCTTCGTTATGCTTTCTGTCATAGGAAACCAGATCCGCCAGGGTGAAGCCGGAATAGCTGGTCACATAATTAATCACGCCTGTCTGCCTGGGATTCTTACGCAGGCTGCCCAGGGCTGGCAGCAGGGAACCCTCGTCGCTTTTCAGGAAATGGCGGACCGCATACATAAAATCGTCATTATAAACCGCCAGATTCTTATAGGCGGGAATATCGCTGTTATCATAAATTTCATCACAGGAAAAATCGGTATAAAAAAGCTTGGTATTGCCCAGCATCGGCTCCGTGGCCAGAAGCGCCGTGGGGATATGGACTCCCAGCAGATGGAAGCCATCCACATGGCAGCTGAACACCCAGTATTTGATAACCTCAAGAATATATGCCCTCTTTACATCCACAGGAAAATAGAACTGCATGATTACCTCAATCCCGTTCTGATGCAGCTTCTTCACCATGTCCTTAAATTCCTCCGCCGGGCAGTCGGAGCTGGAATAGGACATTTTGGGTGCAAAATAGTATCCCTTTTTATACCCCCAGTAATTGATCCGGGGCGCTTCCTCTTCCCCTGCGGGTAAATCCCTGTAGTGGTTCACCGCATCCTCCATGCTCATTTCCCTGCATTCCGGCTTTTCCAGCTCCAAAAACTCATAGGAGGGCATCAGTTCTACGGCAGTGATTCCAAGCTCCTTCAGATAAGGGATTTTCTCCACGATACCGGCAAAGGTTCCCTTATGCTCCACTCCTGAGGAGGCATGCCTGGTAAAACCCCGGGGATGCACAAGATAAAGAATGGTTTCCGACAGCGGGGTCATAAGCGGCGCATCGTTCTCCCAGTCATAGGTATGCCTGCTGAAGCCTCCGCGGAGCTTTGGATCCGTCTGACGGCCCCAGCGCTCGTTCCCGTATATGACGTCCGCATAGGGATCGGTTATAATCTCCTCTCCCGCATAAAAATTATACTGGAATTTCGTATCCGCCAGGCCCTCCGCCTGCATACAGTAAATGTTGCCTATTCTGTTTTTTTCTGTGAAGGGAATACGCACAGGCTTTCCCGCCGCATGCAGATAAAGAAGGACACCGCATTCCTCCCTGGTATGAAGTGCGGCCGCAAAATTAACCTTTCCGTCATTCGTCAGGGACACCCCCATGGGATAAGGCGTTCCGGGGAGAATTTTGAGTTCATGTCTTGATGTCATATGGTTTATCTCCTGTCTTAATCTTGTGAAGGCCGGCAACAGTGCGTCGGCCAAGCCTAAAAAAGACTGGCTTTGATAATGGGAAGGGCAGAGTCCTGCAAAATATTCCCGGCTCTGCCTTTGTCGTTTATTATACCACACCTTCCCCTCTCTTACCAGTTTATCTTGCATCCGCACATAACATCGGTTAGAATAGGAATAGCAACACAGGATCCTGTGAAAAGGAATAATGGAGGATGATTCATGAGCGAAGATAATGCAAAGATGCCTGCGGGTGAGCCTGAAGAGGAAATGAGCGTGGAACTGGAGCTGGAGGACGGCACTCTTGTGAATTGTGCGGTAATTACAATTCTGGATGTGGCGGAAAAGAGCTACATTGTGCTGCTTCCGCTGGATGAAAGCGGACAGAATGAGGACGGAGAGGTTTGGTTCTACGGATATTCGGAAAACGAAGAGAATCCTGACGAAGAACCGGAGCTGCGTTATATTGAGGACGATGATGAGTATGAAATGGTAGCGGATGCTTTTGATGAGTATCTGGATAACTGTGAATTTGATGAGCTTATCGATCCGGAAAAATAAACATCGGCTCATCGCGCATCGTATTTTGATGGCCGGATGTGCATAACGGTCCGCTTGTGTGAACCGTTACTAAAGGACAGGCTGTCTGACAAGATCTGTGAGGAACCGGGAGAGGAATCCCGGTTCCTCTTTTGTTCCGTCAACATAAGTTAATGTCAGCCTTTTCCTGGCACGGGTCATGGCCACATAGAGCATGCGGCGCTCCTCTTCCACCGCCTCGTCCTTCATGCTCTTCCTGTGGGGAATTATGCCTTCATTACAGTCAGGGATATAAACGGTATCAAATTCCAGTCCCTTGGAGGCGTGCATGGTAAGCAGGGATACGCCCTCCCTGTTGTCGGGATCACGGCCGGCTTTTTCCAGTTCTTTTTCATAAAGGGCGATATGCTCCTTTAACTGTTCCAGACTGCGAAACTGTCTGACCTGCTTCTGGAACCACTCCGCTTCCTTCAACAGTTCATTTTTATCCGTTCCCTTCTCCGCCGCAGTTCTTACCAGATATTCGTCATACCCCATTCCCCTGCGTATGTAGTTGACTGCCGCGTATAAATCCATCCTTTTAAGACGCTCCAGATCCATCTGGAATTTCCGGAGGATTTCCCTCATATACGGTTTTTCTGCATAAAAATCAAACAATTCTTTAAAATCCACCGTTTCGCCGTACACTGCGCTGCGGCTGATATACCGCGACGGACGGTTCATGATGCGATAAAAATCCTTCCGCTTCCTGCCTTCCAGGGCAAAGGAAAGGTATGAAAGGACATCCTGCGCCGCCATTTGTCTGTAAGGGCTTTTCAGCTTTTCCTTCATACGGAAGGGAATTCCTTTTTCCGTCAGTTTCTCCGCCATGGCCGCGGCATCCTGGTTGGTACGGTAAATTACCGCCGTTTCGTTAAAGCCTTCCGGAAAACAGGCGATTTCGGTTGCAATGCTCTCATTTTCCTCATCTCTTGTGGAATAGCCCCGGTAAAGCACCGGCTCCCCGGAAGGGCTTACCGCCTGCGCCTTTTTTATAAAACGGCTTTTATTTGCGGCAATAAGCCGTCCTGCAGCCGTTACAATTTCCGGCGTGCTGCGGTAATTTTGTGTGAGTTCCACGATACCTGCCTGCGGATAATCCTGCCTGAAGCCCAGCATGATTTCCGGCCTCGCGCCGCGGAAGGCATAAATCGACTGGTCGTCGTCTCCTACGATAAACAGGTTGTTTTCAGGCTGCGCAAGCAGGCGCAGCACCTCATACTGCATGGGATTGATATCCTGGAATTCATCCACCAGAATGTAGCGGAATTTCTGCTGCCAGGCCTTCCGTACGTCCGGCCGGGATACAAGCAGATCACGGCATCTTAAAACCATGTCATCAAAGTCCAGCTTTTCCTCCCGACGCAGAGCCTCATCATAGGATCGGTAAAGCCGGGCAAATTCCTCCCGGCTGATCAGGCCGCATTCCGGATCCCTGTTTTCCGGCGGGCAGCCGTCGTTTTTAAACCGGCTGATTTCACCCAGCAGGCTGTCTATTGTCTCCTCCTCGTCCGTACAGGTAAAGCCCGGTCTTTGCAGGATAGTTTTCAATAATTCTCTTTTTTCGTAATCGGATATAATATTACCGGATCGGTAATGACAGGATGTTTTCAGAATATGGTAATAGACTGCGTGGAAGGTTCCGAAATTCACCGGCCAGGCCCTGCCTGCCGTCTTCTGCCGGAACCGCTGCTTCATTTCCCTTGCGGCAGCTTTGGTAAAGGTAATCACAAGAATGGACGCCGGGTCCACATTACTTTTTTCTATCAGATGAAGAATACGATGGATAATTGTATAAGTTTTTCCGGAACCGGGCCCTGCCAGTACAAGCAGGGCTCCGTTCTCATGTTTTATGGCCGTCATCTGGCCTAAGTTGACTAAATTTTTACCGGAATCAGGCATCTTTAAGCTTCTCAATGCCCACACGGATACGGGCAATAGACTCTTCCTTTCCGAGGACTTCCATGATTTCCGTTGCGCCCGCAGGCGTCATCTGCTTTCCGGAAACCGCGGTGCGTACCGGCCACATAACATAGCCGTTTTTACAGCCTTTTTTCTCCACATAGGCTACCAGCGTCTGGTACAGCGCATCATTGCTGTAGTCCTCCTGTGCTTCCAGGATGGGAAGCAGCTCCGTCAGGACCTCCAGGGAGCTTTCCGTATTTGTCTTCATCTTTTTGTGCGTATACATGGCTGCGTCGTATTCCGGCAGCGTTTCAAAGAAATCCACCATCTCTTCGATTTCCGGGAAGGTTTCAATTCTCGTTTTTACCATTTCGGCAATTTTCTTCAGATTTACATCCCTGGTCAGCGCTTTTTTCAGATAAGGCTCGGCCAGGCCGTAAAAACGGTCGAAATCCATGGCCTTAATGTACTCCCCGTTCATCCATTTGAGCTTGGTATAGTCGAATACGGCAGGGGACTTGGACATATGGCGGTAGTCAAATTCCTTCGTCAGCTCCTCCAAGGAGAAAATTTCCTCATTATTTTCAGGGCTCCAGCCAAGAAGGGCCACAAAGTTTACGATAGCTTCCGTTAAAAAGCCCTGCTCCACCAGATCCTCATAGGAGGAATGGCCGCAGCGTTTGGACAGCTTATGGTGCTCTTCATCCGTAATCAGCGGACAGTGTACATAAACAGGCACCTCCCAGCCAAAGGCTTCATAAAGGCGGTTATATTTCGGGGAAGAGGAAAGGTATTCATTACCTCTCACCACGTGGGTGATTCCCATGAGATGGTCGTCTACCACGTTGGCAAAATTATAAGTAGGATAACCGTCGGATTTAATCAGAATCATATCGTCAAGCTCTGCATTATCAACCGTAATGTCCCCGTAAATCTCATCATGGAAGGTCGTGGTGCCTTCCGTGGGATTGTTCTGGCGGATAACATAGGGAACACCCGCCGCAAGCTTTGCTTCCACCTCTTCCCTGGAAAGCTGCAGGCAGTGCTTGTCATATACATTGATTTCCTTGCCCGCCACAGTACGGGTCAGCGTGGCCAGCCTGTCCTTATCGCAGAAGCAGTAATAGGCCTCGCCCTTCTCAACCAGCTGTTTCGCATACTCCAGATAAATGCCCTGCGCCTGGCGCTCACTCTGTACATAGGGACCGACTCCGCCGTCCTTGTCCGGTCCTTCATCATGCTTCAGGCCGGTTTTCTCCAGGGTCCTGTAGATAATATCCACAGCGCCCTCCACATAACGTTCCTGATCCGTATCCTCGATGCGGAGGATGAAATCCCCTCCTTCATGTTTGGCAATCAGATAGGCGTACAGCGCGGTACGCAGGTTCCCCACATGCATACGTCCTGTGGGGCTTGGTGCAAAACGGGTTCTTATTTTTGTCACTTTTTTATCCTTCGCTTTCTTTCTTATTTGTAACTTCCGGAATTTTCTTTTCCGCCGCCATTTTAAAGGCGTTGACCTCCTTCATGGCCTGTGGTATCGCAATGTTGGTTCCGGCCCCGGCAATACAGCCTCCGGGACAGGCCATCCCCTCGATCAGGCAGCCGTTCTTCTTGCCCGCCTTGGCGAGCATCAGCATCTTCCGGCATTCCGCCAGGCTCTCCGCATGCTCGATATTCACCTCCACGTCGGGATAATATTCCCGGATGCAGGCCTCAATCGCGCTGGCAACACCGCCAGCCACGCCGTAGCCGCGGCCCGCGCCGGTGGCATCCGCCATGGTATCCTCCGGTTCCACGCCTTTTAATTCAATGCCCTTTGCATCGAACATACCTGCCAGCTCTTCAAAGGTGATGACGAAATCCACGTCGGAACGCACACTCTTTCTTGAAGCCTCCAGCTTTTTGGAAGCGCAGGGACCTATAAATACTACGGAAGCATCCGGATGGTCTTCTTTGATTTTGCGCGCTGTTGCCACCATGGGCGTGAGCGCATTGGAAATATTGTCAATGGTTTCCGGGAAAAATTTCTTTGCCAGCACGGACCAGGAAGGGCAGCAGGAGGTGAGCAGAAATGGCAGCTCTCCGGTGGCAACCGCATGCACGTAGTGCTCGGCTTCCGCGGCCGCACCCATATCAGCGCCGATGGCCGTCTCATATACGTCAGCAAAACCCAGCTGCTTCAGCGCCGTCTTAATCATGTCAGGCGTTACGCCGGGGCCGAACTGGCCTACAAAAGCGGGCGCTACCTGGGCAATGATTTTCCTTCCGGAACGGATGGCCTTAATCAGCTGAAAAATCTGGGATTTATCAGCAATCGCGCCGAAGGGGCAGTTCACCATGCACTGACCGCAGGAAACGCATTTCTGCTCGTTGATTACCGCTCTTTTCTGGGAATCGCTTTCAATCGCATTCACGCCGCAGGCTGCCGCACAGGGTCGCACCTGATGACTGATTGCATCATAGGGGCAGATAGCCTTGCATTTACCGCATCGGATACATTTTTCCGGATCGATATGGGACTTGCCGTCCACCATGGAGACAGCCTCCTTGGGACAGACCTCCCTGCAGGGATGCGCCATGCAGCCCATGCATTTATCAGTGACCACATAGCGGTTTTCCGGACAGGCATTGCATGCGGAGGGAATGACCTGTACAAGCGGCGGTTCATAGTACTTCTGATCAATATTGCTTTCATCCAGCCCCTGCGTCAGATGCACCGGCACGTTTTCCGGCCGCAGGGAAAGCCCCATGGCCATACGGATCCGTTCCGTCACTACCGCTCTCTCCCGGTAAATACTGTCCCTGTAGGCCGGCGCGTCGGCGCCCACAATACTGTACGGCAGCGCCTCCACATCATCCTTCAGGTTCTCCGATGTATATGCCAGATTGGCAACTTCCTTAAACACACGCCTGCGGATTTGTCTTACCTGAGTGTCAATTCCTCTCACCTGCAACCTCCATTCCTGTCAGCCTGTTTTTCCCGTCACCTGAATTTCACAGGTGTTACTCACAGGCACCGTTGTTTTACATCATTTCCATCTTTTCCTATTCTTACACAAAAAGCCTGCTAAATCAAGAGATTTTTCCCTCGTGATTCACTGACCGGATAATTTTGTGTGAATTGTTAATTGACTTTTTAACAGATATAAAGTATCATCATAATAGTTTATTTTTTTGTGCATTCGCACATTCTGGCAGTTTCTGCCGCAAAATCCCATTTTTATAAAACGGCAGGAACACCAGGCGTCATCTTTTTCTTTCAAGCTCCGCGTTCCTGCCCTCAAAAGGAGGTACAATGAAAAAAAGGACGCTGATCGCCGAAGAACTTGACGCAGCCGGCATCAAAGTACAGTACGACGAACATGTAAAAAGAATCCTGAGCAGCAGGCAGGTTCTGGCCCGTATCCTGCAGGGCGCCGTTAGCGAATATGCAGGCTGCTGTGCGGAAGAAATCACGGAATGGATTGAGCCGGGAATTGAAGTCTCCAGGGTGCCGGTAAAGCCTGGAGGGAAGAGAGAAAATGAGCTTTTAATCACAGGTGACAACACGGAAAGCAAGATCCCCGGAGAGGGAAGCCTCACCTATGATATCCGGTTCCGCGCCCTGCTTCCCGGGCAAAGTAAGCCTGCCGCGGTAAAGCTGCTGCTTAATGTGGAAGCGCAGAAGAAATTTTATCAGAAATACCACATTGTTACCAGAGGAATCTTCTATGGTGCAAGGATGCTGTCGGAGCAGCTGGACAGAGAATTTACGGCTTCCGATTATGACGAACTGAAGAAGGTATACAGTATCTGGATATGCATGAACGCCCCGAAGCATATAGGAAATGCCATGTCGGAATACCGGATTGCCAAACAGGATCTTATCGGCGCAATCCCGGAACAGCAGGCAAACTATGACAAGCTGTCGGTTGTCATTATCTGCCTGAATGAAGAGGCGCCGGAAGGTAATTGCGCAAAGCTGCATGGATTTCTGAATACACTGCTATCTCCTGCTATGGATGCAGCGGAAAAAGAAAGGTTACTGGCAGAAAATTATGGCCTGGTTATGGAACAGGAATTGGGAAAGGAGCTGAGGCAGATGTGTAATTTGAGCGAAGCAATAGAAGAAAGAGGAATTAAAAAAGGCTTAAAAAGAGGGCTGAAGCAGGGAAAAGCCCAGGGGAGGGCCCAGGGAATCCAGCTGGCAAAGGCTGTAATCCGCCTGGCCGGCGAGGGAAAGAATGAGGAAGAAATCTCCGCCGCCTGCCATATTACGGTAAACAGCGTTCGTGAAATCCTGTCGGATTAACTGTATGGCTTCCTTTGCAGGCTGGACAATCCGCAATTTCAATAAATACAGGGCAAAGCGAGGAAAAATGCTTTGCCCTGTATCCATTGGCGGATACATTAATACCCCGCCATCCTTCCTATATGAAAAAACTGCCGATCTGGAATACAAGAACGCTTACCAGCCAGGCCAGGCCAATCTGGAAAAGCATGATACTGCCTGTGAACTTCCAGGAACCGCTTTCTTTTTTAATGGTTGCCATTGTCGCTACGCAGGGGACGTAAAGCAGGCAGAAAAGCATGAGGCAGAAGGCGTTCAGCCCTCCGAAGGCCGGGTCAAAATGCTGGATATTCTGCACGATGGAGGCCATACCTGCTGCCGAATTCACATTGGAGACGCCAAACAGGACGGAGAAGGAGGAAACCACCACTTCTTTTGCGGAAATACCTGAAATCAGTGCAACCGCTATCTGCCACAGCCCCAGGCCGGCAGGCCGCAGGACAGGCACCAAAATCCTTCCCAGCGCCGCGCCGAAGCTTTCCGCAGGCTCGGATACCATGCCGTGAATGCCGAAATTCAGGATAAACCAGATAATGATCGAGGCCACAAAAATCGTAGTTCCTGCCTTGGTCAGGTAATCCTTCAGCTTATTCCACACATAGGTTCTTATCGTCCTTGCATTGGGGCGCTTATATTCTGGAAGCTCTATCATCAGAGACTGGTTGATCTTGCCTTTTTCCAGCTTGTGCTGCACCATGGCCACCAGAATGCCCATTACCATTCCGATAACATACATGGAAAAGGCCACCACCATGGCACACTGCGGGAAAAACATTTCCGAAAACAGAACATATATGGGCAGTCTTGCCGAGCAGGACATAAAAGGCGTTATGATCATTGTCCTTCTTCTGTCGTGTTCTGTTTCCAGCGCCCTGGTGGCCATAATTGCAGGAACCGTACAGCCAAAGCCCAGTACCATAGGAAGGAAGGCCCTTCCGGAAAGCCCCACCTTTCCCATAATGCCGTCCATAACATAGGCTACCCTTGCCATATAGCCGCTGTCCTCCAGAATGGCAAGCGCCAGGAACAGGATAAAAATATTAGGGACAAAGGTAAGGATACCTCCCACACCCGCTATGATTCCGTCAACAATCAGGGAAATCATCCAGTCAGCCACATGCAGTCCGGTCATTCCCGCTCTCACCAGCTCCGATATGATTCCCAGCGCATATTCCAATCCACCCTTCAGGAAATCGCCAACAAAAAAGGTAAGAAAAAATACCAGCGCCATAATGCACAGGAATACCGGCACGCCCCAAACGGGATGGGTCAGCACCTTATCTATCCGGTCCGTGCTCGCCGCTTTCCTGTCCTTGTAAAAAAGCACTTCCTGGATGACTTTTTCTATATATTCGTATTTCTTTTCCGTGATATCCTTTTCATAGTTGCGATCTACAATGCTTTCCACTTCCAGAGGATGATCCTTTTTTACCTCCTCATCGTTTTCCAGCAGCTTTATGGCATGCCAGCGGACGGAGGAATGATTGGGGTATTTCGACTGCATCCTCTCTTCCAGAAGAGCAAGCTTCTCTTCCACCGCCGGGCCGTAATCCAGAATGTCGTTTTTAGGGCCTTCTTCATAGTGATGGACCACCGCATGCATCAGGATATCCAGGCCGGTCCGCTTGGCCGCGGAAACGGGAACCACCGGGATGTCACCCAGCATTTCCGGAAGGCGGTGCATGTCAATTTCCATTCCCCGTTCCTTTACGATATCCATCATGTTAAGGGCAAGGATGACCGGCTTGCCCAATTCCAGCAGCTGAAGCGTCAGGTAAAGGTTACGTTCCAGACAGGATGCATCCACTACATTTACAATGACTTCGATATCATCATCCAGGACACATTTCCTTGTTACTTTTTCCTCTATGGTATAAGAGGTCAGGGAGTAAATGCCGGGGGTATCCACCAGCTTCAATCCATAGCCTTCATACTCCAGCGTGCCTTCGTATTTTTCCACGGTGACGCCGGGCCAGTTGGCCACCTTAAGCTTGGAACCCGTTATCGCATTAAACAGCGTTGTCTTTCCGCAGTTGGGATTTCCCACAAACGCCACATGTACATGGTTATCTCTCTGCATCCTCTTCCACCTCCTCTACTTCGATTCCGGAGGTAATATGTTTTCCCAGGGCCAGCCTGGTTCCCCTCACATAAATTATTAAGGAACCGTTTCTTTTACGGTTCAGAAGCTTTAATCTCGTTCCCTCGATTAAACCCAATGCCTGCAGTCTTCTGGAGATATCTTCTTCTATCTTCATATCTGCCACAAGATACCGGCCGCCTGTCTGCCCTTCATAGAGTGTCATGACTGCTTCGTCCTTCCTCTTTCAGTTGATAACCATTCTCAATTAGGATTATATTCTTATACTCACGGGTTGTCAACTGTAAAAAAAATGGAGGGTTTTAATACCTCCCCGGCTGCAGGTTCTATGGGGAAGTGATTGGCCTTCGGCCTGTCCGGGAATTTTTTAAGCTGGGATTTTGGAGGCCGGAGTGTTGGCGTTTGGGGGTGGGCGTGGTATACTTGGTAATTGGATGCGGATGATGAAAGGATGGTGTGGTTTATGATTTGTAAGGAAGAAATTTCTTTTAATTTTATCCAGAAGGAGCCTTTGACGGGCAGTTATCAGGGGATGCGGTATTATCTGGTAAAAAGCGGGGATTGTATCAGGGCGGTTGTGTATCCGGATAAGTTCTGTTTTGTGAAGACGCCTGAGGAGCAGAAGGTGATGAAGGAGTTTCCGAATGTGCCGGATTCTATGGACGAGCTTGTGAGGTGGCTGAATGAACAACATGAAAGCGGGCGATATTAAGTAGCAAATATCTTTTCCCCTCATACTATAGTATTAAAAAAGTATGTAGTATATGAGAGGAGTTTTATGCAGGAATTTAATAATAACTATGTCGAGAATATCGATGATTTTCCCATAGCTATGGCCTATGTCCCGTGGCAGCGTGAGCCTGTTATCTGCGAGGATCTGGAAGAAGGCTTCCGGTGCGGTACTATCTTTCCTGAATTGATCAAACCCTTTACAGGAAGGAGATGTATATAATGAACAATCAGAATTGTACTCCCTGTCAGAATGCGGAACAGGAACGCAGCCTGATGAATATCGGTATCGCAAGCTTCGTAGTGGTTGAACTTACCGAGTATCTGGATACCCATCCTCACGACAGGGAAGCTTTGAATTATTTTAATTATTATAACCGGATGCTGAATAAAATGTCCGCCGAATTCGCGGCTAAGTTTTATCCGTTGAACCTGGCAACCGCTGATTCTTTTAACAAGGAATGGAAATGGGGCATGGCGCCTCTTCCATGGGAAGGGGTGTGAAGCATAGATGTGGAATTATGAAAAACGACTTCAGTTTCCTATAAAAATTACGGAGCCTAACGCCAAGCTGGCACAGTTCATTATTTCTCAGTATGGCGGGCCCGACGGCGAGCTGAGCGCATCCATGCGTTATCTTTCTCAGCGTTATACCATGCCTTATCGTGAAGTGGCCGGGCTGCTTACGGATATCGGCACCGAGGAGCTTGCGCATTTTGAAATGATAGGCGCTATCGTTTATCAGCTGACCAAGAATCTCTCCATGGAAGAAATTGAGAACTCTGGTTTTGGTCCTTATTATATCGATCATACCACCGCTCTGTGGCCGCAGGCTGCCGGAGGAATCCCTTTCAATGCCTGCGAATTCCAGTCCAAGGGTGATATTATTTCCGACCTGACTGAGGATCTGGCTGCCGAACAGAAGGCGCGTACCACTTATGACAACATACTGAGGACTGTCAGGGATCCTGAAGTAGCCGCCCCTATCCGCTTCCTGAGACAGCGTGAGGTTGTTCATTTCCAGAGATTCGGTGAAGCACTCCGTATCGTCCAGGAAAAACTCGACAGCAAAAACTTCTACGCATTCAATCCTGAATTCGATAGATGTAAAAAATAACCTTGCATATACAGATAGATGCAGCCAGTGACTCTGAACCTAATATTTTCCTCCTTCCAAAAAGACCCGGCTTCCCGCCGGGTCTTAATCGTTATTGCTGTCTTTTTCACAGTACTGCTCTTATTTTGCCTGCGGATATGTCCGCCAGGGCACAGCAGCCGGTTTCTATCTGTAGTCTCCCAGGAAAAACAGCGCTATGGTTCCGGGGCCGGAATGGGCGCCGATGGTAGGGCCTACATAATTAATAATGCAGCTTTCAATTCCAAACCGTTCCCTGACCAGGTCACGTACGTATTCCGCATCCTCCTGGGAATCGCCGTGGCTGATGAAAAAGCAGTCATTTTTGTCCCTGTAGCTGCCAATTCTCTGTTCCATCATATCCACCAGGCTGTGCAGGGATTTCTTCCTGCCGCGAACCTTGCCCACCGCTATGAGGTGGCCTTCGTTGTCCACATGGAGAAGGGGTTTGATGCTTGCCAGCGTGCCTACAATGGCTGTGGCCTTGCTTACTCTTCCGCCCCGGTGAAGGTTGAATAAATCATCCACGGTAAATACGTGTACCAGATTAAGCTTGTGGCTTTCCACCCATTCTGCGGTTTCTTCCAGGCTCTTCCCCTGTTTCCTAAGCTCCACGGCCTTGTAAACCAGAAGCCCCTCTCCCAGGGAAGCGCACAGGGTATCCACTACGATAATTTTGCAGTCGTCCCTTTCCGCCATGATTTCCTGCGCCGCCACACAGGCGCTGTTATAGGTACCGCTCAGGCCGGAGGAAAAGGACATCACCAGGATTTCCCTGCTTTCCTCCAGGTAGCCTTCCAGATATTCTCTGGCGGATTCCGGATTCACCTGGGAAGTAGTTGGCATCATGCCTCCCCGCATCTTATTATAAAAATCTTTGACATCCATTTCCTTGTCAATACCGTAAGATACGCCTTCCACAATATAAGGCAGCACCATTACGCCCAGCTGATTCTGTTCTATGTAGTCCTTCGGCAAATCTGCCGTACTGTCTGTAACAATTTTAAAACCGGCCATCTTCTTCCTCCTCATATCCGATTGCGGATTAATACGCTCGTTTTATTTTAGCACGGTTAGTCGCCGGAAACAAGAAAATATATATGAATGTATTTATCTTTTTAGTAAATTCTGAACTTTTTTTTACGTAAGAACAAAAAAATACCTTTTTACGAACAGGAAAAAAGCAGGCCTCCAGATGTTCTCTTTCCGGCCTGCCCCATATCCGTATTTTTATTTTTTTTCTTTCCTCACCGGATCCAGAGCGCCCGGAAGGCGCAGGCGGAAAAGGCGTTTTGCCAGCTGCTTTGCATTAAAGGGAAAAAGCGGGTAGACATAGCTCTGATTGGACACTGTGCGGTTGGTAAACATAAAAAGGATGCAGAGTATAATTCCTCCCACATATCCCCAGATCCCGAAAACAGCGGTGAGAATCAGGTTCAGGATACGCATGAATTTCAGCGCATAGCCCAGTTCATAGCTGGACTGCGTATAATTCGCTATCGCCACAAAGGCCATATAAAGCATAACCTCAGAGTTGAACCAGCCGCTGTTGACGGAAAATTCACCCAGCACCAGGGCCGCCATGACACTCAGCGGGGTGCTGAGCATGTTGGGCGTATTCACCGCGGCCAGCCGCAGGCCGTCAATCGCCAGCTCCAGTATCAAAAACTGCCAGATGAGGGGAATATTCACCGTATCCCTTACCATAATGAATTCAAAGCCCCTTGGTATCAAATACGGATTTTTCATCAGCAGCAGAAATGTGGGCGTCATCAGGTAGGTAAGCACTGCGATAATAAACCTGGATAATCTCAGATAGGTTCCTGTGATAGGGGGAAAATAGTAGTCATCCGCTTCCTCCACCACGTCAAAAATAGATGTGGGCATGATCAGTACGGAGGGGGAATTGTCCACCAGGATGATAATATTTCCTTCCAGCACCTGGGCCGATGCGGTGTCGGGGCGCTCGGTGAATTTGAATTTCGGAAAGGGATTGTACCATTTCCTGTCATACAAGCACTCCGCAAGGCTTTCCTGGTTCATGGTCAGGGCGTCCACCTGAATGTGTTTAATCCGGTCACGTATTTTTTCCAGGAAGGCATGATCCACCCGGTTGTCCATGTAGCACAGGACAATATCTGTCTTGGAGCTTTTGCCGGCGTGCATCATTTCCATCACCAGCTCCGTGGAACGGATGCGGCGCCGGATAAGCGCGGTGTTGAAAACAATGGTTTCCACAAAGCCGTCCTTGGAGCCTCTGAGCACCTTATCCTTTTCCGGCTCCTCCACTCCCCTGGAGGGATAGGTCCTGGAGTCAATGAGGATGCATTTGTCAAAGCCGTCCACAAACAGGGCGAACACGCCGGACATCAGGCTGTAGAGGATTTCCTCCCAGGAGTCCTTCAGATCCACCTCCACATACGGTACAAAGCTTTTAGACATTTCATGGGCGTCCTTCGGCATATCTTCCGCAGTAATCCCCATAAACTGCTGCAGCAGCTTCTGCATCAGTTCATCCTTGCAGAAGCCGTCGATGAAGTAAATGCAGGCATTTTTTCCGCCCACATGGATTACCCTGTAAACCACGTCGAAATTCTGGTCAGCCTTCAGCTTTTTATTCAGCCATGTCATATTTGACTCAAGGCCTGTCGCCATTTTTTCCTCAGACATAAGCAAAAAACTCCTTTCCGGACATATAGATATAGTTTGTCCGGAAAGGAGTTCCCTTATGCATTCTTAGTCGTGCTGCCAAAGCCGCCGTTTCTCACACCGTCCGCCTCGTCATCCTCAGTAATTCCGTATTCCAGGAAAATACCCTGCATAAAGCCCTCGCCTGCCTGAAGCTTCAGCGTCTTTCCCTCATTGGAATCATTGGTGATCTTAGCAAAAATATGGCCTTCGTTGTCGCTGTTAAAATAATCGCTGTCAATAATGCCTACCGTATTATTCAGCTGCAGCCTGTATTTGAAGCCCAGCCCGCTTCTGGGATAAAGGTGCAGCACCCATTCCGGCTGCATGGTTACCCGGATTCCCGTAGGAATCTTCACGGTTTCCCCAGGCTTCAGTTCTATCTGTATAGGCGTAAAAAAATCATATCCCGCGCTGCCTCCGGTCGCTCTTGCCGGAAGCTTCAGCGCATCATAAATCTGTGCAATCTGTTCCTGCCCGCATGCCGGAAAGGCATCCTTAAAATCAGCGGTGAACTGCTCCCTGCTCACCTTCATAAATCTGGCTATTCTCCGCATCCTGTCACTCCTTTCTGAAATACCCCGTCTTCCGGTGCATAATCCGGGCAGTGAAGAACGGGAACCGCCGGATTTTCCTGTTTCAGGGAGGCCTGTACATCAATCACTCTCTGATTGGAGCTTCCCTTCCACATCAGCCGCACATCCTTTTTGGCAATTTCAAATTCCCCGTCCACGCAGACATCCACATATTTCATAATGGAATCCCTGTACAGATTCTCCCATACATCCCCGGTATAGAGCCATATGGTTTTATCGGGATATTTTTCCCTGATTTCCTTCATCAGCTGCCGCACATCTCCCTTATTGGCGGGATGCATGGGATCGCCGCCTGAAAAAGTAATTCCTGATATGTAGGATTTATCCAGCTGGCCAAAAATTTCTTCCTTTGCCGCTTTGTCAAATGCAAGCCCGCCCTCCGGATCCCAGGTGACAGGATTCTGGCATTCCGGGCAGCAGTGCTCGCAGCCTGCTACCCAGAGGACGACCCGCAGGCCGTCCCCGTTGAGCATATCCTCATGAGTAATGTTATGGTAACGCATGCTACATTGATTTCCTTTCCGCAATTTCAGCCATCTTGGCGTCATTCAGCCTGGTATCGCCGTGGACCCTGGAATAAGACAGATAGCCGTTCATCCGGTCGATTTTGGTTAGGTTCCGGCTGCCGCACTTGGGACAGATATCCATCTCCAGCTCCTGATGCCCGCAGTCGTCGCAGTAGGCAAGGGAAAGGTTCACGCCTTCATAGAAGCCCTTGTCCATTGCCCTGCGGATGAGGGTTTTTACCGCCTCGATATTGTAATCGATGGGGTATTTTACATACTGGATCTTTCCGCCGTTGCACAGGTTCCAGAAACGGCCTTCCTTATCCTGCTTTTCAATGGGAGTGATATCCTCTGTTACATGGCAGTGGAAACTGTTGCTCACGTATTCCCTGTCAGATACCCCTTCGATAATGCCGTATTTATTGCGGAACTGCTTCACCTGCAGGCCGCACAGGTTTTCTGCCGGCGTACCGTAGATTGCATAGAGGTTGCCGTCCTCTTCTTTATACTCATTGATTTTGCTGTTGATGTGCTCCATAACCTCCAGCGCGAACTGGCCGTCCTCCACAAGGGATTTGCCGTTATAGAGCATCTGCAGCTCATTCAGCGCCGTAATGCCGAAGGATGCCGTAGCCGACTTTAACAGCGGCTTGATCTTATCCGAAAGCTTCAGATTTCCGCCCAGGAAACCGCCCTCGCAGTAGGCGAGGGGATTGGTGGACGCACGCATTTCTCCCAGATAGGCATAGGTACGGATATGCAGCTGCCTGATCAGGTTCAGATAGTAATCCAGCACCTCATAAAAATCCTTGCTTTCCTGTCTTGCCTTGGCAAGGATCATGGGCAGATGGAGGGAAACCGCGCCGATATTGAAACGGCCCACAAACACAGGTTCGTCCTTTTCATCCGCAGGATGCATGCCGCCCCTGACATACCAGGGGGAAAGGAAGGCGCGGCAGCCCATGGGGGATACGATTTTGCCGTATTTTTTATACATGCTGGCCACATAGCCTTCTCCGGTCAGGCTGAGCCAGTCGGGATACATGGTTTTTGCGGAGCACCTTACCCCTTCCTCAAACACATCCTCCAGCGGTTTTCCGGGGCCATGCAGGTTTTCATCATAGAGGAAAACAATCTTGGGGAAGAGTACCGGCTTCCTGAAGCCATCCTTTCCCTGTCCCTCCCGGCGCACCTTCAGCATGGAAACGGTGGCAAGCTTCGCAAAACGTCCGGTTCCCGTGCCTGCAGTCACTGTGATGAACGGATAATCCCCGCGGCTGCTGGCCACGGTGTTGAATTTATATTCCCAGCCCTGGAAACCCTGCTCCATTTCCTTGACCACATCTGCATAAGCCACTTCTTCCGCTTTTTCTTCCGGAACACCCAGCGCCAGATATTTTTTCATATCCCGGTCAAAGGATTTCTGCGCATAAGGCTCCAGTATCAGATCCACGCTGGGCACCGTGAAGCCGCCGTACTGCTGGCTGGCGGCGCTCAGGACAATATCGCCGATAACGTCAAAAGCCACATCCAGGGTTTTCGGTTCGTTGTACCAGATATTTCCCATTTCAAAGCCGCCGGACAGGACGTTTTGTACATCGAACAGGCAGCAGTTCATGGTATCCCTTCTTGCGCTCATATCATGCACATAAATATAACCGTCCCTGCAGGCCTGGATTTCTTCCGTTGTCATAAAAAACTTCTGGTACAGCTCCTTGTTGAGCTGGTTGAAAATAAGGCTTCTCTTCGTGGAAACCAGGGCGGAATCCGTATTGGCGTTTTCCTTGTCGCCGATATACATGATGGACTGGCTCTTCTTGTACACATCGTCCAGCATACGGACAAAATCCTGCTTATAATTCCGGTAGTCCCTGTAGCTTTTGGCCACGATGGGCTTAACCTCCTCCAGGGCGCTCTCCACAATATTGTGCATCACAGGAATGGGAATCTCACTGCATTCCAGCTCATCCACCTTTTCAATGACATAGCTGCAGATTCTTCTCTTTTCTTCATCCGTAAATTTGGTAAGGGCGCGGTAAGCGCTTTTTCCCACCGCATTTATCACCTTCTGCACATTGAAGGACTCCCTTGTCCCGTCCTTCTTTACCACCTTTACATCCAGCTTTGTCTGGTATTCTTTTCCGTAATCCTGCTCTTCATTCTCCATAAGCCCTTGTACCGTATTCTCCATTTCTTCTCCTATCTGCTCCGTTGGGGCGCGTCTTTCCCGTTACTGTCAGCGCAAAAGCGGGAAAAAAATCCGGTTGCTGGAATGCGGTACGTGACGAGCACCGTACACGTTCTGCCTTTTCCCTCATCCGGTTTGCGGTATGCGTTGTCAGTTATGTAGTATAAAAGAATAGTTATGCAGCTGCTGTATTCCTTCAAACACCTTCAAATACTGCAAAAATACTATATCCTGCCAAATATACATTTCTTACCACTATATCTAGTGGCAGATATCAGTATAAAGGAATCCGGCCTCTCTGTCAATGCCTGTCGGAGGATTTTCCGCTTTTCATTTTTCTTCCTGCAACAGCCCGGATAGCCAAACTGCTGCTTCTCCTTTCCCTGTCCCGATATCTGCCTTTCTCCTGTTATCTGGAAAGGATTCCGCTCCTTCTGACTGCTTCCACAGCCTCCCTGATCGTCTCCACAGGCAGGGTGAGGGCGAAACGTACATGTCCTTTTCCCAGCTCGCCGAAGCTGCTTCCCGGCGTACACAGCACGCCTGTTTTCTCCATAAGCTCCATGACGAATGCGGTATCGTCTTCAAAACCTTCTGGTACAGGCGCCCAGGCAAACATGGTGCCTTCGCTGTCCGGCACATTCCAGCCGATGGAACGGAAGCCGCCGCACAGGGCATCCCTTCTTTTCCTGTATTCCTCACACTGGAGAAGCACAGGCTCGTCCGGCCCGGTCAGCGCTGCAATGGCTCCGTACTGCACAGGCAGGAATGTTCCGTAGTCAATCTGGGAACGCAGCTTTTTGAAGTTCTGCACCAGCTCCCTGTTTCCGGTAAGGAAGCCCATCCTGGCCCCCGTATAGTTATAGGATTTGGAAAGGGAATAGAATTCCACGCAAACTTCCTTTGCCCCCGGAATGGAAAGAATGGAAATCCCCTGCCTTCCGTCATAAATGATATCCGAATAGGCGTTATCATGGATGATGACCAGTTCATGTGCCTTCGCCCAGGGAATCAGTTCCTCGTAAAAAGAATGGGGGGCGCATTTACATATGGGGTTCATCGGATAGGAAACTATCATAAACTTTGCTTTATCCGCCGTTTCCCCCAACGCCTCCAGATCGGGTAGCCAGTAGTTTTCCTCCGTTAAGGGATAGGTTACCAGCTTCGCTCCCGCCAGAGACGGCCCGATGGCAAAAATCGGATAGCCCGGATCCGGCACGAGGACAATATCGCCTTCATCGCAGAGGGAAAGGCCTACATGGGCGATCCCTTCCTGAGAACCATAGACGGACATGATTTCCTCCGGCTCCAGCTGCACGCCGTAGCGTCTCTGATAGCGGCTGATCACCGCGTCCGTCAGCTCCGGCAGATCCCGAAGCGCATATTTATAATTTTCAGGCTTTCCCGCCGCGCTCACCACTGCGTCGATGATCCTCTGCTGCGGCTTGAAATCCGGTGTTCCCACGGAAAGGTTATACACCTTTCTCCCCTGCCGCTCCAGTTCATTTTTCTTTTCATTTAATACCTGAAAAATACCTTCCTCATAATCCTTCATTCTGGATGCAAAATGAAGCTCCATGTCTTCCTCCTGTCTGCCGTTCCTTGTTATGCTTCCTCAAAACGGCCTTCCTCATACAGTTTGTTTATTTTTTTAAGATATTCTTTGTATTCCTCAACCACATCCGGCGGCCCGGTAAGCCTGGCCTGGATTCCAAGGCCTGTCAGCCACCCGAAAAACTGTCCGCTAACAGCCACCTTCACCCGGATACGGAAGGTTCCCTCCGCCAGCCTGCGGATGTCCGTTTCTTTTCCGAACCGGTCAATCACCACGCCGATCAGCCTGTCCGCAAACTCCAGGGACACCGTCTCTTCTTTTCCTCCGTACATACCGAAGGTTTTATTGGTATAAGCGGCGATATCAAAGCTTTTAAAAGCGCTGCCGCCCTCTCTTTCCAATGCCGTCAGCTGGATGGAGCCCATTTTATCCACCCGGTAATGCTTCAGCTGATCCGCTGCCGCATCATAGCCGATGAGATAATAATTTTCATCATTCCAGGACAGCGCCCAGGGGCTGATCACATACCGCTCCCCGCCTTTACGGGGAACCAGCCTCCGATCCAGCGTCCATTCCATATACTGAAAGGAAATCTGTCTGTTTTCCTGAATGGCTCTGTGTATGAAATCCACATTATAGTAAATGCTTTCGTTTTCCGTCTTCACCCTGCCCGCCACATATACCTGGCGCTGCAGCTGCGTCGCTTCCTTGGCGCCGACGAACTGCTCCAGCTTCTGTATCAGTTCCCTGGATTTGCGCTGGGTGATAAAACGGGAGGCCTGAACCACGTCCACCAGAAGCTTCAGCTCAGGAAGCTCAAATTCCCGGGAACCCATATAGTAGCCGCTGCCGGCCTTATTTTTCACATGGACGATATCATAACCGAAATCCATGAGCCGGGCAATATCATCATAGATACTTTTCCGTTCCGCGCTGATATCCCACCGGGCAAGGCGCTCAATGAGCTGCTGGGAATTGAGGAAATGCTCCTCGTCGGTTTCTTCCCGCAGGATTTTCAGCAGGTAAAGCAGCTTCAGCTTCTGATTCGATGATTTTGGCATGGCAAATCCCCGCACTACTCACAAAAAAGAGCGGGACATCCCCACTCTTTTGGTTAAACGTAAACATTTCTCCTGGTTTTCTGTCAGAACTGCGTTCCCGGCGCCTGTGCTTCTTCTGTCCCCCGGGTCAGGGCTTCCGCAGCCTCCCTGGCATTTTTCTTCTTCCGCATGGTGATGCCGATTGCAACGGCAATAACAGCCAGCACTGCAATCAGCACAAAAAGCAGTAAATAGGATAAAAATGAATTCAAAAATAATGTAAAATCAGCCATTTGCTTCAAACCCCTTGCCTGAATCACAGGCTTTCGATTTCGGCGCGGTGTTGCCCCGCGGTCTTATTTATCATAACATTTATTGGTACAGGCCGTCAAGAGGGGGAGTGAGATTCCGGGGTCCGGGAGCAGGTTGGTGCCGTCGGCGGCGGTGGTGGCCAGGGTGTCGCAGCGTTCGTTTTCGGGGTGGCCGTCGTGGCCTTTGACCCAGGTAAAAGTGACGGTGTGAGGGGCGGCGGCTTTCAGGAGGCGTTTCCAGAGGTCTACGTTTTTAACGGGGCCCGAGGCTCCTTTCCAGTTTTTTTTGAGCCAGCCGTCTATCCAGTGTTTGTTGAAGGCGTCCGTTACGTATTTGGAGTCTGAGATAACCTCAGCCTCACAGGGGCGGTTGAGGGCTTCCAGCCCGGCTATGACCGCCATGAGCTCCATGCGGTTGTTGGTGGTTTTGATATAGCCGCCGGAGAGTTCTTTTTCGTGCAGGTTCCCTTTCTGATCCACATATTGGAGAATGGTTCCGTAGCCGCCGGGGCCTTCCGGGTTTCCTCTTGCGGCTCCGTCTGTGTATATGGTTACTTTCATTGATTTTCCCTCATTTCTTGCAATAGTCATTTTTGTCCGGATGTCACTGTATGGTATTTTCCGCCGTTACGTCCAGTTTCCGGTTTCCAGGAAATGTGCGGCCAGTGCATTGGCTTCTTCAATGATTGCATTTTCATAGCCGATGATGCCGAGCAGGCGTATCGCATTGCGGGTCATTGCTTTTCCGGAGCGGAGTATATAATTGAAAAGAATGTCTCCTTCCATGATTTCTTCTTCAAAATGGTAATTGTCATAGCAGTCCGCCAGCAGCTCCGTCAGCTCAATGTCATGCGTGGCTGCAAAGCAGAGGACGCCGGGGCGGCTGAGGCTTCGCAGGATCTGGGTGGAGGCGGCAATCCGTTCCACGGTGTTGGTGCCCCGCAGGACCTCGTCCACAAAACAGAGGACAGGGGCGCTGCCCTCCCTTGCCGCATCCAGAATCCGTTTCAGGGATTTGATTTCCACAATATAGTAGCTTTCCCCGCCTTCCAAATCGTCACGCAGGGCCATGGAGGTCATGATGCGGTACAGGCTCCCCGAATAAAAATCGGCGGTGCAGGTGTGGATTGTCTGGGCCAGCAGTGCATTCAGAGCCACGGCCTTCAGAAAGGTGGATTTTCCGGAGGCGTTGGAGCCGGTGACCAGGATTCCCTGCTTTGCCAGAATATCATTTTTCACAGGCTCTTCCAGCAGAGGATGATAGAGTCCCCTGATTTCAAGGCGTACGCTTTCCCTGCTGTCCTCCGTCAGGCGCGGGCTGCACCAGCCGGAAGCCAGGGACGCACGGTAGGAGGCGATGGCTATGCAGGCTTCCGTTTTTCCGGCAATGGTGATCATTCTGTCGATGTCCGGCAGGTGCTTCCTGACCTCCTTAAGCATGGTGTTGAAGCAGATGAGATCCAGGTGAAGGAGCATATTTACATAGTCCAGTATCAGGGACAGGGGATCTCCCGCCGTATCGCTTCCGCGCATGCCGAGCATGGCGCTGTAACGGAATTTGCCGAATTTGCCCTCCAGTATTTTCAGTTCCTCCCATTCCTCTTTCAGCACGGGGATGTCCATTTTCCTGATCCGGGCTGAAAAATCCAGTATCCGGCGGACATAGGCAAAGCTGGTAAGATAAGGCTCGATTTCATGCTTCTGTTTCATATAGCCGAAAATATTTACCGTAAAAAGAAGGAAAAGGAACATCATGCCAATGGGCGGGGAAACGATAACCATGCCAATGGCCGGAATGAGCAGAAGATCGCAGATTATATGGGAAAGGCTGCTGCGCTCTCCCAGATTGTCAAGGTAATTCAGATAATCGTAGACGGAATATTTTCCGCTTCTGCCCAGCTGCATATAGGCATACTGCAGCTGTTCACGCATCTGCTCCTGCTGCCCGAAGCAGGTAATCTTTTCTTCCATGGCATCCAGCGCCTTTGCATCTTTCAGCTGCGGGGTCCTCAACAGATAATAGAGATATTCCTGTCCGGCGGAGGAATAGGTCTGGTTCATCCGGAAAAAAAGCTGATCCATGCCAAGATCGTTCCAGGTGATGTCATCCACCTGCTCCGGCTCCTGATGCATGGAAAAATAGCCGGGTATGCTGGAAAGCTCCTCGTCCGAATAGTCTCTGTCCGGCACTGCGCCGAAGCCTTCATGTATTTTCCGCTTCTGCCTGCGCTGCTTTACGCGTTCATCCGCCGCTCCCTTTATAAATACGGCCAATACGGCCGCTATGACGAGCACCAGTATCATAAGCGATTCCATATGCAAGTTCCTCCTGCTTTTTTAAAGCACAAATTCTTCTCCGCGTCTGCTGATGTCAACGATTTGCGCCGCGTGCTGCCGTCCGGTCTGTGTTTCCTTATATTTGGAAATATAGCCGTATTCCTCCCACATATGCATGGGGAATACGTGGGTTGCCGATGTCTTCTGGAGAAAATAATCCATCCCCAGGCCATACGCCGCTTCCAGCCTGGGATCAAGCGGTACGAAAGCCGCGTCAAAGCGTTCTCCTGCAATGCTGTCGATTTCCCGCCTGAAGCCGGTCTCCATATTCCGGTTCCAGCTCGCGGGCTCCCCTTCCCAGTGCCACCAGTTTAAATCCCCTGCATGGTAAAAGGTCTTCCCCTCCGCTTCCACAAGAAACGCAACGCCTTCATCCGTAGATTTCAGCGTACGGACTGTCACAGCCTGGCTTTCCCCGCCATAACCGGTCTGTTCATGCGCCTTCATCACCGTTACATCGGACAGCGCCTCCGGATCCGCCTTTTTGCGGAGCAGATAGTCGGGCTTGAGCTTGATATCATTTCCGAAAAAATAATGTATATGAGGATATTCCTTCCGCAGCTCCAGAATTCTCAGGCTGAAATGATCCTGATGCTTATGGGAAGCAAATACCAATATTGTTTTCTCCTTATCCCACGAAGGAAGCTCTCCTGTAAAATAGTCAAACAGCAGCACATGTTTCTCCAGCTCCACGCAAAAGCCGCTGTGCGCGATATAAGTAATTTTCATAGCCATTCCTTTCCCGTCCTTTTCCTATAAACCATCCGCAGGCCGGCTTGCCGGCAGCACCTGAAGCGCCTTAAAAGCTCCTGATTTTATCAGAGCCGTCGTCAATGGTTTTCCGGATGGAACGGACCACCACATAGTAGCCGTAGCTGCTGTTCACCTCAACGTATACCCTGTCCCCTTCCCGGTGTCCCAGAAGCGCCCTGCCAATGGGGGATTCCGTGCTCACCAGGCCTTCCAGGGAATTTCCGCGCATGGTGGTGACGATTTTCATCGTTTCCGTTGTACCATCCTCTTCAAAGAACAGCTCCACCGTATTGTTTACACCGATCTCGTCCTCTTTGGAATCGTCGGATATCACCTCCGCCGTCTTGATCATCCTCTCCAGGAAACGGATTCTGCTTTCATTCCGGTTCTTCTCTCTTTTGGCCGCATAGTATTCAAAATTTTCACTTAAGTCGCCCTGGGCCCTGGCTTCCTTCACCGCCTCCAGCGCCTCCTTGCGTACTACCAGCTTCCTGTATTCAATCTCTTCCTTCATTCTTTTGATATCATTTTCTGTCAACTGGTTATGCATATTATCACTCCTTTTCAGGCCACAGTTTTGCCCAGGCCCAACTGCGGCTGCCTCCCGCCATTCAAAATCGCTGCGCGGTGGGCCGGCTGCCTGCCGCCGCTATACATTCGTTGAACTGTAATCTTTTTATCACTTCGGCAGCTCTGTTCTATACATTTGCCGCCCAATAAGCTTCCGGGATATTGTACCATACATTTTTCCATCTGTTTATCCTTCCCGGAAAAATTTATAAAAATTTATGTTTTCCCTGCCATTCCCTTGTCGGTTAAAATGCTGTTCTGTCAAAAAAGAGCCTCCGCGGTCACATGGACGGCAGAGGCTCTTTTCATAAGCTTCTTTATTATGTAATTATCAGCAGCTGTGAGGAATCCGGGCAGATAACTGTTTCCCCCTCACAGTTGCAATTATCTCATGACGATTCCGCATGGATTTCCGCCATAAATGTGAAATTGCCGTTTTGCTGATTACAGGAAAATATATTTCAGAATAAACAGGACTGTAAGCACATACATCAGGATGCTGATCTTCTTGTCCTTTGCTTTTCCTGTCAGCAGGTTCAGCAGTGTCCAGGAAATAACGCCGATGGCGATACCTTCGGAAATGCTGTATGCCAGAGGCATAGCGATAATGCACAGGAATGAGGGAATCGCTTCCGACATATCTTCAAAGTTGATCTTCACAACCGCACCCATCATATAGAAGCCTACAATGATCAGTGCAGGAGCTGTTGCAAAGGAAGGGATGGTAAGGAACAGGGGTGAGAAAATCAGCGCAAGCAGGAACAGAAGTCCTGTGGTAATCGCTGTCAGGCCCGTACGTCCGCCTTCTGTTACACCGGATGCACTTTCTACAAAGGTGGTGGTGGTGGAAGTACCGAAAATAGCGCCGACGCTTGTTGCCACTGCATCTGCCATCAGGGCGCCCTTAATCCTGGGCAGCTTGCCATCCTTGTCCAGCATATCGGCCTTGGATGCTACACCGATCAGTGTTCCCAGCGTATCAAACAGGTCAACAAACAGGAACGCAAACATTACTACAATAAAATCAAGAATCCGGATTCCTGAGAAATCTGCCTTGAATACCTGGCCGAAGGTCTGGCCGAAGGAAGAAAAGTCAAAGCTTACGATTGCGGAAGGGATTACGGAATACATGCCTGCATCCGGATTGGGAACGTAAATGCCAACCAGTTCGCAGATAATTCCCAGTATCCATGTAATAATTATACCTAAAAGGATGCCGCCCTTTACTCTTTTTACAAGAAGAATGGCAGTAATCAGAACGCCAATCAGGGCCAGGATAGCGCCGATACCGATGGAATGGAAGGTATCTCCCTTGAAGGACTGATAGGTAAGCAGTGTTGCATCGCTGTTTACAACGATTTTAGCATTCTGAAGTCCGATAAAGGCGATGAAAAGTCCGATACCAACGCTGACTGCGGATTTCAGTGTCATGGGAATGGCATTGAAAATCGCCTCACGCACATTGGTAAGAGAAAGTATGATAAATATAATACCTTCTACAAATACCGCCATTAAAGCGATCTGCCAGGAATATCCCATATTCAGTACTACGGTATAAGCAAAATAAGCATTCAGGCCCATACCGGGAGCCAGTGCAAACGGATAGTTTGCGAACAGTGCCATCATGGCTGTGCCGACAAATGCAGCAAGCGCAGTTGCGATCAGAACCGCATGAGCATCCATTCCCGCCGCGGAAAGAATGTTGGGGTTAACCGCAAGGATGTAAGCCATTGTCATGAACGTGGTAATACCGGCCATGATTTCTGTCTTCACATCGGTTTTGTTTTCCTTCAGTTTGAAGAACTTTTCTAACATCTCCCTACCTCCTAAGATTGTGTTAAATAGTAGTGTAATAAATTAAAGAACACGTTACTAATTGTATACTGAAATCCAATTTTTGTCTATGCCCTTTTGTCGAATTCCGTCGGCGAATTCTGGCGTCAGAGGTCCTTTTCAGCAGATGATCCAGATGCCGCCTTTCTCACGGAAAGTGTAAAAGCAGTCCTGTCGCAAAAAAATTCCGGCGCAGCTGTCCCTAAACTGAGCAGCCGCGCCGGAACCCGTATTTTGTTATTCGGCGCTGAGCCTGGCAATGATCTCATTTGCCTTTGCATAAAGCGCTTCCACATCGTCACAGCAGAGGAACCTGCCGTCATAGTAAAGAATCCGTCCGTCAATCATGGTCATTTTTACGTTCTGCTTGCTTCCGCTGTAAACGATATTCTTGGCAATGTTGTTAAGCGGCTGCATGTTCGGCTGATGCAGATCGATCATGATGATATCCGCCTTCTTGCCCTCTGCCAGGATGTCACAGTCCGTAAGCCCCATGGCCTTCGCCCCGTTGACCGTGGCCATTTTCAGCACTTCCTCCGCGTCCACTGCAGAAGCATCCTTTTCCTTCAGCTTGGCAAGGCCCGTGGTCAGGAACATTTCACGGAACATATCCAGACAGTTGTTGCTGGAGGCGCCGTCCGTGCCTATCCCCACATTGATTCCCTTTTCCAGGAAACGGGTAATCGGCGCCACGCCGCTGGCCAGCTTCGTGTTGGAGCCAGGGTTGGTTATAATATGCAGCCCCTTTTTCGCGAACAGATCCATATCCTCTTCCGTGAAATGAACGCAGTGATAGCCGCCTCCGCCATAATCAAACAGTCCCAGGGAATCCAGGAACTGCGGCGGAGTCATGCCGTAGCGCTCCAGACACTCGTCCGTCTCCGTCCTTGTTTCAGAAATATGGGTAAAAAGAGGCGCCTTATATTTGTGCACCATTTCCGACACCTGCTCCAGCAGCTCCTTGGAACAGGTGTACTCCGCATGGACGCCCAGCATATAGGAAATCAGCGGATGCATCCGGTTCAGAGTCAGGTAGCGTTCCTCCATCACCTCAAGCGCCGGGCCGAATTTGTTCAGACCGCTTACCAGCACACAGCGCATTCCCATATCCACACATGCCCGGGCGATATCCTTCGGTGACAGGTACATGTCAAATACAGAGGTTACGCCTGTGGTCAGATATTCCAGGATGGCCAGCTGCGTCAGATCGTAATTATCCTGCTCCGTCATTTTCGCTTCCAGAGGGAAAATCTTTGTGTTCAGCCATTCCTGCAGCGGCATGTCATCCGCAAAGGAACGCATGGCCACCATGGCCGAATGGGTATGCGCATCCTTAAAGCCGGGCATGAGCACATTTCCCTCACAGTCAATTTCCTTATCCACAGCCAGGCCGGGGATGCCTGTCCTTTTACAGAACGCATCCAGATCCGTACCGTCTCCCACATAGAGAATCCTGTCGTTTTCCACCCAGATTTCCCCTTCCAGCAGACTGCAGCCTTCCGCCATTGTAATGATTCTGGCATTGTACAAACGTATTTTCATGTTAAAATTTTCTCCTTATTTATTATAGCCGAAGCGCTCTCTTCGCCGCGCGGCCTTTCTTCCCTGCAGAAAGCTCCCGCCCGCAGCATTCCCGCTACAGATTGTCCGGGCCGAACCCTTCCGGCAAAAGCTCCTTCAGCTTGAAAACCCTGTAATCATCTTCGGAAACCGCTGCGATTACCTCAAAGGTTTCCGGATTGCAGAACTCCATCATCACCTGACGGCACACGCCGCAGGGCATGGTATAATCCGAAAGCGCCCCCTGCCTCCCGCCGGCAATGGCAATCGCCCGGAATGCTCTCACACCCTCGCTGATGCCCTTGAAAAAAGCCGTCCTTTCCGCACAGTTGGTTGGGGTAAACGCCGCATTTTCAATATTGCAGCCGGTAAAAATAAGCGGCTTTCCATCCTGTTCATAGGCTGCAAGCAGCGCGGCCCCCACATAAAAGCCCGAATACGGCGCATAGGCATTTTCCCGCGCCCGAATCGCTTCTTTAATCAAATTACGATAGTCTGTCATCTCCATCTCCCCGTTTTGCAGCCGTTATTTTAAGGCTGCGCCGAATTTTTTCACGGATTCCGTCACCAGGGCCTTGAACTTGGGAGCCGCCGCATTGGCCGCTTCCTGCACTTCCTCGTGGGTAAGCGGGTTATCCGTCATGCCTGCCGCCAGGTTGCATACGCAGGAAATGCAGCAGATTTTCATTCCCATGTGATTGGCTGCAATGGCCTCCACAACAGTGGACATTCCCACGGCATCCACACCCAGCTTGTGAAGCAGCTGAATTTCTGCCGGCGATTCAAAGGACGGTCCCGTAAGCTGGGCATAAATCCCTTCCTTCAGGGAAATTCCCTGCTCCTTCGCAGCTTCCCTGATAAGCTCCTGCAGATCCTCGTCATACACGTGCGTCATATCCGGGAAACGCACTCCCAGCTCGTCAATGTTGGCGCCAATCAGCGGGTTGGGCGCCCAAAGGGAAATATGATCCTTAAGCATCATAAAATCCCCTGCCGTAAAGGAAGGATTAATTCCGCCGGATGCATTGGTCAGAAACAATACCTTCGCACCCATCAGCTTCATCAGCCTGGTGGGAAGCACCACATCGGAAATCGGATACCCTTCATAATAGTGGACCCTGCCCTTCATGCAGACCACCGGCACATCTTTCACATATCCGAAAATAAATTTCCCGGCATGTCCCGGAACGGTGGAAACAGGGAAGCCTTCTATCTCATGATAGTCAAGCTCCGCCTCCACTCTGATATCATCCGCATAATCGCCCAGCCCGGAGCCGAGCACAATGGCAACCTCCGGCTGGAAATCAATCTTACGTTTAAAGCTGTCGTAGCATTTCAACAATTTATCATATACGGGATTCATAGATAAGCCTCCTTTATTATGGTTATTCTGGCCCGCATAAGCCATATAATGTATCATTATAGCAGAAACCCCTGCCAATTCCTAGTGAAAAAACCGGAAGGCACCGCTGTGGATACGCATTTCCACAGCCGCCTTCCGGTTTTTACTTTTCCTTATTAAATGATGATGCATACCATCCCGCCATTGCTGTCGTTGACGATCTTCTGCATGGTCTCCTGCAGCTTCACCTGGCTTTCATCCCCGATCATGGCGATCTTGCTTGTAATGCCGTCATTGACCAGCTGTTCCACCGTTTTGCCGAAAATATTGGTTTCCCAGATACCGTCTGAGTCCTTCTCCGCATCCGCGATATAGCTGATCAGATCCTCTGCCTGTTCCTGGGTACCCACAATCGGCGCGATTTCCGTGATGACGTTGGCCTTTATCATATGGATGGACGGGCTTTCCGCCCTGATCTTCACACCGAACTTGTTGCCGTGCTTGATGACCTCCGGCTTCTCCAGCCTAATCTCCGCCCGCTCCGGCGTTACGACCCCGTAGCCCTTCAGCCGCACGGATTCCATGGCGTGAAGCACCTTCGTATATTCCCTGCGCATTCTGGACATTTCCTTTAATACGGAAATAAGCTGATATTCGCTGGCCACATTTTCTCCGATAAGCTCGCTTAACATCTCGTAGTAATATTTATCGTCCACATCCAGAACCACCCGGATGCTGCCGTCCGCCATATTGATTTTTTCCACAATGCAGCGCTTGATATATTCGCTGTCCAGCGCCACCTGGGTTTCCACCACATCCTTGACCGTATCAATGCCTTCCATCATCGTGCGCACCTTTTCGATGAGATCCGCTTTCAGCTTATGGGTATTGGGAAGCATTTCCACCCATTTCGGCATATAGAATTCGATCATGGTCACCGGGAATTCGTAAAGCACCTTTTCCATTATCTGGTTGATGTCATCACGCTTCAGCTGTTCACAGTTGACGGGAAGCGCCGTTACATGGTATTTTTCCTGGATCTGCGCCGCTGTGTGCTGGGCCTCTTCCCCATAGGGCCTTTGGGAATTCACCAGAACAAGGAAAGGCTTATGGAGCTTTTTCAGTTCCTGGATGGTCCTCTCCTCCGGCGGTATGTAGTTTTCTCTTTTCAGTTCCCCGAAGCTGCCGTCTGTGGTCACCACGATTCCTATGGTGGAATGATCGTTGATAACCTTCTTGGTGCCGATCTCCGCCGCCTGAGTGAACGGAATCTCATATTCAAACCAGGGGGTTTTTACCAGCCGTTCTTCATCGTCCTCCATGTGCCCGGCCGCACCGTCCACCATGAAGCCCACACAGTCCACCAGGCGCACCTTTACGTTCACATCCCCGCTCAGCGTGATCTGGGCAGCTTCCTTGGGAATGAATTTGGGTTCTGTTGTGGTAATTGTTTTCCCGCCTGAGCTTTGAGGCAGTTCATCCTGCGCGCGTACCTTTTCTGCTTCGTCCGTAATGTAGGGCAGCACCAGCAAATCCATGAAGCGTTTGATAAAGGTGGACTTTCCGGTTCGCACCGGTCCCACCACACCGATGTAGATTTCTCCGCCGGTTCTTAACTGAATGTCTTTGTATAAATTTTGTGTATGCAAAGTGTCCATAAAAAAATCCCCTTCCGCTGTGCCTAGCTGTTACAAATATATGCAGCGGAAGGGAATGAATATGACTAAAAAAACAGGAATGGAAGCCGGCTGAGATAAGGCTTATTTTACAACAATACGTTTGAAGTTTTTCTTGCCGCGTTTCAGGACCTTTCCTTCCCCGTGGAAATCTTCTCCTGCAAAAACAGCCTTGATGTCAGTTACCTTTTCTCCATCCATGGATACGCCGCCCTGTTCCACCGCGCGGCGGCCCTCGGAACGGGAGGCTACCAGGCCGGATTTAACCAGCAGATCCAAAATATCAATGTTGCCTTCGCTAAGGTCTGCGGCCGTCAGCTCTGCGGTGGGCATTTCTGCCGCATTCCCGCCGGTAAAGAGCGCTCTTGCGCTTTCCTGGGCCTTCGCAGCCTCCGCCTCGTCATGCACCAGCTTGGTCAGCTCAAATGCCAGGATTTCCTTGGCCTGGTTGAGCTGGCTGCCTTCCCATTTGTCCATTTCATCGATCTGCTCGATGGGAAGGAAGGTAAGCATACGCAGGCATTTCAGGACGTCCGCATCGTCGATATTTCTCCAGTACTGGTAGAAATCAAAGGGTGAAGTCTTGTTGGGATCAAGCCATACGGCTCCCTTCTGGGTCTTGCCCATCTTCTTTCCTTCGGAATTCAAAAGCAGGGTAATGGTCATGGCGTATGCATCCTTGCCCAGCTTTCTGCGGATAAGCTCCGTACCGCCCAGCATGTTGCTCCACTGATCATCGCCGCCGAACTGCATATTGCAGCCGTATTTCTTGTACAGCATGAGGAAATCGTAGCTCTGCATGATCATGTAGTTAAATTCCAGGAAGCTCAGCCCCTTCTCCATACGCTGCTTGTAGCATTCCGCCCTCAGCATGTTATTTACGGAGAAGCAGGCGCCTACCTCACGCAGCAGCTCCACGTAGTTCAGATCCAGCAGCCAGTCCGCATTGTTTGCCAGAATTGCCTTTCCTTCTGAAAAATCAATAAACTTGCTCATCTGCTTCCGGAAGCATTCGCAGTTATGGTCAATGGTTTCCTTTGTCATCATGGTACGCATATCGCTTCTTCCGGAAGGATCCCCGATCATGCCGGTGCCGCCTCCCAGCAGGGCAATGGGCTTGTTTCCAGCCATCTGAAGACGCTTCATCAGGCAAAGCGCCATGAAATGCCCTACATGGAGACTGTCCGCCGTAGGGTCAAATCCAATATAAAAAGTAGCCTTTCCTTCATTCACCAGTTCCCTGATTTCTTCTTCGTCCGTCAGCTGCGCCAGAAGTCCGCGTGCTCTTAATTCTTCAAATACCTTCATTTTTCATTCTCCTTTTGTAACTGTCCGGTAACCCACAGTTACCTCTTTCACATTTTTCTCAGGCCGCCGCCAGGTTTTCCGCTCGTATTTCTTCCTTAAATCAACCCTGCTGCAAACAACGTGGTCTTTGATCCTCGCGGCAGTCGCCAAATATCCATGCAAGCATGGCTGCTTGGCTCGTTGCCCGCGAAAATAAAAAAATCCCTTTTTCCGTCATATCCGGAAAAAAGGACGAGTGTCTGTTACCCGTGTTACCACCTTCATTCGCAGCCAGCTCACACTGTCTGCCTCTTCGAGTACGACTGTCCTGTCTCCGGCCTGCAGTCCGGCCAACATCAGCGATACTCTTCGCAGGATAACGGTTGCTTTCCGTCGCAGCCTACTCTCTTAACGATTTGGGTGCGAAACTCCGGGATGTATTCGGGAAAGTATCTCCTGCGCCTCTCATCTGCCGGCTGCTTTCTGTAGGTTCTTCTTTTCCTTACTTCTTCCCATCACAGTTTTTAGAAAATGATTCATTTGCTATAAACTATCGTTAATGTATCACAAACCTTCCGGGCTGTCAACCCATGTTACTCTAAAAACTTGCAAAAGCCGCCGGAACTGACTATAATATAGATGCAGTCAGTTCCGGGAGGAGTGCGGCGGCGTTTTCCTTTGGGAAGCCGCTTAGTATCGCCGGTGTCCGGTCTCACACTTATGAATCCCGAGAACACGCGGCGGCTGGCTGCCCTGTAATTACTGTAAAATAAAAAAATCACCGTACCCCGGTGATTTTTTTATTTTCTTACGTTTCCATATGCCGTCTGTTCCCTGATTCTTCGGAAAGGGGCAAGGAACCTGTTGATATGCGCCCCGATCAGGAAAAGGTAGAAGCAGAAATAAAGCCAGAGCATTACGATGACGATTGTGGTAAGGCTGCCGTACATGTCAAATCCGTTAAAGTGCTGGACGTAAACAGAAAAGCCCCAGGAAAAAATATTCCAGGTGGTTGCGGAAAATACGGCACCGGGAATCTGGTGGGAAAATTTCAGCTTGCAGTTGGGTATATAGGTATACATCACCGCAAATATCAGGATCATGACGCACCAGGAAAAAAGCCCCCTGAAATGCAGCAGCAGCGCGAAGAGATCCTCCATCTGGGGCACATGCCGCACAATGGTGTCCGCCAGCAGATTTCCGAATACCATTACAATCAATAAAAATATGATGGTAATCAGAAAAATAATCAGGTAAAAGGAGGCTATAATTCTCTGCAGCACATAGTTCCGGTCCTCCACCACGCTGTTCATGGCATTCAGCCCGCGCATCAGCGCCAGCACGCCCTTACCCGCGGACCAGATAGTCACAATCGCCGCGGCGCTCATGATTCCAAAGGAATTGTCATAAATGCTCGCAATCAAAGAGGACAGCAGGGGAGAAATCGTTGTTGGCAAAAGCAGGACAGCCTTTGTCAGATCGGATTCCTTCAGCGGCGTATAAGGTATGATGGAGCAAATCAGCATGACCATGGGGATCAGAGACAGAAAAAGGAAAAAGGCGGTGCTGGCCGCATATGCATTCACATTTGCACGGGACATCTGTCTTCCAAACCCTCTCAGAATCCTGTAAATTCTCATTGACCGCTTTTCCTTTCCTGCGTTTTATTTTGTAATCTGCTTATGGCATTTATTCCCGCGAGCAACGAGCCAAGTAGCCATGCTTGCATGGATATTTGGCGACTGCCGCGAGGGGTGCTATGTGCCAGTGGCACATGTTTTGCACCGACCGAAGCGGAGCGTAGACCAAATACCCCGCTGCTCTGCAGCGCTGCAAGTTTGATACCCCGTTGCTTGCAGCGGGGTCTTTGATTGGGATGAGCCCATCCCGCATCGGCGCCGCAACTGCCAGCGCGGCGCCGCCGTTCCCGCGTCAGAGACGCAGAAAACGGTCAGTAAACCGCTTTTACGCTGCTTCCTTCATAGAAAAATCCCAATATGGTGTCGCTGTCGCAGCCATCCGCCGCCATACTTCTGGCGCCGTTCTGGCTCAGGCCCACTCCATGGCCGAAGCCGCCGCCAATTAAACTATATCCTACCACATATCCATTTTCTTTTCCAGTTTCCATGGTAAAAAAGGCGCTGGGAAGCATGGAGGCCGCATTATATTCGCTTCCGTCCTGGCGGATTACCTTGCTGGTGCCGTTGCTCAGGACATAACGGATATTGTGCTCCGTTTTCACCATTACCGCTCCGTTCTCTCCTTCGATAACCAGCTCCTCCGCCACACCGCCGGCATTTCTGGCGGCGATGTAAATATCCGTAATCCGGCCCGGATCCACCGGAGCCTGGTTGGTAAAGCCGCCATCCGCCTGGCGGACATAAATCGCACCCGGATTGGCTTCATACCGCTTTACAATATTGGAATAGAGAATCGTACTGTCAAGCTGATCCACCTGATAGGTCCACCGGTACCAGGCTTCGTCTTTTTCAAAATCAGAATCCCTGGTGGTAGTGATAAAAGCGGCAAATTCCTCCTCAGTCATCATGGAGCCAGCGGGACTGATATCCGCTTCATTCACGCTTTCGTCAATCGCATCTCCCTGCACATCGGTCACTCCCGCTACATTTACGGCCTTCGCCTGAAGATAAGGGAAATTTTCCGGAACGGAATTCAGCCAGATTCCCGTATTCGTCCCATAACCGCAGGAGGTGGAATAATAATAGGTATCCGCCAGCTGCTCACCGTAATAAACCAGCTCGCCCTTCGTCTCCTTTACCGCTTTGGTCGTTTCCACATTTTCCGTAATATTGTTATACACCTGGAATCCTGCGCTGTCATCCACATGGGCGCCGTAAGCGGGCAGCCCCGCATGCAGCATCTTCGCGTAGGCATAGGTCCTTGCGCATACCGCCTGTGCTTTCAGCGCTTCCAACGGATATGAGGAAGGCATTTCACTGGGAACCACCGCGTAAAGATACTCCTCTAAAAGCACCTCGTTAATCACAACGATCCCATCCTGCTGCTTTTCCAGCTCCAGGCTTCCACGGTATGAGGGCACTCCCTGGCTGCGGTTTACATTCAGAAGGCTGATATGCCCGGTGAGCACCGCAGGCTCAATGCGGACGCGTCCCCCCGCAAAAAGCTCGCTGTCTTTTCCTATCGTGAGTATTTCTCCCGCAGGCACCACCGTTGTCTGCCTTGCTTCATAAGGGCCTGATATCACAGAAAGATCGCAGTCTGCCTTCATTTCCAGAGTTTCATGGAAAGCGCTTCCGAAATCCGAGGTCTTAACCAGCACCCGGATATTCTCCATCGCTTCTTCCCTGACTACCAGACAGGCCTGAATCTCCCCATCTTCTATTACAAAATCCGTAAAATCATAGCCGATACATAAATCGGTGGTATTATACTTTTTCAGAGTTCCGTAAAGCCTGTAAATTTTCAGCTCTTCAGCAAAAGGATAAAAGCCCTGGCCTTCAATTTCCGCCCCATTGTCCCTGATTTTTAACAGCTTGCCGGAAACTTTATCGGTGCGCATATGAATCGCCGTCAGCGCCCCGTCCGCAAAAGAAAGATCCGCCACCTGTTCCCTGGAAGCTCCCAGCTGCTCCGCTTTCCCTTCCGGCATGGAAATCGTAAGCTCATAATCGTTCCAGAAGCAGCGCAGGGCATCCGCTTCCACTTCCATAAGCCAGATGTTGGACAGTTCAGACTGTGTACCCGTCTTTTCCCTCAGAGCATACAGAATACCGTCTCTTTCCACCACTACTATCGGCAAAAACAGACAATCCCTGATCCGTTCACTCATATAAGTATATGCGCTTTCCGCAGATATCAGAGCATTTTCTTCCAGCGCCCTGCCGTCTGCATCCGTAACGGAAGCTCCAAAACCAATGGGTGTCAAATCCATATCGTGGATTCGCCCCTCCTGGTCATACACCCTCCTTGCTTCATCAAAGAAACGGTACCAGTCCTCCTGCAGCACCTTCTCCTTTTTCCGATAGCCTCCGGGAAGCTCAAAAGCGCAATCCGGAAACAGCTCCGTAATCTGCTTCCACTGGGAAAAGGTCAGCATACCGTCGCTGGCCGAGGACGCCTCCTGAGCAAAAATCGATGCATATGCATTACTGTCCGTAATTCCTGCAGTATCCGCCAACAGCCAGGTCATATTCCCTGCCTCCTGAAGCGACAGATATTCTCCTTCGGTACGGGGTACCGTAATCTCCACAATTGCCTGAATCAGCAGCAGAAACAGCAGCACAGCCCCCAGTACAATCACAGTCAGCTTCATCCATCTTCCGCCCGGAGGATTTCCCCCGTATGTAGCATTTCTTCCATTCAGGCCAGCTCTTTCCTTCAGGCCAGCTCTTCCGGCAAAACTATAGCTCCTGCCCCGGGACTGCCTGCGATTCTGCTGTTTTCCGGCGCGGTTTATGGCGGCCAGACGTTTTTCCGCCCTGCGTTCCGCTTTCCTTCTCTGCGCGTCTCTTTTTTCATCCAGATACCGGTTATGCCCCTGTGTCTGCATGGTGCTATTTCGCCTTGCAGACCGTGCAGGATGATTTTGTCTGCTGTCTCTTTCCCGTCCGCCTCTTTCCATAAACTCCCCTTATATTCAACAGTACAGAAAGTTTCAATGATTGAAAAAAGCAGCCATTGAAGGCTGCTCTTATCTTTTGTGTCCCCCCAAAATGCCGGCTCTTGTCTTTTGACTCCTAGCTATCTGCTAGGTGGGTTACCGCAACCGGCGCTTCTGCCTTCCCCTGCGCAATGAGGGCCTGACATCCACACGGCAATGTAGGAGTCCCGTTTAAAGTAAATGTAGGTTCAAAACAACAAGAGTTATCGAACATTTCAGGTTAGTTATATTATATCCTGATCGTACTGAAAATACAACAGAAAAAAAAAGGAAAGGAAAGGCCGTTAACCACCCTTGTAACTGTTCAGACAGGTCTGAACAGTTACTAACCCTCCCCTTCCCTTCTTTAAAAATTACAGAGTGTTAGCTTCGTCAACAACCTTCTTCAGAGCTGCGAGTGCTTCGTCAGGAAGCTTGTCGTAGCCGTCTTTCTTGGTTGCGAAACCTTCTACCGCATTTACACGGTCCTGCATACGAGCCTTTAACTGGGCAACATATTCAGGATCCTTCAGGTCAGGCACAAAGCCTTCCCAATCCATAATTTCAATATCGGAGAAAGGTACCCAAGGCTTGAATTCTGCTTTTTCTTCAACGATGGTCTCAAGAATTCCAAGAGTATCGGCAGGTTTAACCTTCTTGCCCATGAAATCGCCTGTGTTGATGATGTAGCAGTCTACGTTCTTCTCTTCAACCAGCTTTTTGAACTTCTCATAGTCGTTAGCCAGAGGATAAGTTCTGAAAGGGTTAGCGTAAGGAACGATACGAAGAGCGTTCAGGTCGGTTCCTGCTGCAACACGTTCTGCGGAAGATGTCTTGGTAGCAAGGGTTGCACCCATTACAGATGCAAGAGCGGATCCTTTCAGTTTAACTACCGGAGGAATGGTAGGGTCTTTCATAATCCAGAAAATAGCGTTAACGGGAGCGTCAAGCTTATCTACACGGTTAGGAGACCATAATTTGGATTTGATAGCACGTCCGTTACCATTTCTGATATCTTCAGTTACCAGCTGTACTTTTCCGTCCTCATCCAGAGTTGCGGAGCAGTTCTGAGCCGTTAATAAGTATTTGTTATCTTCACATCCTGTAGGATAATCTGCGGTCTTATCGAAATAAGAAGGCTCCAGAGCGATGGAAGCACAGGTATCTGTATTGATGATGAAAGCGTCATCATGAAGAACCTTGATGTCATACTTTCCGCCATGCTTTGCATGTGTCAGAGTAGACTTTCCGGATCCTGACAGACCGTATACGGAAGCAACATACTTTCTTCCATCGGGAAGGGTATATTCCTTCTGTCCGCCGTGGCAGGAAGCATATCCGTTTCTGTTGGCAATAGCCCATGCCATTGTCAGAGTACCCTTCTTGTGCTCTCCGAAGTATTTCATACCAAGGATAGCTGCGCAGTTTTCGTTGGTATCGAAGTAGCACAGTGTCAGAGGATCGCTTAAGCAGCTGTAATCAACATCCGGATGGTTGGTGGGTGCCCACTGAGGATCGGAGAAGATATAAACGTCAGCTTCTTTGCCGTCTCCAACAGGTTTGGAGTTCTTGTACATTCTTACATACTCATCAGACATATACTGGAAGTTCAACATCCAGGAGTACATGATGTTCTCTTCGCCTTCCGGAATGAGCAGATGAGCTTTAACCATAAATTCAGGATCAAGGCCGATATATACTTCTGCATGATACATTGTTTTCCAACGTGTCTCATAAACAGCATCCATAACTACCTTGTCAAGCTTTGCGGCATCTACACCAGGCTCGCCTTTGATGCGGCGTGCTCCTGCATAACGGCCCGTAACTGCGCCGTCGTTGAACAGAAGAACCTTGGAATCTCTCTCAAGTCCGATTTCATCGCCTCTGTAAATAGGCATATCTGTTACAACAGTACCAGGAGAATTCTTAGCAAGATCATAAGCCTCTTTCAGAGTATTGATCTTAACTACATTATTTCCGTAAAATGCAGCTTCAATGATAGATCTGGTTTTGGAAAAACCTGTCTTACCAGCGCCGATTTCGGAAATTGGATAATACGCTTTTGTTGACATTAGTACGTCCTCCTTTATTTGTGTGTATTATGTACCGCGTGATTGCAGCCTTTCCCCCTCAAGACAGCAGCTGTTTAGGCTTGTCCGAAGAGCCGTTTCTGTTGCAAATCCACGGCTTCACGCCTTGCAATGCGCATCTTTTCACCAATGCGGCAGTGAAAAGCGCACCGATGCGGCATTTTCACAGCGTAACCGCCGTAATCGTGCCTGCACATCTGTATTATTATCTCAAAGCAGGGTTTAAAAGTCAAGATTTTCTAATTCTAATTTAGCGATTTAAGAATAATTTTATATTTCCCTTGTCTCTTCCTTCAGCCAGAGCCTCTCTTCTTCCGTAAGCAAAGGAGAAATCTTCTCATAAACAGCTTTGTGGTATTCGTTAAGCATCCTGATCTGTCCCGGCTCCATTAGGGAAGGGTTGATCCCTTCCAGGTCAATGGGCACATAGGTAAGGGTATCAAAATACATGAACTGTCCATCCCCGTTCTTCACGCCATTGCGGGCAACCATCACATTCTCCGTACGGATTCCGTGGCTTCCTTCTATATAAACGCCGGGTTCATTTGTTACGTCCATGCCCGCCTCGATCACTGACTCGCTCTGTCCTTCCGCAAAACGCCAGCGGATTCCCTGCGGTCCTTCGTGCACGTTCAGAATGTAGCCTACGCCGTGGCCGGTGCCGCATTTATAATCGATATTTCTGTCCCACATGGGCTGTCTGGCCAGAATATCCAGGTTTCTTCCCGTACAGCCATACAGGAACCTGGCGTTGGTCAGCTGCAGCATCCCCACAGCCACCGCCGTAAAATGCTCCCTGATCTCCTCTGAGACGGGGCCAAGCACAATGGTTCTGGTCACATCCGTAGTGCCTCCCAGATACTGTCCGCCGGAATCCACCAGCAGCATTCCTTCCGCTTCCAGCTCCTTGCAGTTATCAGGAGTGGCTTCATAATGCATCATAGCCGCATTTTCTTTGTAGCCTGCTATGGTGGGGAAGGACAGATCCAGATAACCGTCGATTTCGCTTCTGAGATGATCCAGATAATCCGCCGCAGTTACCTCAGTAATCTTCAATTTGCCCACATTTTTCTTCAGCCAGTAAATAAACCTGCACACTGCCGCGCTGTCCTTGAGGTATACTTCCTCCATATGTGCAAGCTCCACTTCATTTTTCACAGCCTTCATCAGCTCCGTGGGATTCTTTGCGTCCCTGCACTCCCCTTTTTCCGTAAGGGTGCGGTAAAGGGCATAGCTGGTATTACGTCCGTCATAGAGAACACATTCCTTTTCCGTCCTGTTTTTCAGGAAGTCCGCTGTTTCATCATACTTTTTCAGGACGATGCCGTACTTGGCAGCGTGCTCCCTGAGCGCGTCCGTCACCTCCGTCTCCTGGCTGAAAAGGAAACATTCCTTTGCTGTCAGATAAGCATAGGAAAGGGCCACCGGATTGCACTCCGCGTCCCCTCCACGGATATTGAACAGCCACATGATATCGTCCAGCTTGCTTAACAGGAATGCATCGGTTCCTTCTTTTTCCATGGCGCTGCGGACCTCTGCCATTTTTTCTCCGGCAGTCCTTCCGCAGATGGCTTCCTCAAGAACCATGACCGGGTGGCTGGGCAGCCCGGGCCTGTCCGCCCATACCTCATCCGCCAGATCCTTATCATATGCAAAAATAATTTTCTTATCAGAAAGCGCCTTCTCCAGCCTGCAGCCGAAAGCGGTATCCACTACTCTGCCGTCAAAGCCCAGCGTCTGGCCTTCCTTCATATTCGCCTGCAGATATTCCTGAATGGTGGGCACGCCCTCGTCCAGCATCCGGAACAGCCGGATGCCTGTTCCCTTCAGTTCGTTCTCCGCCTGGATAAAATAGCGTCCGTCCGTCCACAGTCCCGCTTCCCCGGCGCTGACCACTAGGGTCCCGTTAGAGCCTGTGAAGCCGGAAAGATATTCTCTCATTTTAAAATACTGATCCACATATTCGGAATTATGGAAGTCGGCCGTAGGCACCATGTAATAGTCCACGCCTTCCCTTTCCATCACCTTCCTGAGCGCAGTAATACGCTCCTGTATTACCTGATTCATAACCTTTTCTCCTTTTTCCTGCCGGGCACCTGGCCCGGTATTGTTGGCTGTCTGATAAATCCTCTGTCTGATAAATCCACTGCCTGACGGCATCAATTATCCTTTGCGGTCTCCCCCTTTAGAAGCCCCACTGCGGAGGAGGTTCCGATTCTGTCGCAGCCCGCCTCCAGAAACATCTCCAGATCCTCTCTGGTTTTCACGCCGCCGGCCGCCTTGATTTTTACGCCGGGGCCGATATGCTCTTTGAAAAGCTTAACATCCTCCAGAGCAGCCCCTCCCGTGCCAAAGCCTGTGGAGGTCTTGATATAATCCGCCCCGGCCTTGGTAACCGCCTGGCACATGGCAATTTTCTCTTCCTCCGTCAGGAAGCAGGTTTCTATAATCACCTTCAGCACACGGCCCTGGCAGGCTTCCTTCAGCATGCGGATTTCCGCTTCCACCTTGCCGTACTGATGATTCTTAACATCGCTGATATTCACTACCATATCTATTTCGTTGGCGCCGTCTCTGACCGCCTGTTCCACTTCCGCCGCCTTCGCTGCGGTCACGCTGTAACCCAGAGGGAAACCGACTACCGTGCAGATATTAAGCGTTTCGAACTTATCATGCGCCCTGCTCACATAGCAGGGAGGAATGCATACGGATGCCGTTCCATATTCCACCGCTTCCCGGCACAGCTTTTCAATGTCCTCCCATACGGCATAGGGTTTTAAAAGGGTGTGGTCAATATGTCCTAATATTTCTTTTTTATCCATTTTCTTCAACACCTTCCTTCCTATATTAGTGCTACTGCGGTATCGTCCGGTTCTCCCCGGGATGCCCCTTTCATAATGACCGCCGGAAGTCCATAACAAAAGTCCTTCCTGGGAAAAACCGGACAATACCACGATACCGCTTAATATTGTAATACAATACGCACAAAAAAGCCATCCCGAATCGTGAACGAAATGTTAAATGTTTCTAAATAAATACATTTTTTCTTGTTTCAAATTCTCATCCATGTTATTATGTTAATTATCTACTTTTCTTTTTTAACGTGTCAAACTAAAAATGGCCGGATGAAAAGCAAAGCAGACAATAATATTATGAGGAAAGGTGGTTGATTGAATGGAAGAGCACAACAGCTATTCTGATGTTACTTCCGAAATCGTACGGTTGGCTGAATTAAGCAAAGAAGCAGGTGTCATCGATACCGAGCTTTACACCAAATACGATGTCAAAAGAGGACTTCGTGATCTGAACGGAAAAGGTGTGCTTGCCGGACTAACGAATATTTCCGATGTACGCGCTACAAAGATGGCGGATGGTAAATCGGTCCCCTGCGACGGTCACCTTTTTTACAGAGGCTATGAGGTTAACGATCTAGTTGAAGGTTTCCATAAGGATAACAGATTTGGTTTTGAAGAGGTTACATTTCTTCTGCTTTTCAACAAGCTGCCCACCAGGGAAGAGCTTGCCGAATTTGAAAAGCTGCTTATTTATTACAGAAGCCTCCCCACAAGCTTTGTGAGGGACATCATTATGAAGGCCCCCAGCAAGGATATGATGAACACGCTTGCCAGAAGCATCCTGACGCTCTACTCATATGATGACAGGGCGGATGATGTTTCCCTTCCCAATGTACTCAGACAGTGCTTACAGCTTATCAGTCTCTGCCCGATGCTATCCATTTACGGATACCAGGCTTACAGCCATTATCATGACGGCAACAGTCTCTTCATCCATCAGCCGATGACCGAAGGCTCCATGGCGGAAAATATCCTCCATATCCTGCGTCCCGACAGCTCTTATACCCCACTGGAAGCCAGAATCCTGGATATCTGTATGATTCTGCACATGGAGCACGGCGGCGGCAATAACTCCTCCTTTACAACCCATGTTGTAACCTCCTCTCTGACGGATACCTATTCCGTAATGGCTGCTGCCATCGGCTCCCTGAAGGGTCCCCGTCACGGTGGTGCGAACATCAAGGTAATGCAGATGTTCGAGGATATGAAGAAGGAAGTAAAGGACTGGGCGGACGAAGAAGAGGTTTCCCGTTATCTGGAACGCCTGCTGAGCAAGGACGCATTCGACCATGCAGGACTGATCTACGGCGTTGGCCATGCGGTCTATTCCAAATCGGATCCGAGAGCTGTTATTCTGAAGACGTTCGTGGAAAAGCTTTCGGAAGAAAAAGGGCTTCATAAGGAATTTGAACTTTACAATCTGGTGGAAAAGCTCGCCCCCAGCGTTATTTCCGGGGAAAGACAGATGTACAAGGGCGTCAGCGTAAACGTAGACTTCTATTCCGGCTACGTTTACAACATGCTCGGCCTTCCCACTGAGCTGTATACTCCGATATTCGCCATCGCACGTATGGTGGGCTGGAGCGCACACCGCATGGAAGAGCTTGCCAACAACGGCAAAATCATCCGTCCCGCTTACAAAACCATTTGTACGGACAAAGATTATATCAGTCTCAGGGACAGAAAATGATAAACAGGCCGGCACACAACGCCGGCCTGTTTTTTTGTGCAATAAAAAACCGTTCAGTTCCGGTAAGAGCCGCACGGTTTTTATTATTTCTTTATATTTTATTATTTCTATATTTTATTATTTCTTTAGCCCGAGGAAGCTCTTTACAACATCCTTCATGCCGTCTTTTTCACATACGGTATCATGCAGTACAGGAGCTGTCCGGATCTCTTCGATTGCCGCAGGGATCTCCACATTGGCAATGCGGGCCAGCTCGTCAACCAGCTCAAAATCTCCCCAGGAAGCATACGCATATTTGGGAGCAATGGCCTGCAGCACGCTTCTTGTAAATTTGAAGGGACTGGCAGTGGAAGCGATGACCGTTACGGTATCCTTATCCCCTGTCGCTTCTTTATACTTGTCATAAACAGCTGCCGCCACTGCGGTATGGGTATCAATCACATAGCCCGTATCCTCATAAAGAGCCCTGATCTTTGCGAAGGCTTCCTCCTCTTTTGCATAATTGCCATAAAAATCACCCAGCTGCGCTTTCATTTCCGGAGTGATTTCATATTTTCCGTCACCGCCCAGCGCTTTCATCAAATCTGCCGTCTTTTCCGGATCATTTCCGGCAATGCGATATATCAGGCGCTCCAGATTACTGGAGATCAGAATATCCATGGAAGGAGAACTGGTCAGCACGAATTCACGGTTGCGATCGTATTCCCCTGTGGAAAAGAAATCGTAAAGCACCTTGTTCTCATTGGAGGCGCAAATCAGCTTATTGATGGGAAGCCCCATATTCTTCGCATAAAACGCCGCCAGAATATTGCCGAAATTACCGGTGGGAACCGTCACGTTGATTTTCTCACCCTTTGCAAGCTTGCCTTCCGCCAGCAGCTGCACATAAGCATATACGTAATAAACAATCTGGGGAACCAGGCGTCCTATGTTAATGGAGTTCGCGGAGGAAAACTGATATCCTCCCGCCGCCATCTCTTTTTCCAGTTCTTTGTCGGAAAAAAGCTTCTTTACACCGGTCTGGGCATCATCAAAATTGCCGTGGATACCCACCACATGGGTATTGGCCCCTTTCTGGGTAACCATCTGCTTCTCCTGGATCGGGCTGACGCCGTTCTTGGGGTAAAAAACAATAATTTTCGTTCCCGGCACATCCGCAAAGCCCGCCAGGGCCGCCTTCCCGGTATCCCCGGAGGTTGCCGTAAGAATGACAATTTCCTTATCCGCTTTATTCTTCGCTGCCGCCGTAATCATCAGATGAGGAAGGATGGATAGCGCCATGTCCTTAAAAGCAATGGTTTTTCCATGAAAAAGCTCCAGAAAATAAGCGCCGTCCGCTTCCGCCATGGGTGCAATCACTTCCGTGTCAAATTTGCTGTCATAGGCATTGGCAATACACTTCTTCAGCTCTTCCTCCGTAAAATCAGTGAGAAAAAGCTTCATAACCTCATAAGCCACTTCTCCGTAAGTCATACTGCCCAGTTCTTCCAGCGTCTTATCCAATTGGGGGATTCTCTCCGGTACGAAAAGGCCCCCGTCCTCTGAAAGTCCCTTCAGAATTGCCTGGGAAGCGCTTACTGACGTGTTACTTCTGGTACTCCTGTATAAGATTTCCATTTCACAATCTCCTCACCGCCTGCCGAGGCAGGCTCACTTTCTCATATGATTTACAGCCTGTGCATTTCCTGTATACATCCGGACAGGTTTCCATCGTGCCGTTCCCCTGTCAGTTCATCAGTATAACATACATTCTTTCCTGATGCAATCCGTTTCGGACACACTTTTGTTTTTCCCAGGAAGACATTTTCCCGGTTTTGTTTTTCACGATTCAGATTCCACACACCAGAATATCCGGAAGCGTTGTAAATCCGGCCAGCTTCAGGCAGGCATAGCCAATGCCGGACATGCCGCTCATTAAGCCCCTGGCGTATTTTTCCTGAGGCATAAGACGCCCCTTCTCCAGTTCCTCCAAAGCTGCTCCGCAAAGAGCATTCTTCACCTGCGCAAGCTGTTCTGACGGAAACGTTTTCCCATAGCGCTCAAGAAGGAGAAGCATTCCCATATTTCCATGGCATAAACACATCCCTTCTCTTCTTCGAAGCGCCAGAAAGCCATGCTCCGCCAGTCGCAAGTCCTCTTCCATCACTTCCTTCAGCTTCCCGTCCACGTAGGGCAGACAGGCAAGCCTTGCCGCGGCAATACCGCCGAAGCCATGACACCAGGCTGCCGCCTGCCAGCGCCCTTCGCCCTCTTCCTGACGCAGATCCGCCCAGTTATGCCATTTTTCACTGTAAAGGCTGCGTTCATAGGCGAGAGCTTCCGACAAGACAGGTTCATATTCCGTACTTTTCAACAGATAGTCAAGTTTTGCCAGCCCCGGCAGAAAACCGCTGCCGCCGTGGGACATTCCGGCCAGCGCAGCCTGGGATGCCCGGTTAGGCCAGCCGCTCCCTTTTTCCCGCTTTTGGACATTGGCAGTGAGGATATCCGCAGCCCTGCGGGCAAGCCGCAGATACGCTTCCGAAGAGGTAATCTCATACATACCGCACAGAACCAGGACCGCTCCGGCATTTCCATATACCAGATCGTAAACGGTATCCTTCTCTATCAGCTCCGGCAGCAACTGGCTGTGTTTTTCAGCATATTCCAGAAAAACCATTTCTCCTGTTATCCGATACATTGCCTGATATGCATAACATATGGAAGCTTCTCCGCAGAAAGCGCCCGTACTCTCCGACGCCAGGTTCCTTCTGTCCTCCATGCAGCGGTTTGTATAATGAAAAAGAGTATTTCGCACCGCCCGGCACAGTTCTTCCTGTTTTCCGCATGCTTTATTAACCGCATGAAGAAATACGGCAATTCCTGCGGTTCCGTTATAGAGATAATAATCCCCCTGCGAAAGCCGGATTCCTTCTTCCTTCACACCTGCCAGAACCGGTTCTATCCAGTTCACATGCTCTCTTTTTTCGTCCCATAGGGCAGCCTGCCCAATCTGCTCCGCTATTTCCAATGCTTTTTCATAAAACCTTCGCTCCCTGTCCCTGCCAGGCGCTATCTGCACCGGGAGGGAGACATAAGAATTGATGAAGTCCGTTTTGTCATAGCCTGACAAATCCATCGACAGCCCGATGATTTGTTCCTGCCTGACAAGCTCTTCCCTGCACAGCCTGTCCGCTCTATTTTTAAGACAATCGATGAAGGACAGGGGAAAATAGTCCGGCAATTCCTCTCCTCCTGAGGCAAAAAGGGCGCAGTTGTCAGGCCTTGTAAAATAATAAGGAATATCGCCCTCCTGCAAATCCCGGATCCCATATTCCACTGCCTTCTTTTCCGCCCCGGTCAGCGCCGTCTTTCCTGCATACAGGTTCTCGAAAAGCTTCCTCCGGTTCTCTTCCTTTTGCAAAACCATGGGATGGCTGCCGCCGGATAAAAGAGTGGCATACCTCTGCGTATTGTCCAGGAGCACACGGACTCTGCAGTCCCGGATTTCCTCCATAATTTTCTGAATCACTTTGTTTTTATCTTTCAAAAACATCAGGCCGGCTTCCCGAAATCCTGATATAATGACAGATTTATAGGCAGTCGGGGATACTTTGTTTCCACTCAGCACCACCTGATTTTTTCCTGCGGGCATCTGTGGATTTTCATATGAAATTTTCATATCGGAGGTTTTGTCATTGATCACCCTGGCCACTTTTATTGCCGCTTTTTGACCTTCCCCCGCATTCAGCACATTTACATGCGTCTGCCTCGCCGGGTCAGGAAGGATTCCGCTGTACAGTACGGAATAACTTTCTACGGAATAATTCTCTGCGGGCTCCTTTTCCCCTCCGGCCGTTGTGCAAAGCACCTCCGTATCTACAGGAACCGGATATTCTCCATGAGCTATCATGTTCTCATAGTGCAGATCTCCCGTCCCCAGTAAAAAGCTTAGAAAAACACAAACGCCCAGACGTCTGAAATACCGTTCTGTCTGAGACGGCTGCGTACACTCCTGTGGGGAAACCCATTCAATCCAGGCATATTCCTCACGAAGGACCATGCCATAGGTATAACCTTCCAGCTGTATTCCTTCATAAAAATAATTCAGCAGATTGAGAAATGCCTTTTCCGTTTTGGCATTGCGTGGTTTATACAGGAAGGTATCTCCCTGATCCGTTTCTATTTTCAACACACATTTCCCATTACTGTGGCAATCCGCCGCCATGTCTTGAATCCCTGTGATATTTCCCATGGTTCTGCCGTGAAGTATGTTTTTTTCGATTTCCTTCCGATCCACTTCCAGACGGTTTCGCATTTCGCTTAGAAAATCCGCAGATTGGCTGATGGTCCTTCTGATATTTTCCGCCAGAAGGGGATATACTTCAAAAAGCTCTTCCCGCAGTTCCTTTCTGCCAAGAATCTGTTCGTTAAAAAACTGATATTCTTCACTGCTGCTGCCTCCTTCCAGCTTTCCGACGGCTTTGTACATGCTCATTTCTACTATAAGGGTGCGGACGCAGACGGCGTGGAGACGGGATAGGATTAGCTCGGGCATTCCCGGACAGAAAAGAGTGCCTGGATTTTCCGAACGGGTATGAAAGGATAGAGCCTGGAGATATTCTTGTTTGGCAGCGGCCAGGAAAGGGAGATAGAAGGTTCCGAAAGTGTGGGACTTGGATTGGTTGATTTCTTCTACAGACAAAACCGTCTCATAATTTATCAAAAGAAATATATTATCTTGCATAGCATTTTCCTTACCCATATACTTTTTTAAATTCACTGAAGTATATAAAAAAGCAAGATGCCAAAACATCTTGCTTTTTGCTTTTTAACAACAAAAAATTGTAAAAAACTGAGTTGAAGCTGTAATATCAGGTGCCTGCACCTCATTGATATCTTCTTTTTGAATCTCCTTCATCTCAAAGGTAACATCTCCTGCACAAGACATAAAGTCTTCTCTCTTCATTTCCATATTTGTTTTCCTCCTTAATAAAATAATGAAATATTTATTTTAAATATTTTCATTTCAGCCCTATATTCCAAAATACCATTGTATTTTTCCACCGAATTCTGCACACTTTTTATTCCAAGACCATGCATGTACTCATTATTTTTGCTACTTTTTAACCAACCATTATCTCGCTGAATCTTACCATCAAATGTATTTGATATATTAATAATTGTTGCACATTCATTCTGATTTATATTAATTTTAATCCAACGTTCCGATTCTTTCAGTTTCAAACATGCTTCAATTGCATTATCAAGAAGATTAGACAATATAGAGCACCAGTCAATGTCCTGTATCCTTCCTTCTGAAATTATACCAGTTTTTACCATAAAATCAATATCATTATTCTCAGCTTTTTCAATTTTATCAGCTAATATGATATCAACTATTCTATTCCCAGTATATTTTTTATGTTCTAACTTTAGAATTGGTTCTGTCACCTTACCTATATAGCTTTCCGCTCTATCTAAATCCCTTTCTGCAATCAACATCGATAATACAGCTAAATGGTTCTTCATATCATGAAAGACACGTTCTCGCTTTTGATATAATAAAAACATTTCCTGATAATTTTTCTCTATCAAATTATTTTGGCTATTCACCAAGTGTATTTCATTTTTCTTTTCAATATACATAATATAAATAACTATTATAATAAAGAAAAGAATTAACAAACTCGGAAACAATATAAAATAGAAATCTGTACTCCCTTTTAAACGATATGGTACATAATAAATTCTTTCACAAAAATATAATCCTATATAAACAACTGAAACAAATCCCCAAAACATTAACTGATATTTATCAAATGTTTGTCCTATCAATTTTTTCTTTTTTATTATCCCGATTAATCCAATATAAAGTATTGCTCTACCAATTGACATTGTCAAAATTCTTTTCCAGCATAATTCATTCTGAACACAATTTATAAAATCAATGCTTATAAAAAAATATTGTCCTGTATAACTAAACAAAAGATCAAGAAAGTAGAGAATAACAAAATATAACGAAGAAATTAATAAGGCTTTAATAAATTTAACTCTATAAAAAGATATACTTACAAGTACAAACAATGTAATACACAAAAACATATAAAATCGAGAATACATAGCTACTGTTTCCCGATGATATACCGTCAGCCCCCAAAGTAAAACTCCCGACAAAAACCACAAAATATTACTCCAGGCTTTATCGCTCCTCTTATCAAAGAACACCTGAAGTAAATAATATAGTCCGCAAATCTCTACAGCACAAAGCACACCCTGCGCAACTCTCAGCCAAATCACATCCTATCCCTCCAAAAATAATGGATAGCCTCTTTTACCTCTTTCATATGTGTTCTGCCAATCTGAAGCCGCTTTCCGTTTCTGAGCGTAATCTCTTTATTTTCGAGCTTTACAATATGCTTGATATTAACGATATAACCTCGCTCCACACAAAGGAACTCGCTGGAATCCAGCTGTATGTAGACCTCCTGGAGTGACTTGCGTACCGGAACTTCCCTGTCAATTAAGACGAAAACTGCATTTTTATTATTTTTGTAAACATATATAATTTCTTGATATTCTATCCGTTCAAAACGGGAATTAGTTTCAACAAAATAATATTTTTCTATTTTCTTCTGCATTTCCCCCAAAATCTCCAGAAGAGTTGCCTCAAGCTTCTCTTCCAGGAGATTCTTTGGGATATAGGAAAAAGCTTTTACCTCATACCCTTCCACGGCATATTGTAGATATGAGGTAATGAAAATCAGATACGTAGCCTGTGCAGTTTCCCGGATTTTTCGCGCAAGTTCCAGGCCGTTCATTTGTGGCATTTCGATGTCCAGAAAACAGATATCATATTGAAATCCTTCTTCTAGATCAAAATAAAAAACCTCCGGGTTAGGGAAAAGTCTGACTTCGCACAAAACATTTTTGCCATCAAAGAACGTATGCACTTTTTTACGCAGAAGCAGAAGAAAGTCGGTATTGTCATCAACCAAAGCTATTTTCAACAAATCCTCTGCCCCCCTATCTGGTTTCACATTCATTATACCTGCTTATTCTGGAAAAAGATTCCTTTGTCCTCCAATGGCACTTTTTTGACCTCAAACGGCATACATAACGGTTATAATTATATACGATTTCAATTTAAAAGGAAATATTTATCTTATTTTTTTAGAAAAACCTTATATTTTTCGGCCGCAGTCCATTACATCCCAATTTCCGTCTCAGCTTCCAAAAAATTCATGCCCGCCATAAGCAAACAGCCATGTCAGGTGATTATCAAACCACTGCATCCGATCCGGCGCCACAGCACGCCGTGCGACAAAATACAATGCGCCCTGGGAGATATCTTCCCCGTAAACAGCTCGTTCCACGGCACGCCGGGTTTCCTCGCTCACCCTCACCCTGTTGATTCTGCCGTCGCTGACCGGAGAAAACTGGCAGACACCGAACTCCTTCTGATAGACCACTCCGGTCACCGTGTCGGGGAAAATATTGCTGTTAACCCTGTTTAAAACAACGTTGGCAACAAGAAGCTTGCCGTTCTCATCCTCACCGCCGGCCTCCGCCTCCACAATTTTCAAAAGTGCTTCATAATCCGCATCGTTTAACTGGTAAACCGGCTTTTTCTCCAGAACGCCGCAGTGGATAACCCGCTGATCCGAGGAAGCCGCCTGCACCACAGTACTGACGCTTGTCTCCTGAAAGTCGGCGATATCTTCCATAACAGACGCCCTGAAGGCCTGCCTTGAGGCAATAGTATTTATCTCCACACCGCGCACACACAGCCACGCTGTAACCACAAGCAAATTGGACAATAATAAAACAAGCCCGTATTTTTTATACTGCATCTATGAATACACCATACCTTTCTGCTGTTTTAGCCTGAAACGTAATCATTTTGTAATACTTATTCAATACTATATTCATATTTTATACAGCAGGTACGCAAAATATATCTCTTTTAAGACAAGTTTTCAAACCCGGAAAGGATTTGTCCCGCCTAGGAAAACATGTTATAATGATCGGCATAAAGAAAAAGCCGTATTTACGGCATTTCCGGGACATCCATTAATTATTCCGGAAGAAAAAGAGGTTCTTCATGAAGCATCGCATATTTCGTCATAATAAAATAACTTTTGCTCTTTTACTTGCTTTTCTGCTTTCAGGCGCTTTCTTAAACGGATGCGGCCGGGAAAACGTTCCTTATTCAGAATCCGGTTTTTATTTCAATACGGTCATTACGATAACGGTTTACCGAAGCAAAGATGCCCGGGTACTTAAGGACTGCCTGCTGCTGTGTGATGATTATGAAAAAAAGCTGAGCCAAACGCTTCAGGGCAGCGATATCTACCGCCTTAACCACAGCGGCGGCGTTCCCGTCACGGTATCTGAGGATACGGCTTACCTTCTGGGACAGGCCTGCAAATATGCCGAATTAAGCGGAGGCAGAATCGATCCCACCGTTGCCCCTCTGATGGATTTGTGGGATTTTACCGGTCAGGCCGCGGACAAAAACGCACAAAAAAAGATACCGGCGGCTGCCGATATCCAGGCTCTTCTTCCTCATATTAATTATAAAAATATCCGCATCGACGGAAATACAGTCACGTTAACCGATCCGCAGACCCAGGTGGATCTGGGGTTCATTGCAAAGGGATTTATCGCGGATCGCTTAAAGGAAAGTCTGCTGGAAAAAGGGGTGGAAAGCGCCCTGATCAATCTTGGCGGCAACATTCTGGCCGTAGGCAGCAAACCGGACGGCTCTCCCTTTGAAATCGGCGTGCGCAAACCCTTCGATACGCAGAATACAGCGCTGACCACCCTTTCCCTCTCAGATCGCTCCCTGGTTTCCTCCGGTGTTTATGAAAGGTATTTTGAAAAGGACGGTAAACGCTACCATCATCTTCTGGATCCCTTTACCGGCTATCCTGTGGAAAACGGGCTGCTGGGCGTCACCATCCTGTCCTCCTCTTCCATGGAGGGCGACGCGCTTAGCACCACTGCCTTTGTCCTGGGGCCGGAGGAAGGAATGGCGCTGATAGAATCCCTTCCTGATACGGAAGCTGTTTTTATTACGGAGGATTACAAGCTGCATTACAGCAGCGGCCTCAGCGGGAAGCAGTCTGCACAGAACCCCTGATTTCCTTTTCCGAAATGAAATAAATAATTAAAAAGCCTGCCGCCAGCATCAGAAGGCAGGTCAGCCATTCCCTTCCTCCCGGCAGGCCGGGAAACACCTGTGCCATAGAGGCCGCCATGAAGCCGAGAATACAAAGATAAGCAGGTCCCGGGAATCTTGCCATGGCGCTTTCAAGCAGCCTGGTGGAAACGATAACCCCAATGGCCAGCCCCAGCCCTACCGGAATCAGGTACGGCAGATGCAGCTGCGTGATCGCTTTCATGACCGTGTCATACATTCCCATCAGTAGCAGCATGTAGGAAACGCTGATGCCCGGAAGGACAAGGGCCACCGCCGCAATGACGCCGGCAAGTATGAGCATCAGATAGGAAGTAAGACCTGCATTCATATCCGCCTGAAACGTGTCAGACGGCAACAGGGCAAACAGCCCCACCACGCCGGCTCCCAACAGAAAAAACAGGATTTTCCCCAACCCTTTCCGTTCCCACTGCGCTTTTTTCAGTATCATGGGAACGCTGCCTCCCACGGCTCCTATAAAAAAATAAAGCATAGGCATCTCAAACCGTTCCATCAGGCTCAGGAGAGGTTTTGCGAAAAGGACCATCCCCATCCCGCCGCCGACGCAAAAGAGGGCAAGAAAGCAGAGACTTTCCTTTTTATGCTTCATAAAGGAGCTGACCGATGAAACCAGCCTGTCATAAATCCCCAGAATCATCGCCATGCTTCCGCCGCTGCAGCCGGGCACAAGCATGGTCCCTCCCACACAAATCCCCTTAATCACCGTAGTTATCATATTTTCCTGGCTACCCTGCATTCTGTTCCTCCAATCTATTTTTCTTTTTCAAACCGCGTGATATTTTCTTTTTTTCCAATGACCACCAATATTTCATCCCCTTTGAAAATGTAAGCGGGATCGACTTCCGTGTCTGTTTTTCCATTATGCTCCAAAGCAATGATATTTAAACCAAAGCTTCGCCGCAAATCCATTTCCAATATACTGCGTCCCGCAGATTTTTCCGTCAGGCGCACCTCTGCGATCTCCACGTTATTGTTCAGGGATATATTATCAAGCACGCTTCCGGTCAGCAGCCTCCTTGCCAGCCGGAGGGCCATGTCACGTTCCGGGTAAACGACCTCCGCCCCTATTTTTTCCAGTACCTCGCCCTGATCTGAACTGATCGCCTTGGCAATCACCCGCGGTACGCCCAGATTCACCACATTCAGCGTGGTGAGTATGCAGGTGTCTATTTTTTCACCGATTCCCACGATCACGGTATCACAGTTCTGGATCCCGATTTCTTCCAGGACCTCTTTGCTCAGTTCATCCGCCACATAGGCGTTTTCCGTGTACTGGCGCAGCTCCTTCACCTTGCTTTCACTGCAGTCCACCACGATCACTTCTTCCCCTGCTTCCGCCAGTCTCCTGGCAAGTGCGGAACCAAACCTGCCCAGGCCTATTACCCCATAAGAAACCGTATTTTCCGTGCTTTTTTTCTTATTCATTATTTTCATCCTTTCTGTCCCGCCGCCGCTGCGGCGTCATTCATTGCATAAAGCCGTTTTTACGTTATCCGATGGCAATGCCTTCTTCCGTGAATCTGGCGTTTGCCGTAGGTTTGAATGTCCACAGGGATGCGATGGTCAGCGGCCCCAGCCTTCCGATAAACATGATAAGAATTATTACCAGCTTCCCGGCTATTCCCAGATCCGGCGTTATTCCTGTTGACAGGCCGACGGTCCCAAATGCGGAGGTCACTTCAAACGCCAGCTGGAGAAACGTATATTCAGGTTCCAGCAGGCACATGATAAAGGTTCCTGTGCCCACAACAATAGCGGATAAAAAAGTAATAATAAAAGCCTTTGAAATCACATCGGCCGGTATTTTACGTTTAAAAGCGCCGGCATACTGATTGGTCGCCGCGCTTCTGGCCGCCTGTATTAAAACAAAAAACGTACTTGTCTTAATGCCGCCGCCCGTTGATCCGGGCGATGCCCCGATAAACATCAGAATGATCAGGGTAAAAAGTCCCGCATCGGTAAAGCTTCCGATTGGATAGCTGGAAAAGCCGGCCGTCCTTGCGGATACGCTTTGGAAAAAAGCGCCCAGCCATGTAATATTTTCCGTAGCCTTCAGTGACAACGTTCCCGCCGCAATCAAAAAAATGCTCATTACGATTACAATTTTGGAATGCAGGCACAGCTTTTTAAAGGAACGGCTCCTGAGCACATCCAGAATTACCAGGAATCCCAGCCCACCAAAAATAATAAGTCCGCTCGTGGTCAGGTTCAGCAGCACATTGCTCTGATAAGGAATCATGTTTTGCAGCCCGCCCAATATATCGAAGCCGGAATTATTAAAGGCAGCTACAGAATGAAACAGACTGATCCCCAGTGCTTCCAACGGCGGATAGTCGCGGATAAATACGAGAAAGCTCAGAACCGCTCCTGCGCCCTCAAAGCAAAGTGTCATGAGAAGCACATTCTTTACCAGCCGCACCATTCCCTTTGATGTGTCCACATTCATCGCTTCCCTGACCAGCTTTCTGCCCTTCAGGCCAATCCGCTTGCCTGCCATAAGGATAAAGCCCACCCCTACGGAGGTGACTCCAAGGCCGCCAATCTGAATCAGCAACGCCACCACCGTCCTTCCGAAAACCGTAAAATGATCCGCTGTGTCCACGGCAATCAGGCCGGTAACACATACCGCGCTGGTAGAGGTAAAAAGTGCATCAATAAAGCTGACATTTGCCCCTTCCCTGACGGATACCGGAAGCTTCAGAAGCAACGCGCCCGCCAGAATCACCAGCGCAAAGCCCATGGCAATGATTCTGCCCGGCGGCTGGCCTTTTATGTAGCCTGCCGTTTTCCTGCAAAAAGACATAAAAAAACATAGCCTGCCCTTTTTTCTGCTGCGCAGGTTATGCATCTCCGGTGCTTTTGCTGTTTTTACGGAATTGTCTTTCTCTGTACTGATTTGTCCTGTATCGGATTCTTCCTCCATGTTCTGCCTCTCCTTCTGCAGGACGTTTTTACATCTTGTGCCTGCAATTTTCTGTCCATGCCACCCCCGGCAGAGATCCGGCATCCGGCCGCTGCAGGCCGGTTTCATCTTCTAATACTATTGTAATGCCGCCTTTCGCAAAATATGACGAAAAGCATCCGGAAGTGTGAGTAAATTATAGGAAAAGGAACTCAAACGGTCAATATGTAATGGGAAAACTTAATACTTTCTTAGCAGGGAAGCAGACTGCCGGCTTTTCAGTTACAGGTTATTTTTTCTTATGTGCTTGAATCACTTCCACCGCTTTCCTCAGATCCTCCATGGAAAAGTTCTCACATTCTTTTGACGGCGGATCCGCATAATACGGACATAATCGACAGCTGTCCTCCAGTGTACAACAGGCATTTGCTAATATCAGTTCCAATGCTTTATTCTTATCCATTTTTGGCTTCCTCCATAAATTTGACAGCCTGCTTCGTAAAGATATATTGGGTGTACCGTTTTCAATATTGTAAAATAGAACTAGCGAAATTGCATTGGAAATTATTGGTAATTCAGGAAGAGGCATTTAGCAAATGCAGGATAAAACGCTTAATAAAATGCAGACCAAAACAAATTAAAAACTGCCGCAGATCCGGCATCGGACTTTGGTCCTCCGGATTTGCGGCAGCTTTATTCCGCCTTTATTTTTGTAATTGTTCAGTACCTTCGCAGTTACATTTTTCTCTAACTGCTGCCAGCCGCTAAATGGCCTTCCCCGCCAGAATTTCCTTATAATCCTTCAGGTTGCGTTCCAGCAGCGCAGGAGTGTCCAGATTGTACGGACATTTGCTCTTACACTTCCCGCAGTGCAGACAGTTTTCAATCTGCAGCATCTTTTCCTGCATTTCAGGCGTCAGCTGGGCTGCGGAGGGCGCTCTTCTTATCATCAGGGACATCCTCGCACAGTTATTGATTTCAATGCCTGCCGGACAGGGCATGCAATAGCCGCAGCCGCGGCAGAACTCACCCTGAAGCTCCTGTCTGTCATGGCTGATGACCGCTTCCAGTTCTTCGGTGAGCGCCGGAGGATTCTCCACATAACTGAGGAATTCATCCAGCTCGCTTTCCCTCTGTACCCCCCAGATGGGAAGCACATGGGCAAATTGGGCAAGATAGGCATATGCGGCGGCGGAATTATTAATCAGGCCGCCGGAAAGCGCCTTCATGGCGATAAAGCCCATATTCGTCTTCCTGCATTTTTCTACCAAATCCAGCTCCTGCTGCGCGGACAGATAGCTGAACGGGAACTGCAGGGTCTCATACAGGCCGCTGTCTATGGCTTCCTCCGCCACTGCCAGACGGTGGTTGGTAATGCCGATATGCCTGATTTTCCCTTGTTCCTTCGCTTCCAGCATGCATTCATAGAGGCCGCTCCCGTCACCCGGTTTGGGGCAGAAGGACGGATTGTGGAACTGATACAGATCCAGATAATCCCTTCCCAGCGTAGTAAGGGAGGTCTGCAGATCCTTCCAAAAATCCTCCGGGGTTACCGCCGCGGTTTTAGATGCCACATACACCTTATCCCACATTCCCTGAAACGCCAGCCCCAGCTTATGTTCGCTGTCCGAATAGGCACGGGCCGTATCAAAAAAAGTAATTCCGTTCTCATAAGCCTTACGCAGCAGATACACCGCTTCCTCATCGCTGATACGCTGGATGGGAAGCGCTCCAAAGCCGTTTTTATTCACGGTGATGCCTGTTTTTCCCAGTGTAACACTCTCCATTATTTTACTCCTCTTTCCTGTTCTGCGAAGTCCGCCATCCGGCGTCTTCACAATTATTCCTGCGTCTGTTCCCCGCTGCAGCAGACAATCACCTTCTTCGGGCACTTCTCCACACAGATGCCGCAGCCTGTACATTTGCTCTGGTCAATGGTGGCATTGAAATTCTCCACCTTAATGGCGCCGGAAGGACAGTTCTTCTCACAGATACCGCAGCCGATACAGCCGGCCCGGCAGTCTTTCATCGTAATGGGGCCTTTATCGCCGGAGCTGCAGGCCGCCGCATATTTTGCCGAATAGGGAATCAGCGCAATCAGATTCTTTGGACATACGGAGATACATTTTCCGCAGGCCTTGCAGGCCTGTCTGTCCACCTGCGCCACACCGTTAAAAATATGTATGGCGTCAAAGGGGCAGACCTCCACGCAGCTTCCATAGCCAAGGCAGCCGAAATTACAGGACTTGGCGCCGCCGTTTGGCACAAAGGAAAGCATGCGGCAGTCATGCAGGCCCACATAATCGTAATCCACCTTAATCTTGTCACGGGTTCCGCGGCACGCAACGAAAGCGACCATGCGCTCTCCCTCCTCCGCTTCCACACCCATGATCTCAGCAACCTTTTTCCCAACCTCAGCGCCGCCTACCGGGCAGGCGTTGACAGGGGCCTTGCCCGACGCTATGGCCGCAGCCAGCCCCGCACAGCCGGGATATCCGCAGCCGCCGCAGTTATTTCCGGGCAGCTGTGCAAGAACCGCTTCTTCTTTTTCATTTACCTCTACCTTGAAAAGTATGGCGGCCCCTCCGAGGAAAAGGCCGATAAACAGCCCCACACCGCCTACGATTGCCGTAGCAATCAGAATACCTGAAATACTCACCGACTCCACCTCCTATTTAAGCGACAGGCCGGAAAAGCCGCAGAAGGCAATTGCCATAAGTCCCGCAGTAATCAGGACGATAGGCATTCCCCTGAAGGATTCCGGTACGTCATTATACGCCATCTTCTCGCGGATTCCCGCCAGAATGATAATTGCGATCGTGAAGCCAAGCGCCGTTGCAAAGCCGTTGACCGTCCCTGCCAGAATCCCGTAGTTCTTCTGGACGTTGGTCAGCGCCACACCCAGAACCGCACAGTTGGTGGTAATCAGGGGCAAGTATACACCCAGCGCGTTGTAGAGAGACACCATATATTTTTTCAAAAACATTTCCACGAACTGAACCAGCGCCGCAATGACCAGAATGAAAACAATGGTCTGCAGGTAAGTAATGTTTAACGGCGTAAGGACGAATTTATAGATGACGCCCGCCACCGCGCTGGACAGCGTAATTACAAAGATAACGGCAGTCCCCATTCCGGCCGCGGTTTCCACCTTTTTGGAAACGCCGAGGAAAGGGCACAAACCGAGGAACTGGCTGAGTACCACGTTGCTCACCAGTGAGGAACCGATTAATATAAGCAATAATTCTCGCAGCTGATCCAACATTTATTTTCCCTCCTCCTTTTTTCCCGCATCCGCGTCATAAAAACGGCGTGCACAGCCGGATTCTCCGCAGGACATGCAGTCCTCGCTGCAGCCAGACTGAATCTTGGACATATCCTTGCCTTTCTTTTCCCCGTTAATCTTCACTTTATTCTGAATCGCCGTCAGCGCCGCCAGAACGAAGAATGCACCGGGAGCCATAACAAAAATATTGATGGGCACGTAATGCTGCAGAATATCGGAGCCGAAGATTTCCGGCGCCTTGCTTCCCAGAATGGCGAAGCCGAAAAACTTGCCGGAGCCCAGGATCTCACGCACCAGACCGATGCAGGTGAGCGCTAGGGAAAAGCCCAGGCCCATTCCAATGCCGTCAAATAAAGAAGGGAGCGGCCCGTTCTTGGAAGCATAGCTTTCTGCACGGCCCAGAATGATACAGTTAACAACGATCAAAGGGATATAAATGCCCAGCGCATCATACAAAAACGGCACATACGCCTGCAGAAGCAGCTCCACCATGGTAACGAAGCTTGCCACAATTACGATAAAGGCGGGAATTCTCACTTTATCAGGTATAATTTTGCGAAACAGCGATATCATCAGGTTGCTCAGCGCCAGCACCACCATTGTGGAAAGGCCCATGCCCAGCCCGTTTATCGCCGATGTGGTGACCGCCAGTGTGGGGCACATGCCCAGGGTCAGCACAAAGGTGGGATTTTCTTTTATAATTCCGTTATAGAGACGTTCGGTTGGCTTATTCATTGCCGCTGCCTCCTTTCAGTTCCGTCTGGAAATAATACAGTCCGGCGTTTACGCCGTTTGTGACCGCATTGGTCGTGATTGTGGCGCTGGTAATAGCGTCAATTTCGTTGTCTGCCGAAACGCCGTCCTTGGTATAGACGTAGCTTTCCGCCTTTTTGCCTGCAAACTGAGGCTTCAATACCTCTTCCGCCTGCATGCCCAGGCCGGGAGTCTCGGAAATGGAGAGAATGGACATTCCGTTGAGCGTATTGTCCATGCGCACACCGATGGTGAACCTGATGTCTCCGCCGTAGCCCTCATGGCTGGTCACCGTAATCACGTATCCTAAAAGGCCGCCGTCCTTGTCATAGGCAGCGCAGTATTCGTTGATGCTCTCCTGGGTGAAGCCGCCCTCATTCAGCACCGCCTGCGCCGCTTCCTCAGAGAAGCCTTCCCCGTCTTCAAAATAATCCGCGTCCTGGAATACCTCCTGGCGCGCTTCCATCCTGGCCTTCTCCTCCTGCACCGCAATGGGATCCTTCGTCACCTGGTAAACAAGGCCCAGAAGCAGGCCGGAAACCAATGTAATCAGGAATAAAATTCCCGCATCCTTCAACATACTTTTCATGCCCGTTCTCCTCCTTTACCAAAAGCTTTGGGAAGAGTAAACCTCTCAATCAGGGGCACCAGCAGGTTCCCCAGGATAATCGCATAGGAAACACCCTCCGCGCTGGCGCTTAAAACCCTGAAAATACCGGTGAGCACACCCAGCAGAATACCGTAAATATACTGCCCCTTCTTGGTCACCGGCCGCGTTACATAATCGGTCGCCATGAAGAAAGCGCCCAGCATCAGGCCGCCGCCGGAAAGCTGTGCGGAAATATAGTATCTGTCAAGCCCATGCCCTCCGAAAAGTATCATGAAAACCACAAAGCTTACGATGTATGTACCGGGAATTCTCAAATCGATGATTTCCAGCCAGATCAGCAGGCATGCGCCAAGAACGATGCACAGCATGGAGGTTTCGCCGATGGTTCCCCCAGTCCTGCCGATTACCATATCCAGAACATTAACGCTCTCTCCCGCTTTCACTGCGGCAAGCGGCGTAGCGCCTGTGTAGGCGTCGCAGTTAAAATTGGTCATAATTGAGGCAAAGGAAATCAGCAGAAAGCATCTGGCTCCCAGAGCCGGGTTCATAAAGTTCTGTCCCAGGCCGCCGAACAGCATCTTCACAACGAGAATTGCAAATACGCCGCCGATGACGCCGATCCACCAGGGCACGCTCACCGGCAGGTTCAGCGCCAGCAGAAGTCCCGTCACCACAGCGGACAGATCCCCGATGGTGTTCTTCTTTTTCGTTATCTTTTCATATAAAAATTCTGTCAGTACCGTGGATGCGATGGTCACTGCAACTATCAGCAGCGCGCGGATACCGAAATTCCAGATGCCAAAGATCGTGGTGGGAAGCAGTGCCGCAATGACCGCAAGCATAATTCTGCCTGTGGAGTCTTTGGATCTGATATGCGGGTTGGATGATACCTTCATCAAGTCGCTCATTGCTCTTTCCTCCTATTTTTTATTGGCAGCGTTTGTTTTCTTGCGCTCTGCCAGTACCATTTTACGCATGGATTTAATCGCCTGGGTAAGCTGGCGCTTGGCCGGGCAGACATAGCTGCAGCAGCCGCATTCACAGCATTCCATACCGTCATGCTTCTCAAAGGCTTCCATATCATAATGCTCCGAATAGGTGGAAAGCAGTGTGGGCACAAGCCTGGAAGGGCAGGCCTCCACACATCTTCCGCAGTTGATGCAGGCCGAAGGCTCTCCCACCTCATCCTTCGACATACACAGCAGTGCGGACGCCGTTTTCGTTGTGGGCACATCCAGATCGAAAATGCCGAAGCCCATCATGGGGCCGCCCGAAACAATCTTCTCCGGTTCTTTGGAGAAGCCGCCCGCTTCTTCTATCAGTTCATGATAATTCGTTCCGATCCGGACAATAAAATTCTGGGGATTGGCAATGGCATCCCCCGTAACGGTAACAATACGGTTCATCAGAGGTTTACCCTCCCTCACCGCACGGTTGACCGCGACCACGGTATCCACATTGTCCACGATACAGCCTGCATCCGCAGGAAGCATGGAGGAATTGATGGCCCGCCCGGTCACTGCAAAAATAAGCTGGCGCTCGGAGCCCTGGGGGTACTTGGTTTTCAGCTTCTTCACCGTAATCCTAGGTTCGTCGCTGGTCATCTCAGTCAAAAGCTTTATGCAGTCCGGCTTATTGTCCTCCACCGCCAACACTCCCTTTGCATTTGGGAAAAGCCGCAGAATCACCTGAAGGCCCCCGATGAGCTTATCAGGCTCCTCCAGCATCCTGCGGTAATCCGAGGTAAGATAAGGTTCACATTCGGCACAGTTGGCAATCACATATTCTATTTTATCCGGTTCCTTTGGTGAAAGCTTTACATGCGTGGGGAACCCTGCGCCGCCCATACCGACCACGCCCGCTTCCTTCACCAGATTGATGATCTCTTCTCCTGACAGCTCCTCAAGGGGCTTCACCGGAGGATATTCCACCTCTTCATACCGCTGATCATTCTCAACCACAATGCTCATCACATTATCGCCGGTGACCACACGCCTCGGTTCAATGGACTTCACCGTTCCCGATACGGTACAGAATACCGATGCGGATACGAAGCCCCCCGCTTCCGCTATCTTCTGCCCTGCCAGCACATGGTCCCCCTTTGCCACGATTGGCCTGGCGGGCGCGCCGATATGCTGGGACAACGGATACACCAGATCTCCCTTTGGCAAAACTGCTTTCATGGGCTTATCCTTGGACAGGTCTTTTCCGTCGTATGGATGGATGCCGCCCATAAATGTTAACTTCGCCTTAGCCATTTTAGCTATCCCTCTTTTCTTGTTAATTATTGCGTATGCACAGGACGAAAGCCGGAACGCATTTTTCAAACACGCTTTGGTCCCCCTCGCCTCCTGTGTTTCCCCGGATCCGCCGTATTCCTCTGCAGCCGTTCTTTTCAAACGGGCCGGTTACCTTCCTGCCGGCAAACCACGGGACGCACGGCATAACATAATCATACCTTAATTTTCATCAAATTACTACATAAAAATCAAAAAATATGGTATATTAATTGTATGAAAACACGAATTAAGAACATACATACAACTGCCGGAGAAACCATCCGGCATTTTCTGGGAGACACGGAAAGTATCCTTTTTTTTGATATCGAAACCACCGGACTCTCCCCCAAAAACGCTTCCGTTTATCTTATCGGCGCCGCGTTTCTTCAGGATAAAAAGTGGACCCTGCAGCAATGGTTTGCAGAAAACACGGCTGAGGAGGAAGCCATTCTGGACGCTTTCCTGAAATTTGCCGCCCCTTACCGGAAGCTGGTGCACTTTAACGGGACGACCTTCGATGTCCCCTTCGTACAGGCAAAATGCAAAAAATATGGCCTGGATTCCCCTTTCCCGCAAATGGAGCAGACGGACATCTACCGACAGATATCGCCCTTAAAAAATCTGCTCAAGCTGCCCAACTGCAAGCAGAAAACATTGGAGGAATATCTTGGCCTTAACAGAGAGGATCCCTTTACCGGCGGCCAGCTGATAGAACTGTACAAGGTCTATCGCCAGGAACGGGATCACCGCCTGCTGGAGGTGCTCCTTCTTCACAATGCGGACGACATCCGGGGCATGCTGTCCGTGGTTCCCATCCTTTCCTATCCGGAGCTTTTTGAAAGCATCCCGTCCGCTGTCGGGGCGGAAACGGACCTTTGTACAGATTATGCGGGAAACATACAAAAAGAACTCCTTGTCCGGCTCACTTTTCCCGCCGCGCTGCCTGTCCCCCTCTCATTTCATGGAGGAGGCTGTTATTTTTCCGGCAGCGAAAATACGGGAACGCTGAAAATACCTGTACTTTCCGGCGAGCTGAAATTCTTTTACCCGGATTATAAAAATTACTCTTATCTTCCGGAGGAGGACAATGCCATTCATAAATCAGTGGCCGTATATGTGGATAAGTCCCATCGGGTGCCCGCTACTCCCGCCACCTGCTATACGAGAAAAAGCGGCGAGTTCCTGCCCCAGCATCTCAAGCCGGGACAGGAGGATCTTTTCACCCCGGCCTTCCGGAAAGGGGTAAAAGAAAAGGAAAGCTTTTTCCTTCTGGAAGAAGCTTTCCTGAATGACAATAAACGGCTGTCCCTCTATGCTGCCCATATACTGGACGGAATGCGTTAATGCGTTCCGTCCTTTTTCTTGCCCGATCCGGCCGCTTCAACAGCGGGACTGCATTTTCTGCGGTTCATCACAAAATATCCCGGTACTGCAATACAGCCAAGCAGCGTCAGAAGGGATATCACCTGGGAGATACGGAAAATAACAGGCTGGCGGTATCTTACAAAGACGGTATGGCTGGCTCCGTCTCCGTTTAACATCACCCTCACACGGTAATTATTTCCGTAGGTTACTTCCAGCGGCGTCCCGTTTTCATCCTCCGCCGTATAGCCCAGATATTTCTGGATCGGGAAATCCACATACTGCCCTTCCTCCGAGGTTTGATAGGTCAGCTTTCCTTTGGTGCCCTTCTTTTCATAATCCTGTACAATTACCTTTTCGGCATCGGAAAGCTGCAGATCCGCTGTCAGCTTATCGTCCATCAGCGCATCTATCCGCCATTCATATGGATAAATAACGGTGGCATCCGATTTCGGGATTCCTATGATTTTATCCTGATGTCCCACCGTTGTGGTGTCATCATAATCTTTATAGGCAAAATTGTTCTGATTATAGGGCTGATTCAGGCAGGTGAGCAGGTTCACTCCCACCAGGAATGCAAATACAAGATTCCTGTAGGGCCGCAGCACCTCCGATTCGGACAGCCAGATGACGCCCGCAAAGATAAACAGGATTCCTGCAGGGGCCAGAAGCCGCCATGGGAACTGGATCGTCCGCAGGACCGGTTCGATGGCCGGAATCAGCTCCTTCAGCGTCTTGCTTCCGAAATAGCCTGTCACAAGGAAGGTCAGCACACAAGCGCAGCCGAAAAGATAGGTGAGGAAGCTGTCTCTTTTACAGTTCTTTTCCTTTGATTTCTCGCATACCAGCTTGAGGATGCATATTGCCGCACAGCCCAGGATGGGAAGTCCCAGGGACAGGAAACGGTAATCGTTGGTATGGAAGGTATCCGCCAGGAAGGAAGCATTGATGGAGTACTCCGAAAAGCCGCTCCAGTCCAGCGCCTTCTGGTACAGGTTTTCCTTCAGGTAGAAGAACAGGAAAGGCACCAGGAACCACAGATTCAGCAGCACCGTAAGCCCCGCCGCTTTCAGCAGTTCAAGCCATCTTTTGTCACAGAAGAGCTCCCTGATAAAAATAAGACAGCAAACTGCGAAAATCACGCTCATCGTGGCTGTGCTGAGCACATGGCTTTCAATCACTCCAGTAAAGCCGATTACCAGCCACGGCCATTTCTTCTTATCTCCCAGCAGCACATGGTAAAAGCCGGCGATAATCAGCGGCAGGAAGGTCAGCGCCAGTGTTTCCCCAAGCGCGCCCCTTGCATAAATATTCGTAAAACGGTAGGGCATCAGAATATAAAGCGCCGTTCCCAGAATACAGGCATATTTTGACCTGGTAATGGATTTGAATACCCGGAATGTAATCGCTACAGTGGCAATATTGGCCATAAATATCAGCGTTTTATAGGAAAGCGCCAGGGAAACGCCAAGCAGCCTCAGCACTGCGGGGATATACAGGAACAGATAGGGATACATGCTGTTCAGATATCCGTTTCCTGCCAGCGCTTCAGGGAAAATAACCACCGGGAACTGCCCGTCCAGCATTCCATCCTTCAGCCCCTCAATTCTGAGCAGATGGTAGCAGACGTCATCCGCCTGGGCAAAGGCCTGGATAAACAGGGGCATGGAAGAATACAGGCACAGTCCCGCCAATATCAGGAAAGTAACCTTCTGTTCTCTTCCTGACGGATGCTTTTTCTCATAGGATGCAAGAAAAACGCCGGTTATGGCCAGCAGTATCACTACAGCCGCCAGGAACCAGGCATCCCTGTAAAAAGCGCCGTGAGGGATCAGGGAAATATTATTTACAATCAGGCTTCCTTTTCCCTGATAGTAAATACGTATATGCAGCTGCTGTGAAGTTTTATCCAGTGTAAAGGTGTAATCCCGGGTAGTTTTCACTCCATCCGTACTCTCCAGGCTCCACTGGGCCACCTTTGTACCATTGTCCCATACTTCAATGATATTATCGGACGAGGTATTGGAATATTCAGGCCTTATGGTATAGGTTCCCTTATCCAGTACATAATCGTCCGTATAGGCAAACATGCCGTAATATGCGGCCGTTTCATCAATGGCAATCAGCCCTGTATAATCGCTGACGCCCGCTGTCTGGTTCAAATCCGTGCCTTTAAGCACCAAAGGCTTGCTGCCCTCGTTTCCCAGCCAGATAAACAACAAAGCTGCCAGTACCGCTGCAGCATACAGAATCTTCTTTTTCATCATCTTCCTCCAGATTGTAATATAAGAAGCAACTCATTCTGCTGCGCAGCCGTCCCCCTCTGCCGGCTTCGCATCCCATTTGTATCTCATTGTAACTGCCGGATATCCGTCCTCACAGTTACTGTTCTTTCATGGCATTTTGGCGGTAATATCTGAGATGGCAGATATCATCGCCGTTTGCAATGGTTTTCGGCAGATCCAGGGCGCAGCCGTAGGCCTATCCGTTCCCTCTGTCACCGCACATGGCTGTATCACACAGGCAGGCGATCTCCTCATCACTGCAGCCCGCCTTCTGCCATGCCTTCACAAGCGGACAGTAATGAAAATGGATTTCCAGTTCATTATCCGTGCAGCGGATTCTTGATTCTTGGTTCATTTACAACCTTACTCATTTTTCCTCATTCCTTCCATTTTTATGTATTTACGGCGGTTCGGCGTCTCTTTGCTGCTTACGCTTACATAGCCTGCAGAATCGTACACCGCCGGGCATATTTAAAAAAGGGATGCGGCGTACTCCCGCATCCCTTTCAACAGCACAGTATGCTGCCACTCATTGTTAATTATTCAGCAGAATCTTCTTCTGCCTTCTGCTTTGCGATTACAGCATCAATATCTACGGAAACCACGTCTGCGTCTGCTTCTTCCTGTACAGGAGCTTCTTCCTTCACTTCCTTAGATTCGGGAGCAAGCATAGCCTTAATACTCAGGCTGATCTTCCTGTCTGTTTCATTGAAATCAACAACCTTTGCCGTAATTTCTTCTCCTGCCTTCAGAACATCTGACGGTTTGTCCACATGCTCTTTAGCAATCTGGGAAACATGAAGAAGAGCATCAATTCCGGGTTCCAGCTCAATAAACGCGCCAAAATCAGTCATTCTTGCCACTCTGCCTGTTACTACATTGCCAACTGCATACTTCTCTGCAGCGGTCTTCCAGGGATTGGCATCGTCAAACTTCATACTGAGAGCAATTTTGCTGCCGTTGATTTCCTTAATCTGTACGGTAACCTGATCACCAACCTTGAATACCTTCTTGGGGTGTTCCACTCTGCCCCAGGACATCTCAGAAATATGAAGCAGTCCGTCTGCTCCGCCCAGATCGATGAATGCGCCGAAATCTGTTACGTTCTTAACAGTTCCTTCCACTACATCACCTTCATGGATTCTTTCAAGCAGTTCCTTCTGCATCTCGGCCTTCTTGGCAACGATGAGCTGCTTGCGGTCGCCGATATATCTCCTTCTCTTCGGATTGTATTCGCTGATAACGAATTCAATATCCTGTCCTGCGTATTTGTTCAGGTCCTTCTCATAAGTGTCGGAAACCAGACTTGCGGGAATGAAAATTCTGACTTCATCTACCACTACGCTTAATCCGCCGTCAAGTACCTGGGTTACCTTGGCAGTAAGCACTTCGTGATTGTTGTATGCTTCTTCTATTCTCTTGTTTCCTCTGTCAGCAGCCAGGCGCTTGTAGGAAAGGATAACCTGTCCTTCTCCGTCATTTACCTTAAGTACCTTGACTTCCATCTTGTCGCCCGTTTTAACGACCGCTGTCATGTCCACGCCGGGATCATTCGTATATTCGTTTTTTGCAAGAATACCGTCTGACTTGTATCCGATATTAAGAATCACTTCTTCAGGCTTAACATCGATAACTGTACCTTCGACTACCTCTCCCGCATGTATAGTTTTTAATGATTCCTCCAACATTTGTTCAAAAGTTAATTCTGACATAGTTTTGAACCTCCTCGATTAATTTATTCGGGGTAGACGCTCCGGCTGTAATACCCACCAGGCGGACAGCTTTGGGTAGTTCTAAATGCAAGTCATCAAGTGTCTGTATCAAACAGGTGTGAGCACACTCCTTGCAGCATATTTCATACAGCTTTCTTGTATTGGAACTGTGCTTCCCACCGATAACAATCATCGCATCAACCTTCGCTGCAATATCCTTTGCCTCAGTTTGTCTCTCCTCAGTTGCGTTACAGATAGTATTCACAACACTAATATCATAACCTTTTTTTAGAAAAATTTCAACTAATTCTTGAAATTTATTGTAGTTAAATGTCGTCTGCGACACAATACACAGCTTTTTCCCGGCCTCAGGTACGAAATCCTGTGCTTCTTTTTCCGATTCAATAACTATCGCCGGAGTGACGGACCAGCCCTGAATCCCCTCTACTTCGGGGTGTCCGGCATTTCCGATGATAACTATCTGTCGGCCTGCCGCACTTTCCTTTTCTACTATTTTATGAATCCTTTTTACAAAAGGGCAGGTGGCATCCACGCATTCCAGTCCCTGTTTTTCTATTTTTTCGCAGATGGATTTGGGCACTCCGTGGGATCGGATGACGATGGTTCCCTCCGTAAGCTGCTCCAGCGCTTCCTCGGATTCGATGACCTCAACCCCTTTTTTTCCCAGATCCTGCACCACAAATTCGTTGTGGATAATCGGTCCGTAGGTATATATTTTCTTTCCGGTTTCTATCTGTTCGTAGACCTTATCCACGGCACGCTTTACACCAAAGCAGAAGCCGGCGCTTTCTGCCAGAATTACTTCCATATTATATGCATCCTTTCTTTCTGCAGATTTCCAGGATAGCTTCCACTACCTCGTCAATGGTCATTTCGGAGGTGTCCACCAGAACCGCGTCCTCTGCCTGCTTTAAAGGCGATATCTCCCGGTTCCTGTCCCTGGCATCCCTTTCAATGATATCCTTTTCAATTTTTTCAAGCGGCTCCGGCGTTCCTTTTGCCGCAAGCTCCTCAAATCTCCGTCTGGCCCTGACAGCGCTGTCCGCAGTCAGGAATATTTTCACGTCCGCGTCAGGGAGCACGCATGTTCCGATATCGCGGCCGTCCATAATCACATTCTCATTGGCAGCCAGCTCCTGCTGAAGACTGCGCAGCCTGTCCCTTACAGCCGGGACAGCGGAGGAATTGGAGGCCATGTTTCCCACTTTCTCCGTACGGATCAGGCCATTCACATTTTCTCCGTTCAGCAGCACAATCTGTTCGCCGTCCTGATAGCTTATGGTAACATCTGCCCCTGTGCATTTCGCCAGTATTGAGTCAGTATCCTGCGGCTGTACCTTCTCCCTGAGAAGGAAAAGGGCAATCGCCCTGTACATTGCGCCTGTATCCACATAAACATAGCCCAGCTTCTTTGCAAGCTTTTTGGCAATCGTGCTTTTCCCTGCTCCCGCAGGGCCGTCAATTGCGATATTATAACTCATTTTTGCTCCTATCCGCCCTTTTGCCGGGCATGCGGCCAACGCCGCGTATATTATATTCGGGCGGTCCTGATGCGGGCCGCCACTTTCTGCCTTCAGGCCGTCACGGTATGCTGGCACCCGCAAGGTATCCTGTTGACCAGGCAATCTGCAGGTTAAAGCCTCCTGTCAGCGCATCCAGATCCAGCATTTCACCGGCCATATACAGCCCGGGCACCAGCCTGGATTCCATGGTGGAAGGGTTGACCTCCTTTACGCGGACGCCGCCGCGGGTGATTATCGCCTCTTCAAAGCCTCTCGTTCCGGCAATGGTCAGCGTCAGTCCCTTGATGCATTCTTCAAAATATTTTCTTTCTTCCCTTGTTATCTCATGTACCTTCTTTTCCGGGTCAATGCCGGAAAGCTGAATCATGATGGGAACCAGCCTGGCGGGGAAGAGTCCGTCCACCGCGTTTTTAAACTGCTTGTTCTTATTTTCCTCAAAATCCCGCAGAATCCTTTTGTCAAGCTGCTCCATGGAAAGGGCGGGTTTCAAATCCAGCTTCAGGTAAGCATGTGCCTTAACCTTTCCATTTTCCAAAGGCTCTGCAGCCGCCCCTGCTTTCTTTGCCTGCTTTTCCTTCTTCTTTCTCAGCTTCTCCGCAGCGGTTTGGTAGTAGCTGCTGGCGCTGAGAATCAGCGGACCGCTCACGCCGAAATGGGTAAAAAGCATCTCACCAAAGCCGCTGTAAATTTCTTTTTCTTCTATATATAATGCAGCCGAAACATTTTTTAGGGCAAGGCCCTGCATCTGTCGGCACCACTCCTCTTTTATATGGAAGGGAACCAGGGAGGGCATGCAGGGGACCAGGGAATGTCCCAGCTCCTGCGCCATACGCATGCCGTCGCCGGTGGAGCCTGTAGCCTGGTAAGAAAGGCCTCCGCAGGCAAGCACCACGGCGTCCGCCGTAATTTCTTCACCTGAGAGAAGCTTAAGCCCTCTTATGGCATTGGAACCGTCCTCCGCTTTTTTTACAAGGAGCTTTTTTACCGGGGTATGGAGCCGGATTTCCACGCCGGCTTTTTCCAGGGCCGACGACAGGGCGCGGATGATATCCGAGGAGTGATCCGAAACAGGGAAAACCCGGCCGCCCCTTTCCGTTTTCAGCGGACAGCCGTTTGCTTCAAAGAAATCCTGTACCGCCTGATTGTCAAAACGGGAAAAGGCGCTGTAGAGAAATTTGGGATTGCTGACTACACTTTGATACAGCTCCTGAGGCTCACAGGCATTGGTCACATTACATCTGCCTTTGCCTGTGATGTATATTTTCTTGCCCAGCTTTTCATTTTTTTCATAAACAGTAACGCAGTGGCCTTTCCCGGCCGCGGAAAGCGCCGCCATCATTCCTGCGGCGCCGCCGCCGACTATTAATACCCTGCTCATAGATTCCTCCGTTCCGCCGCTGCCGCCTTTTCCCCATCCCTGCCTGAGGCAGGCAGGTTCAGGAAAGCATCCTCATCAATAAAATTAATCTCATCATTCAGATAGACCTGGTAATTATTCCAAGCACCCTCCAGGGATTCCAAGCTCGCTTTCACGGCCTCCGGCCGTTTCAGGCATAGAGCCACCACCAGGGCGTTGATTACGCTCAGCGGCGCAACAAGGGAATCCACGATGGAAACCATATCGCTTCTTGCAAGCAGATTGCAGGAGGAATACAGATTCATGGGGGAATGCACACTGTCAGTGATAGTGATTACCTTGGCATTCCTGTCGTTGGCAAACTCCATGGCTTTCAGTGTACGCATGGAATATCTGGGAAAGCTGATGCCGATGATGGCATCCTTATCACCAATCCGCAGCATCTGCTCAAAAACCTCGCTTAAGCTCGTCGTTTTCAGCAGTACAATGTTTCCCCGGATCATATTCAGGTAAAAGCTGAGGAACTCCGCCAGGGGAGCACAGCTTCTGATGCCCGCGATATAAACGGTACGGGCCTCCAGGATAATATCCACCGCCGCGTCAAAGGCTGCGGGATCCAGGTTATCAATGGTATCCTGTATTTTCTCCATATCGCTGGAAAGCACACTGGTGAGCACCTCGGACTGGCTGCTGCCACGATAGGCGGCGCCTACCTTCTGTACGGCATTTAGTTTGGTTTTCACCCAGGCAGCCAGCGCAGCCTGCATTTCCGGATAGCCTTCATAGCCGATGGCCGCCGCAAAACGCACCACCGTTGATTCGCTTATGGACAGCGCCTCTCCCATTTTCGCCGCGGTCATGAATGCCGCCTGGTCGTAGTGCTCCAATATATAGGACGCTATTTGCTTGTGTCGTTTGCTCATACCGGAATAGGCTTTGTTTATTCTGGTGATGATATTATAATTATTTTCCATGAATGTTTACTCTTTGGTTTCCTTTTGACAGACATAACTGTCCGATACCTTTATAGTCACAGGCAGGTAATTCTTATTGTACAGACTGGCTGTTTCGGTGTCAATAATATGTGTTATTATTCCGGCGGCCTTATCTTTTTAATACAGGAAGGCTGGCTTCAGAGGGAAAGAGAAAACAAGGCCTCTGCAATTAAGTTAATCGCATGGCCCTGTCGGTTTCATACCTTTTCTCCTGTGTAAAAACTATTTTCTTCGCCCCTCATCCTTCAGCATCAGCGCATTTCCATGCACCGCAATTTTATCAAAGCTGCGCAGGAAACTGGAAATACGGCTGTATCCGTAGTCGCTCAGATTGAAGTTGGGATGCTTTTTCTTAAGCTGCTCCAGGACCAGGGAAAGGTTGTCCACCTTTCCGCCGTTGCGTTTCAGGAAGGCGGTGATCTCCTTCTCCAGGTCTTCCGGTTCTGTCTGTTCCTTCAGCTCAATACGGTAGGAGGTTCCCTCCTGTATAATGATGAGCTTGGGGCATTTGTCCTTCAGCAGGGTGACCAGCTTGGTGTAGCCGTAGTTTCTGGCGTCGAATTCGATGAATTTGTCGCAGAGCCGGCTTCCCACCTCGCCCAGATAGGTGGGCTTGCCTTTGTTTTCATTGTTCTGGACAAAGGTAATGATGGCCTCTTCGATTTCACTGATTGGAGTAACCGTGCTGTCCTGCTTGTCTTCCGCGGCAAGCGCCTTCTGCTTCCTGCCGCTGCCTGCTGTCTTGATGCCCTCCGCATTCTTGTCCTCCACCTCACCGGAAATCAAATCCAGATGGATGAATTTATTACAGGCTTTGGTCAGGGCCAGAGGGGTTTTGGATTCTCCCATGCCGATCACATACATCTGCTCCTCACGCAGACGCATGGCAAGCTTGGTAAAATCACTGTCGCTGGTCACCAGGCAGAAGCCGTCCACCTTGCCGGAATACAGGATGTCCATGGCGTCAATGACCATGGCCATATCCGTGGCATTTTTTCCTATTGTATAGTTGAACTGCTGGATGGGGTTGATGGAGTTTTCCAGAAGAGTGTCCTCCTTCCAGCCGTTTCCTTTCGCCCAGTTTCCGTAAATACGGCGGTAGGACGCATAACCGTAATCTGCAATTTCGTTAAATATGCTCGCCGCATATTTTTCACTGATATTGTCCGCATCTATGAGTACCGCAAAATGCTTCTTTTCTTCCTCTTCTATATTCATAGTCCCTCCGTTTGTCTCGCGGTATTTGTTTTCTTAACAAGTATAGCACAGCTTTTCGGGAAAGTCACGGGCGGTCGGCGTGTTGATTCCATTAAAAATAACAAATGAATGTACATGCTACGCCCCTGCCTTCCTTAACAAGGTCTGCCCCCTGTCCCATCCCGCGCTAAGAAAGTGCTAACAGAACGCTATGATTGTGTTAAGCATCCATTAAAAGTCTTTTCAGAAGCTAATACGGTTGCTAAAATAGGTCTGACAAAAGAAAGAAGCTAATAAAGGGGGCAATATAAAATGAATATCGGAATGTTAATTATCATGCTTGTCGGAGGTCTTGCCGGAATCCTTTCCACTTTATATCTGCTGGTCAGTCTTCCTGTTGTGGTAATACAGAAAATATACAGAAAAGTCCGTTTCGGCACACCAATCATGAAGTAAACGCTGACATGGCCAGATACAGATTCAGTGTACATTTTCCGTAACTGGGAGAAATACCGAACAGTTACCATTTTCCTTTATATAATGTGGACCTTGCATCCATAGCCATCAGATGGCACACCGGCAAAAAGCTGCGGAATCCCTCCGTTTTTGGAATCCGCAGCTTTTTGTGTGTTCCTTTTAGTGCGCAGCCTGCGTTATTTCAGTTTCCAGCGCAGCACATTCCAGGAATGCTTCTTCAAAATAACTTCCGTTACGCCGTCCGATACGTCCGCCAGTTCTTTTTCCTTCGGCACCACCCTGAATTCTTCGTCAAAGGTATTCTTCGCATATGGATCATCGTCGTAAAGCTCACGCCACGCAATACCCTCCATGCTGCCGAAGCCTTCAAAGGACAGCCGGAGCTTTACGTCCTCCTGCATTTCACAGTTCATGGCGAATACGGTGATTTCTTTTTGTTCCTCATTATAGACACAGGCAGTTGTCACCGTTTCCTGCTCACCGTGATGACAGGTTGCAGCCTTCGGCAAACGGGCAGCGCCCTTCAGGGAAATGCCCCTGCCGTAACGGGCGGCATCCTGGAAGGGGTAAAAAGTGGTCTGACGGATCGCTTTGCCGCCCGGATCGGTGGTTATCATGCCGCCCTCGTTAACAAGAAGCGACTGGCAGGCGATTTTTACCCGATCCGCATAATTGAGGAAAGTACACAGCAGGCCGCCGTATATCACCGCATCCAGCTGGCGGAAATTGGCGAAGCCGAAATCCTGGCTCACGCCTCCCGGCACCGCGCCTGTATCCGTAATCACGCCCCATTCATCAAAGGAAATCATCATTGTTTTATCGGAGCGTTTCTTTCCCTTGACAAAATCACAGGCGCTGATAATGGTATCCAGGAAATCCCTCAGATCGCGGAAGAAAAACGGGATATCCGTTTCATCCTCGTGCATCGGGTAAAAAAGCTGCTTGGCAGGATCGTAGTTGAAATACCGGTGGAGGGAAAGATAGTCAATGCAGTCATAGGCCTCCTCCAGCACGGCAAGATCCCAGTCGCCATAGGAGGTGTGCCCCACCTCATTGGTACAGGTACCGCAGGCGATCAGCTTTATGGAAGGATCCATCCATTTCATTTCCCAAGCACCATACCTTAAAATCATGAGGCGCTTCCGAGCCGTTGCCCCTGCGCGCTTCGCTCCAGGCCGTGCCCTTTTCGGTATTGCAGTAATCCACCAGCTCTGCCGCTTCCTTCGGCGTCCCGGTCCCCAGGTTGACCGCCATCAGGACCTCTGTCCCGCAGTCCGCCGCAAAGCGCGCGAACTCATCGGTTCCCACTTCATTGGTTTCCAGCACATTCCAGGCCATTTCCTTACGCACGGGCCGTTTTTCCTTCGGGCCGATACCGTCCTTCCAGTCATAGCCGGACACGAAGTTGCCGCCGGGATAGCGTATGGCCGTCACTCCCAGCTCACGGATCAGCTCCTTGACATCATTGCGGAAGCCGTTTTCATCCGCCGTGGGATGCCCCGGCTGATAGATTCCGTTGTAGACACAGCGTCCCAGATGCTCCACAAAGGAGCCATACATTCTCCGGTCCACCTCTCCTGTCGTAAAATTTCTGTTGTATAGTACTTCTGCATTTTTCACAATGTTACTTTTCCTCCTATGCTTTCACATACACATCCGCTACCGCGGCCTCGATCAACGCCAGTTCCCCTGAAATCTGTCTCGGGCACAGATTCAGCATCTGCTTTCCTCCGTGCAGAGGAAGTATGCACTGGCTGTAGCCGGCGAATCCACAGGTATTATCAATATCCACAAGGCTGTAAAAATCCCTCTCCCATCCGGCGCTTCAAAAAGCTTTAAGGCCGAAATCGTTATAGAAACGGATCTGCATGAATGGCTTGCAAATAAGAGCTATATTTATGAACCTGATGAAATTGCAGAAAACAGTTATCATGAATTTGTTGCCATGGGCGGAAATTATGCCGACGGCAGGGAAAAGGTCTGGGAAGATCTCGCCGCAATGAGAAAGCGTGTTCTGAGGGTACTGAAAAAAAACAGTTCTTACGATAAGGTGGCCGTCGCATGCCACGGAATGATAATTCAGTCGGTCTGTCATGGTTATCACCCGGCAAACGGGGAAATTGTGGAACTGAACCCGAACATTTTCCGGTAACCTTTCCTTTGGCTCGGATCCTTATATCAGGCTGTTCGCTGCAGATTCCCCATCCCGGCGCTTTTTAACGCTACTTCAGTTCCATCCGCACTTCCAGTTCATTCCCCCTGCAGCTTACCGTTGCCAGGCTTCCGCAGATCAGCGGCATCTGCGGAGGCAGGTGTCCCAGATCCACATCCATAATCACCGGCACCTGATAACCCTTCAGGAGATCATACACAGCATGGTATTGATCCAGGCCCATCATTTCCTGTCCGAATACCAGAGGGCGGCCGATGAGAAAGCCCTTTACATGGGAGAACCAGCCGGCGTGCTGCATCTGCCAGATAGCACGTCGTATGGCAAATACATTCAAATCGCAGGACTCCAGGAACCATATGATGCCATCTTCCTGATATTTCCGGGTAAAATCCGTCACCCTGTCGTAACGCGTTCCCAACAGATTTACCAGACAGTCCATACAGCCGCCCAGCAGGCGTCCTGAAAATTCGCTGTCAGCATCTGGGAATCTGCGCAGTATGCGCTCCTCCGTTACCTGGTAGGGAACAAGAGGATTTTCTTCACATTTTCCCGCTTCCTTTTCCCATTTATCATACCCCTTCACCACAAGCTTTTTCCCCTGCAGCAGCTCCAGCGCATCCTGAATGGATTCATGCCAGGGCTCCATACCGAAAGCGCCTGCGCAGGGTCCGTAAATGGAAGCCGTATCACACAGCGTCGTCAGCAGGAAGGTAAGGTTCGTATTATCCGAATAGCCCATATACCACTTGGGGGAAGCCTCACTGATTCCTTTAAAATCCACATAATCCAGCGCCTCACACATCAATTCCCCGCCGCCGCAGGAGATCAGCACATCCGCCTTTTCAGTATGCAGATACTCATTCAGTTCTTTGCCGCATTTTTCCGGCGTGTTGCTGATGCCGACGCCTTCCTGTGCATAGCAGTTCGGCCCCAAATCCAGGCGGTAGCCCATTTCCCTAAACCGCTGCTGGGCATGTATAAATGCGGTTTTATATGGTTCCGACGCACAGCCGAAGGATGGCGCCACAAAACCGATGGTTCCCCCATCCGGTAAAAATAATGGATATCTCATATCGTTTTTTCCTCCCGTCTTCTTTTATCTATCAGCGTCTGGACCGGCCATCCGGTAACTTCCATCTTCCTTCTCCGGATCTTTACAGCCGCCGTAATAGGAAAGCTCCGGGAAAACCCATTTCCCGGAGCTTCTGTTCAATTACATTATCAGCAGATTCTTGTTCCTTCCGGCACAATATCATCCACAAAGATCACCTGGCAGCCGCAGGCATTGTTCGTGGCCGCCAGCAGCATTCCTTCGCTGGTGACACCTGAAAATCTGGCAGGCTTCAGATTCGCAATGACGATAATCTTCTTCCCTATCATTTCTTCCGGCGTATAATAGCTCTTAATGCTGGATACAATCACACGTTCCTTCAGGCCGTCAAACAGCGTCAGCTTATAGCAGCTGTGTGACTTTCTGATTTCCGTACATTTCAGCACCTTGCATACGCGCATGTCCATGCGTGAAAATTCTTCGATATCAATTTCCTCACGGATCGGCTCCACCGGATCGGGCTCTCCCAGCGGTACCTGCTTCTTCTCCGTTTCTTCCGGCGCAGGCTCTTCTTTTATCAGAGACTGTTTTTCTTCTTCCGTCATGGGTGTGGAGAAATCCAGAAGGCTCACATATTTCTCAGGCTCAATGGCGTAAAGGAACAGATAAAGTCTGGGGCCTTTCTCCTTATCGATGAGAAGGCGGTATACATTTTTAAAGAACTGTCCCTGGATCTTCTTCAGTTCCTTGGGATCCTGCAGTTCTCCCATCACCTTTTTAGGGATGGCATACAGCTCCTGGTTCAGTTCATCCAGGTCGTAGCCGCCGTTTTTAATATAGTCATGAAGAAGGGCGATTTCCTTCTTTTCCTCTTCATTCAGGGTCTCATAAACCTCCCAGTTCCTGTAAGGCCTGAGGCGGTTCACGTTTTCAGGAGAGCACTGCTCCAGCCAGTATTTCGCTCTGTCCAACCTGTCCTTAAACTGTTCATAGGTAAAGGGCTGGCCGATTTTGCCGAATACAGTCTCCAGCATGGGAACGTTGAAATCCACGACGGATCCCAGCTGGACAAGGAGGCTCATGGGCACGGTTTCGATCTTACGGTAAACCGGCTTTCCATCCTCTTCCCCTGTTTCCAGCAGGCAGTTTGCCATAACGGTATTGAGGAATTCATCCCCCTTCCCTTCCATAAAGTCATTGTACTGCTTGTCAAATTCAAAATACTGGCGCAGGATGCCGTCATCAAAGCAGAAATCAAAGGCCTTGGTAGGCTCGGACTTGGCGTACAGCCAGAGAATCATTTCCGGCTGATACAGCTTCAGCAGGGTGTCCGGCGTGAGGTTCAGGCCTGATGAGCCTGACATTTTGCCGGTTGCCCCCTTGATCCCGATAAATTCATAGCCCTGGAAGATAGGAGCTTCAAAATCAAATATTTTCTTCGCGATTACGCGGCTGGTATCATAGCTGCCTCCCGGGCTGGCATGATCCTTTCCGCCCGGTTCAAAATCCACGCCCTCATACATCCAGCGCATGGGCCAGTCGATCTTCCAGGCCAGCTTGCAGTTAAAGTCCTTCGTAAAGTCAAAGGTTCCCTTATGTCCGCAGGCGCATTCATATTCCGCCACGGTGCAGTCATCGGAAAGAGAGAGGATTTTCGTGGTATCCCTGCGGCAGTGAGGGCAGTAGATGCTCACAGGATAGTAATTCTCACGCTCTCCTTCCTGGGCGCTCTGGGTACGGAAGCTGTCCAGGATGTCAAAAATCTCTCCACGCTTCTTCAGCGCATGAATCACATACTGGGCATATTTTCCGGAACGGTTCATCTCGGCCTGGTAACGGTAATCCATATGGATGCCGAAACGTTCCATTGCCTCCTCGAACTCATTTTCAAAATGCTTTGCGTAGTTGGGGCAGCCGTCATCATAGGGATTGGGCACGTCCACATAAGGATAGCCGATATACTCATCCCAGGGCTTCTCTCCCTCCGGTCTGGCAATCTTGGCCACGTTTACCGGGATTTTGCGGAGCCTGTCGAATTCATCCCAGGAAAAAAGAAGCCTCGCTTTCTTTCCCTGGCGTCTCAATGCCTTTACCACAAAATAGCTTGTCGCAATATCTCTGAAATTCCCAATGTGAATGGAGCCGGACGGACTGATTCCGGCGGCGCATACATATTCTTCCTTATCAGGGCGGCGCCTGATAATTTCCTGTGCAATTCGGTCTGACCAATGCATAACTTTTCTGTACCTCTCCGATTTTCTTATTTTTTCTGTCAGGCCGCGCCCCGTCCCCAAAGCTGACTGTGGATAGGGGCGGCAACCGGCCGGATAGCCGAACGGTTGCCAAAAGCGGCCTTAAACGCAGGATTTACTGAGATTTAATGTATCATTTTCTTGTTGGGTTGTCAATTCATAACTGTCTGGCGGATTCCCTGATGTGTGTCTGACAGATTCCCTGGCAACAGGTTCCATCCTCCTGACAGTTCAGCCTTCGGCTGTCCTGTAAACCACAACCGCCTATTTCCCTTTGGTCAGCCAGACGATCGGCTTGCATCCGGTTACCAGCCTTCCCTCCCGGACAAAGCCTTCCTCTCTGTCCTGAAGCTCCTGGATCAGCAGGCCGCGCAGCGCCTCCACCCTTTCCTTTGCCTTCTCGCTTCCAATAAGATTATGCAGCTCATCCGGATCCTCCGCAATCCGGAAATACTGCTCTTCTCCGGTCTGGGAGTACCAGATATATTTTTCGTCTTTTGTAATAATCCAGTGGCTGGACGCTTCGCCAAGCGTATGCTCTCCATGCAGGTATTCCCTCACTTCAGGCGTCCCGCTATCCTTCAGCGCCGTATTCCAAAGGCTGATTCCCTCCACGCTGTCGGGGATTTGTATGCCTGCCGCCTCCAGCACCGTTGGCATCACATCCCGAAGCTCCACCACATCCGTCTTCACACTGCCGGGCTTTTCCGGCCGGAAGCCGCCTCCTGAAACAAGGAAGGGCACACGGCTGCTGCCCTGATAAGCACGGCTCTTGCGGAACAGATGATGATCCCCCAAAAGCTCACCGTGGTCGGAGACAAAAAGGATGATTGTATCGTCATACAGCTTATTTTCCACAAGCGTCTGGATCAGCCGTCCAATTTGATGATCCAGATGAGTGATGCAGGCATAATAGCCAATCTGCATTTCCCGTACAAGCTCCGGATCCAGCGGGCCGGTATCCGAATCAAAAATCCTGCCCCTGGCGCGAAGCGCCTCTTCGTCACACCAGTCTCCCACTACCGGAGGCGTCAGCTCTTTGTTCCTGTACATATCAAAATAGCACTGGGGCGCATCAAACGGCGGATGGGGCCTTAAATAAGAGGCGAAAAGGAAAAACGGCATGTCCGGATCCCTGCGGCGCAGGAAATCGATGGAGCGATCCGTCACCCAGTTGGTAGGGTGATATTTTTCCTCATAAATCCAGGGTCTTGCCACCCAGGAATTGCATTCCAGGCCAGTGTCGGTCACATCACAGTCGATACCCTTCTCCTGCTTGAGCCAATGGAAATAATCATCCGCCTGCTTCTGGTTCTCCCGGTAAGGGATTTCCGGATCCCTGTAATAATGAAGATAACCGTCGTGCAGCTCCACATGGCAGAAGCCCAGATAATTTCTCAGGGGGTCCACATGCATTTTCCCCACACACTGTGTATAATAACCGGCCTTCGTCAGTTCTCCCGCCATAGTGTGCGGATACTCCCAGCGGATGCCGTCCGCATAGCCCACTCTTCTGTGGGATTCCTGCGTCAGTCCCGTATGCAGCGCCGCCCTGGCGGGCACACAGGAAGGGCAGGCCGAATAAGCATTTTCAAACCGCACACCTTTGGACGCCAGCGTGTCCAGATAAGGGGTCTTCACATCCGGGTGCCCCGCGCAGCCCATACAGTCTCCCCGCAGCTGATCCGTCATCAGCAGCACAATATTCTTTCTTTTTTGTTCCCTTCCCATCCTCTTTTTTACTCCTTTCCCTTCTCAGGCTTCCTCTTTGCGTCCGCCTTTTCCTGAAAACGCTGCGCCTGAATCAGAACCCGTTCATGCTCTCCGGTTCCAATCAGGCCGGCTTCATCGTACGCCTCCACATGAAACGTCAGTTTTCTTCCCTCCACCTGGGTTAAGCAGCTTTTACACCACACCTTCATGCCCACCGGCGTCGCCGCCACATGCCTGACGGACAATGAAATTCCCACCGTATCCTCTCCTTCTCCAAGCAGTCCGGCGGCACTTTTCCAACAGGCCTTTTCCATAAGCGCGCACATCACCGGCGTGGCCAGCACCCGCAGTCCCCCGCTTCCCGCAGCAAGCGCCGTATCCTCCATGGTTACCACCAGCTCCTGATACCCTTCTGTTCCTGCTTCCAGCATCCTCGTCCCTCTTTTCTTTCCTTTTTGTAACGGTTCTCTTCCTTCACAGTTTCCCATTACCTGTCCTATCTACTACTTTATCGTACTTCTGTCAAAATGCCAACCCCCACCCGTCCGTTTTCCTGGCACAATCGATCCGGTTACCGCCCCCTATGCACGCATTTTTTTATACGGCATATATTAAACTGGAATGATACGTCGGGGCCTGTCAGCAGTCTGCCTGAGAACGTATTTGAAAATTGTTTTCTAACAGCGGTATACTGCGTTTTGCAGTCTTTTTTGCGAAAGCTCCGATCAACGCAAAAAACGCTGCTGCCGTGCACGTTATGGAAGGAATGGATTTTCAAATGCGCTCCGGCCCCGGCGGAATGAAGGAGGCAACGAATGACAGACCTTTTTTCTCTGACCCGGCTGGAACCCGGGTACTCTGCCAGAATCAGCGGTCTTAACGCCTGTGGGGAAATGCGCAGACGTCTTCAGGATATCGGTTTTATTCCGGGAACAGCGGTGACCTGTCTCCAGAGAAGCCCTCTGGGCGATCCCACCGCCTACCGGATACGCGGCACAGTCATTGCCCTGCGCAGGGAAGATGCAAAGAATATCCTTCTGGCAAAGGAGGCTTTTCATGAAAAATAAAGCGGCCGCACTGTCCCTGCAGCAGACCTGCCTTTCTCCTGCGCAGGAAAAAACGCAGCAAAAGGTCATCGCCCTGGCTGGAAATCCCAATGTGGGAAAAAGCACTATTTTCAACGCCCTTACCGGCATGAAGCAGCATACGGGCAACTGGCCGGGCAAAACCGTGGTCAATGCCCGGGGAACCTGCACCTTTCATGATAATACTTATACCCTGGTGGACATCCCGGGCTGTTATTCCCTCATGGCACACTCCGCAGAGGAGGAGGTGGCGCGGGATTTCATATGTTTCGGGGAGCCGGACGCCGTAATCGTGGTCTGCGATGCCACCTGCCTGGAACGGAACCTGAATCTGGTGCTGCAGATTATGGAAGCCGGCAGGCCCGTCCTTCTGTGCGTCAACCTGCTGGACGAAGCCCGCAAAAAGAAAATCCAGCTGGATCTTTCCCTGCTTTCCTTCCGTCTGCGGCTTCCCGTTGCCGGCACTACGGCCCGAAGCAGCAGGGGACTTGATGAGCTTCTGGATGAACTGGAGCAGATGCTCTTTTCCTCGCCCCTTTCCGGTCGTTCCTGCGCCCTGCCTGAAGCGTCCACTCCACGGGTAGTCTATCCGGAATACATTGAGGAAGCCTTATCCCTCCTCGTCCCACGGCTGAAAAGGATCTGCAGCGCTTCCGGAAAAAAGCTCCCCTCCGCCCGTTTTATAGGCGCCCGTCTGCTGGACGCCAACGAAAGCCTGCAGGCTTCGCTGAAAAATTATCTGGGCTTTGATCCGGCTGCCATTCCGGAAATTTCAGGCACGCTGGAGGAGATACGCCAGATGCTTGAGGATCGTGGCATCAGCAGGGAGCAGCTCCATGATGATCTGGCTTCCGCCTTTGTCCGGACGGCAGAACGGGTCTGCAAAGGCGTTGTATTTTACCCGGATGAGGACTGTGATAAAAAAGACCGGAAGCTGGATCGCATATTCACCAGCAGGCTTACCGGCTTCCCCATCATGCTGCTTGGGCTGCTTGGGATTTTCTGGCTTACCATAACCGGGGCGAATTATCCCTCCGCCCTGTTGTCACGGCTGCTGTTCGGGCTGGAGGACCGGCTGGCCCTGCTCTTTTCCCTGGCGGGCGTTCCTGCAGTGCTGACGGATGTGCTGCTTCACGGTGTCTACCGTGTTATGGCCTGGGTCATTTCCGTCATGCTGCCGCCCATGGCTATTTTTTTCCCGCTTTTTACATTATTGGAGGATTTCGGTTACCTTCCCAGAGTGGCTTTTAACCTGGATCGGTGCTTCCAAAGCTGCTCTGCCTGCGGGAAACAGGCGCTTACCATGTGCATGGGCTTCGGCTGCAACGCGGCGGGCGTCACCGGATGCAGGATTATCGATTCGCCCAGGGAACGGCTTATCGCCATCATCACCAATAATTTTGTCCCCTGCAACGGCCGTTTTCCACCACCATACAAAGGGAAACAAAATTGTTCCTCGGCGCTGACAATGAAGAAACAGCCGAATTAACCGTATCTATGTATGACTTTGGCGATTGGGCTTCAAAGATGAAAGCCTATCGCAAGAAAAACCATATCACACAACAGGAGCTTGCACAGCTTATGGGCGTAAAGCATTTTACACTTCGTAGCTGGGAACAAAAACAAGCAAAGCCACCCTACAATGTATGGCGGCTTCACAAACACTTATTTGATGATTCCATCAAGCTCACGTGATTTTAGGTTATCCAGTATTTTATCAATAACGGCTATCTTTTCTTCCGTGGTTAGGTTAGAACTGTTTAGCCTGCGTTCCACCACCTCTAAATGAAAATCATTGATTTTATCGGAAAGGGCGTGAAAGTCCATATTTTCTGGAACATGGATAATAACATTCTGAACACAATTTCTTTTCATTCACGCCCTCCTTTCCATAAATACCAGACACTTTATGTTATGAAAATGTCTGTATGTCCTATTCCATCTTATGAAGCTGCTCGATTCTGGTGCAGCTTCATTTTTAGGCATAAGCAAATCGAACAGCTCTGGCATAGCTCACGGGAATCTAACCCCTGCATGGTTCTCATGCAGCCGTACCCTTTGCCTGCGACGGTTTTTTCACGCTCGGACTGTGGCTGTACGGGAGTATCATTATCACGATAGGGCGGTCATGGCGGCAGCTCTGCCAAAAGCTGCATACGGAACGCTAACATGAATCGCTCGTTTTTCATCCCTCCTTTCGGGGTCATGGCGTGTCAGCCCGTCGGCTCTTTCCCTATCGAAACGTATTCGATTGCTTTATTCAGTTTTCAAGGAACAACGGCTTGTCAGCCTGTCAAAACACACTGACGGCAATATGTTTTGATAGAGTGGCAAACATCCCTGTTCGGGAAGCGTGAAGCAAATCGACACGCTTCCACGAAAGGGAAAATGTTTTATTCTTCTCCGATTTCAAAGGATAAAATTTTCGCAATCAGTCTGGTTTCCATCCTGCGGCGTAAAGTTTCATCCACGACCATGTGCTGATTCCCGTATTCGTCTTTCATGGGGCGGAGGGAGCGTTTTGCGATAAAGCCGCTGTAATGCTTTACAATCTGGTTGATAGCCTCTGTATCTCCATCCGTCGCCGCCACAATAATAGGAAAGGGAATCATGGGATATGTAGTTTTCATTCTTCGGTTCCCTCCATAAATTCTTTGATAAAGGCAAGTCCGCTGGTTCTGTGACGGTAAACCGTGGAACGATTCAGATTTAGCAGGTCTGCAATCTCTGTGTCGTTCATATCCATAAAATAGTACAACAGGATAATTTCACGCTTTTTGTCTGTCAGATTCCGTAATGCTTCACTTAACAAATCATTTTCCACACCAACACTTAAACCATTCAGCATAAAGATATGAAAATCAGATGAATAGCTGTCTGTGGTTGCAAACTGACTTACAAGGTAATCGCCCATATCGGAAAACAGTGTTTCCCGTTTGGACTGTCTGGACAGTGCTTTCATATAATCCTTGCGTTCGTCGTCCATAGCACGCTTGCAGATGTAATCAAACTGATTTTCAATGGTTGTCTGAAAAGAAGATGGCTTCATAGTATCTCACCCCCTTTCTTGCCATGAAAGAGAGTGGATTGGACTCCTTTGCCCCCTTTCGCACTAAGTCCCGACACGAAAGGGCTGCCAGTTGCATTACTGGCAAAAAAACTTTGAAAAAAGTTTCCGGCAACCAAAAAAGCACACAAACAGACTTTACAATCTGCTTATGTGCTTTATTAGTACCTGCTATGTATTTTGAAAAACCATATAGGTAGGCGCTTTTATCTAATGTAGGAGAATGGCTTTTTTTAATGACGTACCAGTTGTAGAATTATGCCGAATGATTGTGTCGTGCATGGCGGCTACCTCCTTACAAACCGCCGAGCTTTCATAGCTAACTTCAACACATCCTCCGTGGATTCTATTTAACAAACAAAAAGACGGCGGCTTTCTTCAAACCGTCGTCTGGATTAAAACTGATTTTGACGCAAGAAAATCATGCTGCCAGAAAACGGTTTTTTTTATTTGCCGTCTGGCAGTATGTTTTTTTATACAAACCGCATAATAGGAATTGTAAAACCTTATAATACGTTTTTCTATACCTGTCGCTCATCGAACAGGAACAGTAAAATGTACAGAGGTGGTTTATTATGCGTAAAAAAGAAGATAAATATGATTTTAGAGCGTTTGGGCTTGCGATAAAAGAAGCCCGTAAAAAGCGGGGTTTAACCCGTGAACAGGTGGGAGCAATGATTGAGATTGACCCACGCTATTTAACGAACATTGAGAATAAAGGGCAACACCCCAGCTTACAGGTGCTCTATGACCTTGTGTCCTTGCTAAATGTGTCCGCTGACGAGTTTTTCTTACCTGCCGCTGATCTGGCGAAAAGCACCAGACGCAGGCAGATAGAAAAACAGATGGACAGCTTTACAGATAAAGAGTTAATGCTTATGGAAGCTCTTGCTAATGGTATTAAGGAATCCAGAAATGCAGAATAGCTACAATCTGCTTACCAATGAAAAGAGCCGATAAATTGAGGTTATAAAATCTCATTTTATCGGCTCTGCGTCTGTGCGTCTGGCTCTTTTTCAATAAAAGTATTTAGTTGTAGAACACTAATTAAAGTTTCCGTCTTACATTTAGGACAATATAACGGAAAATTTTTAATAATAGTATCTTTTCTAATTTTCAACCTTGTTTTATTATTGCAAACTGGACACAATATCCACTGCGTTAATTCCACATATACCACCCTCCAATTTCTAAATGTCCTTTGCCTTCATCTTAGTAATTTCTTTTTCTGTTTCGACCAGTCTTTTCTTTCTACCCCTATACCATTCCTCTAAACTCCAAATAAACGGAATTAGAAAAATCAAAACGCTTCCAATTCTTAATTCCACTTTGGCAAAGAAATGGGCATAGATTGCGGCAATAAATACTACCGTGGGGATGATAGCCCCCCAAGCTGGAGACTTTAATTTACTTAAATTGGTTTGAACAACCATCATTAGAACGATGGCAGCGAAAACGACGATAATCAATAGTGAAGTTGACATAATTATTTCTCCTTTTCTTTTTTATACTTGTCAATAATAATTTTTGCTGTTTCTAAATCAATCTTTGAATCAACTGCTAACCCTTTGATAAATGTTTGAAATGGTTCATCTTCTTGCTGGTCACTGATTTCTATTTTTTGTATGAGCTTATCTAACCGTAACCGAACCGTTGGATATGAAACTTCGTACAGCTTTGCTATCTCTTTTAATGAACCTGACTTTAGAACAAAATTTTTAAGAAATGTGGCGTCTTCTTGTTCTAAAGCCAATATCCACTGCGGTATTTTATCAATCTCCAAATTCAACCCTCCTTTCATATCTCCTTTAATAATATTAAGTATACTATAAATTTTATTAAAGTCAATACAGAATTATAGTTTAAATCAATCCAAAAAAACTTTTATTTTGCTATTTTCCAGTTGCTCCCGCTCTTTTCCAGTACCAAGTCAAACTGTGATACCTGTGTCGCCTTTGTCTGCTGGTCGAGATACTTCACAGCCACGGAAACCGTCACTTGACTATCGCTGCGGTTATAGATGGGATTTACCAGTTCCGAGAATACATAATCTTTCCCTATCGGCTTTAACACGCCCTCATTCACATAATAGGATAGCTCTTTAGCGGTTGCGGTTGGGTAGATTTTAAAGAATGTCGTCAGAAATTCGTTGATTTCATCCGTTGTCACAGCGTCTACCGTACCGTCGCTTTCCTTTGCTTTTGGTGTGTAGCCGGATTTTACGGGTATGCTGGTAATGGTCGGGTTCTTAATGAGAACCATGTTTCCAGAGCCATCCACATAAACCGTGACTTCATAAGCGGAACGCACTGTCTTTGTGCTTCCGTTCTCCGTGATTAACTGTTCCACAGTGAAAATCACGGAGAACTGGTTTTCATCCGCCTGCGTGACAGACCATATCTGTACCCCCTTGACCGCCGAGGACACGGGAATATCCTTGCGGATGGTATCGTTATTAAGTGCCTGCAATTCTCCCGTCAAATAATTCTTGATGGCGTTCTCCCTGCTATCAATGGAAGCTGCCGTCTGTTCCCATGAATAGTAGACCTTTGCAAAGTTCGTCACAAAGTTCTCTATCTTGTGGGTATCAACGATTTTCTCCTCAATGACCTTTGTTTCATGGATGGTATGAACGTCTATCGCTGTGAAATTTTTATAGACCGCAAAGCAGAAGCTGACCGCCAGCAGCACCCATAAGGCAATTACAATCCGCTTGTGGGTATTCGCCTTGTAGACACGGGGCTTTTTTTCTTTTTCTGGTTTCTGGTTTTCTTTTTTTCTTATTTGAATCATGGTTTTCATCCTTTCTATTTTGAGATTCTTCCTGCACTGGCTAAATGCTGTTGCCAGTAGGAGCTTGTCAAATCGGCATAACCGATAGGGTCGCCTGCGTGGAACATACGGTTATTTCCTTGATATATTCCGACGTGCGTAATATAAGTGCCAGCGTTATAGGTAGAGTGGAAAAAGACCAAATCCCCAGCCTTTGCTTCGGACAGGGGAATATGCTGCGTCGCATTGTACTGTTCCTGTGCCGTCCGTGGCATGGAGATTCCAGCCTTGCCGAAACACCACTGGACAAGACCGGAACAGTCAAAGGAGGTAGTAGGGGAAGCCCCGCCGAAAACATACCGCCAGCCCTCATATTTTAAGGCTTCATCCATGATAGCCTGTACCGTTTCGTCGTCAAACTGTGCTACCGTCAGATATTGCGACACTACCAGCACATAAAACATATTTCCATAGTTATACCGCCATCCGCCGTTTTTCTCCACAGCGATAGGGTTTGTATAGGTCACTTTCGTTCCGCCGGATTTATCCCTTGCGAAACTTTCCGCCAGTTCAAAAGTGTATTTTTTTCCACGGTTCGACACATAGTCAAGAAAGCCGCCGCCGTAGTTATAGGACTGAATAACGGCGTTTAGGTCACAGCCCTTTGCTTCGGCGGAAGCCACCAGTTCCGAGAAATACTTGCAGCCCTGCTTGATGGATTCCTCTGTGCTTAGTGAGTTTGGCGGCAATCCCAGCGATTCCGAGGACTGCATAACGTCTTCCAGCGTACCGCCGGATTCCACCTGTATAATCACAAGCAGCACATTGATGTATTCCTCAATCCCGTATTCTCTTGCGTACTTTTCCAGCAGGGGCTTATGTGCCAGTACCTCCGCTGACACATTCACGCCGCCATACTGGATATGAGAGCCGCCGTCTTCTTCGTCCGAGAACAGGACGACCACAAACAGGAGCAGGGAGAAAATCAGCACGAACACCCCAGAGCTGGCAATTATGATATGCTTCAGCTTCATTTTTTCTCCCCTTTCTTAACTTCGGTGGCAGTTCTGAACTTCTCCTTTCTGGTAGATTCACGCTTAACGGTGGAACTGCGTTCCTTGATGGACTGTCGCTGCGGCTCTTGCTCTGCGGTGGCAGGGGCAGCCGCCTTTGGCAGCGGTCTGTCTGAATGGGAAGAACTGCCGGACAGGGGTTGCCGTTCCGTGACGGCTGGCATATCCGTCTTTTCTTTTACGGATGATACCACAGGTCTTTCCGTAGGCTTGCCAGCACTTCCAGCCTGTGCCGTAGCTCTGGCCGTCTGTGTCTGGCTGCGTTCCACAGGCTCACGGGATTCTGTTTGGGGTGTAGTGGTGGCAGGACGTTCATGGACAGGGGCAGCGGATTTCTTTGGCTCTGTGGCAGACTCTTTCCTCTGCGCCGCCTGTTCCATTTCCGCCCGACGCTCCGCAATGGTCTTCCTGCGCTGTTCTTCTTTATCCCTGCGCCCCTCCGCTCTGGCGGTTCTAGTCTGTGTCATGCTGGATGTAAAGTCACGCACCCCCTCCGATACCTGCGTTTTTCCGTGGTAAAGGGCATATTTTGCATTGACGGGTAAATCCTTTGCCTGTTCTTTCAGCCCTGCGGTGGTGTCAACAATCTTGCCTTTGGCATCCAAAACCGCACCTGCCGCCTGTCCAGCCCGTTTGCCCAAAGAAGCCTTTTCTTCTGTGCCAGTCTGTCCGTCTGGTCGGGTATGGTCTGCCTGTGTGGTTCTGGAAGCTCCCGAACTGGAAGCCGCCCCCGATTGCTTAGAAGCCTTAGAAACGGCTGCGCCAGCCCCAAGAGCCGCCACAGAACGCCCCAGCTTATGCTGTAAGCGGTGCATATGGGCGTGCATGAGCATACGGGGTCTTCGCATAATACGGCTTCCCACGCTTTGGGAATCGCCGCTCTGCAAGGAGAACATACTCATTAAATCCCCCAGCTTGAAGTAGATTCCGGCAAAGGTCACTATCTGCAAGAACGCGATGAGGAAGAACGGATAACCTGCGGACAGCGTATAGAGCATGGTTGATATACTGAACGCCGTCGTGATAATCAGCGTGATTCCTGCCCTTGTCAGAATGGTGTTGAACAGCTTTGTGATGGCACGTTTTGACATTCCGTCAAAGGTGGGAACCATACTTAAAATGAAGCTCACAGGCAGGAACATAGCGTAAATGATGAATAACACCTGCGAGAAAATCATAATGCCAGTCAATAGGAACACAAACACGGAAATACCAATATTGAAGATAAAGAGGAAGAACACCATTCCCAAGCGGTTGATGGTTTTTGTAACAGTAAGGTTCGTGTTCTCTCTGTCCTCGATTTCCTCCACGACGATTTCTTCCCTGTCTTCGCCGTTGTTGGTGTCGGGGCTGGTGGATAGTAAACTCTCCACCCGATCCGCACCAACACTCTCCATATCCGAGTTGCCGTATTGAAGCAGAAGCCACGGCTGTTTTACTTGTATAGAAAAAAGGCTGTCACGGATAAGGTCTACACTGTCTTTCCCCTGGCTCTCCGAGTTGGGCAGGACAATCTTCGTTCCCAGTGACAGGCTGGCATTGCTGATGTCTGCGGAAAAGTCATTGATTTTCCCGATATAGTCGGGAGCGTAGGCAATAAAGGACGCTGACAGCAGGAACACCACCACGAAATTCACAACAGCATGGATTGCTTTTGTAGTTTCACGCTTGATAAGCCCTGTGTAGGCAACGTAGATTCCCACAACAAGAATCAGAATCAGCAGGAATCCGATATAAAATCCCTCCGAGGACAGCCCGTTTGGGGTAATGCCTGCAAGGGTTTGCATATTTTTTCCGATAGAATCCGCCGTTGCTGATATGAAGTCCAGTGAATAGGCTTCCTGTATCAGATAGCCCGTGGCGTTGGAAAGATACAGGCTGATTGTCCAGATAAAATTCGTGATGGCGTAAAGCCCATACATAACCTGTTTTCCAATACCGTCCAGCCAGTTCCACGGCAGCCAATCCCAGCCCGTGTCCACATAAAAATCAAGCTGGTAGTTGTCCAGTGGGTACTTGCTGTATTCGTTAGCGGTATTGACGGTATCATCCACCAGCCCTGCGGCATGGGCGACCGTTCCCAGCGTCGCTAACAAAAAAATGGCAATCACGAATACCAGAAGTACCGTAACTGCCACTTTTCCAAGCCGCTGCATATTCCATTTTCTTTTCTGTTCCGGCTTGCCGCCTGCCGTCGGATTCCGGTGTAACCGCTTTTTTATTGTCATTCCTCCACCTCTTTTCTGACGGGCGGTCTGGTATCAAAGGCGTGCAGCAAATCTTCAAATATCGGATGGAACTGTATCACGCCCACACGCCCGTATAGGTCACTGATAAGGCACTGTCCATTTTCAAGGTCACGCAACCGCTTCTGGTTATTTTCGTCCTCTGCGTCCACTCCGAAAAAGGAGAGCGTCTTTTTTATCTCGTTACTATCCGTGGAACGGAACGCAAATTTTAAGCCGAGATTGTTTTTCAGCTTTTCATCCAGTAAATCGTCTGTGTTCTGCGTGACAAAGTAAACGCCTGCGTTCATGGCTCGCCCAGCTCTCACTAACTTCATGGACAGGGTTTTTCCCTGCGCCACCTGTAAGAAGCTCCATGCTTCGTCAAGGTCTACAATCTTAAAAATGCTGCGGTCTGTGTGGATGAAGTCAAGGGCAAAGGTGCTGATAACGATTAACATAGCCACGGACAAAAGCTCCATTGTGGTATATTCTTCAAAGCTGGTTTCCTTATCCGGCAGCACCAAATCCGCCACCTGTATGATGTTCAACTGCTTTTCAAGGCTGATGGACTGTTCCACATCCCCGTGTGAGAAAAGCAGATGTGCAAAATCGTAATCTGTGAAGGATTCGATATGGTCGGCAATGCTTACGCTGATGGGCGTACCCTCCACACGTAATTCCTCAATGACTTTCATTAAGCCCCGTTCCTCACTGTTGGTTACGGCACGAATGGCTTTCCGTAGGACAGGGAACTTTTCGCCGTCACGGGAGGAAATGCCTGTAAGGAATGTAAGAATGTCGATTGCCAGCGATTCCGAATCTTTCGGATTCTCCATAATCACGTAGGGGTCAAGAAGCCCCTTGTTTTTCTCGTCCGAGGTCAGATTGACAATGTTAATTTCGTCGGCAATTTCCGGCAGCGTTTCTTTCCAGTTCCCACGTTCCGCCTTTGGGTCTACAATGACAGCCTGTGCGCCGAACAGGACGGAGTAATAAACAATCATGTTGTTGGAGAATGATTTTCCACCGCCCAATGAGCCGACGAAAGCGGCAGCGAGGGCGTTAGTCACAGAACCTTTCACTCCTTGACTGGCGAGGGCAGGTTTCAGATACACATTTCTTCCTGTATCAAGGCTATACCCCACATAGATTCCCTCATTCTCTCCCAACATCTGCGTTGCCCCGAATCCCAATCCGGCGAGGAAATCGCTCGTCACATACTGGATGTAATCATTCATATACCGTTTGCTGGCAGGCAGAAATTCCCCATGCAAGCCCAGCATATCTCCAAATGGACGTACCAGCTTCACGCTCAAATCGTCGTAGAAGTCCTTGACTTCATTACAGCGACGTTTCAGCTCGTCAAGGTCGGGAGCCGTAACACGCACCACGTAGGATAGTTTATACATGGATTCCTTGCTCTGGTCTAAGGTGGTTTCCAGCTCGTTCACACTGTCCAGTGCTTCCGCCACATTGGAGCTGGTTTCGTTGTCGCTCTGCCATGCGTGGTTATCCAAATCTTTCAGCTCTTTCTTCTTGTTGCGGACAGTGGACAGTGCTTTCCTGTTCGCCACGATTTCCACATTCATACTGGTATCAATGGGAAAGGTGAATTGCTGTTGCTGATAGTAGAAGATTTCAGAAGACGGGAAGTCCAGTTCGCCCACAATGGAATTGATGGTAAAATAGGCGACGTATGCTGTGGAATCCTCCTGCTCAATTTTCAAATACCGCTGTTTTTCTTCAATCAGACAGCGTGTCGGCTTGATAAGGTCATAATATTTTATCAGCGTTTCCTTATCCAGTTTTTTCTTCGGCAGATAGTATTCGTAGTCCTCATATGCCGTTCCTGTCTGCCCGTAAAGGTGTTCAATGAGATAACCGAAATCGTCCTTGTCCAGACGGCGGATTTTAAAGCGGCGTGATATTTTATTTTCCAGCAGTTTTTCCATCTTAGAGAAACGCCAGATTTCATCATTGTTCATGGAAACGAAATCCCCCATGAGCTTATGGTTCACATCGTGGATGAAGTCGGAAAGAGCATTTGCCGCTTCTTTACCCACGTTTTTAATCGTGACTTCCTGCTCATTCAGAATCAGCTTGAAGCCGATAAAAAAGCGGTAGTCCACTTGATTTTCCCCAATCATGGAAATAAGGGCTTCAGTCTGTGCGTCGATTTTTTCATAGGCAATTTCTTTCAGCCTGCCGGACACTTCCTTTTTAGAGCGTTCCTGCGCCGCCCTTATACTGGATTCCGTACTAATCTGCAAGGCATGGATTCTTCCGTCACGGTTCTGTGCGATTAACTGCCGGAATGAATCGTGGACTTGATACTTCTGTTCTGGACTAAGGAACGAATAATTGTAGGGAAGCAGCTCATAGTAGGCGAAACATTCCCCGTCGTTGTTCCACACCAGATTGTTTTCGATATATTTAATCGGATATGCCATAAATTCCACTCCTAACTGCCGTGATGGATTCTGCCGGATGGTCTTTCCCCAGCTTCACGGTCTTTCCTGCATAGGTCAGTTTCGGGCGCACCAGATAGGCAATAACGGATTTCAGAAAGCCGTAAGGTTTCTTCCCATCAAAGGTTTTCTGGCACATGAACCATGTAAGCGCAAGGGGAATCCCAAAGTATTTTAGGAAAGCCCCATCTATCATAGACAGCGGCGGCACATTTCCAAGCAGCATGACAGCAAACAGCGATACCACAAACCACGTCATTTGTGTAAATGTGATGGGGAATGGCAGCTTAAAGTCATTGATGGAATAAAGCACCTTTTCAACCGACCAGATACTTGTGTAGCTTCGTATTTTCTTCATGTAATCAGTCCTTTCTAAAAAGTGTGGGGCAGCATGGAAGCCGCCCCGAAAAACAAAGAATCTGCCAGAATAGCCCTGTCGGGTTATGATCTGCCAGATTCTTAACGAGTAATTTCAAATACGCCGTGGTTCGTGACAACAAAACTGCCGCTGATTTCAAGGTCACGCCCGTAGGCTTCATAATCAATGTAGTTTTGCAGGCTTGCCGGCACTTCGCCCAAAGCCCCTGTTTCTTCAATGAAATAGCGTGCTACATCCGCCATATCCTCACAATCGGGATAATGGATAATATCGTCTTCATGCTCGCACAATTCTTCGATACCGCCGAAATAGGATTGCAGTTCGTGAAGCTCTGCCTGTATATCCTCTGATAAGTCCTCCACCATTTCACATAAGCGGTTTACTTCCTCAATGGGCGTGTACTCGTCGATTTCAAAGGGCAGTTCGTAGTCATGGATGGCGTATTCTTCGTATTCGTCATTTAAACCGATACGCTCCTTTACTTCGTCAAAGTCAATGGGCGGTATGAACCATGCCCCGACCAATTCGCCCTCATTGTATTTGCCTAAGTTGGCAATATAAATTCTCATTTCTTCGATAGTGTGCCACATCCTTTCTAACGTAAGAAGCAGCCTAATTATTGGCTGCTTCTTCAAAATTAGTTTTCTCTATGCTGTTTTCAACACCATCAAACATTGCAAAGTATTTCTTGCTATCTTTAGGACAAGCAATGTTTATAACAAATTCGTAGCTTTGTTCAAATATGTCTTTTGAATTGGCATATCCTAAAGTAATACTTAATTCACAATGAAGCTGGAGAAATCCGCTACTATATAAATACTCCGAGAAAACAAATGCTGGTTCTTCTTTTGGAGAAGTCATATAAAAATTCATTTGTCTACTTTGATTGGGTAATACCGAATAATGTCTTGTCCACGTTTGACAAAATGGTATCTTTTTATCAGTATTAGATAGAAAAACTGCATCTATTTTTAACTCATCCACATGGACTATATTTATAACATTTTCCGTAGCATTTCTGAAATAAATAGAAATATCGATTTCTCTGTTTGTGAATGTATCAATTTTGCAATTAGCCGTATCAATGTGCAAAAATGGCGTACTATTCCTTTCTTCAAGTTGCAATAGCCTATCACTGATTTTGTTTGCCTGTGCACTTTGAAATAAAGCAACAACGCCAATAAAAGTAGTGCCTAACGCTCCAAGTATTGAACCAAAATAAAGAAGCACATCTTTAGCTTCCCATAACGTTATATAGCCCGTATTGGCTTTATAGCTTTCATTTATGATTATAGGAATTACTAAAGATAACAATAAAACAAGAATATACAAAAGAATAATATGCTTTTTTTTCATGATACACCCCTAAAATTATATTTAGTTGTATTGTATCACTAAATGATTATTATACCAAGCTAATTTAAGCTCCGATAATCTTGTTGAACAGCTCTAACAGAATATCTTTCACACCAGCGGCGTTGAAGACCAGACCAACGGCAATCAGCGAGATAATCAGAAAGCCAATAAGCTTGCTAAATTCACGCTTAAATCCGAGGTAAAGTCCAATCACAACGATTGCCAGCAGTACCAGAGATTGCGCGTTTGATAAAAACCAGTTGTATAAGTTCTGTCCGAAATTCATAAAATCGCTCCTTTCCTCATTCATGTACCTGCTTTCCGTACATGGTGGTATCCCCGTAGGGGATTTCTTTGCTTGAATGTCAACAGGGAATAAAAATCAACTAGATAACCACCTCCTTTGCGGTGGCTGCTTGCTGCTTTAAGATTTTTTCGTGCCGCTCGGTCAGCTTCGCACTGGCGATAATATCCTTTACGACCTGCGTATGGTTGATTTCATCCAGCTTCATAGCCATTTTCAAGGTTGGGGCTACTTGATGGGAAAGCCAGTTCAAGGTACGCTGGAATGAATACGGTTCGGGCTTCGTTGTCAGCTTCATGCTCTCCCGATTCTCTCCGATAAACCACACCCATTCCTCACTTATCCGCCATTCAGAACGGGGCTTCGTATCGTCCTTATCCACGAACCGCACATAGCGGTTGATAATCTTAAAAGCGGTTCGTTCTGGATTGTCATATGCCAGCAGGTCACGGAGGGCGTAATAGGCACGCTCATTTTTCAGCCGGATTTCGAAGCGGTTCTTAACTTCGGCTTCCTCTATGGGAATGTCATTTTTCTTGTACTGTTCAAAATCCTTTTCATAAATGCAGAAGTACACTTCACTCTGCAAAGAGCCGATATACAGTGTATTTCCCATACATTCTTTTTCATCCCTCCGCACCAGTTCGCCGCTTCGGTAGCTCTTAAAGCTGCGGAACACGGAAACACATTCCTCATTCCGGCATTTCTCCGTCAGACGGGGGATGTTAAGAATCCCTGTCTTGTCATTGATGGCAAGGTCAAGCCGCTTCATCACGCCGCCCTCCACCAGACAGTCCATGAAAAACTCGTACCAGCTCCGTTCCTGTGCCAGCAGGTAGCTTTCAAACTGGCGGCAGCCACGCCCTTTCAGTTCCAGCAGCACACCTTTTTCTACTTCGGGCGATACCAGCACGAATATGTCGCCCAGACAGTAATGTTCAGCGTAAGAATAAAAGCCGTAGTCTTCATGGAGCATATAGGACAGCTTCAACCTCAAAATATCCTCAACGATGTGCTTCACATCCAGAGTAGGGAAGCGAATCCGCACATAGTCAAAGAGCATTTCAAGGGGAGCGTCTGGATTGAACCGTTCCAGTGCTTCCATGATAGCCGCTTTCCGTTCGGCGGACGGAAGTACCTTGCCCGTTTCAATGTCGCTTAAATACTGGCGTGTCACGCCAGCAGTTATCGCAAGTCTGCTCTGTGAGATTCCATAGCCGGAGCGTTTTTCCTTTAATTCCTGTACCCAAGTATCGTGATTCAGTGAATATCCCTCCAATAAAAAATAGGCTTCGCCTATTCAACTCCCCTGCCCCTCAATCTTGAGGGGTGGGGTTGTTTTTTCTCCCTAATTCCTTCATAATACTCTTATGAGCATCCTTCAAAAGATTTTTAGAGAACATTACGAAGAAATTGAATATACTCTTCATCCACGCCCCATTGTTATGGAAAACGTGGAAAAGATGATTAACTGTGGAGACCCCGCCTACGGCGGTGCCATGTACGGCTGTCCCCACTGCGGCGAACTTAAATTTGTTCCTTTCCGCTGTCATTCTAAATTTTGCCCTACCTGCGGCAACAAGTACTGTATTGACCGCTCTACTAAAATCTCCTTTAAGCTCGTTGACTGTACCCACAGGCATCTCGTCTTTACCATAGATGAAGACCTTCGCCCTTTCTTTCTGGATGACCGTTCCCGCCTTAACTGCCTTTTTCAGGCGGTTCGCAGCGTCATTCTCAGAATGTTCCATGAAATGAATAAAAGCAGGAACTTTGTCCCCGGTTTCATTTGTGTCCTGCACACCTTCGGCAGACCCCTGGAATGGAATCCCCACATCCATTGCCTTCTTACCGAAGGTGGTTTCTCCGATGACGGCTTCTGGAGAGTTGTCAAACACTTTAGCTATACTTATCTTCGCAAGGCTTTCCAGACTGCTCTTTTAAATGAATTGGAAAAGTGCATTGGCCCTTCCTTCAAAAAGACCAAGGCTGCCATTTACAAAAAAGATAAAAATGGGTTTTATGTTTATGCAAAGCCTAACCTCTGTGATACTGACACTGTTGTAAAATACATCAGCCGCTATCTCGGCCGCCCTGTGATTGCCTCCTCACGTATTGATTCCTATGACGGGGAAAACGTGACTTTCCACTATAATAAACACGAAGATAATTCCTACGTAGAAAAAACAGTCCCAGTAATGGACTTTATTTCCCTGCTTATCCAGCACATACCAGAAAAATATTTCAAGATGACGCGTTATTACGGACTCTATGCGAGGCACCGCAAATCTGACGAAAGCCTTCGCCGGGCTGTTCCAAAATCAAAGCACAGAATTTTGCTTGATTTTAACAAATGGCGGCAACTCTTCCTCTTATCCTTCGGTTACGATCCTCTTCAATGTCCAAAATGTAACCGCCAAATGGAGTTTCTGGAACTCTACCACAATCATAAGCCTGTTTCTCTTCATGAACTCTACGAAAGGGCAATGGCAAAATATCGTTGCCGTTCCAGTGGTAAATGTGCTTGATTTTATCTCCTGTCTGCTCCATACTGAAACTATCAACTGGCAGGAGGCGTACAATGGATCCAAAATTTATAGAGGGACTCAGGCAAAAATATATCAAAAATCCTCCGGAAGGCATGACTGCAAAACTGGTTAAAAATATGACTGACTCTGATTTGCTCGATATGCATTACTTCCTTACTGAGGATGATGACCTTGATGATGACGAATTTGAAGAAGGTTTTTATATCTTCTAAAAGTATTCGTCTTATCAGCATGCCCACCTCCGGCGGGCTATTTTATTCCAGATTTCTCCGTAAGGAGGAATTTCCTATTACATCAAAAAGGCGTATGTCAACTTTCGGTACTTTGCTGACACACGCCGGATTTTAAGGAATCCCATGTAACCAGCAGGATTCCGCTTTATTTTCAGACTGTTTCCAGTCGATTTGTACCCCCCTGTTAGATACGGGGGGTTAGGTGCTGGCGTGCCTTGCGGCACACCAGCCAGCAGGTCAGTCCACCCCTGCGGCTTCCGCTCCGCACGCCGCCTGTGTGTCCTGCCTGCTGTTTGCAAGTAGTTTGATTTCCTTTAGGAAGTCGTGTCCTTTTGGCACAAGGGGCGTGTAAAATTCGGATATGACGCTTGTTCCCACGTCCACATAGCCACGCCCTTTTATCTGCTTCAAGAAAAAATCCTTGTCGGTTTCCCCGAACATCATCCCATAGCCCATTTCAGACATACGCCCAAGAGCCACACGGAAATTGAACTGGTCACGGATTCCGTCGCCCAGATATTTTGCGTCCGGACGCTGGCAGGCAAGAATCAGAAAGAATCCGGCCTGCCGCCCCAGCATGACAATCTGTTTCAGCTTGTTAAGGACGATGGCATTCTCTTTTGTTCCCAACATTTCCATGAACGCCACATATTCATCAAAGATAAGGAAGTTCGCTGGCAATCCCAAGTAGGCGTAGTTTTCCCCTGTCTTGTAGCCATCCATCTGCTTCATATCCTCGCTGCGTTTCATCATTTCATCATAGAAACGGTCAAGGCAGGCGGTCATATCATCCTTTTTATAGTAGACGTTTGGCATGACGGCTTCCAAGTCCGCAAGGTCAGATAGCGATAGGTAACTCTTTGATGTTATCTCCAAGTTTTCCCCCGCTTCACACCGTACATGAAACTTTCGCTTCATACGGCGTTCCATCATATTCAAATAGATTCATAAGTTCTGGTTATTTTATTGCTTGGTATCCATAGTTCGCTCGTATTTTGTTCAGCTTTTTCTTTTGTTGACTGCTCAAGCCATAGTTCATCAACCACATTTTTGCCTGTTGTACTGATTCAGTCAGTATCGCTTTTGATATTGGTATTTCAACAAATACAAGATTTTGGTATTTATCTCTATCTGTTTCGGTAATATTCTTGTAGATACAAACCATATCAGTCGGGCTATGCCTTCGATTAGTGATATAGCAATTGCCTTGTTGGGCTATAAATACCGAAATTCGATTATCATTAAATTCAACACTCTTTGTGGTGTCTTTATACTCTAAAAGAATCCGTATCTCTCCTTTGGTTACCAATGCTATTTCCTCATGTATTCTGCTTCTTCCGTGTTCTGTAAAGTTGCATATATCCTGTGAGAAATTCAGCGGATTTTTGTGTTTTACTCCGTTGATTGGCAATAGAGGAGTATCGGCAATCATAATAATTTTTGTTTGTGGTCGTATTCCAGTTGTTTTCATCTGGAAATCTTGACTTGTAGTTTCAAAAGGTATTAGCTTTGCAATCTTTTTAAAGCGAACTCTGGTGGTCGGTAAAAGAGCGTAACTTACTTCTGTTAAATTGTTGTATATATTCGTAGCCACACAATAATAATTCTGCATTCCCATAACCGCCAGATTATAACGTGCAATCTGGAAAGTAGTTGTGTGCCTGACTATATCCCTGACTTTTAACTTTAGATTTGTTTTTGCTTTCTTTAGTGCTTTCTGGTTCATATCTGTTTTGGCAACATATCCATGTTTTGTTTTCCCTTTTGGAATCACTTTAATTTTGAATCCCAGAAAATCTGATGAATTTTTCTTCAGATTTACTACCTTTGATTTTTCTGGACTGATTTCTAATTTCAGCCTTTTGTTAAGAAAATCTACGGTACTGTGATAGAATCGCTGTGCTTCTTCATAGGTCGAACACATAATTTTAAAATCGTCAGCATAACGCACAATAAAGCCACTTTTTAACCTCGTATGTTTCTTTGCATATTGGAACCAACCGTTTTTATTACGGTGCTTTGGCTGGAAAGTTTCCCATTGACTGCTTACCCACCAATCCAATTCATTAAGGACTATGAGCGAGAGCAGGGGACTTAACAGACCGCCTTGCGGAGTTCCTTTTTCTGGGACACCCTCGCCGTCAATTTCAGCTTTCAGCATTTTACTAATAATGCAAATCAGTCTTTTATCCCGAATGCCAAGTGTCCAAATCTGTTTTAACAATTTCCCGTGGTTGACATTATCAAAGAATCCTTTAATATCTACATCAATGCAGTAATGATACTTTGATATGTTTATCAAACTGGTTACTCTGCCAAGTGCATGGTGGGCACTTCGATTCGCACGGAATCCATAGGAATGATTATGGAACTTAGGTTCGCATATCGGTTCTAGGACTTGCAAGATACATTGTTGTACAAGTCTGTCCCAGATACAGGGGATTCCGAGAGGTCGCATTTTATCGCTTCCAGATTTAGGAATAAAAACCCGTCTGACTGATTTTGGTTGGTAATTATCCAGGCTGCTTCGGACTTTCATAATAATATCTTCATCACACAAATGTTTAATATCATCAATCGTTAGCCCATCTGTACCAGCGGTTTTGCTTCCGCTGTTTGTTTTTAAATTTCGGTATGCCAAGCAGATATTTTGTTCTGAACCAATAATTTCCAGTAACTTATAAAAGTTATTACCATTTTTGCTCTGTGCGTATAACTCATCATAAATATGTTGCATATCATAATATTCGTTATAGCGGAGCTTGTCTTTCTTTAGCATGGTTTGTATCCTCCTTAATGACAGGAGTAAGTACATCTCTTAGTCTTACTCGAACCCATACCATTCTTAGTAATTCTATTCTTCAATGACTAGTGGCTATCCCTCCACCATTGTTATCATGGTTTCATAGGTACTGTGCCACCACTATCACTGGCATAAACACACCTTATATCATTGCTAATCTCACAATAACCTTATGATGTGAACACTTCATAGATAGTAAAATCTCCATGTTGCCAGCTTTCAACGTTCCTAACACACTATCTGTACATATATCCGTAGGTTTCTTCTCTAAGCCTGCTACTTTGATAATGCCTGTAACATTATATGGATTTTCATAAAAACGAGTCTTACTCACCCACAGTAGCGACACTATTTGTGTCACTGGACATTTCTATCCAGTCCCGATATAGACCTGTACATTCAAAGATTCGTCAGTAGACCGCTCATCTACATACTAACCATAGATATTTTATAGACTTCCGGCATATGGGATACGACACCCACCTCTGGGTATTTTTCGTCAGCATTATCTGTTACGGTATCTCTTTGCCGACTTCACCGAGCTTCTGACAGTCTTATATTTACTCATAATTCTGCCAGTCGGAGTATTAAAGTAGCCTTTCAGGGCGTTACCCCATCATTCGACTATTCGTGTGTTCAGTTCTCCAGCACAAATTTAGTTGATTGTGCTGTGTCTACTCTTTTCAAGTAGAAACGTTTCGCACCGTTCTTCGGGTCTAAGACGTAGAGAACAGCATTTGTGCGGAGCAGGGCTTCTATGAGCGTCAGAATGAAATACGTCTTACCGCCACCCGTTCCTCCGGCAATCAGCATATGGGGCAGCTTGTCATACTCCCACCAGATATTTTTCATCAGCCGGAGCTTGCCATCCTTTGCCTGCACATCCTCTATGGAAATGCGGTTTGCGATAGAGTCATAGAGCAAGGTATATTCCACGTAAGAATCCTTTAATTCCTTGTCGGTCAGCTCACAGTACAAACCGCTTTCCAGTTTCTTTTCCAAGTGCAAAAGCTGGTCTTGATATTTTCCCAGCGTTATTTCCACCCGAATGTGAATCAGCCCGTTTTTTAGCTGGTAGTAGATTTTGGGGAAATAGCTGATTTTCTCCTTTGAACGGCTGGAGGACAGGTCTTTGAAGAAACCGTCTGACTGCACCTGTTCCGCTTCATACCATTTATTTTCCAGAACCATCTTCGCCAGCTTTTGGCGGTGGTAGAGCTGTTTCACATAGTCACGGCAGTAATGCCGGAAGACCAGAGCCGCCGCCAGACAGATAAATCCTGCCACGCCCATGCTGATAAGCAGATAGGGAATGCGGATGGATTCTTTAAGCTGCGTTAAAGTAACATCCTGCCAGTCTGTCTGCATGATTGATCTGCCATGAAACAGCAGGACAATCAGCAGAAAGACTGGAAGCAGGGCGGCGGTGGCAGTATGGAAAACTAAGTCTGTGTCCGTGGCACGAATCCGCTTGCCACGTGGGAGATACTGTTTCATGCTTGATTCACTCCTTTTCTCTGAATTTAATAAAAGCCCGTGTAGAGCAGCGAATAGGTTTTTTCGCTGTCTTCTGTACGGGCTGTAAACAGGAATGTATAGCCGGAAATATCATTGCATAGGCAATCCGGCATAAATACATTCAGATTTTCCGTTGGACTGTAATCTTCTAAGGCTTCGTTCAATAGCTGTTCCGCCATCCAGCGGTATTCCGGCAGGGCAAGAAGCCGGAAGTCGTTTTCGTACTCGTCATATCCTGCGATACCATCCATAGGCTTCCTATTTTGCAGGCGGATTGTCTTTCTTTGGTGGCTGCGGATTTCCGGCAGGGGCAGCACCTTTCTTCAAGACAATATCATCCGCCTTGATATACCAGTCCACATCCGCCCCTTGAAATGTTGCGGTTGCGACGGTATCAGCAACGGGATTGATGATTTCTACTTCTGCGTTGTAGTCAAACTCTTTCAGCGGTACGCTGGCAGGGATGGACACTTGAATCATGCGCCCCTGTCCTCTGGACTTCAAATCGTAAGTGCGCTCCTTGATTTCATCCGATACCGTACCGTCCTCGTTCTGAATCCGTACCTCACGGCGGAGGGCGGAGAATTTCAACGCCCCGAATGTTGCCTCCTTGTCAATGACGATTCCATTTGCTAATCTCATAAATAATACCTCTCTTTCCTTATGCTTTTACCATGTCATCCGCATGGAGGATGTAGTTTGTGAAGCCACGAGTACCGATTTTATAGCCCTCTGCGGTAATACTAGGATTTACCAGCTTTACCCGTTCTTCAAAATCAAAATGTTTTTCGCCTGCTTCGGCTGGCAGAATCACGACAATATCATCCGCCCGCTGTACGTCAGAGTAAAGATTGAAGCTGCGTGTGAGTACGGTCATGCGCCCATTGATTCTGCGCTGTTCTGTCTTGTCTTCTCCGGCAAACTCCAAGCTGCCGAATGTCTTTTCCATGTTGGGGATAACAAATTTAAGTTCCATATGTTTTTACCTTTCCTTTCTGATGATTGATGGTTGATGGATTTGGATAGTTCCTTATTCAGCTTCGTGGAGAATACCTGTCTGCCTGTGATTTATCAAGGGCTGGCGTTGTGCTTCACACCCTTGACAAATCCCATTCTGACAGGTAAAGGGTAGCCAAGCCGAATAAAGGGGATTTCTGCCAGCTCGTGACTGGCGGAATCTCATAATGTTATGCGGAGGGGAACGCTCCTGCGGTTCTTGTCGGGGCATGGGTATCACATCCTTTCTGAATTTTGGACAAGAAAAAAGGAGTACCATTTTTACGATACTCCTTCACATACATTTTCTATTATTTTATATCTCTATTACTGCGCCTTATAGAATTAGGTAACATAATATCTATTTCATTTTCTGAAAAAGTTTGTTCTTCATCATTCTTCAAAGCCTTTTGAGCTTCTGCATAACTTTTTCCATCTGTTCTAGGAGAGTTACTGTATACTTCAGCAGTTCTTTCTTGCAATTCATCTCTTTTTTTCATTATAGCTTCTGGCTCTAAGATTTCAAAATCAGTTAATAATGATACATATTCTTCTCGGATTTTCCACAAAGCGTCTGACGCTACCTTATGTTCTTGCGCCTTTTCTACTAAGTTGAAGTTTTTTGTATAAGAATTTAAAATCAGTAATACAAGGGATATAATTGCTCCTAATACGCTTGCTATTTTATCTTCCGAAAGAATCGCAACAATAAAACCACTCGTAGTAATCGCTGACAAAACAATTTGCCAAATTTTTATTCTGTCATTAGTTTTTAATAATCGACTAATGATTTTATCATGACAGGTTTGGGTATATGTAACCCTGCCATATGCTTCTCTAATTTGTGATTCCAACTTATAGCCTTGGCTAATCTGGGAATTTCGTTCCATAAATTTCTCTCCATTTTTGCTTTGCAGAATATGATTTATTATCGTTCTCATACGATATGGCGGCTACTGCATTATCATATGCTGTTTTTGCCTTTGATTGAAAACTACCCGATTTCCAAACATAGCGGTTACTTCCCGGTGCTAGCCAATAACTTTGAGATGTGTCAATGTTTTTTAGATATTCAAAAAAATCTCTACTCATAAAATCATAATACAGATACGATTTATCTTTATATTCCCAATCTCCAATAAATTTATAGGCTAATGTATCTATCAATATTCCACTCATTGAAACATTACATTTTTCTTTCCATGCTCTAGCCATTCTACACAGTCGTTTTAAATTCTTATTAGTGTTACTATTTCTTGTATTCATAGCAGCAATTTCTTTTCTTGGGTCTGTAGTTTTCCAACTTCCTCCATCATTGGAATCTGGATAAGTATAACTGTCATCTTTGTTAATAAAAGCTGGAACAATTTCAAAATTTATACCGTCCGTAAAATTTATACCAATTACTTGTCCATCACCCTTAACAAAAGATGTACTATATGTTTTCTGTAAAACGCCTTTTACCTCTTGCAAAAGGGCTGACTGACCATTACTGCTATATGCGTTAAATTTAGCATAAGTTTCATATGGTAATTGTACAATCATGTCTATATCACTCGTCCATATTTCTGTACCTCTACCGTAAGAACCGACATATAAACTATACGCCGTTTCTGATGAACTATTTCTATAATCAAGATTAATTCGTTTGGTAATTTGATGATACCGATATTGAATCGTCGATACCGTATCGGAACTCATTCTTAAATTAGAACAAAATGTTGAAAAATAATCACTAACTGACATAAATATTTGCCCTCCCTCAATCACTAAAATTCATATATCTATTTTATCCCACAATATCTAGTATGTCAATTTATGTTTTAACTCAATCTTTTGTGTGAAACTTTTTAATATCAATTAGCAATCTTGACAAAAGTGTTACACTGTGATACACTATATATAAGGAGGTGGATAGTTTGGCTGTTTCTGAAAATAACGTAAGAGTACCTATAACAATTTCAAAGGAATTAAAGCAGCAGTTAGATAATCTGGCAAAAGAGGACAAGCGTACCTTTTCCAACTTATGCGCTAAGATTTTATTTGACTATGTGCAGCAGAAAAAGGATGGTGAGTAACCTTTGAGAATCTATATATACAGCCGTAAATCGGTATATACGGGCAAAGGGGAAAGCGTTGAAAACCAGATTGAAATGTGCAGGGAGTATATTTTAACCAAAATCCCCGAATCGAATAATGCGGAAATCGTCGTCTATGAAGACGAGGGCTTTTCTGCAAAGAACACGGACAGACCGCAATTCCAGCAAATGCTCCGTGATATAAAACTGAATAAACCGGAATACGTTGTCTGCTATCGTCTTGACCGTATCAGCCGTAATGTCAGTGACTTTTCTTCTCTGATTGAAGACTTGAACAGCTACAATATTTCATTTATCTGTATCAAAGAAGAATTTGACACCTCAAAGCCTATGGGAAAAGCCATGATGTACATAGCTTCGGTTTTCGCCCAACTGGAAAGAGAAACGATTGCAGAGCGTGTCCGTGACAATATGCTAATGCTGGCTAGGACTGGACGCTGGCTGGGCGGCACTACCCCAACAGGATTTACTTCTGAAAAGATACAGGAAATCATCATTGACGGCAAAATCAAGACTTCCTGCAAGCTAAAGGACAATCCAGAGGAATTGAAAACCATTGACTGTATTCTGGAAAAGTTCTTAGAGCTTCGGAGCATATCCGGCGTAAGCAAATACTTAATCAAGCAGGGGATTAAATCACGTACAGGAAAGATTTTCTCTCTATTAGGCATTAAAGAGATATTACAGAATCCGGTTTACTGTATCGCTGACGAAGACGCATGGGAATACTTCACGGAACATCATTCAGATGTTTGTTTTGAGAAAACCGATTGTTCCAATAAATACGGTCTGCTGGCATACAATAAGCGTGATTACCGAAAGAAAAGTGCCCCAAGACAGGATATGGATAAATGGATTGTCGCAATCGGTAAGCACAAGGGGCGTATTTCCGGTAAAAAGTGGGTAGCAATTCAAAATATCTTAAAAGACAATATCCCCACAGGGAAGAAACCTGCTATCATGCATAATGACTATTCCTTGCTGTCCGGCTTAATCTTCTGTGATAAATGCCAGAGCCGGATGTTCGCAAAGCAGCGGAGCGGCAAAGGCGGCAACCGTGAACTTTACGACTATATTTGTAACAATAAACTGCGTGGCGGCTTAAATTTATGTGACTGTCAAAATCTCAATGGACAGCAGGCGGACGATATTGTTTGTGAATATCTCATGCAGTACACAGACGAGAACTCCGGTATCTACAAACTGCTGGAAAAGCTGAAACGTGATTTACAAGGACAGACACAAAAAAGCCCCGTAGCGGTCATTGATGATAAAATCAAGAAATGTAACAGCGAGATTGACAATCTAATCAACACACTGTCACACGGAAACTTAGGAGCGGCGTTCATTGAACGTGTAAACGCCAGAATCACGGAGCTGGACAAAGAGCTTACTTCCATGAAAGAAGAAAAAGCCCGTCTGCAAAAGGATGTAAACATCATCGCGGACAGGGAAATCCAAGTGGATATGCTGTCCACGGCGTTATCCAGCTTCAAAGACAATTTCCATACGCTGACGATTGAAGAAAAGCGTACCTTAATCAAGCTGATAGTTAAGAAAATTGTCTGGGATGGCAAAGACCTCCATATTTTTATCGACGGCGAGTAGGGAACTGTCAGCCATCTACTCGTCGTATGGAGCAAAGTTGCCGTTTGGATGGTGGCGCATTTCCCACCATGCTGTCCATCATCACGCTTTTCCTCATCGGCGGGGCGGGCGGGCTGACCGGCTCTCTCCTGGGCGCGTGCATCCTGGTGGCGCTCATTGTGCTGGGCGTCCTGATGACCTTCCTCGTCTCCAGGCTGCTTTCCGCCACCATACTGAAGGGCGTCCCCTCTTCCTTCACTCTGGAAATGCCGCCCTACCGCAGGCCCCAGATCCTGAAGGTGATTGTGCGCAGCATTGTTGACCGGACGCTGAAGGTGCTGGGAAGGGCCGTAATCTCCGCCGCGCCCGCCGGGCTGCTCATCTGGGTGCTGGCCAATGTGCCGCTTTCCGGACAGACCACGCTGCTTACGGCGCTCACCGGCTTTCTTGATCCCTTCGCCCGACGGCTTGGCATGGACGGCTGTATCCTCACCGGTTTTCTTCTGGGGCTTCCGGCCAATGAAATCGTAGTGCCCATCATTATTATGACCTATATGGCCAGGGGGAGTCTGCTGGAAGTGGAGGGCGTACAGCTGATGCAGCTATTTACCGCCAACGGCTGGACCTGGATTACGGCGGTAAGCACCCTTCTTTTTTCCCTGATGCACTGGCCCTGCGCCACCACCCTCCTTACGATCCGAAAGGAATCGGGGAGCCTGAAATGGACGCTGCTTTCCTTTCTTGTACCAACTGTTTGCGGAATTATACTCTGCTTCCTGTTCACCACCGCCGCCCGTTTTCTTTTTCCCGCCTGAGGGGACGGTGCTGCTAAAGAAGTCAAAAACGCCTGCCGGAGAAATTGCCGGCAGGCGTTTTTAAGACTATTCCATTTTTTCTTCCCTGTCTGTAATAAGCTTCATCCAGATTTCCATGCTCGTTGTTTCCATGGTATGGCTGGCATAAAGCTCGGCGCAGAAGCCTTCCGTCTGCAGTCCGTGGCCGGGAAGCCATACCCCGTAAACGTAATTCAGCGCCTTGTAAAGAGCATCCGTCACAAGCATCATGAAATTTTCCGCCTCAAAGGAACACACGACATACTCCCCTGCGGGAAGCTCCCACTGCGAATATCCTAAAGCCGCAGCGTCCGGCCGGATTCTTGCGCCCGCAAAATAACGGAAAAACCCTTCCTCACTGCAGGGCAGCGTAACCCCGGCTTCCTCTCCGCTCTCCATAAGGCCCGGTATTTTATCCTTTGCCTCATGCAGGTCGTCCCACAGCTGTCCAAGGGGATCCACTCCGGAGTCGCATCCGATGCCGTCCAGGAAGGCAACCGGCATTTTCTTTTCAAAGCCCGTATATCTGACGGCTTCTTCCTTCTGTTCTCTTTTTACCTCAATGACAATCCCCTCCGTTACCAGGGGAACCCCTTCCCCCACCAATACATAATTCAGGGAAAGCTCCGGTTTGGTCATGCGGTTTAAGGTTGTTGGATTACGGCGGTATTCCTCCGGCGTCATGCCGAAGGTTTCCTTAAACGTCCTGGTGAAATGTTCATGTGAGGTAAAGCCAAGCTCCAGGGCAATATCCAAAATGCGGCTGTCCTTCTGCAGCAGCGCCTCCGTCGCCTTACCCATGCGGCGGAGCTTAATGTACTCACCCACCGGCTTTTTTACCAGCCGCTTAAACAGTCTCTGGTAATAAAAAGGTGACAGTGAGGCCATTTCTGCCAGATTATCTATGGCAAGCTCCTCTCCCAGATGCTTATCAATGTAGTCTACCGTCTGCTGTATCTGTTCCCATGCGTACATTTTTTGTTCCTCCTTTTTTTATTACCATACCATACCTGTACTGCAGCCGCTTGACTGTCTCTGCCCTTTTTGTAATCTGTGGCAGGGGGATTTTTCCAGCGGTTTGTCCAGTTGGCGCAAACAGTATTTTACAGCCTGTCAGATCGGTGTTTTTGCAGCACATACGCCAGGGCAAGGAAGAGCAGCCCTGCGGCAGACAATATCCCGCCGCAGAATAACAGAGGCGTCAGCGTAATCTCCACCGTTCTTCCCAGAATCCGATTGGTCAAGAAACGGGCTGATGATGAAATGGCAAAGGGTATGGCCGCTCCGGTAAGCAGGCCTGCGGCCATGCTGTCCCAGGCCAGCAGGCGGAGCCCTGCAGACCATCCCCTGCAGGCCCAGAATACGGCGGCGGCACCTGCAAAAAGAAACAGGAATGCAACAGCCTTTGCCTGAAAAGAAGTCAACGCGGCATACAGCCGCAGCGGACCGTTTACCGGCAGATAAACGTCGCCAAGCATACCGGCTGCGACCGTCTTAAGACCCGTCTGCTATTATATTAACCTGAATTTCTATCCCATCCTCCAGTACCGTCTTTTGTTCCTCTGTCAGAAGCTCTCCCATTTCCTTTATCACTTCCGAGTAAATACCCTCCTTCAGTTCTTCCACCGTTTTATCCGTCAGAAATATGGCAGCTTCATTTCCGGTCCTTCCGGCTGATTCTGCCATTTCCGCGATTTTTGCAGTCTCTTCCATTACCGCCTCTTCAGCCATGGCATCCAGGAGATCGCCTGTCAGCCTTTGCAGCGCAGCACTGTCCGTAATCCCCTTCTCTATGGCCTCCATCTGTCCATAGGTCACTTCCGGCCAACCCCTGTATACCTCGTCCAGTACTCTGGAGGATACTGCACGCCCCACAATCACGTTATTAATCGTAAATGTACATAACGGCCCGGCGGAAATGCAAAGGCAGAAAAAAATTACCGCCGTCATATACACAAAGCTTCCAAACACTCTGAGCGCCCTCATCTGATTTCTCCTTTCACTTCTTACATGGGAAACACACAAAAGCATCACATCTCAGCCGCCATCCGGCGCAGCATTCTCCTCTCCCCGCAGCCTATCTGCGGCTGAAAAAGAAGTATGCCGCCGCCTTCAGGACAACCGTAAGCCCCAGTATGGTGATTGCCGTATAAAAGGCCGCCATGTTGAATAATGCGGCTGTCACAGTGATAAACAGCAGAGATAACAACAGGATATCCACTATGATCCCTCCGCTTTTATCATGCAGATACTGATTTCTTTCGTCCTGCTCCATGCGCAGCTGTTCCTTTAAAAGCATTCTGTTTTTCAGCAGCTTTTTATTTCGGACAATTCTGTAAGCCACATAAATCAGGCCCCCGAAAAAAACAAAACTGCTGAACTGCTTCGCCAGGCCGGTCATAATCCTGGAATCCCCGCCGCCCAGTTCCGCCACCGTTACCATATAAACCAGCATCGCAGCTAAAACCATCCACAAAATACGGATACGCCATTTAATTTTATCCGTATAGCTTAATTTCTTACAATTCCTCATACTTTTGATCCTCCAGCCTTTTGTTTTCTTCCAGGCAGCACAGCTCCTCCACTGTTACATGAAAAACCTCCGCTATCCGATATGCCAGCATTAAGGACGGGCTGTACTGTTCCTTCTCAATGGATATGATTGTCCTGGCCGAAACGTGAACCAATTCGGCAAGCTGCTGCTGGGTAATCCCGGATGCGGTTCGCAGCTCTTTCACCTTCGTTTTCATTATCAGCCTCCCTTTATTCATATGAAGTATACTTCACGTGAAGTCAACTTCACATTACTATATTTCATAAAATATCTCAAGACATTTTGAAATTCATTGTGAAGGAACCAGGATAAATGCATCAGCGTCGGCGCCGTCCTTCCTGCCATCTGAAGCGGCTGCAATCAACTGTCTTTCTTCCTCTTATTCCTAATAATTTATAAAATCTTTCGTGTTTTTTTTATTTTTTCTTATGAATGTGTACATAGTTTTGTCACATTTGTAGGGTATGATTATAACAAATTGATGGGAACACGGAATTGTGTCAGTCAGGCTTATGGATGCGGTTCTGTTGCTCAATTATATTATAAAAAAAGTGAAGGTCCCGTACTTGCGGGGCCTTCCGCTATTTTTGCGGTTTTGGCGGCAGCTTTGGAGCGGACGCACATCAGTTCTGCCGGAGCCGGACGGCGCCCCGGACATTGGCGGCTTTTGGAATGTCTTGGCGTAAAGGCGTGAACTTACAATTTAGCTCGTCATAAATAATGGAAAATGAATGGGCTTTCGTGCAAAGCGCCTTGAATTTTTTTGTGGAATTTGCTGATATTTTGTGGCGTTTTTGCGGATATGGCAGTATAATATAACTATAGAGAAACTTGTTGATTTTGATTAGCAGTTGTGGTGAAGGACGCATCGGCTGAATATATGCGGATGGCTGATCGTAGAGGCCGGAACGTGAAATTTGCCGGAACTCTGCAGAAAAGGGGGAGCATATATGAATCAGGAACAATTTGAACGGATGCACAAGGGAAACGGTTTTATCGCGGCACTGGATCAGAGCGGCGGGAGCACGCCGAAGGCTCTCCGGCTCTATGGTATTCCGGATGAAGCCTATCACAGCGATAAGGAGATGTTCGACCTTATCCATGAGATGAGGACCAGGATTATGACAAGCCCTGCTTTCACTTCCGAGCATATTCTGGGGGCAATTCTTTTTGAGAACACGATGGAACGGCAGATTGACGGGAAGTTTACCGCAGATTACCTGTGGGAAGAGAAAGGGATTCTGCCGATCCTGAAGGTGGACAAGGGACTTGCGGAGCAGGAATACGGCGTCCGGATGATGAAGCCTATCCACAATCTGGAGGAACTGCTGGAACGGGCGAAGGAAAGGCATATTTTCGGAACGAAAATGCGGTCTGTTATCAAAGCGGCCGATCCTTACGGAATTAAAAAAATCGTGGACCAGCAGTTTGAAATTGGTTGCCGTATTGCCGACGCAGGACTGGTTCCGATTCTTGAGCCTGAGGTGGATATCTTCATTCCCGACAAGGAGGCGGCGGAAAATCTGCTGAAAAAGGAGCTGCTGGCGCATTTAAGCACGCTGGCTCCGGATACGAAGCTGATGTTTAAGCTTTCGATACCCAGTATAGACGATTTTTATGCAGAGCTGATTGACGATCCTCATGTGGTGCGTGTTGTGGCGCTGTCCGGCGGTTACAGCCAGGTGGAAGCCAATCAGCGGCTGGCAAGGAATCACCGGCTGATCGCAAGCTTTTCCAGGGCGCTTACCGCAGGGCTTTTGAAGCAGCAGACGGACGAGGAATTCAATGCGGTGCTGAAACGCTCCATTGATGAGATTTATAAGGCCTCCATGACCTGAGTCCTGAAGGGGCTGCGGCCCAAACAGTATTGAGTCAGCTTGAATGATGTATAATTTCACAGAAACGGCCGCCTGCGGAAGCGCTGATGTTACCATCGCTTCCGGGGCGGCCGTTTTTTACTGCGTTAACGCTTTTTTATTCCGGTTTTACTTTAAATACAAAATGATACGTTCCGTCGCCTTTGATGCGGAATTCTTCATGTGCCCTGGCATTGAGGCTCCAGGTGTCGTCTCCGCCAACGCCGGTCTGGCGGTAATTTATTCTTACCACCGTCTTATCGGAAGGGAGCAGATCCTTCTGATGTGCGGCAAGCTCCATTTCCTCCGGGGTATAGGGAAGGACATTCGCTTCCACCTCCGGGATTCCGGTAAAGGTCAGGCTTGCTCCGCAGCGGCTCATTACGGTAAGCCTTCTGACGCCTGTCATGTTGCCGCATTCCTGAGGCATCAGATAAGGTGCCATGCGATCCGCCACTTTGGAACGGTAGGTTCCTACAAAGGCGGAGCTGTTCCTGTCAATGTAGTTTTCGTGTTCTCCCCTGCCGTGCCATTCAAAACGGTCAAAGCTTTCCGGAAGGGTAAACAGCAGGCCTGCCTCCGGTATATCAGGCAGATTTTCCCCGCCTTTATATGTGTTGTCAAACAGAATGCTGCCATCCGGACGTATGGTGATTTTCGTTTCCATCACTGCCTGGGATGTAGTGGGCAGGATGAATTTCATCTCCACCTCCACAGCCTCGCCGCTAACCTTTCCCTGATTGGTCCATTTGGCGGCATTCGCACCGGCATATCTCCATATCATGGAACGGTAGGACTGTTTGCTTCCACGGTCATTGTCCGTGCTCGCTCTCCAGAAATTGCATTCCAGGGGCGCCTTCAGGTATTCCTTTCCGTCTCTGCGGATGCTGTAGAAGTCTCCGCTTCGTTTGGAAAAACGGTATTCGAAATCACTGCCTGTAATTATCAGGGCGCCGAAATTCTCCGTTACCTTCAGGCTGCTTCCTTCCTTCTTTTCCGTAAGAAGGCTTTCCCTGCTGCCGGTAATAAACTGTCCCTTTGCCACAGCATAGCCGGCTCTGGCCCAGGCCGTATCCTCCTTCAGCTGCGCTTCCATATTCAGGAAGGCCTCCAGACAGGATTTTCCTGCTTCCTTCCATTTTTTTAGTTCCCCGGCAAAAGGAAGGCGTACCTTAACGGTTTCCCCGGGCGCGCATTTAACGTCCACACTTCCCTGAGCGCAGGAAACCTCGTCAAGAACCAGCGTCCACACAAAACGATAAGCGGATAAATCCGTAAACAAGCTCCTGTTGCAGATTGTCACCTCGCCGGTCTCCCAGTCGGCATCAGCAAATTTCATATTCTGATAGCAGATTCTCGTTTCCTTAATCTTGGGAGTTTCCGTCCTGTCCGCAAACATCAGGCCGTTTCCGCAGAAAATCCCATCCGTATAGCCTTCTCCAAAATCACCGCCGTAGCCCAGGTAATCCTTACCATTCTTGTCCTTTGTCAAAATCGCCTGATCCACGAAATCCCAGATAAAGCCGCCCTGAAGCTTAGGATATTTTTCGAAAGCCTCCGTATATTTGATAAGGCTGCCGCAGGAATTTCCCATGGCATGCGCATATTCACAGAGGATAGCGGGCTTCTCCGGATTAGTATCTTCATATTTCACCCATTGCTCCACCGGGGTGTACATGGTGGAAATCATATCCGTCACATCCTCATACCCCTGGCAGTGGCACTGTCCTTCATAATGGACAAGCCTGGTACTGTCATGGGTGCGGAGGAAATCAGCCATTTTACGGAAGTTCGTTCCGCAGAAGGACTCATTTCCCAGGGACCATATGAGCACCGAAGGATGATTTCTGTCCCTGTAATACATATCCGCCACTCTGTCAAGGACCGCTCCCGTCCAGCGGGGATTGCTTCCCGGAAGGATGTCGGGCTGCTCCTCTTCGGGCACGCCGTAGGTCCAGCTGCCGTGGGTTTCCAGATTGGTTTCATCGATTACATAAAGACCATATTCATCACACAGCTCGTACCAATAAGGATGGTTGGGATAATGGGAGGTGCGGACAGCGTTGATATTGTTGCGTTTCATCGCCAGCACGTCCTTAAGCATGGCTTCCCTCGTAATGGCCCTTCCGAATTCAGCGCCGAACTCATGCCTGTTTGCGCCCTTGAAAACAATCCTCTTGTTATTCAGCATCATCAGGCCGTCCTTTAATTCAAAGGTACGGAATCCGCAGCGTGCCGCCAGAATTGTTTCCTCTCCTTCATTCTCCAGATACAGCACTACAGTATAAAGCACAGGAGATTCCGCACTCCACTGCCAGGGTGTCTCCACCTGCAGGGAAAATGCTGCTTTTCCGTCCTTTACCTCTGTCTCGGGAGAATCCAGCAGCTGTCTGCCCCTGGGACTGTAAAGCTCCAGCCGTACCCTGCAGCCGTCCGCCTTCCCTTCCAGCGCCGCTTCCACATTCAGGATACCGTCCTGGTAATTCTCATCCAGCAGGGCATCCACTTTCCAGTCACCAATATGTACTTCAGGCAGGGTATACAGGGCCACATCCCTGAAAATACCGGACAGACGCCAGAAATCCTGATCCTCCAGCCAGCTGCCGTCACACCAGCGCAGCACCTTCACCACCAGCTGGTTTTCCCCGTCAACCGCATAATCCGTAATATCATACTCCGCGGGAGTAAAAGAACCCTCGCTGTAGCCCACAAAACTTCCGTTCACATACACCTCGCCGCAGGATTCAATGCCTTCAAAACGAAGATACATCCTCTCTCCGTCTGTTTTCTCTGCAAAAAAGGAACGTTCATAAATCCCCACCGGGTTATAAACTCTGGGGATTTCCGGCGGCATGATATCTTCCGTCATTTCCCAGGGATACTTTACATTCACGTACTGCGGATAATCATACCCCTCCATCTGCCAGTTTGCCGGCACCCGGATATGTCCCCAGTTATGTGTATCCATTACCATTTCCAACCCTTCCGGATATGCGGCGTTGCACTGATCCGGATTCTCAAAATAACGAAACTTCCAGATTCCGTTCAAATCTGTCACCCTTCTGGCAGTCTTATTCCATGAAAGGGCATCCTCCAGAGAAGGAAAAGGGATAATGTCACTGTGAGGCGCTCTCTTATTGATCCGGAAACACTCCGGATTCTGCTCCCAGGGCATAAACCCGTTTTCTTGTAAAAGCTTGCTGTTCATCGTAAATATTTCCTCCATTTTTTTATATGCTGCAGTATGAAGCCTTCCCTAAAGGAAAACTTCATACACACATATCCTTATATTAAATAATAAAAGATCCTAAACCATTTGAAAATGTAAAATCTTGCAGTTTATTTGTCTTTTTCTGACCGGTTTCCATTTATGTGGAGAGATGCCAAACGTCCCGGTTCCGGTTCCATCCGCCCTTTGTCCGCGCAGGCTGCGGCCGGGCTTCCTTTTCCCGGGCCGGCGGGGCGTGTTTTCGGCTCCATTGGAAAAAACGGAGATGTTTCTTACCGCTTCCCCAGGGCCGGGCTTCTGCCGCCCTTAGCGGCCTGTCTGACGACGCAGCAGGCCTCAAAACCTTTTCACGCGCCGCAGCTTCCAGGGCCGCTGCGGAGGAGTTTTGGCCGCGTTGGCAGATGCCCGGTATAGGGGAACGGTTAGAAACACCCCGTTTTTGAGACTGGAACCGAAAACACGCCCCGCCGGACCGGGAAAAGGAAGCCCGGCCGCAGCCTGCGCGGACAAAGGGCGGATGGAACCGGAACCGGGACGTTTCCCCCTCCCCCGCTCAACGGACCAGAGTTCTTTCGTTGATGATTTCTACTATGATGACGATAATTCCCACCATGACGGGAAGCAGAATCAGCGGGGCATAGCCGGTGGTGAGGATAAGGCCGGCTACCGCCAGGCAATAAAGGAAGTACATGGCCAGGGGAATGCGTAAAAGGTGGTGCCATTGGCGGCGCATTCCCCGGATGCAGAGAAGGAAGCAGGCCAAAAGCAGCACGGCTATTATGAGAAAATAAGCTGCAATCCATACGGCCGGCAGGATGGCGTCTGTAAAATAGGCGCTTTGCTTACCAGTGAAAAGGCGGACGCTTTCCAACGCGATAAATAAAAAGGAAAGGAGTAATATCACCGGGCTGGAGACATTGCTTTTCTTATCCATATGCTTATCCATGTCCGTCACCTTCCTTCCGGCGCTTTGGCGGAACCCTTACCGCAAACGGCAGCTTCCTTTTTAAAGCGGTAAAGGCAGGCCTCATAGGGCTGCATCCTGCTCTCTATCCGGCTATAGTTGGAAAGCAAGGGGCAAAAGCCCTTCGGGCGGGGCGGGCGCTTTCTCTGCTTTTCGCTGAGATTACATTCCACATAAAAAGCCTCGTTGCCCAGTTCACGGAACCAGGCGAAGAAATTTTTCTTCTCCTTATGGACAATCCTGACTTCCCCGTAAACAAGCGCGGGATATTTTTTCCGCAGGGCTATCAGTTTTTTATAAAAATAATAAATGGATTCTCTGTCGTTTTTCTGACGGCATACCTCCTGCCAGTCCATCATGAGCCTGGCATGATCGCGGGTCCCTGCAAGGATCCGGCGCAGTGCCTCCTCTTCGCCCATGGTGCGGCAGAATTCTTCATACAGGTTCCGGCTCTCCACATCCTGAATCTGTGATATATCCGTAAACGACCCGTTGATTGCTCCCAGCTCCTGCCCCTGATAGATAAAAGGCGTTCCCCGCAGCGTAAACTGGATCATTCCCAGAAGCTTGCCGATGGCAAAGCGGTACTCCGGGTCTTCGTTTATTTTGGATATCATCCGGGGATTGTCATGGTTTTCGAAAAAGAGCGACATCCAGCAGCCGTTTCCATAACCCTCCATCCATTCCGTATAGTACTGCTTCAGGTAGTTCAGATCGTAGCGATAGTCGTCAAAACGGGTATGTCCCGGCGTTTCCAGATGATCAAAGGAGAAAATCATGTCCAGCTCATGCCTGTCCTCCCCGGTAAGAAGCCTGGCCATCTGCATTCCCACCCCCGGTGTCTCTCCCACGGAAAAAGCGTCGGTAGTGTCAAACGCCTTACAGCGCAGCTCCCGCAGATAATCATGAAGATGGGGGCCGTAAAAATAATGCTCAATTCCCACATAGCCCATCATTTTTCTCACGCTTTCATTGCCGTAGGGAAGCCCTTCCTCCTTGGAAATATAGTTGATAACATCCAGACGGAAGCCGTCCACGCCCTTTTCCAGCCACCATTTTACCATGGAAATGATTTCGGAGCGCAGCCGGGGATTATCCCAGTTTAAATCCATCTGTTTTTTGGAAAAAAGATGCAGCGCCCATTCGTCATTCTGCGGAATATAGCGCCAGGCATCCCCGTATTTTCCCTGGCCGAAAAAGGACGTCCAGTTATTCGGCTCTCTCCCGTCCTCATTTTCCCGGAAAATATAGTAATCATGGCAGGGGCCGTAAGGATCCCTTACCGCCTCCCGGAACCATTCGTGCTCGTCTGAGGTATGGTTAACCACCAAATCCATAATCAGCCGCATCCCCCTCTGGTGCAGACCGGAAAGCAGGGCGTCAAACTCCTCCATGGTGCCGAATTCCTTCATTATCTTATGATAATCCCGGATATCATAGCCGTTGTCGTCGTTGGGCGAATCATAGATCGGCGACAGCCAGACAGCGTCCGCCCCCAGCGTATGCAGGTAATCCAGTTTTCCGATAATTCCCTTCAAATCACCGATTCCGTCGCCGTTCGTATCACAGAAGCTGCGGGGATAGATCTGGTAAAAAACGGCTTCCTTCCACCACTTTTTAATAAGCTCCCCATCGCCCCCGTCCGGGCGGTCCTGTTCGCTGTTGAGCAGATGCAGAAAGGTCTGCCAGAAAGCATCATCCAGCATTTTTTTCGTCAGTACGGACAGGGCCTGCAGGGACAGGGATCCGGTCAGCCGGCTGGTAAGAAGCTTATCCTGCATACCTGCCTGCAGAAGGATCTTTTTCAGGATGTCGTGTCCGACGGGGTGGGCATATACCTCTCTCAAGCTGCTTTTCATTGTAATTTCGTGATACATGGTTCACTCTCCTTCCCCGATTCTGAGATCGCCTCTCTCCTTTAAGTCCTTCAGAATCTGTTCATAAAGCTTTCGGTCAATTTTATACTTTTTCAGGTAAAGCAGGAAACCCGCCACAATGCAAATCAGCGGGAAAACCATCATGGCCGTTTTCATCATCAGCAGGCCTTCGGCCGTTACATCCGCCGCGCTCTGCGCCTCCTTGATGCCGGACAGGATGACCGTGGCGCTTACCACGCCGGAGGAAACCGCGCCGCCCATTTTATTGATAAACGGCTGGAGTGAGAAGGTGACGCTGTCATTTCTGCGTCCCGATTTCCAGAACCCGTATTCCACCGTATCCGCCAGAAACATGAGCATCATCAGCTGGATAAATGCCTGCCCCACGAAGAGCAGAACGCCGGCGATTCCGATAAAGAGCATGGTATCAAGCGGCGCAAAGAAAAAGATGAGATAGCCGGCCACCACCAGTGCGGTGGCAAAGGCATAGAGCGTCTTCCGCTCGAAGAACCTGCTGATCCAGGGGAACACCACCAGCGCGGCGATCTGGGAAACGCCAAGAATCAGCGCAAAAACAGAATACATCCCCTCATCCCCATAGGCATATTTGAAAAAATAAAGGCCGAAACTGGTGGTTGTGGTATAGCCAATCATGAACAGCGCCATGGAAATTGCTGTGTAAAGAAGCTGGTCGTTTTTGAAAATTACCTGCAGCAGCTCCCGCAGGCTGGTATGCTTATTTTTCACCACCAGCTCCCTTGGCTCACGCACTCCGACAAGAGTGACGCACTGGCCCGCCCACATCACGGCCACCACCAGGAATGAAAAGGCAAAGTAGCCCTTTTGCATGCTTCCCAGGGCATTTCCAAAGGCAGTGGTAATAGGCACAATCCCCGCAACCACGAAAAACAGGCCTATATTGGCGCAAATCCTGGCAACGGATCCGATTTGCTCCCGTTCCTTCTGCTCCAGGCTCAGGGAAGGCAGCATGGACCAGTAGGAAATGTCATTCGCAGTATAGGCCAGCCCCCAGGCCACATAAATCAGGGCAAATACGGCGATATAGGCCGCTCCCTGCAGTCCGAAATCCGTAAAGAGCAGGACGGTCAGCATTCCTGAAAGTAATGCGCCCAGTGCGATCCAGGGCTTGAATTTCCCATATTTTGTGTCCGTATTATCCACAATCACGCCCATAATCGGATCGTTTAACGCATCAAAAATACGGGCACAAAGAACGATTGCCGTGATCCACCAAAGTGTGGATGTGGGCAGTTCAATAATGTCCGTAAGATAATAAATCAGATACATGCTCACCATGGAATAGACCATATCCCTGCCTATGGTCCCTAATCCAAAGGTATACTTGTTGCGTTTCCCATTTTGCTTCACGTAAGCCCCTCCCTTTTGCGCACCCGACGTTCTTCCTGCTTTTGCCGCGCTCCTGCACTGCCCGCGGAAATGACGAGCCGGTATTACCGCCGGCTCGTCCGCCCTCTTTAGCTGTTATCTTTATTATGCCCCAGTACGGCGCCAGTTGCAACCGATTCCTGCAGTAACTGTGAAGGGACTGAACAATTACATTTGATTTTGCAGCATGGTCTACGGCCGCCCGGCATCACCTATTTTTCCGCTGTAGCTTCCTGCTGCCGGCTCCTCTAAAGGAAGCCAGACCAGAATCCGTTTGATATAACGGTTCCAGAAATCCCATTCGTGGACTCCGGGTCCTACCTCATAGATCACAGGCAGCCCTTTTTCACGAAGAATGCCATTACTTCTCCTCTCCATCCGCTGATGCGGACCTGCACGTTTTTTACGCCGCTTCTTATCACAGCGGCTTCATTTTTTCTTCAGATACTCCTTTTCAAAGCCGGTAAGCCAGCGCTCCATTGCCTCCGTCATTTCCAGCTGCTGCTGCAGTATGGTCCGCCCTGTCAGCGGAATATGCTGTCTTTCACCGCTTTTTACCTCGATGGTTTCCTTCAGATCGCTGATTCCGTCATGTATTCCTTCCAGAAGCTCCTTTCTCTTTTCCTCCGGCATAAAATCCAGGTTCATGATCACCGCATTGAAATTCAGGAAAATACTCACGGTTTCCCGCGCTGTTTTTTCCATCAGGTCCATAAAAAAATGTTCGCCCTCTGGCGTTATCCGGTAGACGCTTTTCTCCGGCATATTTCCCTCCCGGACAAGCTCCGCCTCCAGATATCCCTTCTCCTCCAGCTGGATAACCTTCTTGTATATGGAAGGCGTGCTGATTTTTACCCAGCGGGATATGTTCCTGTACTCTACATTTTTCTGGAGCTCATAAGCGCTTTGCGGCTGCTGCTTAATCATTCCCAGAACTATCAGATCTATGGCTGCCATGTAACACCTCCTTATCCTATAAATTAGTGTAGTATATTTTATATCATATGTCGACTATTGAAGTGGAAATCCGTATGCTGTTGCCTGAATATAGAAATGAAAGACGTAATAATTATAAAAGGCTAAAACTGACCTTAAAAAGGAAAAAATATTTCCCGCCCGGCAGGCCGTTATCTGAATTTATTATATATTGGAAAATTTGAAATCAGGCACATAAAATACCTGAACAGACCGGCAGTATAATCCCCGGTCCGATAAAGACGCTGCCCGGACGGGCAGCTGAGAAGAATAGAATTATTGAATTATATATGATATTCCCTGAACAGCTCTTCCCGCAGCTTTTCATCTGTTTCCAGCAACGGGATTTCATCGCTCCGGTTATCCTGAAGCATGGCGCGCACCAAAGCCAGCATCCTTTTTTCACCGGCAAACTGCCCTTCCTCACGTTCCTTAGAAAGCAGCTCCTCAAACTTCATATACCTCGCCCTCCATTCCCGGCTTGCCTTCAGTTCCTTCACCTTCCGGTGAATCCTGTCAAGCTTCCGATCATTGTACAATGCCGCACATTCATCCGTAGTATTTTCCACATAGGCCAGAAAATGCAGCAGTTCCTCTGATACATCCTTTTTTGTCCGTCCCCTGGTATTCAGAAATATCTTTTTCGTTCCGTCTCCCAGGCTGTTTCCTGTTTCCGTGCAGGTATTTTCAAAACGATAACGATACAGTCCCTCGTCAAAAGGATCAAAGGTACACAGAAATATAACATAGCTTAATCCCAGCAGATCCACATCATCCCCCGGCTTCAGAGCGGCTACGTCCATCTGGGACTGGTAATACCGGCTGCGCTTTGGCAGACTTTCACCGCCATTCTCCATTTCCAGATCGTACTCTACCTCCAGGCAGTCCCTGGCATAAACATCAAGACGCACGCTCCTGAAATCGGAACTGAATAAAATACTCTGTTCACTCTGCACATTCACCGCTTCCACAGGTTCTCCTGTCAATATCTCCAGCACCAGCCGGCAGACCTCTGCGTCATTCATCACCGCTGCGAACAGGAAGGCATTGCTCAGATTTAACTTCTGAAACTTATCTCTTGCTTTCATCTTTACTCCTGACTGATAACAGAAGCCGTCAGGAAATATTCTTTTCCTGATTTTCAGTATAATAAAACATTATTGTTTTAGCAACTATTTTTTATCACTTTATTTTCTTTTTATAATTCATAAAAAATATGATTTGCCTTTTGGCGATTTTCCTATATAATATACTGCAAAGGGAAATTACTGCAGAACGGGCGGAAGGGATCAGATGGTTCTTTCCATTTCGGTTTGCGTACAGATGCGTAAAAGCTGGCGCCGTTTTCCCGCCTGATACTAGGGCTGCGGATTTTCTGCAGCAGAATGGAGGAAATATGTCACAAAGAACAGACATTCACAAAGTACTTATCATCGGTTCCGGTCCGATCATCATCGGTCAGGCCTGCGAATTTGACTATTCCGGAACCCAGGCATGTAAAGCACTCAAGAAACTGGGTTATGAAATCGTACTCGTTAATTCCAATCCTGCAACCATTATGACCGATCCGGAAACAGCCGATGTTACTTACATCGAACCGCTGAATGTGGAACGGCTGGAGCAGATTATCGCCAAGGAAAGGCCCGACGCCCTGCTGCCCAACCTGGGCGGACAGTCCGGACTGAACCTGTGCGCGGAGCTGAACAAAGCCGGCGTTCTGGAAAAATATAACGTTCAGGTTATCGGCGTCCAGGTGGATGCCATCGAACGCGGCGAAGATCGTATCGAATTCAAAAAAGCCATGAACGAGCTGGGCATTGAAATGGCCCGCAGCGAGGTTGCCTACAGCGTGGAAGAGGCGCTGTCCATTGCGGATCGTCTTGGCTATCCCGTAGTACTCCGTCCCGCTTATACCATGGGCGGCGCAGGCGGCGGACTCGTTTACAACGTGGACGAGCTGAAAACAGTATGCGCAAGAGGCCTCCAGGCAAGCCTGGTGGGACAGGTTCTTGTGGAAGAATCCATTCTCGGCTGGGAAGAGCTGGAGCTGGAAATTGTCAGGGACTGTGAAAACAACATGATCACCGTCTGCTTTATTGAGAATATCGATCCCCTCGGCGTGCATACCGGCGATTCTTTCTGTTCCGCCCCTATGCTCACCATTTCTGAGGAATGTCAGAAGCGTCTGCAGGAGCAGGCTTATAAAATCGTTGAAAGCGTTCAGGTTATCGGCGGCACCAACGTACAGTTTGCCCATGATCCGGAAACCGACCGCATCGTTGTTATCGAAATCAATCCCCGTACCTCCCGTTCCTCCGCTCTGGCTTCCAAGGCTACCGGCTTCCCTATCGCCCTCGTTTCAGCCATGCTGGCCTGCGGCCTCACCCTGAAGGACATCCCCTGCGGAAAATACGGGACTCTGGACAAATATGTGCCTGACGGAGACTATGTGGTAATCAAGTTCGCCCGCTGGGCCTTTGAAAAATTCAAAGGCGTAGAAGACAAGCTGGGTACGCAGATGCGTGCGGTAGGCGAAGTCATGAGCATCGGCAAGAACTACAAGGAAGCCTTCCAGAAAGCCATCCGCAGCCTGGAAACCGGCCGCTACGGCCTGGGCCATGCGAAGGATTTTGACAGCAAAACAAAGGAACAGCTCCTCTCCATGCTGATTACGCCCTCCAGTGAACGTCATTTTATCATGTATGAAGCGCTCCGCAAGGGTGCCACCATTGATGAAATCCATGACATTACCAAGGTAAAAACCTACTTTATACAGCAGATGAAGGAACTGGTGGAAGAAGAAGAGGCGCTCGCCGCCCATAAAGGCGGCCTTCCTGCCGATGACCGCCTGATTGCTGCAAAGAAGGATGGCTTCTCCGACAAATACTTAAGCCAGATCCTTGAAATCCCGGAAGACGATATCCGGAACCGCCGTATTGCGCTGGGTGTGGAGGAAGCCTGGGAAGGCGTCCATGTAAGCGGCACTCCCGACAGCGCCTACTACTACTCCACCTACAACGCGGAGGATAAGAATCCCATCTCCAACGACAAACCCAAGGTTATGATTCTCGGCGGCGGCCCCAACCGTATCGGACAGGGCATCGAATTCGACTACTGCTGCGTTCATGCCTCACTGGCCCTGAAAAAGCTGGGCTTTGAAACCATCATCGTTAACTGTAACCCGGAAACTGTTTCCACCGACTACGACACCTCCGACAAGCTGTATTTTGAACCGCTGACCCTGGAGGATGTACTGAGTATCTATAAAAAGGAAAAACCGGTGGGCGTTATCGCACAGTTCGGCGGACAGACGCCTCTGAATCTTGCAAATGAACTGGAAAAGAACGGTGTGAAAATTCTCGGCACCTCCCCTTCCGTTATCGATCTGGCGGAGGATCGCGACCTGTTCCGCGCCATGATGGAAAAACTGGAAATCCCCATGCCGGAGTCAGGAATGGCAACCACCGTGGAGGAAGCGCTTGAGATTGCCAACCGGATTGGCTATCCTGTAATGGTCCGCCCTTCCTATGTTTTAGGTGGACGCGGCATGGAAGTGGTTTACGATGATGAAAGCATGGCGGGCTATATGAAGGCCGCAGTCGGCGTTACTCCCGACCGCCCTATCCTCATCGACCGTTTCCTGAATCATGCCATGGAATGTGAAGCGGATGCCATCAGCGATGGGACACATGCCTTTGTTCCTGCGGTTATGGAGCATATTGAGCTGGCAGGCGTGCATTCCGGAGACTCTGCCTGCATTATCCCTTCCGTACACATTTCCGAGGAAAATGTGAAAACAATCAAGGATTATACAAGAAGGATTGCGGAAGAAATGCATGTAAAAGGCCTGATGAACATGCAGTATGCCATCGAAAACGGCAGAGTTTATGTGCTGGAGGCCAATCCCCGCGCATCCCGTACCGTGCCGTTAGTATCCAAGGTATGCAATATCCGTATGGTGCCCCTTGCCATTGATATCATCACTGCAGAGCTTACCGGCAAGCCCTCCCCCATTTCCGGATTGAAGGAGCAGCATATCCCTTACTACGGTGTAAAGGAAGCGGTATTCCCCTTCAATATGTTCCCGGAGGTCGATCCGGTTCTCGGACCGGAAATGCGCTCCACCGGCGAAGTTTTAGGCCTGTCCACCTACTATGGAGAAGCGTTCTATAAAGCGCAGGAAGCAACCCAGTCCCGTCTTCCCCTGGAAGGCACCGTCCTGATTTCCGTAAACAGAAAGGACAAGGCCGAGGTGGTTGAGGTAGCAAAGGCATTTGCTGAAGCAGGCTTTAAAATCATCGCAACGGAAAACACCTGCAATCTCATCAGAGAAGCAGGCATCGAAGCGGAAAGGGTTAACAAGCTTTATGAGGGCAGGCCGAATATCCTCGACCTCATCACCAACGGAAAAATCCAGCTGGTTGTAAACTCTCCTGTCGGCAAGGAAAGCATGCATGACGACAGCTATTTAAGGAAGGCCGCCATTAAAGCAAAAATTCCTTACATGACCACCATTGCCGCCGCACGCGCTACCGCAAAGGGAATCAAGTATGTGAAGGAACACGGCAACGGAGAAGTAAAATCCATTCAGGAGCTGCACAGTGAAATCAGCAGCAAATAATGGTAACAGCTTCTGACAAAAAGTATCTGTACCGTTTTAATACAGTTAACTAAAAGTGCAACAAGGCCGCGGCTGGGGTAAGCCGCGGAAATAAAAGCCGCAGGAAATTCCCGATTTCCTGCGGCTTACTTTCTTCAGTTTCCCTGTATCTCACAGGGAATACTGCTTCCATATTCCTTTTCCATTGTTCTTTGCATCATACAGCGCATAATCCGCCGCACGCAACAGCATGCTGCCGCTGTTAAGCGATTCCCCGTACCAGGCCAGCCCTGAGGAGATTCGCAAGAAGCCGGTGCTTCCGTCAGGGAAAGTGATTTCCCCGGCACGGATTTCCCCGTACAGTTCTTCCATATAATTGGCGATTTCCTCCCTGGAAGAAAAATGATGCAGAAACAGGCAGAATTCATCTCCCGACCTTCTGGCCGCTATGCCCCGTTCCCCATTGCTTTTTTCCAGGATGCGGGCGCAGCGCCTCAGATATTCATCGCCCCAGTCGTGTCCATAACGATCATTAATCCCCTTGAAATTATCCAGATCCATCATTACCATGGCCGCCGCACCGGGGTTCCGATGCCCGGCTGCCGCAGTTCCCTGCACACCTGCCGCCGCATCCTTTTGGGATTTTGCCCCGTTTCTTTTACCACAGCTTCCACCGAAGGACTGAAACACAGCTTTGAATAATTCCTGAGAAGGAAATCCCATACCTCATAATCCTTAGGCTCCGGGCCAAAGGTAATCTTTGAAACGGATACCCTTCCCTGTGAAGTGCGCTCAAACACCCCCACCCAGAACGGGTCTTCAAAAAACACCCTCAAAACTGCCTGCTGTCCTGCTTCTTCCGATGCTCTGTCCATAAAAGAATCCTCCTTAAATATATTTATGAACAAAGAACGGACGACCCAAGGAGGGAGGGTTACTGACAGCGCTTTCACAAATATTGTCCGCTGCGCCCGGACTACCTACCGGGCTGTGTTTTTATCTCTGCATTTTCATTATACTATACCGATGGAAAAAAGCCAGCCCCGTCTGACGTCCGACGCCGAAGCAAGCCTGCAACGGGACAGTTCGTTTTTTACACGGTTTTCATCAACTTCTGGCTTAAAATAACATCTCCCTTCTGTTCCAATCTATGCTATTATAATTTCAAAAGAATTTCCTGCGCCGTTTTTTTATATGAAGCGTTCGAAATAACCGGAGCGTGGCATAATAATGATATTCTCCTGTCTGCCCTGCATTCGGCCAAAATGGAGCGGACAGAAATGGGCAGGAAAAGACAGGCAACTTAATCTGCCATCATGTATAATGGATGGAACTTTAAGCAGAAATGTGCGTTGCACGAAAGAAAGGACTGACGGTATGGAATGGCTGGAAGCAATGAAGGAAGCTGTAAATTACATGGAAGCTCATCTGATGGAAAATATTACAGCAGAGGATATAGCCGCTCATATAAACCTGTCCCCCTTTTATTTCCAGAAGGGCTTTAAAATCATAACCGGAATGACCATCGGCGCTTATCTTCGCAGCAGACGGCTGTATCTTGCCGCGCTGGATGTGCTGGCCGGAAATGACAGGATCATTGACCTGGCTTACAAATACGGTTATGAAACTCCTGAAAGCTTCACAAAAGCCTTCAGCCGTTTTCATGGGGCGGCTCCCATGCAGCTGAAAAAAAATCCTGACAAACTTCAGGTTTTTCAGCCGCTTCATATAAAAATCACGGTGGAAGGCGGAAGTAATCTGAATTATACAGTGGAAAAAATGGATCCGCTGCCGGTAATCGGTCTGGAGCGGATCTTCTCCTTCGACAGCGCATATGATGAAATACCGTCCTTCTGGAACAGCTTCAAGCAGAAATACTGCAATAAAAATGCGCCGGCCCAGGTCAGGGACTGCTGTATCGGAAAGTACGGCATCTGTATCGAAATCCCTGGTAACTGCAGGGAGTTCCGTTATATTATCGCGGGCGATTACAGGGGAGGGGAGCTTCCGGAGGGTATGACACAAGCCCTGCTGCCGGGCTGCACCATAGCAAAATTCTGGTGTACAGGGCCGATGCCCGGCGCACTTCAGGCGGTGAATTCGCGTATTTTCAATGAATGGCTGCCGGGGAACTCCAGGTATGAGTTTGCGAGCGGTTTTAATGTGGAAATGTACACAATGGGAGATACCCATTCCTATGATTACAGCAGTGAAATATGGATTCCTATCAGGGAAAAGAAGAAATAAATGTTCTGGTATGACAGAAAGGGAGTCTGCCGGCACTGCATTGAACTCAGCTTAACCTGTAATGCTGACACGCTCCCTGTTTTTTTATATTTAGTTGTTCTTCCACCGTTTCAGGACGGGGAACCACTGCTGCATCATACTGCGTGCATCCTCTTCCTTCAATTCGGGATTTGATTCCAGCATGGGAGGGATGCAGCCTTCAATCATTTCATCCATCGTACATTCCGATGTAAATGCGCCGTCCGCATAGCAATAGGAGCAATAGTCTGTACTCTTGCTGCCGTCTGCCTCCGTTCCGTATAATTCATCGGTATCCCCCATAGGCATTCCGCAGCTCTGGCAAAATCTTTCTTCCATATCTGACTCCTTTCGTCTTTTGATGTATTCATCCTAACACACATAATATGACAACAGTATGTCAGATTAAAAAAGGCAGATAAAAATTTTTCTCCTCCGGCTTTCTTATTTCAATAGACCTATGTCTTTATCTATTTCCGCAGTCCTCTCGTTTCAGAGGGAACCGGATCAGCCGGCAGCTAATTGAATGTGCGGCAGGCTATGCAAAAGAAGTGGGCTTTACCAGGGTGTATATACCTTCAGGCATCACTGGTTTATATGAGAAATACGGTTTTCAAAAAATTGATGTTCTGATGAATTACGGCGGTGAGACTGATAATATTTTTATGAGAAATTGTTAGAAGCAATGCATGGGGTATTTATTAAGTTTATCATTCCATTGGAATTTTTTATTATAAACTAAAGCAGATGTGAACCTATCCACATTGCAGATGTTTTAGTAAAACCACTATATAATCAGGGAGAGTGAAAGCCTCATGTGTTTTCACTCTCTTTTTACAGTTCGTCTGCAGTCCGTTACTGCCGTTTTCTGTTTATTGGTATCCACACCTCAAAACTGGAATTCTGCATATCCGGAGTCAGATATACCTCGATATCAGGGCCGTCTGCATATTCATAGCCGGAAGCGGGCAGCCATTCCGTCACAATTCTCTGTTCAAGCTGCTGGATCGCCTGCGGGCAGGAACCTGTGCCGGTAAAAACAGCCCAAGTATATGCTTCCACCAGATACTCCTCCCACCCTTCCGGTAAAGGAAGAGTGCTGGATACACAGATAAGATACTTCCACTCTTCTTCGTCATTACAGGCACTCACTCCCAAAATGCCTTTGGGTTCACCGTCCATCATCCCGGCCAGTTTAAAAAGGCTGCCGTCCGATCCCGCCTGCTGCCATAGCTGTGGGACGACGGCAAAATTCTTTTCCACTTCAGCCTGCAGTGGGCTGCATACACCGATAACCCGGAAGGCCTTCTTTTCTTCTATCCGGTAATCCAGCCCGACCGCTCCTTTTATCGTTATGGTAAAGCTGATCGGCGGATAGGCCTTTACAGAGACATTGCCTTTTTTCACCAGAGACGGCGCTACGCCGTGTACTCCCTGAAAAGCACGGTTGAAGGCTGTAGGAGATGCATAGCCGTATTTTAAGGCGATATCCACAATCTTCTCATCTGAACTCTGCAAGTCCTCAGCAGCCAGAGACATCCTCCTGCGGCGGATATATTCGGAAAGGGGCACATTTGCCATATAGGCAAACATCCTCTGAAAATGATAGGCGGAACAACATGCAATACGCGCCGCCTTTTCGTAGGAAATTTCTTCCGTCATATGCTCTTCCAGGTATTCCATGGCCTTATTCAGCCGTTCAATCCAATCCATGTGCGCTCCTTTAGTTATATCGTTATATAGTATTTGCCACAATTTATTTTATCGGTTCTTTGCACTGCCCTCCTCTCTTTTTCCATATAGAAACGGAGAGCTTTTTAGTAACAGTGCACCGGACTCATTTATTATAACCTGCATCATGGATTCTGCCCAGCCGGAAAATATTACCCTGAAAACCTTTCGGAGCATGGCGCCAGAGCGCTATTCTTCTCTGACGAAGTTCTCCTCCACAAGTTTTTCCAGCTCCTCCACCAGCTTCCTCCACACTACATAGCAGGCCTCTATCGTTTCCGGTTCTGCGGAAAGTTTTATCGCCTTTCTTATCCTTTCATAGCAGTTTTCCGGCTTTATCCGGAAAGAGGCAATGTACTGCTCCGATCGCTTCCACACTTTTCATCGTACTTACTGCATTTACCAGTAAATCCTTTTTCTCTGTCAATTTCACTTTTTCCGCCTCCTCCGGCTGTCATTCTTCTTTTCCTGTACAGCACAGCTCTTATCTATACAGCGCCGACCAGATCTGTTCCTCTCTTTTACAAATAAACCAGAACAGTTCAAGCGCATTTTCCCTGAAATGTTTCGTTTCCGGTTCATTAAAATAGGCGGCAAACAACAGCTCAATATTTTCCATTACATACGGAACCGCCTGCTTTTCCGCTGCGGTCAGGGGAATACGGCTTTCATATCCGGCTGTTGTTCTGCTGATTACATCATACCATTGTATCTCCTCCATACCATTTCCTACCTGGGCGGCAAGCAGTCCTGCCAGAAAATAGCACAGGTCAAAAACGCGGATATTTCTCTGGCTCAGATCAAAATCAATATACCCGGAAAACGTCCCTTGATCGAACAGGAAATTGCCCAGATGCACATCTCTGTGAATCAGCTGCCTGGGAAGCTCCTCATAGTGTTCCGCCAGTTTTTGTACCGCTTTACAGAAGTTTTTTTCATCCATCCAATGTTCCCGGTACAGGCTTTCCTTTACCCAGCCGTTCATTTCCTCCAGCAGGCTGCAGTCAGGGAAGCTGATTGTTTCGTCTGCAGGCTCATACTGCGTATACAGGATTTCCTCACATTTACTGAAGACCTGATGCAGGCTGCCCAAAACCTCCCCCATTTTCTCAGCCATTCCATCCGCTTTAATATCCGCAGCATTGCTGCCGGGCAGCTTTCGGGACAGCATATAATACCTGCTGCCCTCAGCTGCATAGATTTCCCCTCTGCGCGTTTGAATAATCTCTGCTGCGGGAATACCCATCCGGCAGAGCAGCATCTGCATGCGGCCGTTTTTTTTCAGTTGCTCCAAATTATCGTATGCCTTCAGTACATATTCATCCGATATAGCCCAGGCTGTTGAATAAATCTGCTTTGCTGTTCCCAACACTTCCCAGTTTGTCAGAACTGACTGTATTTCATTTTGCATTTTATCCCGTATCTCATCACGCTTATCACCCTGCATCTTATCCTGAACCTCATCACGCTTATCATCCCACATCTTATCCTGAACCTCATCACGATTATCATCACACATCCTGTATTGCACTTACTCCCGCTTATTATTCCACATCGTATCTCACTTCCTTTTCTCCGTCTGATATAACAGCAAGCCATTCCTTTCTCATTCTTCAAGCTGTTCTGTTTTGCAGCCTTACCGTTAATCTACCACATCCGGCAGTATTCTTTGTGCTCATCTTTTTTTATGCAGAAAGCATAAGGACGGGAAGTTTCATATATCGCCTTCGGGAAGAGCTGATTGTCAGGATTTTTTTACCGAAATTTATTTTTCGGTATTTATTTTCCGGAATATATTTTATGGAATTTATTTTTCTTTCACGCGAATGGGAATGCAGATATCCATCTGTACCTTTCCTCCGAAATACCAGTCATGATCTCTGTGATCATAGTACTCAAAATCATAGCGTGTATCGTCAAATTCGAACTCAGAGCCAGGCAGCCAGTCCGTGAGTATTTCATGCCAGGTATCCTGAATCGCAACCAGGTAATCCTCCGCAGGCGGCGTGGAAAAGACAGCATACAGTCCTCCCTGGATGTCCACTCTTGTCATATCCGGTTCCATTTTTTCATAATCGGCGGGATTATCAATACCTCTTCCCAACAGGTATGTAAATTCCCCGTTTTCCGTATCAATGTCATAGCACATGCTGATCTCAAAATGTTTAGACGCCGTGAAGGTATCATGCAGCTTGGTAAGCAGCGCGGCGCTGTCCATTTTCAGACTGTCCCAGTAGGCCGGGATATCGGCAGTCCTCTTAACATTGGATTTTCTTTGTCTCTGCGGATAACCAATGACAGAAAACGGCGTAAATTCATAAATATGTGGATTCATTTTCTTTTCTCCTTTTTCCTCTCCGGATAAAAAATATTCCTGATCCTTTTCACAGGGCGGCATGATGCCGGTGCGCAGGAAGCAGAAGGACGGCGGATAACCAAAGCATCTTTTGAATGCTTTTGTAAATCCGGCATGCGTCTCAAAACCATATTCCACTGCGGCATCCACCGCTTTCTTTCCCTGTGACAAATCGTAGCGGGCATATTGCAGCCTCCGCCTGGTAACATAACTCATAGCCGGCATACCGGCCGTTTTCGTAAAGATACGGCTGAAATGAAACGGCGAATATCCCGCTTCCTCCGCCAATATCGATACGGACAGTTCTTCGCGTATATTTTCATCAATATACCGCAGAATATGCTGCAGCATCTCTTTGTTTTCCAAGTTCCTGCTCCTTTCCGTACGGTAAGTTAAGTATAGCAGGCCGTTCTGTTTTCAGCTGTTCCGTTCTTGCTCTGTTTTCTTTCCAGGAAAAATACTTCTCCGGCCAGACAGGATCACCTTATTTGATATATAACATATTTTTCAAAAGAAGTAATATATTGTTACAAACCAGGCGACTGTATTTTAGCGGTAGCTGCGAGGGTACTGAACAGTTGCCAAACCAGGGAAAAGGATATTTTTATGGTAATCACACCAGGAATTCAGGACTTGCCTTATACCATTGTAAACGGGAGAAAATTTTTTGAACTGACAGCAGAGGAAATTTTATGGGAGCTTGTGGATGGCATTGTCATCCGGGCGTGGGGCTATAACGGTTCCACCCCCGGCCCTACGATTCATGTTTTTCCCGGGGATAAAGTGACCATACGCGTTACCAATCATCTGCCGCACCGCACCAGCGTCCACTGGCACGGCCTGGAGGTTCCCAATCTCATGGACGGGGTGCCTCCGCTGGAACCTTCCCCCTATATTTATCCGGGGGAATATTTTGATTACTCCTTTACTATCTGTAATCCTCCGGGCACTTATATGTATCATTCTCATGTAGAGGTTCCCATCCAGGATAATGCGGGGCTGTTTGGCGGCCTGATTGTGGAAAATCCGTGCCGGACGTTTGACGCTCCCGATAAAGACTATCTGTGCATTCTTCAGGAATGGGCGGTCAACGTTCTGCCCTGGGGAGATCTCACACCAGGTACATATCCGCTGAATTTCGTGAAGCCGATGTTCAATTTTTTTACCATCAACGGAAAAAGCTATCCCCAGACACTGCCTTTACAGGTGAACTGCGGTGACAAGGTAAAGATACGTTTCGGAAACATCCAGATGCATCACCACCCTATTCATCTGCATGGCCATCAGTTCAGAGTTACCGGCGCAGACGGCTTTCCCATCCAGCCGGGAGCTCAGATATGCAAAAATACAATTCTTGTCGCCTCGGGCGAAACCTGGGACGTGGAATTCATCGCCGACAATCCGGGCGTATGGCCCATGCACTGCCATATGCCGCACCACGTGACCAACAACGGAGTTCCCACTCTGGGCGGAATGTTTACCACGGTAAATTATATGGATACGAATCCAAACGTGCCGGAAACACACGACGACTAAATTCCCGGAAGCAGGGAGCTCATACATGGCGGATCCCATTGAAATTCGCTTCATAAATACGCAGAAGCAGTTGAACCTGGCTGGCGGAGCTTACTCACTTAACAGGCCGCACCGGTTCAACCACTGCCTGAAAACCTTAAGCTGATAATCAAAATAATCATCCTGATACCAGCAGCACCCCGCATTTTTCTCCATTACTTCTGCATGCAGCCCAATCATCCACAGCTCTCTCAGGGCTGCAAATGCGGGGATGGCCTCTTTTTCTTCCCTGCTGAGGGGTCTTACAGATTCATAGCCCTCCAAATATTTTTTCCATGTATTCCCTTCCATAAACTTTTCATTCTGAAAGCTCTCATCCCACGCATAAACACAGATGTCATATGCCCTCCATCCATAGCCCATACAATCAAAATCGAAGATCGTAGGATCAACTCCTTCGAAAAATACATTACCGCTATGGAGATCTCCATGACAGAAACCATATTCCGGTGAAGCTTCCGAAAGTCTGTCCTTGATAAAAATCTTCAGCTTTGCCGCGCCTTCCTTCAGGCATCTGTAATCGGCCGGACGATTTTCCAGATAGGGCCGGATACCGGCCAGAGGTTTTTCCGCCAGCTGCATCATATCAATAGGTTCCCTGGAAACACGGAAGTTCTCCTCATCTGCAATCCGGTGCAGCATTGCCAGCATTCGTCCCAAATGAAAAGCACAGCTTTCGTTATCTTCGGACGGTTGCTTCGGAGCTTCCGTAAACAATGCTGCGTATCTGATGCCCTCCGGCGCCGCAAGTTCCCATACAAAAGGATTGTCAGAATCGGCAGCATGCGCCATTTTTACCGGTACTGCGGCCCGGATCCCCCTTTCTGCCAGCGTCTTTATGATATTCATTTCTTCCAGATAATCCATTCTCTGATGGATCCCCGCCAGGGAAATACGCAGGTAATAATTTGTATTTCCTGCTCTTATCAGATAAATGTCATTCATGCCAAAATCATAGAACCGGCAGCTGAGAGGCAGTTCCAGCTCATAGCGCTGCAAAAGTTCTTTTTTGATATTCTCCGCGTTGAACTGGGAATATCTGACACGCGGTGCCAGTTTCATTTCCAGGTGTTTTCTTACCACATCCCAGTCAGGACTCCATTCCTTTAAAATAAAGCTTTGGCAGCCTAATTCAAGATGCAGTTCATTGTCATCCCACCGATCCCCGATTCCGGCCCGGAATACAAAACGTTTTTTCAGTTCTTTAACAATATCCAGCCGCTCCTGCTGGCTGCTTCCCAAATATACCTTCCCCTCCGGGAAACCGGCATCAAGCAGCCATTTATGTGTAGCATCTGTATAAATATCCGGTCTGGCTCCTATATAAACCAGCTCATATACTTCAGCAAGTTCATTCAGACACTCCACACTACCTTGCGTAGGTTTGTCTTTGGCCAGGTTTTCCTCCGAGAAAAATTTTTCCGTCCCCATAGCTGGTATTCTGTGCCTCATATCGCATATGGTTCCATCAATAAAAATCAATACAGCCTCCATCCCAATCCCCCTCCAAGCGTAATAATTCATGCAGCTGAATTATCATAAGAAATCAATACGCTTCAGTATTTTCCTTCATCGGGCAAATCACTCTCATATTCCTTAATCAGTTCCATGATATGCCCCATATTCCCTCTGCCCGCAAACTGTGTCACATCAAAGAAATCTGAAGAAATATCTATCCAAAGCAGCTCGTTTTCCTCTCCTCTGACGGTAAAATCCTTATTCAGCCGGCCGAAATAGACCTCCAGCCAGTTATCAAACACCAGATAGTTAAAGTCCATCAGATGCGTCAGCTCTATATCCGTGTCCGTAATGCCGGTTTCTTCCCACAGTTCCCTGTAGGCTGCCGTCAGGCCGTCCTCTTCCTTTTCAATCTTGCCGCCCACAAAATTCAGCAGGCCTTTATAAGGATTTTTCCTTCTTCTGCATACAAGGACCTTTTCCTTCTCTTTATCAAAAACGGCTATAATATTGGCTTTCATCCTCTGTCCCCCTGTGTCCGTATTTAAAGCGGCTTTTTTATCTATTGTACTTCCGGACACATGCTTCGTAAAGGATAAACCGATTATTTTTCAGTCTTCCTTTCTTCTGGTCCGCCCGCTTCGTCTGCCAGTTCTTCCGGGCTGATATGAGAAAAATATTCCTTCATGGCCGCTTCCATAAACTCGGAAGCTCCCGCCCCATAAAGCGCATCATTTTCTTCCTTAATTCCATGTCCCGTATAAAATCCGCTTTCCACAAGCTTCTTCCAGCCCTGTTTATTCACCCGTCCCTGCGTATGCTCCATCAGCTCCCTGACAATGGCCTGTACTTCTTCGGATCTGGCATCCCGGGTTAAATCCCCGGTAAGCTTCCTGTAAAGCGCATTGGTTTTCTGTGTCCAGGCATCGTTTATGATATCCGGGATTTTATTCAGCCCTTCCTCAATCACTCTGGTATAATTTTCAGTGCTGCCATAATATTTGACGGCAAGCTCACCCACCCTCTGTTCATCCGCTTTTACCTTATTTATTAGCCTTTCATAGTTTTCCACACTTCCCCATACCCTGATTACTTCCTCTTCATTTTGCTGTTTAAAATTCTCCATCAGTTCGAAATATTCGGTCAAATCAAATGCGTCAAAGCTCATGCAGTCTTCCCCCTTCTCCAGCTTATCCAAAAGCTTCAGCAGCCTGGTCAGCCTGTTCCTCTTTGCCCGGATCATTTTTTTCTGTTTCCGGAATACCTCCTGCTTGTCATACTCCGGATTTTCCATAATTTCTTTGATTTCCTTCAGCCGGAAATCCAGTTCCCGAAAAAACAGAATCTGTTGCAGCCGTTCAAGGGCGGCTTCATCATACATCCGGTAGCCTGCATCGGTAACAGCCGCCGGCTTCAGTAAATCAATTTCATCGTAATACTGCAAGGTTCTGACACTCACCCCTGTCAGCTGGGCCACCTGGCTTATTGTTTTCATTTGAATCCCTCCTGAATACCGCAATCCTGCCCGGGCATCCGTCTGCATTCAGAATGCCTGATAAGTGATACGGCTTATGCATATATCTATCCTACATCATCACGCTGCGTGAGAGTCAAGGTTTTTCGCATGAATACTTTTCCAGGAGGTTCCCGTTCAACCTGTGACCAAACTGTAACTGCCCCCGACCATTCAAAATTCCTGCGCAATGGACCGGATGCACGCTAACGCTATGTATTCCGCCGAATACCGGCGCCTACGCCGTCCGCCTCCTTTTATACGCTGCAAAATGCACCAAATCCGAAATCATTTTATGCAGCTGTTCCATGATTTCCCCGCATACTCCGCCGCCGGTATCGAAGCTTTCCACATACTTTTCCAGCCATTCCTCACAGATGTGGTCATCAATTTCATTCCGGTAGGCATAGGCAACCACCCCTACCAGCGCCGGCAGGTTACCCTGTTCTAAAAGCCGGGAGTTATTGTTTACATTCAGCGTCCAGTCACTCAAGGCCGCCAGATACAGCAGGGTATCGTCCATTTCTTCTTCTCCCGGTGCGCCTGCGTTCAGAATTTTCTGAACCTCCCTGTCGGAGAAGCCCTTTTTCCCGGAAACTACCATGAGCGACTGGATCGCAAGCTTTACCTGTTCCTTTTCCGGCTGCACTCTGATTACCTTCACGATATCGCTTTGGTTGAATTCTCCGATAAAGCTTTGCAGCCTTGCGTTCTTCACCACGAACTTCTCCACGGTCTCCTCACGTGTGATATGCAAAAATTCATCCATCAGCGATTCCAGCAGATTCATTTTCTGATGTACGATATTTTTATCCTTTGTTGATTTTTCGTTCAGGTCATCGAAAGAAACGCCGCCCACCTTCCTGCCATGCAGCCTGTCTTTGAACTCCTTCATAAACCGGATAAAGCATTCATCCTCCATTCCCGCCCTGGTAAAACGGCGGAACAGGCCGAACCACAGGAAGGAATCCCTGGAATTGAACATTTCCGCTGTTTCCTGCGTTATTACCTCATCCAGCCTGTCTATATATTCCTCAAAAATGTTGAAGTGGATCACTTTTGCATTTTCCTTTAAATATGTGCAGATATCCTCATTTTTCTTCTTCCAGTCCCCGGGAAAATTGATCGCCATCACACTTTCCGTAATCACCCTGTCCATTGTACCGTTTGTAAACTCCGAAATCCTGTAATTTCCCTTATCCCTGAAAAACGGTTTCCCGGCTATGGCCTTTGCGATCCTTGCATACTGCTCTCCCAGGTGCGTAATCCCCTTCTGCGCCACCGACATGGGCTTGGATGCGTTATATCTCCTGATATGGTATTCAATATCCTCATTGCTGCAATTTAAATACTGCGTCACCTCAAAGTTGTATTCATTAAAATTCTGCTGTAATTTTTCCGGCAGATCCGCATAGCATTTGCCCCGGATATCGCATTCCTTCACCTCATAGCGGGGCAGCCCGTTATCATCAAAAATGATGTTCCCCTCCAGATCCCTTGCGGCCGTCTGATATTTAATCTGATATCTTTCCACATTTTTACTGATTCGGAAGCCGTTCCTCCGGAAGCTCTCCACATTGGAGCAGCGCTGTTTCCCGTCAATCGCCCAGATGATGACCACACCGTCAATTACCTGCTCTGCAAAAACCAGGGGCGGAATGGGATTATCCTGTAAAATATCGGAAATCAGATTTCCCTTCATTACGTTGCTCCACTGTTCGGATTCCCTTTGCAAAGGATGATCCAGGCGGATTGAGTAATCATACATTCTCTGGATGATGGCATACACCTGGTAATTTTTTGGTTTGCTTTTCTCGGCTGTCTGAGATATCACTTTATTCATTAATTTTCCCTCCCGCACGTTTGCCAGCTCAGGTTCCTTATGTCTGTGAAGGACCCGGCTCCTGTCAAAATTCTTTATTTTCTTCATATTGCTGCTATAGGTATGTTCATTGATATGAAGCTGTTCCATAATGTCCGCCTTTGTCAGCCCGTCCAGCTTCATGCGCACGATTTTCTTCTGGACGCCGGACAGCTCTTCCAGGAACTGCCCTATCCATGTATTCTGTAAGTCCGGTTCCTTTTTTTCCAGTTCGGCCTCCATATTAAAATCCGATTCCAGCATATCGCCCAGCACGCTTTCCCCATCGCCAACAGGCGTATCCAGCGAAACGGACTGGGTATCCGTCTTTCTCTTTTCCCTGTTTCTCTTCGTAAATTCGGTCTTGATTCTGTTGAAAAGGCAGGCATATAAAAAACCCTCAAAGCTCTGTGTTCCGTCAAAACGCCGCAAGGCACCGGTGAACACTTCATTGGCCAGGGAATAAAAATCATCATAATCCTTTTGCGATATACCGCTGAACCTGCGTAAAATCCTGTCTACCATACGCCGAAGCTTCCTTGCATTCTGCGTATAATACTCCTCTAATAAATTGTCATTGTCCATTTTTTACCTCCCGCATATCGCAGGCAGGCCTGCGATACCGCATTGATATGAGCGGTTCCTTCCATATGCATTAGGAAAGAACCGTTCTGTCTTCAAAAAAACCAGTTGGGAAATTCAGCAGAATCGCTTGACTATACAATATTTATTATGTAATAATGCAGATGTATAGCTTCTGCTGTACTTCATAAGCTTTTTCCCCATTGGGTAAGGCTTATGTAATAAGTGCTTAAGGCCAATCCGAGGTGCGCCAACACCGTTTGAGGATTGGTCTTTTTTTATTGCTTTGATAGCTCGAGTATACATCGAACATATGTTCTTGTCAATATTTGTTCGAACGTTTGTTCTGTTTTCTATTTCCTATACGCCTTTATATTCTATATGATAATACATTCAGTGTCCCATTAACAGGACTCAGTAACTTCCTTTCCTTCTTTCCATAACTGTATCAGTTCAGCCTCCCTTGCTGTGAACCGCTCCTTTTATTTTCAAACGGAGAAATAAAGTATGTTCCCACTAAAAGTCACCCCACCGCCGTGAACCGCGGGATATTTGACTCTCGCGGCAGTCGTCAAACGGATGCACAAGTACATCCACTTGGCTCGTTACTCGCGGAAAATGCATTTTTCAAAAGGAGGCAAAAGCATGAGCGATATAAAATTACGGATTTTAAAAGAACACATCCAGGCCGGAAGGACGGCATACCACCCGCCCTACAGGGACACCCACATTCCCACGCGGGAAGAATTCCACAGGGAATACACCGGCAGCATCCGGCTTTCTGATTTCAGCACGGAACGTCCCGCCGCCTACACCATTGATAAAATAGCCGGCGCGCACAGGCGTTTCCGGGAGCAGACCAGATAAATCCCGGCACGCACAACCCGTCAATTTTTTTTCAGAAGGAGTGATTATCATAAACGAAACAGGAATTAAAATTCTCAATATTAAAGCAGGAACTCTGTATGGCTATAATCTTGGCATCAGAGACAGATACGACTATACCACCGGCGTCCTGAACCACAGTCTGTTCCGGATTTTTCTGCAAAACCACGGCATGAAGCTGTATAAGGACAGGCTGACGAGGGATATTATCTGCCTGGATTTTGACTTCGGCTCCCGTTCCTATGAGGAAGAAATAAAACATCTGGGCAGCCTGCTTGCCAAGGAAGCCGATGAGGAGGGCCGGGAAAAATTACGCCAAATCATCGAAAAAGTGAACCAGAACAAACATAAATACTGTAAAAAAAGTAAGGATGAAATACGGGAGCTTTTTTACAAAGACGGCGTATCCGTCACCTATACCGCCAGGGACAGGCAGGGAAATATGACAGGGGAGGAACGCATCCATTACAGGATGCTTTACCGGAACAGCGCAAAAGCCAAGCTGGGACAGGTCATGTTTATCAACGAAACACTGTATGACGCCGCCTATGACTGGATGACCATGGGGCTTGGCAGGCGGATGCCCCTTGAAAATGCGAAAATCGTGGAGCTGTCCGCCTATGCCCCGCTCACGACAAGCACCATCCTGGACACATTTTCCATCCCGGTGGAGGATATCCTGATTTTAAAGGATCAGGACAGCTTTTTTACCACCATGGCCAATGTGGTGCGGGCAGAGGAATACGAAGGAACCCGGCGGGTCATCGATGAAGAAGGTACGGAAAAGGCCAGGCAGCGCGCGCTGGAAAAAGGGCTTTTGGATTTGCAGGGAAATCCCCTCTATAATAAGGTATACAAAAAAATACCCGCCGTAAAAAAAAGATGCATTGTATCCCGCGAAGAGACAGAGGTAAAAAACACCATGTGGGACGGCATGGCCCTGATAGAGGACTCCTGTCTTCCCGCCTGGGTCAACGGCATGGCGCTTCTGCGCAATCATTTTTTTAAGGCATGCGGCTTCAGGGGACGGATCCAACAGTTTATGCAGGACTGGTGCGAGGAGAAGGGCATCGACTTTCAGACCTGGAAGCTACAGGATATGTTCGGCGAATGGCATCTTGCAAAGGATATAAAAATCATCACCACCGACAACGCGGTAAAATGGCTGAAATTCACGGATTTGATGGGCGCTTCCCCTCTGGACGCCTACCATTACTGGTGTGGCCGGGTCAATGCCGACGGATCCCTCTTCGGCATCGTAAAAACGGATCACAAAAGCAAGCTGGGCGACGTACAGCAGTTAAGCTACCAGATGCTCAACACCCTGCCCTGTACCAGGGACGATGTTAAGGCAATCGCACAGTACAGCATGGAATACATAGAAAAGCTGAAGGCTGACGATGAGGAATTCGAAATTTTTCTCCGGAAAAATGCCAATGAGGTGAACCACTATGAAATGATGGCGGATTTATACCGCCGGAACCCGGCCTTTGCCAACAGCAAATGGTACCGTTACGAAAAGAGGCAGATTATCAGGGCCTACGTCAATAAAATAAGAAGCGGCAAGGTGATGGTCAATGGAGATAACCTTACCATTTGCAGCAATCCCTACGCGCTGCTTTTATATGCGGCAGGCGGCGACTGGATGCAGGATCCCACGCTTATGCAGGAGCCGGGCACGGTGCAGTGCTATACCGGCAGATTTGCAGACGGCGAATACCTCTGCGCCTTCCGTTCCCCCCATAATTCACCGAACAACGTCTGCTATCTCCATAACCGCCGCAGTCCTGAAATGGAAAAATATTTCCCCTTCAGCGACAACATCATCGTAGTGAACTGCATCGGCACAGATATCCAGGACCGGGGAAACGGCCTGGACCATGACTCCGATTTTTTCTTCGTCACCAATCACCCCACCTTCGTAAAATACGCGGGAATCTGCTATGAGCAATACCCGACCATCGTAAACCGGCTGAAGGAAAGCGGCGTCACCTATCGCAATACGCCCCTGGAATACGCCCGGATGGACAACAAGTTCGCCCTGTCCAGACGCGGCATCGGGGAGTCCAGCAATCTGGCCCAGCTGGCCCTCACCTACTACTGGACCACGCCCGCTCCCGAGCTTTATGACAGCTTCGTGATCCTGTCTGTGCTGGCCCAGGTAATTATTGACGGCTGCAAGCGGGAATACGAGGTGGACGCCCTGTCTGAAATCGAACGCATCAGGGCCATGGAATGCATGAATCCCAGGCTTCATGAGGAGAGGAAGGACTTTCCGTTATTTATGAAATATGTCAAAACAATCCCCGCCGCCAAAAACGGCAAAGATATTCCTTATGAAGAAATCCGTGATAAAAAGATGAAAATCAATGACCGGATCAACCATAAGCTTGTCTGTCCCATGAACTGGCTTCAGGAATGCCTGGACAGAATCCAGGGCGCCAGCCAGGAAAACGCCCTCCCCACCAGACAGTTCGTCCTGCATCTGGAGGGAAAGGCAAACGACAGGCAGATCAGCAAAATACAACAGCTGGTCAGCACCTATGACAGCTTCATTAAAATGAACCACAACCGGTTTGAGGAGGAGGATTTCCTTGTGGAATTCGAAGAAACCACCAATGCCTTCCTTTCCTCCATGGGTAAAATAAAAATCGGCAATCCCAAAACCATCAACCGCCTGATTGAAATTGCCATGGATATTTCAGAGGAAAACAACAATCCCAACTGCAAAAGGAAATACGGGATTAAATACGGCAGGCGGATGCTGAATACGCTCTACCGGCAGAACAAAGAGGCATTTTTATCGAATTTTAAACCGGCGGATTAATTTTGCGGAACGGAAAATTTAAAAACCTGTATTTTAAAGCCTCCGGCCAGATAATTTAGCGTGTTTATTATGAGAGAGTAAGCAGGCTCCTGCCTCTTTCAAACTGCGCAGAACAGATACGAAATGGCCATTTCTTTTGAAACCAATCTCTTATTGCCGGCTTTTAAGCTTACCATATAGTTTGGCCCACTCCCTTTCAAAGCCGTCCCTTATGTTCCCATCTTAGCCGGCGCGCACCTATTATATGACGGAATCGGCGCAGGCTATGAGGCTGCATGAAAAATATTACCGTTCCCTCATCATTTCTTCCCACCAGAACTCTTCTCAGAAGGAGAAAATAACTTTATGAAAAAATCAATCCTGAACGATATCGGTTTATACAAAACCAGGCTGATATCCACCTTCATAAACTCTCCTGACATCTGCCGTCTTTTGCTTGAAAAGGATTCCTACACCCAGGACGAAGCGGACAGCCTCCTTTATACCCGGATTTTTCCTTACCTCCATATAAATACCCAGGCCGATATGAATGCCTGTCTTTGCTTTGAGGTGGACGTTCCGCAGATTCCCACAGGCATGATCAAGGATATGAAAATTATCGTATGGTCCTATTGCCGTCTGGAGCAGATGCAGTATGCGAAGGAGGATTATCTTGGAACAAAACCGGATATTCTCGCCGATATGGCCGAGCGGGAGCTGCGTGCCTCCAACCAGTTCGGCATCGGCCCGCTGCATCTGGAATCGGTAACAAATAACCTGCTGGAAAACCAGTTTTACGGCAGGCAGCTGGTATTTACCGTGCCTGACTTTAAAATGAAGGGATAAGAATTTTGACTCTCGACTATGCTCTTCTGATCAGCCCCACTCCGCTCCAACTGAACCTGTGCAGCGTGCGCTCCCCCACTCTCAGGGAAATCGACGCGCTGCCCGATAAATTCAATACCTATCATATGTATCTGTCCATGCTGCTTCTTGATATTGACACCTATTACAAAAATATGGAGCTGCAGGGCGACAGCTATTTTGCCGGTTATACGGAAAAAGAAAAGCAGCAGATTCTGAGCATACGGGCCGAATACGCCGGTCTTACGGAGGAACAGCGCGCCCTGACAGGCCGCCTGGATATTTTCGGCTTTGATAGAAAAATAGTGGTTCCGCTTACCCAGGCTCTCTCCTTTTTTCTGTGTGAAAAGATCATCTATTCACCGGAGGAGAACGAATTTCTTATTTTCGGCGCCGAGAGCGCCGATCCTGTCTGCACCATAAATTCCCGGCAGCTTTCCGAGCTGGAAAGCATCATACTGCAGTTAAACGCAGTATCCGTAAACACCATGGATGCCGCCGATGCCAAAAATAAGACGGCTGCCAAAATAATTGAAAAACTGAATAAGAGAAAGAAAGCAAAAGAAAAAGGCGCGAAACCGGATCCCAAGCTGGAGCTTCCCAATATTATTTCAGCCATTTCGGCCTGCCACAGCTCCATCAACATACTGAACATATGGGATCTTACCGTTTACCAGGTTTACGACCTGTTCGCCCGGATGCAGCAGAACACCATTTTTGACGTGCTCAAAATGTCCGTTGCCGCATGGGGAAACAAGGACAACAAGGTTGATTTCACGCAGTGGTTTGAATGTATCAAACCGTAACTTCATTCGGTCCGCATCGCCGGACTGTTTCACCTATTAAATTATCAGGAGGTTTACTATGCCCAATATTAATAAAGCCAACAGACAGGTTTGTGATGTAGATATCCGTTCCCTTGACAGAAAGCCCGTACTCTTCTTTGAAACAGCCAATACAACCACGCAGGCGCTTACCGGCGAATCCGTGTACGCCACGGCAAAGGGTGTGAAAAGGATTGCTTTTGCCAATCCGATCGAGGGAACCATTACCATTGAAGCACAGGTATATCCGTTTGAGCTGTATTCACTGATTTCCGGCGGCGTTATCGAAACAGATGCCGCATATCCGGAAAAAGCTGTGGTGAAAGCAGATGCAGACGGCAGCCTGAAGGTTCCCGCCAACGCCATGGCAGGTTCCGTATTTGTATACAAGAATGGGGATTTTGCAGGCACAGAAATCGCCGGCACCTTTGCAGATGGCACCTTTACCGCCGCTGTGGAAGGCGACATTAAAACAGGCGAGGAATATGAGGTTGGTTATGTTGCCACAAAGGCAAGCGGCGTAAAACGCATCGCAATCAACAACAGCAAGCTTCCCAAGGCTTACTACATTACCATGGATACCGTGGAAAAGGACGAGAATGAGGTACTGACGCCTTACAAGATGATTTTCTACAAGGCACAGCCTCAGAGAAACTTCTCTCTTTCCCAGTCTTCCGCCGGTGATCCTGCAAGCATCACCATGACCTTTGATCTGCTTGAGGACAAGGACGGCAACTTCGCGGAAATCGTTGAAATTTCTGATGAAGCGGAATAAAGAAATCTGCTTCTGCGGATAAAAAAGCTGGTCATACAGCGGTTATCCGGGCAAAGGAGCGAAAGCCAGCTTCCGCCTTTTGCCTGTTTTACGAATGCAGGGCGGCGGAGTTTTTCAGTCCGCCGCCCTGTGTTTCCAGGAGTTCTAAGGAAAGGCATTATGGCCGGATGATTATGAATATTGTGAATTGGTAAAAGGGATATGGAAATCACAATATTTTGCGGTTTCTATATCCCTATTTTTTACGAAAAAGGAGATGTGTCAAAATTAAATACAGAAGCTTTGAAGATGTGAAGGAAGTCTATGGCGAATCCAATTTATGCAGAATCTGCAACATAAAACAGATTCTGACCTATGCGAAAATGAAGGTCCAGCCCGTCTGGATCGATGAAGGCTACGGCAGGCGGCTGATCGCCTATTATTTTATCCCGGAGACCAAGGCAGCCTGGAAATACTGGCTGGAAAACAAGCCGGTAAATGAAATGACTGAAAATAACGGCCCGTCTGTCCGAAAGGAGGCATAAATTTATGAATATAACAACCTTTCTGTTTTTACTGATGTCCTTTGCCGTCTTAACCTCAACCGTGACCGAGGCGGTGAAAAAATTCCTGGAGGAGCAGCATATCCGTTACGCCTCCAATATCGTCGTGCTCATCATCGCGCTGATTCTCGGATGCGGCGGAACCATTCTCTATTATACAGGCTCCGGCATTCCTTTTACCCCGTTAAATATCATCTACATCCCTCTCATGGGAATTGCCAACTGGCTGGGCGCTATGGTTGGATACGATAAGGTAAAACAGGCAATCGAACAGCTGCACTGATTTTGTTCCATTATGAAAACATAATTGTTGATCGCCGTAAAGAGACGGCGGAAGGGAGAATACAATGTTAGTTAAAATTAAAAATTACCTGAAGCTTAGAAAACTGCGCAGAGACGCTCTGAGCCTGCTTATTATCAACAGCGCGGAGATCACCTCTGCTTTTAAGGATGTTACGGATCTCGTCCATTCTTATCTGGGCGATACCGCGGAAATCCAGAAAAAACTGAGCGGTGAAAATATGGATACGGTCCTGAAATTCATGGAAGAAATGGTGGCCGCGCCTGACTTCAAGGATATAATGTATGAAAAAATACACGAAGATGCCCAGAAGCTTCGGAAAATGGAGGCCGCGAAATAAACCGGCACAATTCAAACTCCAAAACAGGAGGTGTTTATGGATATTGACTTAATAATGCGTATTACGGCTATGCTGGATGAAGAAAAAACATATAAAATAATGAAACGGCAGTTGGCTGATGTTCAGAAGAAACTGCAGGGGCAAAGTCAAATTAGTGTTGGTGTAAAGGTGAATGATAAGGCAGCCAAACAGCAGACGCATAAGCTGTGGGGCAGTTTAAAAGAAAAAATAGAAAAAAAGCCGGTATCAATAAAAATCAATTACGGAGAATTAGGAAAGGCTATTACTCAAATTGATAACTTATTGGGTAAATCATTAGATAAATATTCAAATGGTATTTCTGGCAGCCTTAACCATTCAGATATATTTGCCGCAAACAAATTAACTTCTGTTTCTGCAAACAGAAGCACAGACTCTAATCAGAAAAAAACTCCCGTTGTTGTTCCTAAAATGAATGAACAAACCTTTGATGCCGATGACTGGATAAAAAAGTTAAAGCAGGTTGATGAAGAAGTAAAGAATAATTCTATCACTTGGCAAGAGTTTTATGATAAACAGAAAGAATCAGGAAACGGTTGGATTGCCCAATATGGTCAAGATACCCAAGGGAAAATACGTAATGAAGAAAATATGGTGGCCGCCTATAAAAAATCACGGGAGGCCTCTATCGAATATAACAAAACTTTAGGGCAGATGTCTTTAGGCGCAAAAGCAGGAGAACTTGCCCTTAAGGGACTTGCAGCTGCGGGAAATATGTTGGCCTCCTGGGCAATAACAGCTGTTATTCAATTGATTGTTACTGCATTTGATAACTTTATACACCGGGTTGAGATTGCAAAAGAAACACTGAATAATTCAAAAAGCAACTTTGATTCTATAAAATCGGAATTCAACGACTTAACTACCGAACTTGAAAATAATGCCGAACGGATTAAAGAGCTTGAAGGTCTTCCTAAATTAAGTTTTGTAGAGCAGGAAGAGCTTGAAAGGCTCCGGGAATCCTCTAAGGAATTAGAACGCCAAAAAGCGATTAAGGATATAGAACTTAAACGTTCTTCAGAAGAAATGTCCAAAGCAAATATGGATGCATTCAAAAAAGAATTTGGCGACGATAATTTCAGTAATTCAGACGTTTTAGATCTGGAATCAAAATATGGTGATTTAACAATTACACCAACATCGGATTTATACTTAGCTGAGGAGGGAATAGAAGGACTTTCGGCTGCAATAATAAAAGTGCAGGAGGCAAAGGTCGAGGCAGAAAATACTGGTAATACAGACTGGCTGGCATCACTAAATGAAAGAGAACAATCTTACAAAGAACAGTTAGAAGATAATCTGCCTGCTCTGCAAAGTTATAGGGATAATCTTAATGACCTCATGGATTACCGTGAATTAACAGAGGATGAACAAGCCTTTTACGATAATCTGGAACAGGGAATGAAACTGATTTACCAGTACACTGATCCGGAAGCCTGGAACCGCATTGAGTTTGACAATATTTTTAACAATGCTGATTTAGACGAAACCAAGGCAGAACTCCTTGAATTAGCTAAATCAGGCGAACTTACACCGGAAACTCTCGAAGGATATTCTGAACTTACCGATGCCATAGAAGGCAGCCAGCTTATTGGGGAATCTGCTACAAAAGCCCTTGTAGAACAGCTATATGCCCTGGCTGAAGCCGAAAAAAATATGCCTTCCGATGAAGAACCTGTAAGTGAAATATCTAATACTATCGATCAGTTAAATTCGCAATTAACTCCTGCATTTGATTCTATTGGAAAAGCCTATCAGAATATATTCAGTATTGACGAAAATGGTGAAGAAATATTTTCATTAGACAACATAGATCTTGATGCTTTCACTTCAATCAAGGATGGAATGGAAGAAATACAAAAAGCAGGCGGTTCCATTGATATTTCAGCATATGAAAACCTTATTTCTGTGCTTTCTGACTCCACGTCAACTGCCGATGAAGTACATGATGCATTTAATGAAATGGCATCCTCTGTTTCTTCTAACCTCGGTGATATTACAACAGCTAATTACAGTGTAATTGCATCATCTATGGAATCCATGGGCGTTACAAATTCACAAATTGTCGCTTTTGAATCACTCTTAAATAATACCGATGCTCTTAGCGATGCCGGATTTAACTTAGCAAAAGCAACCGACAGTGAAATGGAAGCGTTTGTTAATGAACATGTTTCTGCTGAATATGCCGGACAGGCATTGGCACTCTTACAACTGAAAAAGCTATATTGCAATAATGTAACTTTAAACACCGAAGATGATATCAATCATGTACTGGCTCTTGCAACCGCTGCCGGTGTTTCTTCTGATATTCTTTCGGAATTTGCAAGTGCAAAAAATTTTTATGAGGACGCGCTCGCGTCTGGTAATGCCGGAAGAATAGATGCCGCCATTTCTCAATTAGATAGTGTAAATAAAAAGCTGAAAGACGCCCTTTCAGGAAATAGTGTTGAAGCTGATTTTGGCAATAATCTTCTGCCCTTCAATAATGAATCAACAAAACAATCCAATAAATCCTCAAGCAGTCAGGCGGGTGAAGAAGCAGCTGATGCCTACGTCACCGCCTTCGACGAAAAATACAACCAACTCAAAGACCTCAGAGACCGCGATATCCTCAACGAAAAGCAATACCTGGATGCCCTACGCGCCCTCAACGAAAAGTATTACAAAAACAACGAAAAATACACCGACCAATACGAAAAATACAAAAAAGAATATCTTGACGGCATGCTCAGCCTCCATGATTCCGTCATATCCATTGCTACCAAACAGATAGACAAATACATCAGTTCCCTGGAAGAGCAGAAGGGCGCCGCAGTGGATTCCCTCAAGGAACAGCAGGATGCCGCCAAAGAGGCGCTGGAAGCCCAGAAAGACGCCCTTGAGGAGCAGATAAAGCTGATTGATAAGCAGATTGACGCCAAACAGGCCGAAATCGATACCATCAATGAAGAAAATGAAGCCCACGAAAACACCATAAATCTGGAAAAAGAACAGTATGAGCTTGAAAGGCTGCGCAATCAGCGAACGGAATTTACCTACAGCGGTAAAGAAAAAGGCTTCGTATACCGGACGGACACCGGCGCAATCCGTGACCAGGAACAAAACGTCAAGGAAGCGGAAGACAAAATCCGCATTGCCGGCATAGAAAAAGAGATTTCCCTCCTGGAAAAGCAAAAGGATACGCTGAAGGATCAACAGGATGCAATCGACGAACAGATTGACAAGGTTGACGAATATTATGGAAAAATTATAGAGGATACCGAAACCTACTGGGACGGTATGATTCAGGGCGCTGAAAATGCCAAATCCGAATGGGAAAAAATGGGCGACGCCATAGAAGAGGCCGAAGACAAAGTTAAGCTGGCATCCGTAGGAATCGATCCCAATGATCCGAGTACACTGCTGTCAGAGGAAACCATCCGCAATTTTAAAGAAATGCACGATAGTCTGATGGCTGATGTCTACGCCGGCAATTCAGAAATGCTGAACGCCTTATCCGAGCTGGAAAATGTAAACCTGTCTTCTCTCACCGGATATTTAACCGATACACAGGAGTACATGGAAATCCTGGCAGAAGGCGTAGACTTTGAAAACCTGAACAACTCTCTTGGCAGCGTCATGGACCAATTTTCCAAAGTTGCTGAGGCCGCGGGCATAATGACTGGCTCCGTCGTCGGCACTACCGGCGTATCCGTTGGAAAAAACAACGGCACAAACGCTTCTCCCTCCCAGGGCTCCGGCAATGGAAACATATCGTTCATAGACGCGGTTGCGGGCCTGGAAAAAGAAAGCGTTCCCATGCTCAATAATGTTGCGGATGCTTTTGCCGGCGGCGAGGACTCGGAAGATTCCACGCAAAGCATTGCCGGAAGCGTCGAAGCAGCCAAAGCAGCCATTGCAGGCTCTTCCTCCGGAAAAAAATCCTCCGCAGAAGGAGAAAACAGCTCCGGCGAGGATTCCGGTTCCCTGATGGAGGCCATGGCCGCCCAATCCCAGGCCGCGCTGGATGAAGAAACCGGAATTCCTGCCCAAATCCAAAAATGGCAGGAACTAAACGGAGTTCTTTCCGGCATTCTTGAAAACCTCAGAAACATTGCCGCGATTATTCCTCTCTTAAATCCCCAGGACGGTAACTTTTCCGTTACCTCCGGCACTACCGGAATAACCCAGGCGAATGGAGGCCTTTCTCATGGCGATAAAAATGTCATGGTTTCTGAATATGGCCAGCTGGAAACTATCATCCGGAGAAACGGTACCTACCAAATCACCTCATCCCCGACCCTGACCGATTTAAACCCCGGCGACATAGTTCTTAACAACAGCAAGACCCTGGCACTGATACGCAGTAAAAGACGCGCCGCTTCTTCCGGTGTCAAAAACCTGTCCCTCGCCAGCCCGGTTCTTTTCTCCTCCGCGCTGCCCGAACTGCAGCCCCGCAATTCCGTGTTGGCACAGTCTAACGCAGCCGCAGCCTCACCGATTTTTGCAGACAATCATCAGGACAATAAAATTGATGTCACAATCGGGGACATTATTCTTGAAAATGTCCGGGATACGGATACACTCTCCCGGCAGATTGTCATGCGCCTGCCCACACAAATCAAACAGGAACTTTCAAAAAGGGGGTAATTGTAAGGGTATGCCCAAACTGCATACCCTGAAAAAACATGGAAAAATATGATGAAAAGGCAGTCTCTGTCCTCGCAAGAGCATTTGCCGACAATATAAAAAATGTGAAGTTTGATTACGAAGGCTTCGTACAAAAAGACAATGGCGACGGCACCTGCCAGGTCATTGTCAACCAACAGCGCTACGACATAAAAAATGGGACAGCGCTTACATTTGAACCCGGAAATAAATGTCTCGTTTACTGTATTTCCGGAGACTTTAACAGGAAGGTGATCATTGCAAAATTGAACCAAATCGCACATGCTGTGCAATAGCCTTTCTTATCTTTTCTCTGCACCGTTGCCACGGTGCTCTTTTTCTTTTACAATAGCCTTATCCTTATGAAAGGAAAAACCCTACGGATGAGTGCTTAGTTTGGCGACCGGGCGTCTCATACCGTAGGGATCCTACATGTATGAGTATATCGACCTTTTTACTTTTTTTCAAGCCTGTTCGTGCTCCTCCACATAGATTTTTTGAATACTGCAAAAATCTTTTAAGGAGGGCTATTGCCATGAATACACTTTACAGTGATTTTATACAGAAACATCTCGACATCCTTTCTTTCCGGGACCTGGC
>NZ_VUMI01000030.1 GCF_009696275.1 Eisenbergiella porci
AAAGTTGTCCTATAACTTCTGATGGAGGGGGAACTCCTCCTTCCGTTATATCTATATAGATTTATTAGATTGGACTTTGTAACTGTTAACCAGTAGTCGTTCTTGACTACACCATTATTATACTAGGTGGAATTACGATGGATAAGAAGGCGCTTCTAATTAAGACAATGATCAGTTATTATGCAAATGATCCCTGCCGGATACAGCATTTCATAAAGGTGCATGATTTTGCGGGCGTCATAGGAAAATTGGAGAAGCTTGGGGATGAGGAACAGAATATTCTTGAGATTGCCTCGATTGTACATGATATCGGAATTAAGGTAAGCGAAGAAAAGTACGGGGACGCGGATGGAAAGCATCAGGAGCTGGAGGGGCCTGTCATTGCCAGGGCAATGCTGGAAACGCTGGATTTTGAGGATTCGGTGATTGACAGGGTGTGTTATCTGATCGCACATCATCATACTTACACGGACATCAACGGTTTGGATTATCAGATTCTGGTGGAGGCCGATTTTCTGGTAAACCTATACGAAGGAAATAAGTCAAGGGAAACGGCCGGACAGGTCCTGCGGCGCATCTTTCGTACTGAAAGCGGCAGACAGATATGCGCCGACATGTTCGGCCTTTCCCTGGATCCGGAGGCTACGCGGGAATAATTTCTATCCAATAGCCGTCAGGATCGGCTATAAAATAGATTCCCATAGCCTCATTTTCAAAGCAGATGCAGCCCATTTCCCTGTGCTTCGCATGGGCAGCCTCCATGTCATCAACAGCAAAGGCCAGGTGGAATTCGTTGTCTCCCAGGTCATAGGAATCCTTTTCCCAGTCCCTCAGCCAGGTCAGCTCCAGCTGATGAGGAGTAACACCGTCGGTCAGGAATGCAAGGATGAAGCTCCCGTCGGAGGATTCTTTGGTGCGGGCGGCCTTCAGGCCAAGAGCCTCTTCATAAAAACGGAGTGATTTATCCAGATCCGTTACGTTTAAATTGTTATGGGCAAAACTGAATTTCATATTGGCTCCTCTCTGCGCAATGCTGCGCGTACAGTTTCTGATATGTGCATTTTATACGGAGCAGGTGTGTATTGCAACCTGTTTTTTTGGAATGACATTTCAGGAAAAGAGCTTTATACTATTGTAGTGATGGGGTTATGCAGACTTATTTTCAGACTTAAGATAAAGGAGAGTTTTTTTCATGCACACGTTAGTAGTTCTTATTGTTGTTATTTTGCTTTTGTTTCTGCTTTATATGATCTTGATTATGCCAAGGCTGCATAAGCCGGACTGCGGTGCACTGCTTCATCAATATTATGCGCACCGCGGGCTTCACGATTTGGAAGCCGGAGTTCCGGAGAATTCCATGAAAGCATTCAGGCTGGCCATTGAGAAGGGGTTTGGCATGGAAATGGATGTGCAGCTTTCAAAGGACGGCATTCCGGTGGTTTTTCATGATGCTACCCTGACACGTATGTGCGGTGTGGAGAAACGGGTGAATGAATTGACCCTGGCGGAGCTTAAGCAGCTTTCCCTGGCAGGGACGCAGGAGCGGATTCCTACTTTTCAGGAATTCCTTACTCTGGTAAACGGGCAGGTTCCTCTTATCATTGAAATCAAAATGGATAAGAAGGATGACAGGATTCCTGAGGCAGTCAATGAACAGCTGAGGGGATACCAGGGTGTTTACTGTATTGAATCTTTTCATCCTTCCGCGCTTATCTGGTACAGGAAGCACCGGCCTGATGTGTTCCGGGGGCAGCTTTGCACGAATTTCAATAAGGAGAACAAAAATTGCAGCCTTCCTTTTTTCCTGTTGAGCAAAATGCTTTCCAACATTGCGGCCAGGCCGGATTTTATTGCTTACAACTGGCTTTACCGGGATGATTTGTCAAGAAGGATTTGCTGCGGCTTCTATCATGCGCTTTCGGTGGGATGGACAATCCGTTCCCAGAAAGAAATGGATGAATGCCGGAAGGACTTTACATTGTTCATTTTTGAAGGTTTTATACCGGAAGGGGATGCCTGATGCAGGAGCGTCATTTTATTTTTGATATCGACGGAACGTTGATTAATACGGAAAGGGCTATTATAAAAGGGCTTCAGGAGCTGCTGTTGGAAGAAAAGGGGATCCAATATGCGCCGGAGCAGTTATATTTCTGTCTGGGGATCCCGGGAAGCCAGGCTCTGGCACAGCTGGGGATTGAGGATGGAATTCCTGAGAAGCTGAAAAAATGGGATGCCTTCTATAATTCGCATGCCAATGATGTTTCCATTTATCCTGATATTCCGGAGATTCTGGAGCATTTGAGGGATAAGGGAATTATTCTGGGGACAATAACATCGAAAAATCAGGAAGAGTATGATCATGATATGATACCGTTGGGATTGGAGAAATATTTTACCATCTCTGTTACTTCCTCGGATACCCCGGAGCATAAACCCAGTCCAGGACCTATGCTTTATTATCTGAAGAAAGCGGGAATTTCTCCGGAACAGGCTGTTTATATCGGCGACAGCATTTATGATATGCAGTGTGCCGGGAGCGCAGGGGTAAAACGCGCGCTGGCTCTGTGGGGGTGTAAAAATCCGGAGGCCATAGCCGCAGATGTACGGCTGGCGGAGCCCTGGGATATTTTGAAGCTTGTGTAGGCCGCGGGCGGACTTCATCGGTTTTACAGTGATATGCTGCTGTTTTATTGATGAAAATTAAGATGATTTTGTGGGATTACAGGATTATCTGCAAAAAGGAACCTGCTTCCGTGGGCTGTCTGCCATCGGAAGCAGGTTCCTTTTAACATGATAACAAAGGATTAAAAGGGGAGGGTATTTTAACAGTCTGGGACTGGTATTGTCCTTTATCTATATAAAACCGGTTACCGCCGGCAGTATCGGAGGGCAATCACTGAACCCTGAAGGAAGTCCGTCAGCCCTCAATAGGGATGATTGTCTTCTCTTCTTCAATCTTCTTGGGCTGAGGCTTATCAATCATAATCTTCAGAATTCCGTCCTTGAAGGCTGCATGGATTTCGTTCTCCGTAATCTCCTCGCCGATATAGAAGGTTCTCTTCATGGTTCCGTAATATCTTTCTTTCCTTACATACTTGGTTCTCTCATCCGCTCTTTCCACAGGCTCTTTCCTGTCTGCGGTAATGGTGAGGTAGCCTTCCTTTAATTCGGCCTTTACATCATCTTTGGTAAAGCCGGGAACTTCAATTTCCAGAAGGTACTGTCCGTCCTTCTCGCGGATATCTGTTTTCATCAGCTGGGTCTGAGGAGCGTATCCTCTGTTAAAAAACGGGTCATCAAACATATCACCGAAAAAGTCATTGAAAAAGTTGTTTCTGATTAACATAGTTCATTCCTCCTGATTTCTTATTATTTATAAAGAGGTCTCCGGCTTGTCTGCCGTTCCCCTTTGTTGTTCTATAACATTTATAACATGCATTGTTAGCACTGTCAAGAGGTGAGTGCTAATTTAATTATAAAAAAAATATAAAGCTTATGTTATGCATTTATTCTGTATCTTATGCTGAAGGCAGGCGCAATTTTGAAAAGGCAGCGGAAAGGATTTGTCCGTTATGGCTGTTTTTATAAAAAATAAGCGGATTCACTGGACATATCCCCCGGAGAACGAGTAAAATAGAACGCAGTAAAATATATTTTCTTATGTGACAGGAGAATTATCATGAGCAAAGTTATCTTAACGGGCGACCGCCCTACCGGTCCGCTTCATGTTGGGCACTATGTAGGCTCCCTGAAGCGGAGAGTGGAGCTTCAGAATTCCGGAGAATATGATAAGATTTTTATTATGATCGCAGATGCGCAGGCGCTGACCGATAATGCAGACAATCCGGAGAAGGTGCGTCAGAATATTATTGAAGTGGCGCTGGATTATCTGTCCTGCGGGCTTGATCCGGCAAAGTCCACTCTTTTTATTCAGTCCCAGATTCCTGAACTGTGCGAGCTTTCTTTTTATTATATGAATCTGGTTACTGTTTCCAGGCTGCAGAGGAATCCTACCGTGAAGTCTGAAATTCAGATGCGTAATTTTGAGACAAGCATTCCTGTGGGCTTTTTTACCTACCCTATCAGCCAGGCGGCGGATATTACCGCGTTCCATGCCACTACGGTTCCAGTAGGCGAGGATCAGGCGCCCATGATTGAGCAGACGAAGGAAATCGTCCACAAGTTCAATTCCGTATATGGGGAGACACTTACAGACCCTAATATCCTGCTGCCTGACAACAAGGTATGTCTGCGCCTGCCGGGTATTGACGGGAAGGCAAAGATGAGCAAATCTCTGAATAACTGTATTTATCTGTCCGACAGCGAAGCGGATGTAAAGCAGAAAATCATGTCCATGTTCACCGATCCCGGTCACCTGCGTGTACAGGATCCCGGAAAGGTGGAAGGAAATCCGGTATTTATTTATCTGGAAGCATTCTGCCGGGATGAACATTTTGAACGCTACTGCCCTGATTATCAGAATCTTCAGGAAATGGAGGATCATTACGCGCGCGGCGGCCTGGGAGATGTTAAGGTAAAGAAGTTCCTGAATAATGTAATGCAGGAGGAGCTGGAACCCATTCGGAAACGGAGAAAGGAATTTGAAAAGGATATTCCTGAAATTTACCGGATCCTGAAGGAGGGCAGCGAGGCTGCCGAGGCAGAGGCCGCCAGGACGTTGTCCGAGGTGAAGAATGCGATGAAGATCAACTATTTTGAGGATCAGGCGCTGATTCAGGAGCAGGCGGAAAGATTTGCTTCGGATAAATAAAAGCCGATTTGTGCTTTTGGAGAGCATATAAAAGCCCGGACAGGCGGTTTAATAAACTGCCAGTCCGGGCTTTTCTGATTCTTTTTTATGTATTTTGTCAGATTATGTACTATATCAGATTTCAATCAACTCATACTGGTCGCTGCCAAGGCCGATTTTCACCGCATGTTCAATGCAGGAGTGCCAGTTGGTCTCCGGAGCGGAATCAATGAAGTGGTCATGGTGTACATGGGGCATCCGGTCAAGCTGGCTGCCGCTGATAACGGGCTGTTTATTTACCGCATCTGCACAGGCTACGTCCAGTGCTACCGGATCGAAAGAGGCAAACATTCCCACATCAGGAACGATGGGAATATCGTTTTCGGAATGGCAGTCGCAGTTGGGGGAAACATCCACTACAAGGCTGATATGGAAGTGGGGGCGTCCGGTTACCACAGCTTTGCTGTATTCCGCTATTTTACGGTTGAGGATATCATTGCTTTCATCTCCGGGAGTGCAGACGGCATCCATGGGGCAGACTCCGATGCAGCGGCCGCAGCCAACACATTTGTCGTGGTCAATGGAGGCCTTGCCGTCTGTAATGGAGGGAGCATCATGGGCGCAGATTTTGATACAGCGGCCGCAGCCGATGCAGTTTTCCTGCTCCACATAGGGCTTGCCTGCGTTGTGCATTTCCATCTTGCCGGCGCGGGATCCGCAGCCCATGCCGATATTCTTCAGCGCGCCGCCGAAACCGGTGGCTTCGTGTCCCTTGAAATGGCTGAGAGTGATAAAAACATCCGCATCCATAATGGCGCGGCCGATTTTGGCTTCCTTTACATATTCCCCGCCTTCTACGGGAACCAATTCTTCATCGGTTCCCTTCAGTCCATCGGCAATGATGACATGGCAGCCGGTGGAAAATGGGGAAAAACCATTCTGGTAGGCTGCATCTATGTGATCCAGGGCATTCTTTCTACCGCCCACATACAGTGTGTTGCAGTCCGTGAGGAAGGCCTTGCCGCCGAGTTCTTTGATTACCTTTACCACCACTGCGGCGTAGTTGGGACGCAGATATGCCAGGTTGCCTGGCTCGCCGAAGTGCATTTTTATAGCGGCGTACTTGTTGCTGAAATCAATGTTTCCGATTCCTGCCGTTTTAATCAGACGTTCCAGCTTCTGAGGCAGATTCTCAGAAAAAGAAGTTTTCATTGTTGTAAAATAAACCTTTGATTTTTCCATTTGTAATTCCTCCCAATTTATTTTTTATGTACAGCGGGCCTGACAGATACGCGTGCATTAACACCGGCATGCCAGCTTAATGGCTGGCGGGAGACCGGATGTGTCCCGCAGCCCGCGGCAGGACATCCGGCCATTAATTCATCCCAGTGCCACATCCAGTATCATCATAATGAGGAAACCGACCATAACCCCCAGGGTTCCCACATTGGAATGCTCTCCCAGATGTGCTTCCGGAATCAGCTCTTCCACCACCACATACATCATGGCACCGGCTGCAAAGCTGAGAAGCCAGGGCATCAGCGGCTGGATTCCGCCGGCCACAAGCACAACAAGAATTCCGAAAACCGGCTCCACAATACCTGAAAGGCTGCCATACAGAAAGGCTTTCCATGTAGGGATTCCTTCCTGGCGCAGAGGCAGTGATATTGCCGCGCCTTCGGGGAAGTTCTGGATACCGATACCCAGGGCAAGCGCAAATGCGGCGGCGGCTCCCGCCTCCATCCCCATGTTCTGCGCCGCCATGGCGAATGCAAGGCCTACCGCCATTCCCTCAGGGATATTGTGCAGGGTGACGGCCATGACAAGAAGCGTGGTACGCTTCCAGGAAGAAGTCATTCCCTCCGGTTCCGAAGAACCGGCATGCAGATGGGGAAGCAGCTGATCCATCAGGAGCAGAAAGAGAATGCCCAGCACAAAACCGCCCGCTGCCGGAATCCATCCGATGCCTCCTGCCTTTTCCGCCTCATTAATCGCAGGGATCAGCAGGGACCATACGGACGCAGCAATCATGACTCCCGCCGCAAATCCCAGAAAGACCCTCTGTATTTTCATATTGATCTCGCCGCGGAACAGAAATACCATAGCGGCGCCCAGCGTTGTCATCAGGAACGTAAAGCCGGTTCCGCCGGCCGCCCAAATCAATGCCTGACTCATAAATTACCTCCTTTTTCAGTAGCTGTGTCAGAGTAACCGTGTCAGCTTAAAGCGCAGGCCCCGGCAGCAAGGGCACTGACCTGACTGAATAGCTGCCCTTTTATTCATTATTCTGCAGAAGGCTGCTTCCTTGCTTTATCCCTTCCGGAGTTATCAATATCAGCTTTCTGTACAGGAAGGGATTCAGGTTCTCCCGCAGCAGGGCCTGATCCTCTATAATCAAGTCCCCGTCTGTGATAAGAAGCAGCAGCCGGGAACGGGCCTGAAACATTTTCAGCTGTCCGCAGAGCAGCTCCAGCCTTTTCCGGGAAGCAAAAGGTTCATAATCCTGAAAGGCGCTTCCTGTCTGCAAATAGGCAAGGGCGGATATTTCATGATTAATGTCGTCATCCGCTTTCCATCTGACCAGGTTCAGACGCACATTACGGAAGGTATCTCCCATGGACTTGAGTACGGCCACAATTTCCTTGCCGCATTCGGCCAAAGCTTCCCCGTCTGCGGAGTAATCGGCCACAACCGCCATTTCTATCGGGCCGCCGCGATAATTTCCGGGCACATGAAGCACCCGCTGCACCGCATTTTTCAACTGCAGCTTTTGCACCTGAGTCAGCATCACAGCATATCCTCCAGAAAATCCCTGACAGCAAAAAGACTGTCGCATTTGTGATAGAGCAATTCTTCTATTTCGGGCGTAGGTTCCACCATATCAGGCACCATAACAGGAAGCATGCCTGCTGCCGCTGCGGAACGAATGCCGTTGGGCGAGTCCTCTATGGCAATGGCGTTCTCCGGCTTCACCCCCAGCAGCTCGCATGCCTTCAAATAAATATCAGGAAGAGGCTTGCTGTGCTCCACCATATCCCCGCCGATTACCACCTGGAAAAAGTCCGTAAAATCCGCTCTGCGCAGATGGCTGAGCACCTTTTCCTGTCCGGTGGAGGAGGCCAGGGCGATCTTTACGCCTTTTTCCTGCAGCCAGGTCAGGAGCTCCCCGGCTCCCTTCATCACAGGAAGTCCTTCTTTTTCCACTCTTTCCTGGAAAAGGGCGGAGGTCTGTTCCCTGAAATAATCATAGGGGAAGTCCTCTCCGTAAACCTCCTTCAGGAAAATGCGGCAGTCCGTACGGTTCAGTCCGATGCAGCCGTATACTCCTTTTTCAATGTTTCCCAGTCCTAATTTTTCGGCAACGGCAATCCAGCTTTCCACGCTCAGTCTTTCCGTGTCGAATAGTATGCCGTCCATATCAAAACAGATTGCTTCAATCATATTTTCTCCATACTGTTGGTTTATTAAGCTTTCCTCTGCGGATCCTTCTGTCGTTAAAATATCGTCAGCGTACGGTAAATGGTATTTTCCGCCTGGGAATCAGGTATTTCAAACACTTTTTTCAGGCTTTTGCGGTAAAAGCCTTCCGCGTGCTCCGCCCAGCCGATGACCGCATAGCCATAGCCCGCCTCCCGCATGCCAAGCAGCGCTGCGCGCAGGAGAGCCTGGCCGGTGCCGTGCCCTTTTTCATCCGGTCTGATACCGATTGGGCCGAAATAGCCTTTTGCCGTGGCATCAAAGCAGGAAAAGCCGATGATTTCCCCTTTCTGCACCGCGATATAGCAGGTGATGGGATCGTGGGAAAAGGCGTGTTCACATTCGCTTTCCCAGCCGCCCTCGTAATATTTACGGACGAACTCCATTACCTTTCCTTTATCCGGGCTGAGGACGCGGCGGATGGTGATTCCTGCCTCCTCCAGCTTTTCCGGAGACCAGGACGGATCCATATCATACAAATTCACCAGATAATCAGCCATATTCCCTCTCCTTTTTTCTTCTATTTTTTCCGGTACAAAAGCTCAGACAGGCGGGCGAACTGCTCCAGTGTGAAGGTTTCGCCACGTACATTGGCGGGCAATCCCATCTGCTCCAGCGCCTCCGTAATCTGTGCTTTGGGAAGATTCAGGCCGGATGCATTGCTCAGGCCGTTTACCAGCGTCTTTCTGCGTTGGTTAAAGGACGCCCGGATCAGGCTGAATAAAAAGCTTTCGTCCGCAGCCTCAACCGGCGGCTTTTCATACCTGGTCAGCCGGATTACGGTGCTTCCCACGTTAGGTCTGGGAATAAAGCAGGTGGGAGGCACATGGGTGATAATTTCCGGGCGGGAATAATACTGGACCGCCAGGGAAAGCGCTCCGTAGTCTTTTGTTCCCGGCCCCACCTTCATCCGCTGGGCCACCTCGGTCTGCACCATGATGGTTATGCTGTGAAGCGGCACATGGCTTTCAAACAGCTGCATGATGATGGGGGTGGTTATATAATAGGGAAGGTTTGCCACTACCTTTACAGGGCGGCCGTCATTTTTCTCTTTTACCAGTTTTTCCAGATCTACCTTGAGAATATCCTCATTGATTATGGTAACATTGGGATACTCGGAAAGGGTATCCTGCAGGATGGGGATCAGGGCCTTATCTATCTCCACCGCCACGACTTCCCTGGCCTGTTCCGCCAGATACTGGGTCATGGTTCCAATACCGGGCCCTATTTCCAGCACACAGTCATCCGTTTGTATGTGTGCCGCGTCCACGATTGTTTCCAGCACCTGGGGTTCTATCAGGAAGTTCTGGCCGTATTTTTTCTGAAAGTTAAACTGATATTTCTGAAGTACCTCAACTGTTCTGCCGGGCGTACCTATTTTGGGCATAAAATCTCCTCCGTACCATATGCTGATGAAGCCTGTATCACTGCCGCAGATAATGGGCCGGTATAAGGCCTGCTGCGTTTTTTAATTGATTCCATAAAATTTTCTGGCGTTTAAATCCGTGATTTCCACCACCTCTTCCGCCGTCATGCCCTTCAGCTTCGCTATCTGCTTCGCAACATAAGGAAGGTTCAGGGAAGAATTTCTTTTTCCCCGGTTCGGCTCCGGCGTTAAATACGGGCAGTCCGTTTCCAGAAGGATCCTGTCTATGGGGATGTACTCCACCGCTTCTTTAGCCTTCCTGGCATTTTTAAAGGTTACCACGCCGCCGATTCCGATCATGCATCCCAGATTCAGGAAGTCTCTGGCCGCCTCCCTGGAATAAGAAAAACAGTGAATAACCGCAGGTTCTCCTTTTCCGTATTCTTCCCTCATAATATCCAGGGTATCCAGACAGGCGTCCCTGGAATGAATTACCACGGGACGCTTTACCTCCCGGGCAAGAGCCAGCTGGCTGATAAAGGCTTTCTTCTGAATTTCACGGGCCGGCTCATCCCAGTAGTAGTCAAGGCCGATCTCTCCCACCGCCACCACCTTGGGATTGGAAAACTGTTCCCGGAGCCATTCCAGGCCTTTATCATCCAGGGCATCCGCATGTTCGGGATGGATTCCCACCGCTGCATACAGAAACGGATACCGGGAAATCAGCTCCATTGTTTTTTTATTTGAAGCAAAGCTTGCGCCGGCATTTACCACACAGCCGATGCCATTTGCGGGAAAGCTGTCAAGGAGCGCCTCCCTGTCCGCATCAAAGGCTTCATCATCATAGTGTGCATGACTGTCAAAAATCATTATAGCACCTCTTATCGTTTCTATCATTATTTCTTTCAATTCTCCAGAATAATAAGTAACAGTTCAGCTTTCGGCCGAACTGTTACTGCATCCGCCCATTATAAGTCGCCTTCGGCGAGGGGCGGATACTTGCTGCCACCACGTTTTCTCACGGTTTGCGCAGTGAATGCGCAAACCTGCCTGAATGGTTACAATAATAACATACTTTATAGTATTCTTAAAGCAGGTGAAAAAATTTCTTAATTTTTTTAAAAAAGGTATTGCAAAAATGAAATTTATATAATATAATAAATCCTGCACTGCGGAAGATAAAACAAAGAAATAAGCGCCTTTAGCTCAGTTGGTAGAGCACCTGACTCTTAATCAGGGTGTCCAGGGTTCGAGCCCCTGAAGGCGCACTTTGAAAGTACCGATTTTGAAGACTTAAGAGCTTCGGGGTTGGTGCTTTTTTTTGTGTTTAAAAGCAATGCAGGCAATTCGCATCAGGGCGGAAACAATGCCGGCCCGGGAAGCCGTGACAGAGTGTCAGGCCTTCCGGGCCGTTTTTTTGATGTTTTGGCGGCAATTGTTCAGTTATTCCACAGGTACTGCTTTGCGTTTTATGGGGTGGCGGATTATGGTTTTTCTTTTTTCCGGCGCCTGTTTCCTCGGATCCCCCAGGTAGATCTCGTGGTGCCTCCTCTGTGGAGTGATGTCCGTTTCATAGCCTTCCTGCTCCAGGAACTCATTCATCCGCCGGATGGTTTCCGGTTCACTGTCATAGGTTCCCACATGCATGCACTGCACGCACAGTCCTTCCTCAAAAATCTCAAGGCGCACTGCCGACGGATTTAACCCCGGCTTTTTGGTACGCAGCTTTTTTGCAGCCCATTTCAGCACCTGAGGGGTGACATAATCGGGCACCGCCATAAAGGATGTCCAGGCAAAGCGTTCCTTATCCGTAATCCGGTGTCCGTCAAAGCCTTTCCCATCAATATCCCAGAAGCCCTCCAGCGGAGGCGCCACATAGTCAAAATAGCCCTGCGCAGGCGCTTCTGTCCTGCTCATTTTTATTGTATAAGTGATACCATACAGGAGCGCAACCGCATCCTGATATTCCCGGCTGGTATTCGGATCCCCGAAGCCGTCCACACACAGATATTTTCTGGGGGGAACCTGTATCACCACCGGATCCGTCTTCGTCTGGTACAGCTGTCTGTATTCTTTTTTGAAATCATATTTATCCGACATAATTATCCTTTCCCGGTTCTTCCGCCACCGGCAGCATCAGTTCTGTCCTGTAGTGCGCCGGGTTTCCCCGGAAAATGGCGCCAGGACCTTTCAGGTATATCTCGCGTGAGGGGCCTTGCGGTATCAGCTTTCTCTCCGCCGCGCCATCCAGCAGTGCCTTATAGGCCGCGCCAAGCTCCTCATAGCTGCCCTCATGCATCGTACACAGCGCCGTGATTCCAGGCAGTCTCCTGCAGGTAATCTCCGGGACCGCTATCCGGCTGCTTACAGGAAGGCAAAGCTCAATATCCGCTTCCTCCCTGTATTCTTCATCATAATACAGACTGAAGGGCGCTCCGCAGGCCTTGCTTCCTGCCGCCTTAAACAGTCTGCCGGCGTATTTGCCCACCTCCGGATATTTTCCCCTGAAACGGATGGAAATAACAAGAAGCTCTTCCGCCGTTTTACGCTCCAGCGTATAGCTGCGGTTCACAGCGGAGGCTTCCGTTCCGGAGGGAAGGGCTTCCTCCAGCTTTTTTAACAATGCCTTTTCCTTAGAGATACGCTGCCGGACCTGCGCCTGCTTTTCTTTGAGAAAGAAAGCCAGATCCTCTTCTCCCACACAGGCGGAAAGCACATCCTTAATCTCCATAATGGAAAAATCCAGCTCCCGAAGCAAAACGATCTGTCTTGCCTTCTCGTAATCCGTTTCATTATACAGACGATATCCGTTCTTATCCCGCTCCGAGGGGCTGAGGATTCCTTCTTCATCATAATAGCGCAGCGCTTTTACCGTCAGACTTGTAATCCTGGAAAATTCACCGATACGATACATATTTTTCCTCCTCTCCGCTTTTCCCCAGAAGGCCCCCGCCTTCCGAACAGCTTCCGATATACATAATATACACCCTCCCCCGCAGGGAAAAGTCAAGTCTTTCTTAATTGCGGGATGTAAGCAGAAATTAATTGGTTACTGTTCACTCAGTACTGTGCATTTACTGCACAGTACATAAGAAAGTGATTCAAGAGTGCATAAATCCCATCGCCGCAGGCGATTTTTAATGGATTTATGCAGTTACTGGTCACGGAGTGAACAGTAACACTAATTGCGTCTGATAGTGTCAATAATTCAGACTATTTTCTTGCGTTTGCCACTCTGCTGTGCTAAAATGGATTCAGAGACAGGAGACAAAACAATGGGCTTTTACAAAGAGCCTGTTTTCGTTTGTCTTTTTTTATTCCCACAGGCAGCGGGGCAGGCGCTTTTTCATGCTGTACTGCAGTAAAGGCTGTCAGCCAGCAGCCTTCAGGACTGAGGCGGCCGAGGGATATTTTACATGGACTTCAGAGGTATATGCATGAATAAGCTATTGATGGAACAGTTTGAGGATTGTCCCGTAATCGCCGCCGTAAAAGACGAAGAGGGGCTGCGGGCCTGCCTTGACTCCGAAATCCGGATTGTATTTGTCCTGTATGGGGATATCTGCAGTATTTCCGGAATCGTGGGGCGGCTGAAGGATGCCGGTAAAACAGTGATTGTCCACCTGGATCTGATTTCAGGGCTTTCCGGAAAGGAAATTGCGGTGAGCTTTATCCACAGCACCACCGCCGCTGACGGTATCATATCCACAAAACCGGCGCTGATACGGCAGGCAAAGGAGCTGGGGATGTTCACCGTCATGCGTTTCTTCGCCATTGATTCCATGGCCTTCGAAAATATCCGGAGGCAATCCGAATCGGTACATCCTGATTTTATTGAAGTTCTTCCCGGCCTGATGCCCAAGGTGATACGGCGCATCTGTGCGGAAGGAAGAATCCCGGTCATTGCCGGCGGCCTGATCACGGATCGGGAGGACATTATGGCGGCGCTGAATGCGGGGGCGATTTCCATATCCACCACCAACCGGAAGGTCTGGTTTATGTAAAAAGCAACTGTGAGGGTACTGAACACTTACAAAAAAGATTTGCGGAACTGAATATTGTATTTGCAGGAGAAAAAGAGACAGCAAAAAAGGCATACCCTGTGGGTATGTGTTTTTGGGCTGTTTTTTTCTTATGGTTTTGCAGCCGAGGGGCCGCGCAGGCGGCAGAATGGAGGAAAATATGTATGATGTAATCGTAATAGGCGCGGGTGTTACAGGCTGCGCCATTGCCAGGGAGCTGTCACGTTACCAGCTGAAGCTGGCTGTCCTGGAGCGGGAGGAGGATGTGTGCTGCGGTACCTCCAAGGCCAACAGCGCCATTATCCATGCGGGGTATGATGCGGTTCCCGGCACGCTGAAGGCCAGAATGAACGTGGCGGGAAACCGCATGATGGATGCGCTTTCCAAAGAACTGGATTTTCCATTTAAAAGAAATGGATCCCTGGTTCTCTGTTTTGATGAAAAGGATCTGCCCGGGCTTGAAGTACTCAGGGAGCGCGCCGAAGCCAACGGCGTTGCCGATGTGCGTATCGTTTCCGGAGAGGAAATACATGAGCTGGAGCCGAATCTGTCGCCTGAGGTGACAGCCGTGCTGGATGCCCCCACAGGCGGGATTGTCTGTCCCTTTAAGATGACAATCGCTTTTGCGGAAAATGCCTTTGAGAACGGCGTGGAGTTCCATTTTAATACGGAAGCAGAGAACATTGAAAAAACGGCGGACGGTTATCGCATTACCACCCCCGCAGGAATTTATGAAACACGCTGCATTGTGAATGCCGCAGGCGTTTATGCGGATCGGTTCAACAATATGGTGAGCGGAAGGAAGCTTCATATCACTCCCAGGAAAGGGGAGTATATCCTTCTGGATAAAAAGGCGGGAAATTTTGTTTCCCATACGATTTTCCAGCAGCCCACAAAGCTGGGCAAGGGAATCCTCATCACGCCTACCGTGCATGGCAATCTGCTTACCGGGCCTACCGCAGAAGACATTACCGACAAGGAAGCGGTGAACACCACCGCGGAGGGCCTTGCCCAGGTAATGGAAAAAGCGCGGCTGAGCGCGGAAAAGATACCGCTTAACATGGCTATTACTTCCTTTGCCGGACTGCGCGCCACCGAGGATGACGGGGATTTTGTTCTCGGGGAAGCGGAGGACGCGGAAGGCTTTTTCAACGCGGCAGGCATTGATTCCCCCGGCCTTTCCAGCGCGCCGGCCATCGGCTGCTTCCTGGCGGAGCAGATTGCGGAAAAGCTGGAAGCCAAAAAGAAGGTGAATTTCCATTCCAGCCGGAAGGATATCCCCTGCGTGGCGGAAAGCACGCCCGAGGAAATCGCCCGGCTTGTGGCCAAGGATCCTGCCTACGGGAATGTCATCTGCCGCTGTGAAATGGTCACGGAGGGAGAAATTATCAACGCTATCAAAAGGCCTTTGGGAGCGCGTTCCCTGGATGGCGTCAAACGCCGTACCCGCGCGGGCATGGGACGCTGTCAGTCGGGCTTCTGCTCTCCCAGGGTAATGGAGATACTTACCAGGGAACTGCAGATTTCCTCCCTGGAGCTGACAAAATCCGGCAAAGATTCCTATCTGCTCACCGGCTCCACCAAGGAAAATCTGTAACCCCTGTATAAAGAACGTGACAGTTCTGTTGTCCGGACTGCTGTCAAAAAGCGACAATGCATGTATCCATGCAGAAAGGTATTAATATGGCTGAATATGATTTGATTATAATCGGAGGCGGCCCGGCCGGCCTGGCTGCGGCGGTTTCCGCCCGGAAAAACGGGATTGATAAAATACTTATCCTGGAACGGGATAATGAGCTGGGGGGTATCCTGAACCAGTGCATTCACAATGGTTTTGGTCTGCATACCTTCCATGAGGAGCTGACAGGCCCTGAGTATTCCGCCCGCTTCATTTCCCAGGTGAAGGAGCTGGAAATTCCTTATAAGCTGCATACCATGGTGCTTGATATCTCTACTTCGGGGAAGGGCTCCGAAAAAACGGTGACGGCAATGAACCGTGAGGACGGCCTGATGAGGCTTACCGCCGCCGCAGTCATCCTGGCCATGGGCTGCAGGGAACGGCCCAGAGGCGCGCTGAATATTCCCGGCTACCGCCCCGCCGGCATTTATTCCGCAGGAACCGCACAGCGGCTGGTGAATATGGAAGGCTTTATGCCCGGAAAGGAAATCGTCATCCTCGGTTCCGGAGATATCGGCCTGATCATGGCGCGGCGCATGACGCTGGAGGGCGCTAAAGTTAAGGTAGTCGCGGAGCTTATGCCCTATTCCGGCGGCTTGCAGAGAAATATCGTGCAGTGTCTGGACGACTTCGGCATTCCTTTAAAACTCAGTACCACTGTCGTTGATATCGACGGCAGGGAACGGGTGCGCGGCGTAACGCTGGCGAAGGTGGATGAGAACAGAAAGCCTGTCCCCGGCACGGAGGAATACATTCCCTGCGACACCCTCCTGCTCTCCGTGGGACTGATCCCCGAAAATGAGCTGTCCGGGAAGCTGGGCGTGGCTATGGCTCCCGTCACCTCCGGCCCCAGCGTCAATGAGAGCCTGGAAACAAGCACTCCCGGCGTCTTTGCCTGCGGCAATGTGCTCCATGTACATGATCTGGTTGACTATGTTTCGGAGGAAGCGGAAAAAGCCGGAAAATATGCGGCGCAGTACATACGCGGCGGACAAACGACTGCCAATGACGGCAGACCGGTATCCCTGCTGGCCAGAAACGGCGTCCGCTATACGGTTCCGCAGGAAATCCGCCCTTCCCATATGGAGGATACCCTCACCGTCCGCTTCCGCGTGGGCGATGTTTATAAAAACTGTTATATCGGCGTATATGTAAATGACAGGCAGATCGCCAGACTGAAGAAAAACAAGCTGGCTCCTGGTGAAATGGAGCAGGTAATTATAAAAAAATCCGATCTCCTGTCCGTCCAGGCACCGGAAACCATCACCATCCAGGTAGAAAGGGGTGAAGCGAATGGAAACGCGTGAACTCATCTGTATTAACTGCCCTTTAGGCTGCGCACTTACCGTAACCCTTGAAAACGGGGAGGTTACCCGGGTAACAGGCAATACCTGCCCCAGAGGCGAGGCCTATGCAAGAAAGGAATGCACCAATCCCACCCGTATCGTCACCACCACCGTTCGCGTGGAGGGCGGACGGCTGCCTGTTGTTTCCGTGAAAACAGCTTCCGACATCCCCAAAGGAAAAATTGCCGATTGTGTCAGGGCGCTTAAGAATGTAAAGGTGAAGGCCCCTGTCCATATCGGGGATGTGATTTTGGAAAATGCCGCCGGGACCGGCGTAAATATCATTGCCACCAAGGACGTGCTTTGATATATTAGGTATGACTGTATTGTTTCCCCGCAGTTAATGCCAATTATACAAACAGGCAGCCGAAATGCTGCCATACTCTGATTAAAGGAAGGTTCACACATGATAACAGATTTCTACGGCCGCTGTGCAGATATATTAAAGCGGAAAAAACTATGGCTGCTGGACATGGACGGCACAATTTACAACGAAAATGAGATCTTCGACGGCACGCTCGATTTTCTGCAGCAGATTAAGGATCACGGAGGCCGTTATATTTTCATTACCAACAATTCCTCCAAGTCCGTAAACGATTATGTGGAAAAAGTGACCCGCATGGGCATACAGGCGGGCTTTGAGGACTTCTATACCTCCAGCCAGGCTACCGCCATGTACATCCGTGAAAATTATCCCGGGCAGACCGTATACTGCATGGGGACCCGTTCCCTGGTAACGGAACTGCGGGAAAGCGGCCTTACGGTGGTAACGGAGCCGGATGAGAACGCCTCCATTGTCCTCATCGGTTTTGATACGGAAAACACCTCCGAAAAAATCCGTAATACCTGCATCATGCTGGGCCGTGATGTGGTGTATCTGGCTACCAATCCGGATCTGGTGTGCCCGGTAAGCTTCGGCTTTATCCCGGACTGCGGCTCCATGAGTATTATGCTGAAAAACGCCACAGGGAAGGAACCGTTCTTTATCGGCAAGCCAGAGCCCATCATGGTGGACTGTGTGCTGAAAAATACCGGCTGCCTGCCGGAGGATGCCGTCATCGTGGGCGACCGTCTGTATACGGACATTGCCACCGGTAAAAATGCTGTTGTGGACGCTGTCTGTGTGCTCTCCGGCGAAGCCACCCTGTCGGATATAGAGGAAGGGGATATCAAGCCGGATTTCCTGTTCCGTGATGTAAAGGAAATCTGGGAGAAGCTCCGGTAAGTTTCCTTCTGTAACAGATCAAACAGGTCTGCGCAGTAAATGCGCAGACCTGTTTGATCTGTTGCGTTCTTCTTGCTATCAGGAAAAACGCTTCTTGATTTCCTCATATTTATCCGCCGTAATCAGCGCATCCTTATCAATATCCTTGAAGGCCACAATATAGGTCCAGCGGCCGTAGGGTTCTATTTTTTTGATTTTGGAAACGTTAATAATGTAGGATTTGTGGCTTCTTAAGAACACATCCGGATCCAGCTTCGCTTCGATATCTCCCAGACCGGCCGACGTGGTGAAGGAATCCTGCTTTGTGTAGATGACGGTGCTGTTATTTTCCCGCTGCACCAGGATGATATCCTGGATATCCACAAAGCTCATGCTTTCCCTGCCCTTTACCAACAGGCGGTCCAGGCCTCTTTCGTAGCGTACTATTTTATCCAGATGATCCAGAGGCTCCGGCTCCTGCAGGGAAAGAATCCGATCCAGCGTGCGTTCCACTCTCTCAATGTCGAAGGGCTTTATGAGGTAATCAAAAGCATATACCTCAAAGGCCTCGGACATATACTCTGAATGAGCCGTGGCGAATACGATTTTCGTTTTAGGCTCCATGTCGGCAATAATCTTGGCACAGTCTATACCGCTTGCCCCGTTGATTTCAATATCAAGGAAAACAACCTCCGGCTTCAGCCTGGCAAAGAGGCTCACCGCATCCGCCAGATTATCGCATTCGCCCGCCACCTGGAATTCTTCCTTCTTTTCTATGATTTTTTTCAGCAGCATCCGTATGCCGCTTTCATCTTCGACCAATATTACTTTGATTGCCATAAGCTTTCCTTTTTCTTTTCCTGCACACCGGTTCCCCGATAATTTCACTAAAAACGACCGCCTGCCTCAGCGCCGCCCGGCCTTCCGGCATACGGGAAGTTTCTTGCTGCCGCGGCCTTTGCGCCGCCCGGCCGGCTGACGGGGACACCTGCTGCATCAACGCTTCCGGCGCCTCGTCCATGTCTGCCTCTTCCTCCCATTTTGGAAAGGACTCCGGGGCGGCAGCCTTTGCCGTTTTCTTCTTTTTTTTGAACGTACTGCCTGCAAAAGGGAGCTGTGCACCCAAATAGCCCTGCAGCTGCATTTTTTCCGATATTAATGTCCTTGAAAGCTCTTCCGTCAGTCCTTTAAAGGTCATATTAATCATTCCTTCCGTCACTGGTCAGATCCACGTCAATGCTGCCCGCTCCTGAAATGGAGGAACGCATATCGGTATCCGCCTTCAGATTCTGAAGCTCATAATAGTCCATAACTCCCATTTTGCCTTCACGCAGGGCATAAGCAAGCGCCTTGGGCACCTCGGCTTCCGCTTCCACCACGTAAGCGCGCATTTCCTGTTCCTTCGCAACAGCCATGGCACGTCTTTCCTCCGCCTTGGCCTGGGCGATATTCTTGTCTGCCTCCGCCTGCAGGGACTGCAGCTGGGCGCCGATGTTTCTTCCCACGTCGATATCCGCAATATCTATGGAAAGGATTTCAAAAGCCGTTCCGGAATCCAGCCCCTTGCTCAGGACACGTTTTGAAATGTCATCCGGGTTCTCCAGCACTTCCTTATGGGACTGTGCGGAACCAACGGTAGTTACGATGCCTTCACCGATTCTTGCCAGAATTGTCGCTTCGCCGGCGCCGCCCACCAGGCGTTCCAAATCCGCTCTTACGGTTACTCTTGCTTTTACAAGAAGTTCAATACCATCCTTTGCCACAGCCGATACATTGGTGGTTTCGATGACCTTGGGATTTACGCTCATTTTTACAGCTTCCAGGACGTCACGGCCTGCCAGGTCGATAGCCGCCGCCTTTTCAAAAGGAAGCTCTATGCCCGCCCTTTCCGATGCAATCAATGCATTAACCACATTGTCCACGTTGCCGCCTGCCAGATAATGGGCTTCCAGCTGGTTTACTCCCAGATTCATACCTGCCTTTCTGGCCTTAATCAGAGGAAGCACGATACGGGACGGAACCACACGCCGCAGCTTCATACCGATGAGGTTGAAAATGCTGATTTTTACGTTAGCAGCCAGTGAAGAAATCCACAGGCCTATGGGAACAAAGATGAAAAATAAAACGATAAGTAGTCCAAGTATGCCAATTAATGTGATAACTACTATATTACTCATTATGATACCCCCTGACTATGGTTGTTTTTAGTTTTTTAGTTCCTTCAGTTACAGTTGTTCTGCGATTCCTCCGAAACCGTTGCTTCTAAGAGTTCAGATCCATGGAACAGGCATGGTCTTCATAAAAAACAGAACCAGAAGAAGGCCAAGTACGCCGACTAATGTTATAACTATTGTATTGCTCATTATAATATCTCCTGCCTATTTTTATGCAGCCGTTCACTGCCTTCACAGTTACTGTTGTTTTACGATCAGTTTGGAGCCGTTTACTTTTATGATTTCCAGGGAAGCGCCCTTTGATATATATTTTCCTTCGGAAATTACATCAAAATTGACACCTTCAAAGTTACCCACGCCGGTAGGCCTCAGATCCGTTTCCGCAATCCCTTTTTTACCCAGCAGGTAATCCAGGTCCACGGAGCTGATATAGCCTTCATCCTTCTTCTGCTCTTCCTCCAGGATGATGGGCGAGTGTATCTTCCCCTTTGACAGCATCCACAGGATAATGGCCATCATGATGGCCAGCAGCGCCAGCACTATGACTGTGATGAACGCGCCCTCCTCAATGGTATCCGCCGTCAGGAAAAGTCCGATTACCAGACAGGCTATGCCGCTGATTCCCGGCGCCCCGAAACCCGGAACCACCATTTCAACAGCGATGAGGATAAATCCCGCAATAAACAGGATAATTCCCACTATCATCAATGTATCCATTCCTGTATCCTCCTTTCCCGGTACACGTCTTTTTCGTCTGCCTTAACTGTAAGCTCATGCACCAGCTTTATGAATCTGATTATAAACTGCATTTAGTTTAAAAAAAGCCATAATCCGCAACTTATACATAATCAAAGCTGTAATGTCATAAAAATCAATCCAATTGCGTTTATCCTGCTGTCCCGGACGACCCGGCGGCTACCGGGGGAGCCGCACCTCAAAGCAGGTCTCCTTTTCATCGGAGGTCAGGCTGATGGTGCCCCTGATATCCTTTACGATTTCCGAAACAATGGTGAGGCCGGTGCCATGCCCTTCCTCTCTTTTCGTGGAAAAGCCCTGATGGAAAATGAGCGGCTGCCTGTCCGCAGGGATGGCCGGCCCATTGTTGCATATGCGGAAAATATACATCTCCTTTTCCTGACGGATTTCCACGGTCAGCTTTCTGTCCTTCTCCCTTTCTCCCAGCGCAGTAATCGCATTATCGATGAGGTTTGCAAGGATTTTACACAGCTCCCACGGCTCCAGGGGGATTTCCTTAAGAGGAGTGCCCACCTCCACCACCATATCGATCCCGTTCTTTTCCGCGGACTCCATTTTCGCCTGAAGAAGGGCATTGACAGCGGGCTGGGAGGTTTTCATGGCCTTAGTCACCCTGCTGATATCCCTGAATACCGGCTCCATATACTCCCTGGCATCCTCATACTCTCCCAGCTGGAGCAGGCCGTAAATCACCTGCAGATGGTTCAGATAATCGTGCCGCTGGGCGCGCAGCTTCAGATTGAGATTCTCTAGATTTTTCATGCTTTCCCGATAGCTGTCGTCCTGGTAACGGCTGGCCGCATACAGACCGAGCAGGGTAAGCAGGCTGCTTAACAGCAGGATTCCTATGGTCAGGTAAACTGCCGGGTTCACCCTGCCCAGCACATGGGTGCCTATGACAAGCCAGAGCAAAATGGCGGCGATAAACTGCAGGCCGTTGATGATTAAAAGCGCTTTTACCGTTTTCTTAATATTCATAGCCTTCCGGCTCCTGTCTGTTTGGATTTTACAAAAATCAGTGGATTCTGGCCAGATATTCCTTTGACAGAATCTTCTTAATATTCAGTGCAAAAAGAATGCAAGCGGTGGCTGCGGAAATAATGTCGGATATAGGCTCCGCATAATAAATTCCCATAACGCCGAAAAACCGGGGCAAAACCAGGGCCAGCGGCACCAGCAGGATCACCTTCCGGAACATGGCGATAAACAGGGATATTTTGGCCTGTCCAAGTGCCAGGAAGGTGGGCTGGATCCCGTTCTGCAGCCCGAAAAACAGCATTCCGAAAAGAAATACGGGCATCACCCGGCTTACCAGGACGATCAGCTCCTCATCATTGGTAAAAAGAGAGGCATAAAGAGCCGGAAAGCACATGGCCGTCATATTAGCCACAAAGGATATGGTGAAGCTGACCGCAATCATGCTGCGGTACAGTTTTTTTACCCGATCGAACTTACCCGCGCCGTAATTGTAGCTGATAATGGGCTGCACACCCTGGGTGAAGCCGGTAAGAGGCGCCGAGAACAGCTGAAGGACACTCTGCATGATGGTGAGGGAACCCACATACAAATCCCCTCCATACATCTGCAGCCCCCTGTTAAGCACGATACTGATCAGGCTCTCCGTGGCACGCATGATAAAAGGTGAAATCCCCAGAGAGCAAATCTGTCCCATAATTCGGAAATCCGGCCTGATATTACAAAAAGACAGACGCAGGGAGGATTTTTTCCCCATAAGAAAGTTCACATTCCAGGCGGCGCTGACCGCCTGGGAAAGCACCGTAGCAATCGCCGCGCCCTTTACGCCCCAGCCGAAAACAAAAATAAACAGCGGATCCAGGGCAATATTGACCACCGCCCCGATAACAATAGAAATCATGGCAATCCGGGAACGCCCCTGGGATATGATAAAAGGATTCAGCCCCAACGCCAGCTCTACAAACAGTGTGCCCAGAAGATAAATGGACATATAATCCAGAGAATACCCGATAGTGGCGTCAGACGCGCCGAACATATAAAGGAACGGCTTCTGGAACAGATAGAAAACAGCCATCAAAACAATTGTAAAAATAACCAGAAGACAGGTGCCGCTCCCCAGTATTTTTTCCGCATGCTTCCTGTCCCCCTTTCCCATCCAGATAGCCGCCAGCGGCGCTCCCCCATACCAACAAAGGCGGAAAAAGCCGAAATCAGCGTAATAATAGGAAAGGTGATACCCACCCCTGTAAGCGCCGCAGCACCCACGCCGGGAATATGCCCTATGTAAATCCGATCCACGATATTATAAAGAATATTGATTATCTGCGCAATAATAGACGGAACCGCCATACTCACCATAAGCCTGCCAATCCGTTCCGTTCCCATCCGCGACTCATTTACACCTGCACTCATACATATCCTCCTGAAGCAAAAATTCTTTTCTGGATATTAGTATAACACGAAGTGGAGGGGGTGGAGAGAAAAAAGTGATGCGGGGGGCGGGGGGTGTTTTGGGGCGGGGGCTTTTATCCCGCTATCCCAAAGATTTTTACCTCCCAGGGCTGGTTTTGGAGGAGTAAACGTGGTAATCTGGTAACAGAAATTATAGATGGAGGTCATTTTAATATGAGAGATTATTCGGAATATACGGAGTATATTGTGGAGAGGACGAAGGAGCTGCTGGGGATTGATAGTCCTTCGGGGTATACACGGGAGGTTTCTGGATATTTGATGCATTTGTACCGGGGGCTGGGGTATGAGCCGGAGCTGACGGTAAAGGGCGGCGTGGTTGTTAAGATCGCGGACGGTGAACGTAGCGGAGCGGATGGCTGCGGGAAAGCCGATCCGGCGGCGGGAGCCATTATGCTGGAGGCGCATGTGGATACGCTGGGGGCTATGGTGGCTGAGGTATCTTCAACGGGAAGGCTGCATCTTACTCCTGTCGGGGGAATGAATGCGAATAATGCGGAGGCTGAAAACTGCCGGGTGATTACGCGCGGCGGAAAGGTTTATACAGGGACGTTTCAGCTGAAGAATGCTTCAATTCATGTGAATGATAATTATAATGAGGTTAAGAGAAGCTATGGGGAGATGGAGGTGCTTCTGGATGAAATCGTCCGCAGCAAGGAGGATGTGCTGGCTTTGGGGATTATGCCGGGGGATTTCGTTTGTTTTGAGCCGAGGACAGTGGTGACGGAATCCGGGTTCATTAAGAGCCGTTTTCTGGATGACAAGCTGAGTACGGGAATTCTTCTTGGGTTTGCAAAATATCTGAAGGATGAGGGTATCAGGCCTGCACGGACGATTTATCAGCATATTACAGTGTTTGAAGAGGTGGGTCACGGCGGCTGCGCTTCTATCCCGGCGGATGTGACTGAGGTTCTTTCTGTGGATATGGGCTGCGTGGGCGATGGCCTTGGGTGTGATGAATGCCAGGTTTCTATCTGTGCGAAGGACAGCAGGGGGCCTTATCATTATGATGTGGTAAGCGGTTTAATCGATGCTGCAAAAAGGGCGGAGGCTGATTTCGCGGTGGATGTGTATCCTCATTATGGGTCGGATGCGGATGCGGCGCTGACTGCGGGTTATGATGTGCGTCATGGGCTGATCGGGCCTGGTGTCTATGCTTCTCATGGCTATGAGCGCAGCCATAAGAAGGGCGTGGAGAATACATTTAAGCTGCTGAAGGCTTATCTGGCCTGATAGTCCGGGCTGTGAGGGAGGATTTTTATGGATTACCTGCAAAAGATAATACCTGTTACCGCTTTGTTTCTGATTATTTTGTTTATTCTGATCCTGATTGTGCGCAGGCTGTCCTACAGGCGTACTTCCCATTGTAAGTGCCCGGCCTGCGGGCAGGAATTTAAGCCTTCACTGATGCAGCTGATTTTTTCAGTAGGCGGAAAGGGCGGGCAGATATTGTATTGTCCTAACTGCGGGGAGAAGAATTATCTGGAGAGGATTCCGGATGAGGAGGATTCCAGCGGGGATAATAAGGATTCCCCAAAAAATAATAGCGATTCCAGTGGAGATGATAAGGATTCTGGAAAAACTGAAAGCGATTCTGGCAGGGATGCGGAGACGTAAGAAAAAGAGCTTTGGATAGAAATAAAAACCATATTATACATTGCATCCGGTTTCCTGTCAGAAGTACAGAAATCGGATGTTTGCATATTCTTTTGAATTAGTTTTAGTATGAGGTTTGCATTGGCATTATAAGGATTTCTACGGAACATGCGCCTGTTTATTTTCGTATTAAAAAGAACACCCGTCAGCCGGTATAAGCCGGCTGACGGGTGTTCTAATTCCAAAATTACAAGCATTTCTTCCTTATTCAAAGCAGTACAGCATCTCCCAGACAAACTCTTCCTCGTCAAAACGGTACTGGGGAAGGAGCTGGGGGCCACAGGAGTTGGATCCTACGCCGCTCTGCTTATAGTCTGTACATACCACAACGCAGCCTGCTTTTTCCAGCTCATAGTTGTGCTTCTTCGTGGCAAGCTCTTCTATAGTGTACTCGGACGCGTTGAAGGAAAAGGGCTTTCTGCCCCTGGCGGTGAGATTTCCCACCTTCACGGTAAAGCAGTTGTAGTGGCTGCCGTTTTCCTGGGGACGCACATAGTCACGGTGAAGCTCAGGCACGGTGATATGGAAAACGTCTATATAGCTTGCCTGATGCTTGTCGCAGTAGCTTTCATGAGGGCCGTATCCGAAGTAGGCCACCTCCTGCTGCTTTTCGGGAATACAAAATTTCAGGCCGAATCTGGGAAGGAACGGGAAGGCGGTATCCCTCTTTCCATCCACCGTAACCCTGATTTCCCCGTCGCCGTTTACGGTCCATACGGCATGCAGTCTCAGGAAGGGCTGGATGAACACCGCTGCTATGGAGAAATCACAGGTAATGGTAACAATACCCTGTCTCAGCTTCGCTTCACAGCCATATACCTTGACCACGCTTCTGTCATAGCCGGCTTCCTTCCATACATTTACAATATTTCTGTCATTGTCCGTGGGAGCCCGGTAAACATTCCATTCCACAGGCGCTGTGACAAGGGCTTCCCCGTGGCGCTCCAGTTTAATGAAATTCCCTTCTTTTTTCCCGAATTCGTAGTGAAGGAATTCGTTGCCAAGGCAGAAAGCTTCCGGCGTTTCCGTCAGGGTAAGCGGTTCTCCCTTATTTTCAAAAGCCGGCTCTTTTTCCTTCTCCTCGGAAAGTGCGAACTGGTCAAAGCCCATTTCATGGCCCACCTGGGTCAGCTTATCCTTGGCCTTCTGGTAGTAAGTGAGCTTCAGATAGCAGCGCTCCTCTGTCTTTGCAGGAAGCTTCAGGGTAATGTCCATAAAGCCGTGAGGCTCCGCTTCCAGTTCATCCAGAATGCCTTCTTCCATCAGGACGCCGTTTTTCTTGATTTCATAGCGCAGATAGATATAATCCTTCAGGTTCCTGAAATCCAGCATGTTGTGCAAGCGGATAATGCCTTTCTTCCTGTCTGTAAGCTCGGCGCGGATGGGGCGGATGGCATTTTTCCACTCGTAAAGCCCTTCATGAGGCCGTCTGTCCGGATATACCAGGCCGTCCATGCAGAAGTTGCCGTCATGGGGGAATTCTCCCGCATCTCCGCCGTAGTGGAACATTTCCTTTCCGTTCTCCGCCCTGCCCTCATAGGTGGCGTGGTCGCACCACTCCCAGACAAAGCCGCCGCAGAAGCCATCATATTTATAAATCTGCTGCATATAGTCTTCGATATCTCCGGGGCCGTTGCCCATGGCGTGAATGAACTCGCACTGAACAAAGGGCTTCTTTTCTCCCGGCTGTGCAAAATATTCGTCAATCATCTGGGTGAAGGCGTACATATGGCTCTCCACATCCAGCATGGATTCATCCTTTTTGTGTCCTGCAGGTTCAAAATGGACGCTTTCATAGTGAAGCAGCCTGGTGGGATCATAATTTTTCACCCAGCGTCCTGCTTCTTCAAAATTGGTTCCGTAGCCCGACTCATTGCCAAGCGACCAGAAAATCACGCTGCTGCAGTTCTTGTCCCGGATCACATTGCGCTGCACCCTGTCCATAACGGAAGCCTTAAACCGAGGATCTTCAGCAAAATAGCTGAACGTACCCTCCGTGCTTCCGCCGTACACCGTTGCGCCGCCATGGGATTCCATATCCGCTTCCGCTATCAGATAAAAACCGTATTCGCTGCACAGCTGGGGAAACCAGGGAGCGTTGGGATAATGGCTGGTACGGATGGCGTTGATATTGGCCTCCTTCATGATACGCAGGTCAAACATGGCGTCCACGCGGGATACCACTGCGCCGGTATAAGGGCTGCTGTCATGGCGGTTGACGCCTTTGAACTTCACCGGGCGTTCATTAATGAGCACCACGCCGTCTTTTATGGAAATGGTACGGATGCCTACCTTCTGAACCAGGATTTCTTCCGGGGTCCTGAGCTTGAGCGTATATTGATAAGGCTCCTCCGCATTCCACAGAACCGGATCCTTCACGGAAAAAGCGGCGCTGCCGTCCTTTGCTTCGCATTCTCCAAGAAGCGTATCCTTATCCCACAGCTCGCAGATTACCTGAGGCTCTCCCACGACACTGTCCAGCTTCACTTCCACCCGGGCCGTATTCTCCGCAAAGTCCACAGGCGTTGTCACCGTGAAGTCCCTTACGTATTCCTTCGGGCGGAAAATCAGGTGCACATCCCGGAATATTCCGGACATACGGAACTTATCCTGATCCTCAAGATAGCTGCCGTCACACCATTTCAGCACAAGGACCGCCAGCTTGTTCATGCCGGTTTTGGTTTTACCGGTGATGTTGAATTCGCTGGGGCTGTGGGAAACCTGGCTGTAGCCCACAAATTTCCCGTTAATCCATACGTAAAAGCAGGAATCCACGCCTTCAAAATAAAGGAACTGTTCCTCCTTCGCCTCACTGCGGCTGATGTCAAAATATTTGATATAAGCGCCGCAGGGATTATTGTCGGGAACATAGGGCGGATCAAAAGGGAAGGGATACCGGACGTTGGTATACTGCTTCTGATCGAAGCCCAGCATCTGCCAGCAGGAAGGCACTTCTATCCTGTCGAACTGTTCTTCGTCGAAATCCTTCCTTTGGAACTCTGGTACGGCCTCCACACAGGGAAAGTAACCGAATTTCCAGTCAATGCCGCTTAAATTGCGGGCATTTTCCTTTTCCTGCAGGTCCAGGGGTATGTAGAAGCATCTGTTCTCCTCCGTCCCCACATGCAGTGTTTCAGGGTTCTCATAGAATTTTTCCAGAATCATAAGCTCTCCTCCGAAACCAGGCTTCTGCCGGTCATTGAATGCTTGGCTTTCCTGCGTTCCGTTTCCTCTATTTGGACTTTTCATTGCTACTGTAAATTATAAAGAAAATATGTTACACTTACAATACAAAACGGAAGAAATAGTGAAATAATTGTTACAGTTGGGCAGGTCTGCGCATTTACTGCGCAAACCATGAGAAAACGCGGCGGCAACAGGAATGTGAGGTAATATGTACGATACTCTGGTTACATTGAAAAAAGGGGCCGGCAGGACTTTAAAGGCCGGCAGCATGTGGGTTTATAACAATGAAATAGAAAGTATTGCAGGGGATTTTGAAAACGGCGATATCGTAACCGTACACGATTCCGACGGTTTTTTTCTGGGGATTGGCTTTATTAATACCAGGTCAAAGCTTACGGTAAGGCTTCTTTCCCGGAAAAAGGGAACGGTCATTGATGATGCGTTTCTGGAAAAAAGAGTGCAGAATGCCTGGGATTACCGGAAACAGACGGTGGATACCGGCTGCTGCAGACTGATTTTCGGGGAGGCGGACTGGCTTCCGGGCCTGGTGGTGGACAAGTTTTCGGACTGCCTGGTGGTGGAATCCCTGGCTCTTGGCATCGACCGGCTCAAGCCCGCAATCCTGGACGCGCTCTGCCGGGTGCTGAAAAAGGACGGCATCGTAATACGCGGCATTTTTGAGCGCAGCGACGCCAAGGTACGGCTTCAGGAGGGAATGGAGCGTTATAAGGGCTTTATCAGCGAACCCTTTGATACGAAGGTGGAAATTGAGGAAAACGGCGTTAAATATATTGTGGATATGGAGGATGGCCAGAAGACCGGCTTTTTCCTGGATCAGAAATACAACCGGGCCGCTGTCCAGCGTCTCTGTAAAGGGAAAAAGGTTCTGGACTGCTTTACGCACACCGGTTCCTTTGCATTGAACGCAGGAATCGCCGGCGCGGACAGCGTGCTTGGCGTGGACGCCTCTCAGACCGGAGTGCTGCAGGCGGAGGAAAATGCCCGCCTGAACCATCTGGAGGATCGGGTGAAATTCCAGTGTGCGGACGTGTTTGAGCTGCTGCCACAGCTGGAGGAAAAGGGCGAGAAGTTCGATGTGGTGATTCTGGATCCTCCCGCTTTTACCAAATCCAGAAATTCGATCAAGAATGCGGTAAAAGGATACCGCGAAATTAACCTGCGGGGAATGAAGCTGGTGGAGGACGGTGGCTTTCTTGTAACCTGTTCCTGTTCTCATTTCATGGAACCGGAGCTTTTTGCCAAGACCATCCGGGAGGCGGCTCATGGGGCGCACAAGAGGCTGCGGCAGGTAGAGTTTCGTACCCAGTGCTGTGATCATCCAATTTTGTGGGCGGCGGACGAATCCTATTATCTGAAATTTTATATTTTCCAGGTGTGTGAGGAGCAGTAAAGGCGCTGCCGGGGCGGTAAATTATGCCAGCTCAATATGCAGGCGGCAGGCCTGCTGACGGAGGAATTTACTTAAGATGTATCAGACGATTCTGAAGGACTTTGATATACGGATGCTGATGGGTTCCGGGCAGGTATTCCGGATCGCCCCGTGCGGGGAGGACTGTTATACGGTGACTGCTGGAGATCATTTCGTATGCCTGCGCTGTGCCGGGCATCAGGATGCGGGCTGTGGGAAAGATGAGGCTTTTGTGGAATTTTCCTGCACTGAGGAGGAATTTCTGTCCTTCTGGCATAATTATTTTGATTTGTCCCTGGATTACGGCGCCATAAAGGAAACGGTTGATCCGGAGGATGCATTTTTACAGGCGGCTGTTGCTTATGGAAGCGGTATCCGTATTCTGCGGCAGGATCTCTGGGAAACGATAATCAGCTTTCTGATATCACAGAATAATAATATAACACGGATACGAAGGAGCATTGAAGCGCTCTGCGCCAAATTCGGGGAGAAGCTGGATACGGACGGGCATTCCATGTCATTTCCGGAGGACAGGCCTTTTACCGGGGCTTCCTTTTATTCCTTTCCCACGCCTGAGGCCATTATCGCCGGCGGATTGGATGGGCTGCAGGATCTGGGGCTGGGTTACCGGGATAAATATATCCTGGCCATGGCAAAACGCTGCAGCGGCGCGCCCGGACAGGAATTCCTGGCTTCCCTGGAGCAGGCGGATTATGATGGGGCGCAGGCAATCCTGATGGGAGAATTCGGCATCGGACGTAAGGTGGCTGACTGTATCTGTCTGTACGGCCTCCACCATATCGGCGCTTTTCCTGTGGATACCCATGTGAAACAGATTCTGGCTTCTTTTTATCCGGACGGATTTCCCTTCCGCCGTTACGAGGGATTTGCCGGGATAATACAGCAGTATATGTTCTATTACAAGCTCTCCCTTTCTGCTTCCGGCACCGTTAAGAAAACGGGAAAACAAAGAACTGCAAAGAAAAAAGCCGGATGAAAAGCGGCCTGGAAATACAGAGTCCGGTCATTCCGGACAATCCCTGACATCATAACAGTCCTGACGGGGCTGAACCGTTACCTGACATCAGTCATATGCCCGGCGTGGCGGGCAGATAGGAGCCTAATGGATAACACCGATAACATCATACTTTCCATATTAAAGGAGAACAGCCGGGCAAGCGCCTCCGAAATCAGCAAGCAGGTAAATCTTTCCGTTCCCGCTGTTACGGAACGTATCCGTAAGCTGGAGCTGTCCGGCGTCATCGAAAAATATACTGTCCGCGCCAATCCCTATGCACTGGGGTATAATCTGCTGGCCTTTGTTATTGTTAAGGTGGACTGCTCGGTGAATCTGGAAGCCTTTCAGGATGCCATTGCCGGCCTTCCTCAGGTACTGGAATGCCACCATACCGCAGGGCCGGGTGACTATCTTCTGAAGGTGCTTTTCCGGGATATGCAGGATATGGAGAATTTTCTTTCACGCACGCTGAAGGATATCAGGGGCGTAGCTGATACCAACACAATCATCTGTCTTTCCACCTTGAAGGAGGAAATCACAGTATAGCAGAATATGGCTGAGAAAGGTACGCTGCGGAGTACGCTTTCAGGCTCCAGGCAGGCTTTTCTTTCATGCTTTCGGGCTTTTCTGTGGACTTTTCTGCAGCCTTTTCTATCGGCTTTTCTATGGTATTTTTACAGCCTTTTCATGGCGCGGATTCTTTTTTTCGTCTCTTTGTCCACGCTGAGGGATTCTGTGATTTTCTGAAGGGACTTATTATAAGTGAAATCATCCAGCCGACAGCGGCCCAGATAGCTTTCCGTTTTTTCGGGGAACTTAACATAGCACATGGAAACGGCCCAGGCAACCGCCATTTTTACGTAATAGCCCTCATGGCTGATACCGTCGAAAATGGGGAACAGCCTGTCGATATAATCCGGCGTAATATAGTAGTCCAGGAGCATCACTATGGCAAAGCGCACGGTGAACTCTTCACCGGATAGGATGCAGGGCTGCAGGAAGTCCCAGAACTCTGCGGGGTTCTCCCCGGCCGCCTTGAGGGTGATGCAGAAGCTGTCGCATACAGACCAGTTGTTTATTTTGGGAAGAAAGGCGGCGATCTGTTCCAGAATATCGGGAAGCGGCGCTTTGGCATAGCCGATGATGAAGCCCTGAAGCATGATTTCCTCAAAGCTGTCCTGGGTGCACCGGGCGAGATTTTCCAGCCAGTTTTCTTTTGCCAGCTTCCGGGCTATCTTACGCAGGGCAGGAAAGCGGACGCCGAGTATATGCTCCGTTCCCGGAAGGAGGGAGGATGAAAAGTCCCTGTAGGCAGGTTCTGCCAGCAGGGACAACTGTTCCTTTATATCTGTGGTATCGTTGCTGTGGGCGGTATTATTCTTTTTCCCTGAAGATGGCGGCATATTCTTTTCCCTCGCTGCTGTAGATTTCCGCATTGCGGCGGTTGTTTTCCACTTCCCGGTCCATGACCTGCCTTTTTACGGCGGCCGGGCTTCCCATTGCCATTGAGTTATCCGGAATTATGGTGTTCTGGGTTACCAGCGCTCCTGCGCCGATGATACAGTTCTTTCCGATGGATGCGCCGTTTAAGATAATGGCTCCCATGCCGATCAGGGTATTATCTCCGATACTGCAGCCATGAATTATAGCTCCGTGGCCTATTGTGACACCGGTCCCGATCCGTACCGGATGTCCGGCATCCACATGTATGACGGCATTATCCTGTATGTTACTGCCGCGGCCGATACGGATGCTCTCCGCCTCCGCACGCACAACGGCGTGAAACCATATGCTGCATTCCTCTTCTATATGTACGTCGCCCAATATTACGGCATCCGGCGCTGTAAATACATTTTCTGCTATTTCCGGGGTTTTCATGGCATAATTTCCTTTGTGGTGGGTGGGTTATTGTTATTATGTAACATAATGTTTTGTTGCCTTTACAGCTACATTATGCCATTCCACGTCAGGAGCGTCAATTGGTATTTCGTGTCTGTTTGTGTTCATCTTATGACGGGGTTACTATATGCCATGTAACCGTCTTACCGGATATCATATACGCTGCGTACCTGCAGATTTTCCGGTTTTCCTTCCAATATTCTGATGGAACGGCATCCGGGATTCATATCAAAATATTTATCCCCCAGAAGCAGCGTATCATCCCCATTCTTTATTTCCACGCTTTTGGCAAAGGATGAGGCATAAATCTTTAAAACCCCTTCCTCTGCCTTCTCCACACACAAATGAGGATCCGCAAAGTGGAAATGCTTGGGCGCACAGAACAAAACACTTCCGGCTGAAACGATCAGGATCGGAGCTGTAAAACCAAATAACAGGTTCAGGCCGCTCAGGACCAGGGTATTTCTTATCAGGCGTGAAAAATAGTGGCCGGATATAAATTTCTGAAACCATTTCAGCCCTACCCATTTCACCTCCGGGAATGCGGAACCCGGCACATAATCCTGAAATGCAATTATCAGGCCGTACGTCTGATTGTTGGGCTCAATATATATGAAGTACGCATTTTTTTCAACTGCCAGAAATTTCTGGAGGGAACAGAATGTGCGGGAAGGGAAATTTTCCAGGAATTTATGCGGCTTCAAAGAATTTATGGAGAGGAAAAATTTGTTCACCGCGGAAAATTTTGTTCTTTGAGGGTAAGAAAACTTTATTTTACTGTTTACTCCCATACCCAACAGCAACCCATGGCTTGTCTATTATCCATATCAGCCATTTAAAAGATATTTCAAAAAAACCATTGACATTTTCCTCTATATTTTGTATTATTGAAGGGCTTGATAAAGTCTAGTTCGAAGCGTGGCTCAGTTTGGTAGAGCGCTGCGTTCGGGACGCAGAGGTCGCGTGTTCGAATCACGTCGCTTCGACTACAGTAAACCCTTGGAAACTTATTGTTTTCAAGGGTTTTTGTTATTCATTACCTTTTTAATCATTTTATAAAAATTTCGTTTTATATTTATCGTTGTAGAACATCCCTGTAAAGGATATAATACTAATATCCCAATAGTTACCGCATTTCGGCCGGCGCGTCATCCTTATTGCCGCCGGTAGCTTTTTAACCCTGAAACAGCGGCATATATTTACACCCGATAATAAATTCCCCAACACCCCACCACCGGGAGGTACCGTCTATGAAAAACATGTCCCAATCCACAGATCCGCAGTTCCCGCCGCATGAAAATACACCGCTTATCACTACCGCCCAGCCCGGTTCCGCTTATTTGCTGGAAAGCATCACTGGCGAAGAAATATCGTCCAATCTGAAGCCTTTGGATAAAATCAACGGCTATGATGTGCGGCCCGGCTTTTATGAGGTGAATGGAGCTTCAGCGCTGCCCGGAGGGGTAAACTTTACGCTGGCTTCCCACGGCGCCACCTCCTGTGAGCTTCTTTTATTCCACCGGAAATCCTCAGAGCCATTCGCAAGTATTCCTTTTCCGGAACACTACCGGATCGGCAATGTTTTTTCCATGATCGTCTTTGGACTGAGAATTGATGAGTTTGAGTATGCTTACCGTCTGGACGGCCCCTATCAGCCGGAGAAAGGCCTGATTTACGATAAGACAAAATATATTCTTGACCCTTATGCAAAGGCTGTTACCGGGCAGAGCGAATGGGGCATCCACCTTCCCTGTACGCAGAACTGCCAGTATAAATCCCGTGTCGTGAGAAATAACTTTGACTGGGGAAACAGCAAACAGCCTCTGATTCCCATGAAGGATAATATTATTTATGAACTGCATGTGAGGGGCTTTACCAGGCATTCCTCCTCCGGAGTGCACAATCCCGGAACCTTTGCAGGTCTTATGGAAAAAATTCCCTATATGAAAGAATTGGGAATCAATGCGGTTGAGCTGATGCCGATTTTTGAATTTGATGAAATGAATGGCTGCAGAGAGGTAAACGGCCGGAAGCTGCTGGATTACTGGGGCTATAACCCGGTATGCTTTTTTGCGCCGAATACCAGCTATACTGCCCAAATCGAATACAATCAGGAAGGACTGGAACTGAAAAAGCTCATAAAGGCCCTGAATGAAAATGGAATTGAAGTCATTCTTGATGTAGTATTCAACCATACGGCGGAAGGAAATGAATTGGGTCCCTACTTTTCATTTAAAGGCCTGGATAATAATATTTATTACATGCTCACACCGGATGGCCATTATTATAACTTCAGCGGCTGCGGCAATACGCTTAACTGCAATCATCCCATTGTCCGGCAGATGATTCTGGACTGCCTGCGGTACTGGGTCATTAATTACCGGGTGGATGGTTTCCGTTTTGATCTGGCGTCTATTCTGGGAAGGAGCGAGGACGCGGCACCAATGAGCAGGCCGCCGCTTCTGGAAAGCCTGGCCTATGATCCCATCCTGGGAAATGTGGATCTGATTGCGGAGGCCTGGGATGCGGGCGGGCTTTATCAGGTTGGCTCCTTCCCATCCTGGAACCGCTGGGCGGAATGGAATGGAAAATACAGGGATGATATCAGAAGCTTTCTGAAAGGGGACGACGGCTACGCTGCTGCCGCCGCACAGCGCATTATGGGTTCCCCGGACCTATATCCCCCGGATAAGCGGAGCTATAATGCTTCCGTCAATTTCCTGACCTGCCACGATGGATTTACATTGTATGATCTCTATTCCTATAGTACCAAGCATAATGAGGCAAACGGCTGGAACAATACGGACGGCGCCGATGATAACCGGAGCTGGAACTGCGGTTATGAAGGCCCGACAAACAATGGAGAAATCATGGATCTGCGTTTCCGTATGATAAAAAATGCCTGCGCCGTTCTTATGTGCAGCCGGGGGACCCCCATGTTCCTTGCCGGTGATGAATTCGGAAACACGCAGTTTGGAAACAATAATTCCTACTGCCAGGATAATGAAATATCCTGGCTGGACTGGTCTTTGCTGGAAAAAAACAAAGAAATTTTTGAATTTTTCCGGTATATGATAGCCTTCCGCCAGCAGCACTCCGTCATCCGGGGAAATACCGCGCCCTGCAGCTGCGGTTTTCCTCCCATGAGCCTGCACTGCATAAAGGCCTGGGACAGCAGCTATGTACGGGATACCAGATTTTTGGGTGTCATGTTTTCAGGAATCGATTCCACGGGACGGGATGATATTGTTTACCTGGGGATCAATACCTTCTGGAAGCCTCTGCAGATAGAACTGCCTGCGCTGCCTTCTTCAAAATACTGGATTCCCGCTGTCGATACCGGACGTGGGGATATGTCGGTGATTACCGAGGAAGAGATTCTGGATAAAAGTGTGTATGTTATGAATCCCAGATCGGTACTTGTGTGTGTAGTGAGGGACAGTGGCTGAAAAAAAGTATCCATTACTAAATTCACAATAAGAAAAACCGCACCGAAAAGCTGTCAGACTTTTCAGTGCGGTTTTTTGATACAGGAACTTAATAATATTCTTACTAATTAATCAAATTAGAATCCATATAACTCTTTAATTTCAGGGACTCTTTCTGTCATATAAGAATTCAGCTCATTGACGCCTATTTTTTCCAGAAGATTCATGTAGTCCTGATAAACCTTCTCAAACTCTTCATCGCTGGCTGCAGTATATAGCTTTACGTACTCCGCCTCTCTTGCTTCTTTGATTTTATTATAAATGATACCAGGATCGGAATCCGATGTAGGCACTGCCACTGACAATTCGGGATAGTTTGTGTATTTATCCATGTTTTTCTCAAAGCTGGCCACTACTTCCGGATCAACATCCGCATAGTAAAGATATAATTCATCCAGTTCCGTAGTACACAGGAAATAACCATTGTTATATTTTTCTGTCATAACTTTAGAATCCTTGTATGCTTCCTGCCATTCTTCGGAAAAAGAAGGGGCTCCATTTTCGGTCAGCGTATAATCAATACCTTCTCGTCCCCAAAGTGCAAGGTGCCTTCCCTCTTCACTGTTCAGGTAAGAAATTACCTTAATAGCAGCCTCCGGATTCTTACAGTTCTTTGATATAAATACACCTGACCAGCCTGCATTTGCACGTGTCATGGCAGCTGCGTCGTCAGGTACCTCCAGACATGCCCATTCGGCATCAGGAATATTTTTCTGTGTTTCCGTATTCAGCTGGGTCAGCTGGTTGGGACGTGCATTCCACTCATAGATAAAGCAATTACCGTTAAGCGCCTGTTGTTTGGCATCATCTTCATTAATAATGGCAAGATTTTCTTCTGAGAATAAACCGTTTCTATACATCTCATTGATATATTTAACTCCATCATAAAAAGAGTCTGCGGTATCACAGTAAATTACATTCCCATTCTCATCATACAGAAAATCGTTGGAATTTCCCATCCATTCTTTAAAGGGGCGAAGCCTCCAGGTGGGGTTTCCTGCATTTACCACCTGCATATCCGGATATGCCTCCTTCACCTGAAGCATTACCTTCATAATATCGTCCATTGTTGTCATGGCAGGACTGCCGATGCTTCCCAGATGTCTTTTCTATAGTAAAGAGTTGATACGGACGGAACTACTCCTTCTGCTTTATTCCATTCTTCTGTACTATTGTAATTCTGCATGATTGTATAATAATGCTCATCCGCCGGATCTGTATTATGTGACTTCGCTATGGCAATACGGTCTCTGCTTGGTTCCCAGTCAATTCCATATTGTTCTATCAGTTCATCATAGCTGTAACAAATATCACTGTTGCACAGACGGCTCAGTTCATTTGACGTAAATACGAGATCCGGCAGGTCTCCGGAAGCTATCATCAGGCCAAGCTGGCTGTCGTCCGCCGATCTGTTTATATTAAAACGCACTCCGGTATTCTTCGTAATCTCTTCCGGGATAATCCCTGTCCAGCTGTCCGAACCAAACCAGGTATAGTCAATATAAAGATCTAAAACTGCTTCTTCGTCCCCCGATTGGGCTGCCTGTGTGCCCTCATCTGCCTGCACCGCTCCTGCGGAAGCCGCTGTTTCTCCTGATTTTTGCTCTGTACCTCCGCCGCAGCCGGTCAGCATTCCGGTCAGCATTGCCATACACAAAAAAGCTGAAATCAATTTCTTTTTCATTCCTATACTCCTTCTCTTTCTTGTTTTTTATATCACCTGTTCCCTTTATTGCGCGGAGGGAACAGGAAACTGCCATATTTTTATTTTAAGCAGGCATTTTTACTTTTCCATGCGTGCCTACTCCTTTACTGCACCAACCATCATTCCGGTCACAAAATACCTCTGAAGAAATGGATAAATAAATATGATTGGCACCACGGAAACCACCATAGCTGATAACTGTATGGACAGGCTTGTAGTGCTGCTCTGGTGTACCGCGGCATTCAGGTCGCTTGGGGCCTGTGACTGGTTAATAACCTCCATCAGAAGGTACGGCATTGTCCTAAGCGTTTTCGTTTTTATAAAGAAGGTGGAATCATACCAGTTATTCCAGTGCCCCACCCCGACAAAAAGCGCCAGAGTAGCCATAAAAGGCTTGGAAATCGGCATGATAATACTGCGGAAAATTCTGAATTCCCCGGCGCCGTCAATTTTAGCGGATTCCCTCAGAGATTCCGGTATTCCTTCAAAAAACGTCCTTCCAATCGTAATATAAAACAGATTCAACATTCCGGGTATCACATATACCCAAAAGGTATCTATCAGATGCAGGCTGCGCAGAACTGTATAGTACGGAATAATTCCTCCTGAAAAGTACATGCATATAATTACAAATGTCATATACCATTTTCTTCCCAGCAAATCCTTAAAGGAAAGTCCATAAGCAACCAATGTCGTAAATAATACGCCCAGCAATGTCCCCAGCAGTGTCTTCAACACCGTAAGCAGTAAAGCAGTCAGCCACTTCATATCATTAAAGAACTGCGTATAATTTTCCAGGGTGAACTCTCTCGGGAGCCAGTATATTCCTCCCAGGCTGGCATCCAGCCCATCATTGAAGGAAAGAACAAAAACATAATAGAACGGATAAATTGTTATGAACAAAACTATGATTGAAAAGACATAGATAACGGAATCCATAATCCAGTCTTCCCTGGTGCGTTTCCTTTTCTTAGCTTTCATAATTTCCTCCTAGAACAAGCTCGTATCGCTGATTTTTTTTGCTGCAAAATTACTGCAGAAAATCAATACAAGAGAGATTACCGACTGTATCATTCCCACCGCTGTAGCATAGGCGTACCGGCCCTGCGCCAGACCTACGTCAAATACATAAGTCTGTATGATTTCAGAAGTGTCCGCATTGACACTGTTTCCCAGAAGATAGCACTGCTCAAAGTTGGAACCGCTCAGTCCTCCTCCGAAAAGATTTCCCATGGTCATAATCAGCACCACCACTATGGTTCCTTTGATGCATGGCAGCGTTATATAGCGAATCCGCTGCATCCGGCTGGCCCCGTCAATCTGTGCGGCTTCATAATAATCCTGGTTGATCCCTACTATAGCTGCCAAAAAAATAATGGTCCACCACCCCATTTCTTTCCAGATATCCAGTACTACCGCCAATCCCCAAAACAGGTTACTGTCGGTCATAAAACCTATTGGGCCGGAAGTCAGGTGGAACTTCAGAAGCAATGTATTAATTACCCCCGTTTTGGATAAAAACTGAAAAGCCAGGCTTGAAATGATAACCCAGGAAATAAAATGCGGAAGATAGCTGCAGGTCTGAAGTACCTTCTTGAACTTCAGGTTCTTAATCTCGTTTACCATGACTGCGAAAACAATTGGTATCGGGAAAGTAAACACCAGCTTCAGTACACTCAAGACAACCGTGTTACGCACCAGCCTGCCAAACTTATAGTCCGTGACAAATTCCTTAAAATACTTCAGGCCAACCCAGTCACTTGTAAAAATTCCTTTAACTCCGCTGGTAATATTATAATTTTTAAATCCCATAATCAATCCGAACATGGGAATCAAATTAAAAACTACCAGATATAACATTCCTGAAAGGACAAAGAGCTGAAGCATTCCCTGCTTTCTGAATGTTTTAAGCCATGTGCTTTTCTGTTTCATAGCCGCCTCCTGTTTTCAATTTTCGTGGAGTTTTTTTATCTGAAATTATTTTATCAATGTATTCTTTCTTATTCACCTATCCATTTTTCAGAATAATTAACATTAATTCACATCTTTTACAATTTCTCAGATCCGAGGGCGGAGAGCGGACGTTTTCTTGACAAAAAAGCCTGATAAGAATACGATTTAGACACAGTAAAACAGTTTTATCTGAAAGAAGGGGAAGCCATGTTTAAAATCATGATTGTAGATGATGAGCTCATCATTCTGAATGGTATAAAAATGATGATCGAAAACTGCCGGGAAATCTCGTTTCCCATTGATATTGTTACCGCATCCAATGTGCCGGCGGCTATAGAAATCCTTTCCAGCCTGATCTTCTGCTGGTGGATATTACCATGCCTGTTATGAATGGATTTGATCTGATTCGGCATATTCGTGCGAATTCCTATTCTATGGATATCGTCATCCTTACCAGTCATGCTAATTTTGATTATGCAAAGGAGGCTATTACCCTTCAGATTAATGATTATCTGCTCAAGCCGGTGAATATCCAGTCCCTGATTAAGGCGATCCAAACCTCCAGGGATAAAAAAATGGCGGAATCGGACAGTGCAAGAAAGCAGACCCTGGTTTCTCTGCGGGCCATGATGCTGTACGACATTCCCTTCTCCGATCTTCTTCTTGACACTGCACTTCTCCGGGATCTCTTTCCGTATGCCTACATTTCTGTAGTTGTGCTGGAACCTGGAGCGGGTCTGAAGCTTCCCGATCCGGAGGTGTATAAGGATATTTTCCTTGATTTCTATGACGTTTGTTACCCTATGATTTTTGTGGATCGCAGAGAAGTTGTTTTTATCTGCAACCATGCAATTTTTTCTGTTAAGACAAAGGCGCTGAAGGAACGTCTTATTGAAAGGCTTCATTCCTCGGATTTTGCTCTGGGCACCAGTATCAGCAGTAGTTCCTGTGAAACGCTGCACCAGTTGTATATGAACAGCGTACAGAGAATTTTTTATCAGAAAGCATTCCCTGATACCCCCGCGCTGGCGGGCGCCGCTCTGTTCACCTATAACGATTGCGTGGATATTTTCCTGAACACAGCTCCGGATCAAATAAAAAATGCCCTGAATACCTATGTACTTAAATTAAACAGTCTTACTGCAGCGTTTTCAGACAGAATCTTTCTGGAGCAGATCTGTCACAGCTTCTTTTATAATATTTATTTTTATCTGGACAGCCTTTCCATCAGTCTGCCACAGTTTAGGCCCGATGAACGCCTGCCCGAAGCAGTTACCGATTTACCTTCCGCAATTGATGCGATTGCAGACAGAATACTGTGGATTAAGCAGGAGCTGAAAAAACAGGATGATAACACAGACAACCATGAGGTTATCCCGCATTTAGTCCAGTACATTAAAGCCAATTACCAGAAGGACCTGTCTTTGAATGATTTGGCGCAGGAGGTAAATATGAATCCCAATTACCTGTCCGGCCTGTTCAAGAAAACCATTTCCTGTTCCTATCTGGAATGTCTCCATCACGAACGGCTGGCTATTGCAAAACAGCTTCTTCTCCAGACCGATTTGAGCATGGAGCAGATTGCAGGCAAGGTAGGCTATAACAGTTCCATACAGCTGCTGCGCATTTTTAAAAAATATGAACATATGCTGCCCTCCGAGTTCCGCGCAAGAAAGCGTCAGGTTAATACCGGAATCATGTCACAGGAGAACCAATGATGAATAAACAGAAAAATCCTGAAGCCGCAGTTTCCGCCGAATCGGTCACCGGACGAAAAAAACAGTCTTTTTTCCAGCAGTCCTCCCGGCTTTTTATAGGACTTATTGTATTTCCCACACTGCTCTGCTGGATTTGCTATATTCTTTTTCTGAATGTACACTTTACCCTGCGGAGCCTGGAAACCCAGCAGCTGGGCCTTCAGAATCAGCTGGAACAGACCGAAAACACAATGAAGGGAATTAATGACGGAATTGTCCATATGCTGGAAAGCAATTCGGAAATGACTTACTACCTTAACGGCCTCTATGACGGGCCGGATATGGTATATACTATTATGAAAAATATCCGCCCTCTTTGGGACAGTATCGGTTCCTGCTACCCGGCTGTTTCCGAATTTCATATTTATACGGATGCGGACGTTATGCTTTTTGAAACCTTCCGGGATGTGGATTCCCTCCCTCTTTCAGATACAGAGCGTGAAAATCTTTATGGTTCGCTGTTTCGTGAAATCCTGTGGAAAGTAGACACCTCGGCCGACGGTTATCCCATATTTTCTTCATACCAGAAGGTATATAACCAATCCTATTCCCAATGCATCGGTTATCTGGAAATCTGTTATAACAGCGGATTCTTTCAGAATATGTCGGAAGTGCTGAGGGATATGCTGTACGATTCTCATGCAGGATATTTTTGTGTTTATGACGGAAAAGAAATTTACCGCTCTTCAGATACTGCGCAGGAGGCTGTAAAGATACCGGAGGAAGACGGTGTCAGGCTTTTCTGGCAGTCGGATACCTACTGTAATGCGCTCACGCTTAATGGCTGCAATCTGCGCATAATTTTTACCGGCAAACTGTTCCCCACTATTTTTCATTCTTCGGACACCTTTCCTATTTTAATGATATCCCTGCTCATTCTCCTGCTGCTGTTTTGTTTTTTCTGTTTTTTCAAGGTAATCCGCAGGCTTTCCGAAAAAATCTATGCATTTTCATCCTTTCTGGATAAGTCGGCAGAAGGGAATCTGAAGGAATACCAGCTGTCTTCCGAAGAAAAATTTGCGGAAATCGATACACTTGTCAGAAGCTACAATGATCTGGTACATAAAAACCGTATTCTGAACGAAAGGATGATGCATATGGAGGCTCTGACCCAGGAAGCGCGCTACCAGGCCCTTCAAAGCCAAATTCATCCCCATTTTATTTATGGGACACTGGAAACAATACGTATGCTTGCCATGGCCAACCAGGATATGGACACAGCTTCCATGATTTATTCCCTCTCCTCCTTAATGCGTCAGTCCGTGGAGATTACCTCTCATGCATCCACGCTGGAAAAAGAGCTTTCCATTGTCCAGGATTACATGGATATTCAGCAAATCCGCTTTTCCGGCGCCCTTCGGTATGATGTAAACGCTGACTCTTCGTTACTTGATTTAAAGCTTCCGCCATTTACTTTGCAGCCTATTGTGGAAAATGCAATTGTTTACGGAATTTCACAGACGCTTGATCCGGGTGAAATACTTATCCGGATCAGCAGACAGGTCAAAGGAAATACTGTCTGTATTTCTATCAGTAATACCGGAAATCCAATGGAGCCAGAACGCCTCCGGGAAGTAAATTCTCTTCTTGCAGGTCTTACCGTCCCGGAAGCGATTCGCACACAGGGTAATGGGATCGCTCTGAACAATATTTTGAAGCGTCTGCAGTTTTTATATCCGGATCGCATAGATATGAAAATAGAAGCAGAGGATATATGGACAAGGGTAATTATCATGATTCAGGAAACGGCCTGAATGCAGAAATGACAAAAAGCGAAACGGTTTTCCCATTTCGCTTTTTTGTTACAATAAATCCTATACCTTCAGTCAATCAACATATACAACAACGTCAGCAGCAACCCAAAGCACGCCAGAAACAGCCCAAAGGAAAGACTCCTCCTGATAATCGTCCCGTTCTCCTGCAGATCATCATGTACCATAGCCAGCTTATGCTCATACTTACCATCCATATGCTGCCGGATATACTCCTCCTCCGCCAGCTCCTCTTCCGTGGCATCCGGGTGGTTGAAGTAATCCGTCACACCGTCAAGCACACTTCCCACAATATGGGTAAGCGCTGTTCCCTCCTTTAATTCATGGGGTATTTTACTGTCTCTGTATATAGTCTTTCTCAACAGTACCACTAAAGAGTCCACCAGCCTGTCTGCGATGCGGCAAATACTTCCGAACAACAGGGGAAGGAGCCTTCGCAGCACCGGACGGTAAATCCTGTCCTCCAGATCCAGCCAGGAAGGCCAGCGTTCAACGTAAACCGACTGTCCTTCTCTCACACACAGCATCCACATACGCACCACTGTCAGGTACAGCAGGATCCCGATGATAAGGGAGATGCCCGCGCCCTTCAGGTTTACGAGAGAGAAATAGGCCACCACAGCCTCCGGCTGCTGCGCATTCAGAAATGCGGAGGACATATCCGCCAGTCGGTCGGTAATCAGATGAGGCAGAAGTCCCAGCAGGGGAAGCAGCACGGCGCTGCCTGCCAGGGCGAAGCTGCTGATTCCATTCATATAGCGCCCCATACCCTCGAATTCCTTCTGCCTGTCTTTATCAGCATTCTTCTCCAGAAACAGGCAAATATACAGCTTCAGCATATAAGCCACAGTCAGCCCGCCGCTAATTAAAAAGACCCATTCCACAACCCCCATCCATAAAGGGCCTGTAAAGAAGGAAAGCACACTGCCCGCCGCCGGACTGCCTGCAATTCCTGCACAGGAAAGCTCTGCCACAGCCTGGGCCGCATGGGCGCCGCCCGCCGGCACGCCCGCATTTGCCGATGCCAGCAGGAGCCGGTATTCCACGATGGATTCATGAAGCAGCGTTTTGCTGGTGTAGCCGTTCCACAACGGCACGCCGCCGATTCCCAGCGCCCCCATGAGAAAGCAGACATTTAAAAGAGGTTTTTTCCTGCCAAACCCTCTGATTTCATTCAGATTCAGTTTATGAAGGTTCATGAACACTACGCCGGCCGCCATAAACAAAACCAGCTTAATCAGCGAGTGGTTTACCATATGGAGCAGGCTGCCCCGGATTGCCAGGCTTCCTTCTTCCCCCAGCAGTCCCTGCATGCCGATGCCAATCAGGATAAAACCGATTTGGGATACGGAGGAGCAGGCCAGCGTCCGTTTCAGGTTCACGGAAAACAAAGCCAGCAGCGCCCCTGTAAACATGGTCAGGACGCCCAGGAACAGAATGAGCGCACCCCATCTCACATCAAACTGCAGAAGGCTGCAGCTGACCACCAGGACACCGAAAATCCCTGCCTTGGTAAGAATCCCCGAAAGCAGTGCGGAAGCCGGCGCAGGAGCTACCGGATGGGCCTTGGGAAGCCAGATGTGAAGCGGGAATACACCGGCCTTGGCGCCGAAGCCAAACAGCAGACAGGATGCCCCGATAAAAAGGTTCCGATAACGGACCGCCCCGCTCTCCCCCGCCAGCGTATGGCTGCGCACCGCCTCCGCCAGCGCCGTGATTTCCAGTGTTCCCAACTCACGATAAAGGATAAACAGCCCCATCAGCATTACCAGCCCGCCGATTACCGCCACAGCCAGATAGGTTTCCGCCGCCCGCAGCGCTTCCTTCGTCTCCTCATGCGCCACCCAGGTATAAGAGGTAAAGGACATAATTTCAAAGAATATAAAAGCCGTATATAAATCCGCGGAAAGGAACACGCCCACCGTCGCCCCCAGGGTCAGCAGGGTAAAAAAACGATACCGGTTCCTGGACGTATAGCTTCCCATATACTCCATGGAAAAAAAGGAAGTCATCATCCACATCAGAGAGGCCACCAGGCAGTACAGCGCCCGGAAACCGTCCATGCACAGATGCAGCCCCAGGCCGCAGAAGCCTTCCCATTGGAAGTCGAAGGCGATACCCGTCCTGCCGCCTGCAAGAAATATTACGAACAGGGAGGCAAAAATCAGCATTTCCGCAGCGGTTATCAGACCGGTCCATATATCCCTTTTCTTTTTTCCGTCGCTGCTCTCTCCCGCACCCTTTTCCCCGCCGCGAAGCAGCAAAGTCACCAGCGCCCCCGCGAAGGGAATGCACAGGATCAGCAGAAGCATATAATCACCAGTCATTGACAGTTCCTCCAATTCTTATATATTGCCGCCTGCAATCTGTGTAAAAAAGTCTACAATCGGCGCGGAATGCAGCCCGAAGTAGATAATGGCTCCTGCGAAAATACACAAAGGCACCAGCATCATCCATCCCGGATCCGCCGTTTCCTCCGGTATACTGCACTCTTTTTCCTTATAGGGGAAGAAAGCCCGGATCACAATGGAAAGCATATAGATGGCCGTCAGAAGCGCGGAAACCAAAAGCGCGCCTATTCCCACATATGCCAATACGTTATCGCTCATCACCGCAGCGGAAGCCAGGTTCCACTTGCTTATAAAGCCGGCCAGCCCGGGCACGCCCATAAGACCCAGGGAAGCTATGGTAAAAATTCCGAATACCACCGGCATCCTCCTGCCGAAGCCGTCAATTTCATGCACATATTGTTTTCCCGTTTTATACATTACCGCCCCCACGCAGAAGAAGGAGCAGATTTTCATTACCGCATGGAATACCATATGGCTTAAAGCCCCCACCAGTCCCATGGGCGTCATAATACAGACCCCGAAAAGGATATAAGAAAGGTTGCTGATGGTGGAATAGGCCAGCCTCCGCTTCAGGTGCGTTTCCTTCAGCGCCCGGCTGCAGCCGTATACGATTGTAAATATAACGATTCCCATCACCACGTTCTGCGCCCAGCTGCCTCTGATAAAGTCAGGGCCGAAGCTGTAAAAGGTCAGTCTGATAATGGCAAACGCCCCCGCCTTCACCACCGCCACCGCATGCAGCAGCGCTGTTACCGGCGTGGGAGCCACGCCTGCCTGGGGGAGCCAGGAATTAAACGGGCTTACCGCCGCCTTCACCCCAAAGCCGCAGAAGGCAATCACATATATCAGCAGAAGAAGTGTCCTCTTATCACCGCTGATTACCGCCGGATCAAGCACACCTCCGAAGGTAAAATTGATCGTGGTCCCATAGGTCAGCAGGAAAATCAGCCCGATAAAAGCAAAAGCCGCTCCGCCCAGGGAATAATACAGGTATTTCCGGCTGGCAAGAATTGCCTCCCTTGTCAGCGTATGGAGCACCAGGGGCACCGTCACCATGGTCAGAAGCTCATAGAAGAAATACATGGTGAGCATATCCTCTGCAAATGCAATACCCAGCGTAATTCCATAGGTGATTGTATAAAACATGAAAAAGAACCGTTCCCTCTTTTCATGCTTCATATATTCAAAAGAATACAGTGTGGCAAGAGGCCATAAAGCCGCCACCAGTCCTGCAAATACCATGGACAGTCCGTCGATTTCCAGGGAAAGGGAAAGATTGTTCACAAACCGGACGATGGGAAACGGCTCCGACGGCCTGTTAACCAGCAGGCCCGCCACAATCAGAGTGGTCAGCACCACCACCGACTCAATGTATATTTCCATATGGATTCTTTTTTTAAAGGGTATCAGCGGCGCCACCGCCCCGCCCAGCACAGGCAGGAGTATGGCCACAAGCATCATTTCTGGTTTCATAGATGAACACCTTTCATAACTGTGAAGGTATTAAACAGCTGATAACAGTCCGGATACCCGGGCTGCGGCAGCAATTTCCACTTTTTTATCTGTTTTGGATACCACATCAGGCCGTAAACAGCTGGCCGGTAATCCCTGCAATACAGGAAAGCAGGCCTCCTGGGAACATTCCCAGCACTACGGCCAGTATTGCCAGTATCAGCAGGGGCACAAGCATAACGGAATCCACTTCCTTTTTCTCAAAGCCTGTCTTCTCCTCTTCCTCTCCCGGAAAAAATCCCTTCATGGGAATGGGAAGCAGATAGCCCGCTGTAAGCAGGGCGGACAGCAGAAGCACCACAGGGCCCAGCCAGCTGAATATTCCGGTATCCGAGGCAAGCGCTCCCTCAGCGAGGTACCATTTGCTCACAAACCCGCTGGCCGGCGGAATACCAATCAGCGCCAGGGACAGAAGCGTCATACAGCCAATGGTTACCGGCATCTCTTTTCCGATTCCCTTAAGCTGGGATACCTGACGCTTTCCCGTACGGAAGATAATGGCCCCGGCACAAAGGAACAGGCCGGATTTAATCATTGCATGGAATATGACGTGCAGCAGCGCCCCGGTCATTCCCGCAGGATTGAGAAGCGCCAGGCCGAACAGGATATAGGAAACCTGGCTTACCGTGGAATACGCCAGCCTTTTTTTCAGGCCTTTTTCCATATAAGCCAGCATGGATCCTAAGAAAACCGTAACCAGCGTCAGTATGAGAAACACCTTCTGCACCCATGTTCCATGCAGGAACTGTGCGCCGAAGATAAAATAAATGACACGGATAATTCCAAGAACGCCGGACTTCACGATAATGCCGGAAAGAACCGCCGACGCCGGGGCGGGCGCCACGGGATGGGCCGCCGGAAGCCAGCCCTGCATGGGAAACAGGCCCGCCTTTACGCCGAAGCCCAGCAGCATGAGGAAGGCCACCACAAGAAGCAGCGCCTCATGTCCCGTAACCAGGGAAGGATCCAGCACGCCGCCCGGCGTAAAGGTCAGCGTGTTGCCGTAACGGTTGATAAAGTACAGGCCGAACAGTGCCAGATACGCGCCGCACAACGAATAAAACAGATATTTCAATCCCGCCATAACCGCTTCCCGTGTCCGGGAATGGAATACCAGCGGCAGGGAAAGCAGCGTCATACACTCATAAAACAGATAAAAGGTAATCAAGTTTCCGGAAAAATCCAGCCCCACCAGAATTCCATACACAATAAGGTAAAAGCCGAAATACCTTTTATTACAGTCCTCATGCTCCATATACCGGAATCCATAGATCCCGGCCAGCACCCATACAATGGTTACCACCGATACAAACAGCCTGCCCACTGCATCCGCCTTAAAATAGATGGGAAGCAGGGTCGTCAGCTGAAACAACGTAAAGGATACCTCACCCTGCGCAAGCACGCAGATAACAGCAAGCGCCGTTACAAGCAGGCCCGCGGCCGTAATAAGCACCATTGTTTTTCTCTTTGTAGTTTTCTTCATAAACAGCAGCAAAGTCCCCAGGATAATCGGGAAAAAAATGGGGAAAAGAAGCATGCCTGATTCCTTCATATGAAGCTCCTGTCTGAACAGTCACCTGTTCCTATATCTATGCAAACATATCCAGCCCCATTTTTATCCACTCCACAATGGGCTGGGACAGCATGCCCAGCGCAATGTTCAAAGCGATAAAAAGTACGATGGTCAGCGCATAGGTTTTTTCACTTTTTATGGTAATCACTTCACAGTCGGACCGTCTTTCCGGAACGAAAATACGGATCACGGTCTTCATGAAATAGATTGCATTCAAAATAGTACTGATGCCAAGCACGATCAATGCGGGAAGCATTTTATAAGCATGGCCGATGGAAGCCTGGGCAAACAGCAGCTTGCTCACAAACCCGGAAAACAGCGGCATGCCAACCATGGACAGGGAGCCCACGGTAAAGCCGATGCCCGCAATTTTATGGCGGTAGGCGGCTCCCGTCAGATCCTGGAACTTCCTGCTGCCCTTTGATACGTCCGTCAGGCCGATGGCCGAAATAAACAGCAGGGATTTGGTTGCCGCATGGGAAAGGATGTGGAAAATGCTCGCTACCATCCCCAGCTCGGTTCCCAGCCCGAAGCCCATATAAATATAACCTATCTGCGCCACACTGGAAAAAGAAATCATCCGCCGGATGTCATTTTCCTTGATAGCGCTTAAGGAACCGAATATCATTCCCATCAGGCCGAAAACAAACAGCACGTTTATGATTTTATTTCCCGCAATAATATCAAATCCGATTACCCGGTAGAAGATTTTGATCAGCAGGAAAATATACCCCTTGGATACCAGGCTGGACAGCATGGCCGCAGAGGATACCGTGGAATAGCCGTAGGCATCCGGAAGCCAGGAATGGAAGGGAAACAGCGCGCTTTTTATGGCAAGGCCAACACAGATAAGGCCGATGGTTACCACCAGCGGAACCTGATATTCCCCATGGGCCACGATTTCACCCACGCTTTCCTTGATATTGCTCATGAGCAGATGCCCTGTCATATCATAGAGCATGGAAATGCCCACCAGGAGGAGGCCGCTTCCCAAAAGGCTCATGATCATATACCTTACCGCCGCCTCTATCGTCCGTCCGTTCTGCCGGATCATAATCAGCCCGCAGGCGGAAATGGTGTTGATTTCCACGAATACATAGGCGGTGAACAGGTCGTTTGTATATACCAACGCCAGCAGGGAGCTTAAAAGCAGGTCGGTAAGAATGTAATACAGATTATGCTTGCTGTATTCCACCTCGCCTAACAGCTTCTTCCGGCCGCCCATCATGGAAAGCAGCATGATAACACAGAAAAACAGCGCCATGCCCGCTTCCAGGACGCCCGCCCGGATTTCGTTTCCCCAGGGAGCCGGGAAATGTCCCATCATATAAGTATAGCTGGCGCCTTTTCCCATGAGATACACCAGCAGAACAGCCGACATACAGCCCACGGCGCCGATAACGAAGGTATTCACCCATTTGGCGGCCTTCGCCGGGAGCACCGAGCTCACCGTGCCTGAGAACATGGATAAAAAAATGGAGAAGAAGGGAAAATTCTGTACAAAATCCATTTACAGCCCCTCCTTTTTCAGCCTGGCCGAAATTTCATCCAAATCCAGCGTATGGTACCTGCGGTACAGCCGGATGGTGAGGGAGAGCATCAGCGCCGTAACGGATACGGAAACCACGATTCCCGTGAGCACCAGCCCGCTGGGCACCGGATTGATATAGTTCTCCACCGCCTGGATTCCGTCCACTACGATGGGCGCCTTCCGCCCCATGATAAAGCCTTTTTCCGCAAGGAACAGATAAACGGCGGTATCCATGATGTTAAGGCCGATTATTTTTTTAATCAGGTTCTTCTGAAGAAGAAGATTGGAGAATCCGATGCCGAACAGGATCATGGCAATGGCTTCGCCATAGTTGGATAACAGGTTCCCGCCCATCCTAGAATCCCCCCTTCCGGAATAAGGCATAAAACGCGTACATGGTGCAGGTCACCACCAGGCCGACGCAGATATTCAGGACCAGTATCAGCCCGCTGCTTAAAATAGCCCCCGGCGTCCCCAGCGGAATTCCGCTTTCCAGATGATTGGCTCCCATGTAAAAGGAATAGCTTTTGGCCAGACAGTAACAGGTCAGCGCACCGAAGCAGATCCACTTATAGGTTTTTTCTGTAAAAAACCGCTCCGTTTTGGCAAAGCCGAAAGCATTCAGGTATAAAATCAGTCCCGCACCGATAATCGCGCCGCCGGAAAAACCGCCGCCGGGGGACAGATGTCCGTTCAGTATGACATAAATACCGAAAATCATGATGAGCGGAACAAGAAAGCCCGCCACCTTCTGCAGAATCAGATCATTTTTCGGCTCATAGATCCTGTCGTTGGCTTCGGCCTCCGACTGGGTCATGGAAGTATCGGGACCGTCGCCCTCTTTCTTCTCCTTTTTATCAATACGCAGCAGAATCAGCACCGTAATCGTTGCAATAAAAAGCACATTGGATTCGCCGAAGGTATCAAAGGCACGGTAATCCAGGATCATTCCCGTAACGATATTCACCGCCCCTGTTTCCTGAAGACCCTTTGTGATATACCGCTCCGAAACCTCGTTGTTGTCAGGATTGGCCGCATTTCCCGTCCTGGGAAGATAGGAAACCGCCACAAGCATAATGGCAATGAGGCAGATACAGAAAACCACCGCCATCACACGGTAGGCCTTATTAAAAAGAAGGAGCTTCTTGTTATGCTCCATATCATATACTTTTTCCTGCAGCTGCTGATGCTCCCGCATCCTTTCCTGGACGCTGGCTTCCTCTTCCACATATTCCTTCTGCGGCTGCATTTCCACCCGTCCCAGCAACGGATCCTCTTCCCCATAAAACCACCGGGAAAAACGGCTGCTATTCTTTTCCGTCATTTTCGTCGTCCTCCCTCCGGATTGCATGGATTTTTTTCAGCGTTACAAAGAAAAGCACGCTGGTGACGCCGGCCCCTACGGCGGCCTCCGTAATTGCCAGATCCGGCGATTCCAGGAGAATCCATATAATCGACATGACCAGGCTGTAGGACATGAATATCAAGATGGAATTAAGCAGGTTCTTGGAAAAGCTCACAGAAACCGCGCAAATCACCAGAAAGCCCATCAACAGATATGTAAATGTCTGCATAGCAATCTCCTTCCTATTTCCTTAAGCTTCTTCCCGCTCTTCCTCTTTCAGGTAATCAAGCTCGCAGTGTTCCGGCAGCGTTTCATCCGTCATGACCTCCAGACGGGAGATCAGATGAGAAGAAACCGGAGACGCAAACCATAAAAAAACGATGACAAGCAGCATTTTCAGGCTGGTAAAATTCAGTCCCGAAAAAATAATCAGCCCCGTGAGCGATATCCCGATTCCCAGGGTATCCCCCAGCGCCGCCGCATGCATCCTGTTGAGTACAAATTCATAACGATAGGAACCGAAAACCTCAAGGGCAAAGGTAAGCAGGCCGATTATCAGGACAATGGTTCCTATAATAAAACGAAGTATTTCAAGATTCATGAGCCGCTTCCTCCTTACCTTCCTCTTTTTCCCGATCCTTCCTTTCGCGGTAAACACCCATATAAACCTTGGTCAGTACGATTACCGCCAAAAAGCTTATCATGGCATAAATGATACAGATATCCACCAGATATCCTTCCTTCATCAGGAGGGCAAGGATAGCTATCATAACCATAACCATGGTTCCCATCATATTCACGGCCACCAGCCGGTCCGCCACACGCGGCCCGCGCACCGCCCTTATCAGGCACAGCAGCAGCATGACTCCCAGAAAGACAAGCGCCGCCGTAAATACTGTTTCATATGCCTGCTCCAAACCGGTCATTGTGCCACCTGCCCTTCTATTTTGTGCAGCAAACGCACAAAGGAACTGTCCGCAAGGCCTTCGCCAAAGCGCCTGTCCAGACAGTGTACCGTATATTCATTATCCTCCAGGGCTACTGTGATCGTCCCCGGCGTAAGCGTGATGGAATTGGCCAGCAGCACCCGGGCCGTCCTTGTCCTTAAATCCGCGCGGAAGCGGACGATTACAGGATGGACCCTGGTATGTGGAGAAACAATAAGCTTGAGAGTTGCCGCATTGGCTTTGATGATTTCCCAGATAAGAACCCCAAGATAAGCGAGGATGTATCCTGATTTCTTCAGTATCATCCAGTCCTTCCCGGGGCTGTAGTCCAGAAATTTGCAGCAGAAGGCATAGACCGCCCCCGCAATGACGATTCCAAACAGGACGATTTCCAATGTGACCTGTCCGTTAAAAAGCACCCACAGCAAAAAAAAGAGTATGTACATAAACCCATTTCCCCTCAACTTTAAACTCATAACCGCCCGGCTCCTCACCGCCGCGGCTTACCTTCCAAAACACGGCATAACGCCATGAGAAAACGGACGCTGGCTGTTAAGCCAACGTCTGCTCCAGTTTGTTTTTCAATTCATTCTTGGATACTGCGCCAACAATTCTTTCCTTCTCCTGCCCGTCCTTGAAAATAAGGAAGGTGGGGATATTCATAACACGGTATTTCTCAGCGATGTCCATATTCTCATCAATATTCAGCTTGCCGACCTTGGCTTTCCCTTCCAGTTCCTTCGCCAGCTGCTCCACCACCGGCGCCATCATCTTACAGGGGCCGCACCAGTCTGCAAAAAAATCCACAAGCACCGGCTTGTCCGATTGCAGCACTTCCTTCTCAAAATCTGCTGATGTAAATTTATATTCCATTTGTCTGCCTCCTTGTCCTATGACTCTTTTGTTATTATAGTTTTGACCGTTTTTATTGTTTCCATACCAGGACGGTCTTACTGGCGGAAAATCCAATGGATTTTCCCATGCCTTTAGCATATTACATATAATTCCGCTTTGCAAGGAGAAAAATTGTTAAAATACACAAAAAGCACTCCTCCTGTGGGGGAATGCTCTTGGGGAAAATACATAAAATGCCTGTGAATCACCAGAAAAAATATGACGGGCATTACCTTCTGATAATATATTTACAAATCGGATTTCCCATGGAAGAAAAGCGTTCTTCATATTCCGTCATCACATTCCCCTGCACAAGCTTCTCATCCCCATGCAGATCGAATGTCACAACATCCGCCCTCCAGCCTGCCGGCTCCAGCTCCTCCAGCGCAAAATCAAAGAGCAGCCTGTTGTCCGTCTTGAACTCAATTGTCCCATCCTTTTTCAGGATTTCATCATACCGCGCCAGAAACTGCCTGGAAGGCAGACGCCGCTTCGCATGCCTGTCCTTCGGCCAAGGATCGGAAAAATTCAAATAAATCCGCTCCACCTCTCCCCTGCCGAATACATTGGTGATTTCTTCCGCGTCCATGCGGATAAATCTGACATTGGGAAGCTCTTCCTCCTCCATCTTCTGTATGGCTCGCAACAGCACGCTGGAATATTTCTCAATTCCCACATAATTCACCTCCGGGTGCAGCTTTGCCATATCCATGAGGAACCTGCCCTTGCCCATTCCTATTTCAATATGAAGCGGCGCATCATTTCCGAACACCCCGGCCCATTTTCCCTTGTTCTCCTCCGGGTTATGTATCACAAAATGACTCTCTGCGATTACCTCCCTGGAACCTGGTACATTTTTCAGTCTCATTACTTTCCTCCTTATTTATGAACCCGCGTAACCGTTCAGTACCTCCCCAGCTACAAAACCACAATATGCGGGATTTTACCCTGTCTTTTTGCTTACAATTTTCTCTTTTCTATTTTACACTAACTTACCCTGATTGAAAAGAAGCTGTATCATAATCATGAATTCGGGAGGCGCTGCAGTTCCCACCCCATATGTGCTTCAGCCGGGAGGCAGGACCGCGGCGGCTGAAGCACATATGGGGTGGGAACTGCAGCGCCGACGGGATAAACTTTATGAATTTTTCCTTAAAGCCCTTAAAATTTATTGCCGGATAGTGTATGATGAAAGCGGTAAAAATGTATACTAGCAGATAAAAAATGCGGTAAGTCTGTCTTTTGGGCCGCATTTCTTTTATCCGGCACGGAAAAAACTGTATACGGCCCGGAATTTAGCCCTTTGCTCCATCGGTCCGTTTATGCAGGAATAAAGGTGATGTTAATGAAGTTATCTTCTCTTATCCATATCAGGACAGGCCGCAGCGTTGTGTGTTTTCTGTCCTCTCTGCTCTTATTACCGGTACTTTTTCTTTCCGCTCCCCTGACTGCGGCAGCAACGCCTGCTGCCGGCGGCAACAGCTTTCAGGAGGAGGCAGAAGCCCGCAAAGAGCTTCCCGTCCAGTCCAATGAGTGGGAAAACTGGCCCGCAGGGCCCTTGATCGGGGCACAGGCCGCCATAATTATGGAATCTAATACCGGAGCCATTCTTTATGAAAAAAATATCCATGATCAGCTCTATCCCGCCAGCGTTACGAAAATCCTGACTGCCCTGATCGCAATCGAGAACTGTCCTCTTGACGATATTGTAACCTACTCCAATGAAGCGGTCGCAAGCATTGACTGGCAGACGGATTCCAACATCGGCATTAAGCCGGGAGAGCAGATCACCATGGAGCAGTCGCTATACGGCCTGCTCGTAGGCTCCGCCAATGAGGTGGGCAACGCCATCGGCGAACACATCAGCGGAAGCATGGGCGCCTTTGTGGATCTGATGAATCAGAGGGCCAGGGAGCTTGGCTGCAGGGATTCCCATTTTGTGACCACAAATGGAACCTTTGATGAGAATCACTACACCTCGGCCTATGATCTGGCGCTCATCGCACGCGCTTTTTTTTCCAATGACCTGCTGTGCAAAATGTCGGATACGGCCAATTACACCATCCCCGCTTCTGCAACCGTCAGCCAGGAAATGAATATCCATAGCAAGAACCAGCTGTATCCCGGTAAAACCTATGCCTACGAATACCTTGTGGGCAGCAAGACCGGTTATACCTCCGAAGCCAGGCAGACCCTTGTATCCTGCGCGCAGAAGGATGGGCTCAAGCTCATATGCGTGATTCTGAAGGAAGAATCACCCGCGCAGTACACGGATACCATAGAATTGTTTAATTACGGTTTCAGCAATTTCCGCGCGGTTAATGTCTCAGAAGCGGACACCAGATACGCCGTGGGGAATAACAGCTTTTTTGAATCGGACAGCGATGTGTTTGGAAATTCTTCTCCGCTGCTCACCATCAATCCCTCGGATATCATTGTCCTCCCCAACACCGCGGATTATAAGGATTTGGAATCCAGCCTGAACTATGACGACAGCGCAAAGGGTACTGCGGTAAAAATTGATTTTACCTATAACGGCACCTTTGTCGGAAGCGCCTCCATTGAAATGGTCCCTCAGAAGGTAACCTCTTCCGATAAGACGACGAAACCAAGTGTTGCTCCGAGAAAGGTTTACTATATTAATATCAAGCTAATCCTGATTGGCGTCGCTATCGCTGTTCTGGTATTGTTCCTGATAATATATGTCATTTCCCTCATAGGGAACTACAGCTTTGGAAAAAGGCGGAAAATCAGCCTGAAACGCAGCAAACGGCGGAAAACCAGTACCATTGATTTTGACAGATATACGAAGGGACCTGACGGGTATTAATCCTTTCTTTAAAGGTAAGAAGGCGCTGCATGAAGCGTTGGTAAAGGCTGTCCGTCCGGATGCCAGGCCCGCAGCTGCCCAGTATGGCGGCAGTAAATGGATTACGCTGCCCGATCCTGGCGGACATCCCTTCTGCCTGGTTATCCGGGACTGAAATTATCTTAACTATCCTCCGGTTAACGCACCAAATTTAAAACAGCAGGGGATTATTCCTCCCCTGCTGCCTCTTTATGGCGCTTGATCCTGCGTATCTCCCGCGCCCTTTCTTTTTTCTGGAAAATCTCAGCGGCCTCCTCCTCGGAAATGAACTTCATGGTCTTTACCGCATAAACCCCATCGTCATCCGCCTTCCTGATACGGATTTTCCCCTTCATGTATCCATGTTTCTCACAATAGGAAACACTGTAATAATGCTTTCCGTTGGGAGTGAACCATCTGATTTTTCTTTTCAGGTTGCGGTGGCACAGATAGCACTTTGTGGAAGCCACCTCTTTATCCGCAAGAAGCTCTCCTTTATCACTGAACTCCCTGGAAATATACTTCGCATAATCATCAAAAACTATATGAATCTCATCCCTCTTATTATGGGGGACGTTGAAGCCGTCAAAGGAAACCTTCTGCAGTACCTGCGGATCCTTGATTTTTTCCAGCACCCGGCCCGTATAGTAGGCGTCGCTCAATGCCCTGTGGAACGGGACATCTTTGGATAAGGCAAGATAATCCACCGCATATTCCAGATTGCGGCGGGATTTTTTATCCTCAAAGGCAATGCTGAACAGCTTCTGGACGTCATAGAACTTCAGGGGCCTGGGACTGAGCGGCGGCAGACCGAAATATTTCATATTCCGCTGAAGCTCCGTCAAATCCTGCGGCCCCCAGGTGCCGAACATAAACTCCTCAGTCCCGCACCAGGCAAGGAAACTGCGTATTACCTCAGGGAAGTCGCGGCTGTCCTGAAGCTCATCCATATCAAGCTGGAGGAGCTTCTTTGTCATATAATGCATTTCCTTATAAACCTGCGGCCGTATCAGCTCATGGAAGCTATCGCATATTTCCATGCGGCTGTTTAATTTCACCGCACCGATTTCAATAATTTCAAACGGCAGCTCCTTCAGCTGTTTTTCCTTCTGTTCGTTTCCCTGATTCCATTCCAGGTCCAAGATAATATAATTCATACAATATTATGCTTCTTTCATCAGCTTCTTTTCCAGTTTCTCCGCGATTTCCTTCATACAGCCTTCCTCAAAGGGAAGCTTCAGCCCCGCTTCCTTTATCATGTTCGTAAAAAAGTCCGAAGCGGACAGCCTGCACAGCTTCAGATAGCTCTTCCAGGCCGCATCAAAATCCTCATCCATCCACAGCTTATATTCAAAGGCAACCGTCTGTGCAATTACATAGTCAATATAGTAGAAGGGGAAGCTGTAAATATGGTGCTGCTGCTGCCAGAAACCGCCGTTTCCGAAGAAGGGATCTCCTTCATAATCCAGATGAGGCTTATATTCCTTCTCCAGCCTGCTCCAGGCTTCCTTCCTCTCCGCCGGGGTCAGCTCAGGGCTTTCGTAAACAATATGCTGGAACTCATCCACCATACAGCCATAGGGAATAAACATCATCGCATCTTCAAAATGCATTTCCCTGTAAGCATCCGCCTTATCTCCGAAAAACCAGTCCATCCATTTTTCCGTGAAAAATTCCATGGACATGGAATGGCATTCCGCCGTCTCCATCGTAATATCGCTGTGCTCGCGGATGGGATCTTTACCGGACAAATACCCCTGGAATGCATGTCCGCATTCATGGGTGATCACATCCACATCTCCGCTGGTTCCATTGAAATTGGCAAAAATAAAGGGCGCCTGATATACGGGAAGGTAGGTCATGTAGCCTCCCACCCTCTTATTTTTACGGCCCAGCACATCAAACAGCTCATTTTCCCTCATGAAATCAAAGAATTCCTTTGTTTCCACGGAAAGCTCGCTGTACATCCGCTGCCCTGCCGCCAGGATTTCCTCCGGCGTTCCTGTGGGCTTGGGATTACCATCCTTAAAATAAACACCCTCATCAATAAAGGAAAGCTTCTCCAGGCCCAGACGCACTCTCCTTCTGTCATGAAGCTTCTCCACAAAGGGGACGAAATCCTCCTTTACCTGCTTCCGGAAGGCTTCCACCGCATCCTTATCATAACAGTTGCGTCCCATGCGGTAATAGCCCAGCTCCACATAGTTCTCATAACCCATTTTCCGGGCCTGCTCCGTGCGGTTTTTCACCAGCTTGTCATAGATATCGTCCAGCTCCTTCTCATGCTCCAAAAAGAAGGCGGACAGCTTATCCCAGGCCTTCTTCCGGATGCTTCGATCCGTATCCTTCATGTAGGCCTTGATCCGTGAGATATTTACTTTTTCCCCATCCCAGTCAAATTCGGCCTCCGCCGGAATTTTTTCGTAGGTTGTGGTAAGCGCGTTTTCTTCCTGGAGCAGGGGAATCAATATCTCATCCATGGATTTTCTGGCAAGCTCCATGTTCTTAAAGGCCACGGCTCCTATTTTCTCCTCCAGTTCCTTCCTGTAAGGGGAATCATACAGCAGTGTCTGATATTCAATGATCATGTTGCTGTACTTCGGGCTCTGCTCATCATAGTAATCCTGCTCCGCGCTGTAAAAAGCATCGGCAGTATTCACGTCATGGCGGATCTGTGCAATGGTCATCATCGTATCCACCTTATCCCTGAGCCGGTAGTATTTTTGATGTACGGCAAACTGTCCTTCCCCTGTAGCAGCTTCCCCAAACTCCTTCATCAGCTGTTTGAATTCTTCCTCTACCTTATTGAAATCCACTCTTTCATAAGGCATTTCTGAAAATTTCATTTGTCTGCCCTCCCGTTTTTGTTATAAATTCAGTGCAGCTGTTCAAATCCTTTACAGCTACAATTCAGTTTACAATACTTTATGGGCATAGTCAAACACACCGGCTGATTTATGCGCCTTTATGCATCGCCCGGCAAGCCGCAGATTACTGTCCACGAAGAAATAATTAACTGTTTTATGGCTTCTTCACAGGAATGGTTATTTCAACAACAGCTCCATAGCCCTCATCCATATTGGTAAAATTTATTTTTGCCTTATCCCCGTACATGATTTTCAGCCTTTTCAGCGAATTCTGAATGCCGATGTGCTTCCTGTCATTATAATAAATAGGCTTATCCTGCTCAATTGCTTCCAGAATATCCGGCGGGAATCCTTTTCCGGTGTCGGAAACACAGATATACAGATATTCACCATCCTCATAGTTTTCATTTACAATGTATAAGGTAATCTCCACATGGTTATCCAGAGATACGGCATGAGTAATCGCGTTTTCCACAAAATTATGGATGATGAGTGTGGGGACAAGATATTCCTCCATATTATTATCCATAATGACTTCAAAGGAAAATGCCTCTTTTCCATACCGGATTTGCTGAATTTCCACATAGTTTTGGATAAATTCGATTTCCTCCTTCAGCTGTCTGGGCTCAAAGGCATCCCTCATGACATAACGCATGTAATTTGACAGAATTGATGTTATATAAACAATTTTTTCCTGTTTAGCCACATCGGCCATTCCGTGAATCAGGCTCAGGCAGTTCAGATAAAAATGGGGCTTAATCTGCATCTGCATAGCCTCCAGCTCCGTTTTCTGGCGGGCAAGCTCCTTCTCATAAATGTCGATTTTCAGCGCCTTTATTTTCCGCAGCAGTCCCTTGAACTCCTTGCTTGCCATTTCCAGCTCCAGAATATTGTTGTTTCCGTTTTCATTGATCCACTGCTCCTCCTCCGTATTTTTCAGGCTGTTTACAAACTGCTTCATAGGCCTGAGGACACTCTGATAGTATACCCTGATCACCAGCGCGCATCCAACGATAATTCCTATGGAAAGGAATACAAGAATTACCTGCAGGCGCATAATTTTTTCAAGTATACCGCCGCTTGGTGATATCATTATATGAAATGCCCGGGTTTCGCCTATGATTCCGCTGATAGGAAAGGAATAAATTACGCTCTCCGAAAAGATTCCTGCCCTTTTCCCGGCAATCCGCTTCAGCGTCTCCGGATCAATTTTATCCCTGTCCCTGGAGGATACAAAAATTGTCCCATCTTTATCTAGGATATATGGAATTCCTTCATAGCCCAGGCTGTTGATATGAAGCGTATTAAACAATTCCTCCAGCCTGATTGCGCATCCCATTGTCATCCCATTCTTTGAAAAACGGCTGAATACATAATCCTGTTCTCCGTCATTGACAAAATACCATTGCGAATAAGGCGTCCTCTCCCCTTTCCTCATTCGCAGTTCTTCCATAAGAACATTGCTGAGCCCCTGTTTCTGGCTGTCCTTGAAAACGCTTCCGCTATCGGATATGAATAAATCTGCTTCCTCAAGATAAACAAAAAAGCAGCATGGCTCCTTATAACGTATTTTCAGATTGCGGTTCTGCTCCACTAATTCATTAAGAATGGGGTAATACTGACTGTCTTCCGGCCTGACTCCGGCAGGTATGTTGTTCGCTTCCCCCTTTTTACTCGTGAGGGTAACAATTTCATAATTGATTTTAGTAATATCCGTATTAATCTGTTCCACATAGAGCCTTGCCGTGTCCTCGATATAACGGTATACCAGCTGTCTGGCTTCAAACATGCTCTGGAACATAACCACAAGAATTCCAAGAAACAGAATAATTACAGGAATCATGACCTGTATGGTGAGCTTTCCCATACTTTTATGTTTCTTTTCATTTTTTTCCGCCATGTCATTTCCTCCCGGAATAGTAAAATTGCCTGGCAGGATAAAAAGACCACATAAGATTCCCTGCCAGGCATTTCCTTCAATTCTATTATATCGCTATCCGCAGTCAAAGCAACTGTTTCCAGACTGCCGATTACTGGTTTGCAGCAGCTGTCCCGTTCCTTTACAGTTACGGTTTACTTTACACATTAATTTCCCATTTGCTTCCGGCCTTTATAAACACCGGAATTTTATCCATGGGGGCATCCACGGTAACCGTCCGCCCGCCTTCATAGCAGATACCGCTGAATACGTCCTTCCAGCTGCAGCCCAGGGGAAGATATACGGATCTTTCATATACATCCTCTTCCATTACCGGTGCCACGCAGAAGTCCGTACCGAACATATAGGTGTCATCCACTTCCCATGCCTTTTTATCCTGAGGGAAATCATAAAACAGAGGTCTCATCACAGGCGTTCCCTTTTCATGGGTCAAAAGCATCTGTTCTTTTATATAAGGCCTGAGCGCTTCTCTCAGGAACATATATTTCTTACAGATTTCAAAGACTTCCTCCCCGAAGCTCCATACCTCGTTATCCGCCCCTGATCCAAACAGGCCGATTCCGGATACCACATCTCCTTCAAAGCCCTTCTGCGGCTCCCTGTTTCCATGGAGGCGCATTACCGGACAGAAGCATGCATACTGGAACCAGCGGATAAAAAGCTTCCTGAAGGAAGGATCATCCCCTCTGGCGCCGTGAAAACCGCCGATATCGGTTGTCCACCAGGGTATTCCCGCCATGGCCATGGAAAGCCCCGCCCTCATCTGCCTGCGGAAGCATTCAAAGGTGCTGACAATATCACCTGACCAAACAAGCGCGCCATACTTCGCACTGCCGGCCCAGGCGGAACGAACCAGGTTTACGGGCATTTCATCCCCCTGCTCCTTCATACCTTCATAGAAGCCCTGTGTATACATTTTCGGATAAATATTTCCTACTTCCATTACGCTTCCCAGCTGATATCTGTAATTGGAATAGTCATAGGTAGTGTATTCCGGCTCCGCCACATCCAGCCAGTACAGCCTTGCACCTTTATCCCAGTAGTTCTGTTTGATTTTGCTCCATACATAGCTTCTGGCATCCGGGTTTGTAGCATCAAAGAAAAGCTCCTGGCCAAAGCAGGTCATGGCAATGCGCACACCGCTTTCCGTACGTACCAGATAACCTTTTTCCATCATTTCCTGGAAATTCTCCGAACGGTAATCCACGGTTGGCCATACGGAAACCATAACCCTGATTCCCATCTCGTTTAATTCCCTGCACATTCCCGGGACATCCGGCCAGTATTTTTCATCAAATTTATACTCGCCCTGTTGTGTCCAATGGAAGAAGTCCACAACAATCACATCCAGAGGAAGTCCCAGTGACTTGTATTTCCTGGCAACCTCCAACAGCTGCTCCTGTGTCTGATAGCGCAGCTTACACTGCCAGAAGCCCATTCCATAATCAGGCATCATGGGCGCTTTACCTACAAGCCCCATATAGGTTTCTTCTATTTCCGCCGGCGTATCTCCTGCAATAACAAGATAATCCAGCTCCTTCGTACATTCAGCAAGCCACTCCGTACCGTTTATACCGAAGGTTACCCTGCCTACCGCCGGATTATTCCATAGGAATCCGTAACCGATACTGGACACATAAAAAGGAACGCTTACCTGGGAATTTCTCTGCGCCAGCTCCAGCATACAGCCCTTCATATTCATATATTTCTGCTGATATTGTCCCATTCCGAATATTTTTTCATCATCATCCGCTATAAACCTGGAAACTGTACGGAAGGAATCTCCCGCTACAGCTTTAAATTCCCTGCCGTAAACATTTAAGGGCATACTGGGTGTGTCCTTCAGCCGTTTCCACTGCTCCTTAAGAAGAAGCTTTTTGTCCTGGTTATAGAAGGAGATTACGCCGTCCGCATTGACTGTTGCCGTGATTTTCCCGTTTGTAAGGGAACCAAAGGATTCATTTTTCCCGCTGTACATATTGGCATAGACAACAGCGGATGCATCCTTGTCATCATATATCTGTATTTCTCCCAGGCTCTCCGGCTTTTCCTCCAGCGCCCAGTCATGTCCGGTAAAAGAAGCATTCATGGTGGCCCTTATTCTGACCGCATCCTTCCCCCATGCTTCGATCTGGACTGTTTCATTATCGTATTGGTAAATAAGACAGTTGTTTTTTTCTAAAATCATAATTTATCCTTTCTTACTCTGCTCTTCAGCTAAAAACAGGGTGCACACCCCACAGGATATGCACCCGGTAATTATTTATTTGCCCATGGATTCAAGGTATGCATCATAAGCCTGGTTCTGAATTGTCAGCAGATCCTGTAAGCCCATGTTATCCAGCTGTTTCAGGTAAGCATCCCATTCTTCATCGATGCCTCCGTCAACTACCCAGTGTGCGAACTGTGCTTCCACGTATTTATAAATATCCGTACCAAGAGATGTCAGCTGTGTCAGTTCTTCATCTGTGTATTTTACCATAGGGAAAGCGACTACATTGTCCTCAGCAACATATTTGCCGTTGACAGCGTCCTCAGACAGCTTGATTCCATCGCCCTGGTCTGCAGGAAGGCTTACCTTATCATAGAATTCAGGATTCATATACTTCGGCCCGAAGTCACGCATGGAATTGGACCATGCAGATGTATCCAGTGAACTTCCGTCAGTAGGAACAAGTACTTCATAGGTGCCGTCTCCGTTATCCTTCACCTGATCCGGAATGGAGCCGTAGAAGGTCTGCAGTGAAGCCAGATCCGTATAGAAATCATCCGCCCATGCAAGAAGCTTCTCAGGATTTTCACAGTTCTTTGTGATTAAAAGCTCTCTGTCAGAAATATCAAGGAAGTTCTGCGCATTTTCAACATGATGTTTTCCATCAGGTCCTGTAACGGCTTCAAGAGGAATGAACTGTCCTGCGTTCAGACCTGTCTCAGCATCTGCAGTCCATGCGGAAACCAGGCCTACCTGTGAACCGCCTTCTGCCTGCAGTTTACTTCTTCTCATGGATTCTTCCTGGGTAAAGAACTCAGGGTCGATAATTCCCTTCTGATACATGTCGCTGAACCATTTAACTGATTCTTTATAGTTTTCTTCCACCGGCATGAATACAGGTTTCCCGTCTACAAGGCCCATATAGTTGTTATCCCTGCTTACCATGGTACCAAAGGGTGACAGATAGCTTCTCAAACATCCGCTTAAGGTATATAAGCTTACATTGCCGGTAATTCCGATTTCATTTGTGGGATCGCCGTCTCCATCCGCATCCTGAGTTGCAAATGCTTCCAGTACACTTTCCAGTTCCTCATAGGTCTTGGGAACTTCCAGCCCCAGATTATCCAGCCAGTCCTTATTGATATACAGAACATTGCCGCATACCTCAGGCCTTAAGGGCAGCTTCTTTACAAGGCTGTAGATTTCCCCATTACGATCCTTTGCCCGTGCCAGCAGCTCGGGTTCTTTTTCAAAAACTGCTTTCAGGTTAGGCATATTCTGATCAATCAGGTCGGTAAGCTCCAGGAAATAGTCCTTATTCTGGGCAATATCCGTATCCTTCAGGCAGATAGAACCAAAGAATGCATCAGGAAGGTCCCCGGATGCCAGCAGAAGGGATTTCTGCTCCTGCCAATCACTGTCATAATAAACCTGCCACTCAATATTGATTCCATGCTTTTCTTCCAGTTCCTTCATAAATCCGCTTTCCAGGAAATCAGTAGGCCATGCATCCGTCCAGCGAACAGTTGCGATTGTATAGGTAGGAATATCCTCTGAAGCCGTATTATCCGCCGCAGCCTGGGTTCCTGCAGTATCCCCTCCCGATGCTGCCGTCTCCTTTGCAGATCCGCCGCTTCCGCCGCAGCCTGCAAGCATGGATGCGGTCATTACTGCTGCCAGACCAATACTCAGTGCTTTTTTCCAATAGCTCATTTTCATCTCTCCTTTTCTTTAATAACATTTTATAATGTACATTTGCTTACGAAGCAAGTAATACCTTTGAAACAGTTCAGGCAGGTCCGCACATTCAGCGGACAGACTGCCTGTAATTTTTCTCATCCCTTCAGGGAACCTAGCATAACGCCCTGATTGAAGTATTTCTGCACAAAAGGGTACATACACATAATAGGCGCCGAGGATATTACAATGATTGCATATTTAATCAGGTCGGCCATCTGCTTTGCCTCAACTGCGGCGGCGCCTGTGGTCATGGCGCTGATTTTCTGGTTGCTTATCAGAATATTTCTCAAAACAAGCTGCAGGGGCTGCAGTTCGGGACTTCTCAGGTAAATCAAAGCATTAAAGTAGGAATTCCACTGTCCAACCGCCGTCCACAGCGCGATTACCGCGATTACCGCCTTGGAAAGGGGAAGAACGATTTTGAAGAAGAAATTCAGGTTGCCGCAGCCGTCAATCTGGGCGGCTTCCCATAAATCATCCGGGATACTGTTGTTAAAAAACGTCCTTGCCACAATAATATAATAAGTAATAACAGAGAATGGAACTACCATTACCCAGAAATTATCAAGCAGGTTGAAATCCTTTACTACCAGATAGGTAGGTATCAGGCCGCCTGTAAAGAACATGGGGATCAGGTAGTAAATTGTAAACAGCTTCTTTCCGCATAATTCCTTTCTGGAAAGCGCATACGCGGCCGGAATATTTACCACCAGGGAAAGCACTGTCCCTAATAATGTATATAGTATGGTATTCTTATATCCGACCCAAAGCTGCGTATATTCCCCGAGCTTCATATAACCTTTGAAATTGATTCCTTTGGGCAGCAATACAATATTTCCTGCCGATACATCCGCCGGATTGCTGATAGAAGCAATAACAATGAAGTACATCGGATACAAAACAATTATTATGATGATAGCTGCCAGAAGATAAAGGAAAAAATCAAATACTTTGTCATTTGCTGATTTTCTGACTTTTATTCCGGTACTGGCTATTTCTTTTTGTCGCGCCATTTTTCTTCCCCCTATACCAGTGAAGTATCACTCATCTTCTTCGAAATATAATTCACAGAAAGGAGCAATACCAGGTTTATTATGTTGTTGAACAGGCCAATTGCCGCCGACAGGCTATACTGGCTGCTTACCAGACCCATCTTATACACATAAGTGGAAATAATCTCACTTGCACTGCTGTTCAGGGTATTCTGAAGCAGATAAACCTTTTCAAATCCAACGCTCATAATGCTTCCGGTACGGAGTATAAACATGATTGTTGCGGTAGGAAGAAGCATCGGGATATCGATGTTTACAAGCTTCTGCCATTTGCTTGCGCCGTCCATGGTAGCCGCTTCATACAGGGAAGGGTCGATCGCTGACAGGGCCGCTATATAAAGGATACTGTCCCATCCTACATGCTGCCATGCTTCCGTCCATACATAAATGCTGGAAAAAGCGGAAGGCTGCCCCATAAGGTTGGGTAGTGTGATTCCAAGATAGCCCAGCAGCTTTGCTATAATCCCCTGGCTGGGAGACAGGAAGAGGATAATCATACCGCACATAACAACGGTGGATATAAAATGCGGAAGATATGTGGATACCTGGAAAAACTTTTTAAACCCTTTTCTTGTCATCTGATTGCACATCAGGGCCAGCGCAATCGGCAGCGGGAAGGTAACAATAATACTGTAGATACTGATTACCAGGGTATTCTTAATGGTAATCCAGAACTGGTAGGAATTAAAATACTGCCTGAAATACTTAAGTCCTGCCCAGCTGCTTCCCATAATTCCCCGGGCAGGCATAAAATCCTTAAATGCAATGGTTACGCCGTACATCGGTATATAGGTAAATAGAAACATAATCACAAGAGAAGGAAGCATCAATAAATATAGGGAACTGCTTCTTTTTAACCTCTTTCCGAAACTGACCGGCTGTGCAACATTTACTGCTGATTTCTGTCGTGCCACTCTTTTCTTCACTCCCTCTTATTTACAATTTTTGTGCTGTTTTCCGTCTATCAGTATATTAGTCATTAGTTTTGTTGAACAATTACACAAACAATTGTTTTTATTTATGGGTACATTGTACAGTTTCACAAACAATTTATCTATAAATTCTAAGTTCTTCTGTTAACAAAAAAAAGGTTTTTTCAGCAGACCTGAATAATAAAAAAATACACAATTTTGTTATTCACAGCTTAAAAATGTTAATCTTTATTAAAACTGTGCAAAAATTTATTGTTAAAGTATGCATAATCCCGGAAAATAACAAAAAAAAGAAGACAGCCGGAAATATGTTCAGAATATGAACAATTTTCTCCGGCCGTCTGTTTTTCCCACAGTATCATTTTTCTTATAATATACTGACCTTAACTCCTGTAACCGTTCAGAAACTAACTGCTACTAATTCTTAACCCTGTTTCTGTACTCATTTGGCGTACATCCCGCATAGTCCCGGAAGGTTTTGCTGAAATAGGAGAAATTGCTGTACCCCACCTCCAGGGCTATCTTGCTTACAGTCAGGGAAGAATACTTCAAAAACTCCTGCGCCTTCTGCATCCTGCAGGAAGCCACATAATTGGGAATGGATATTCCTGTTACATTCGTAAAAATCTTGGAGACATAATCTTCAGAAAGATATACAGCTTTTGCAAGCGTCTTCCTGGAAAGGTCCTCTTTCAGATTTTCATTAATATACTGCTTCATCTGTTCCACAACTGATTCCTGACGGTTATCCTGGTGCTGAAAGCCTGCCAGCTTTTCGAATATATACTTAATAAACATTTCCATATCAGGAAGCGTGGCAACAGACTTTTCATAATGCTCGTCAAACTCCTTGCCGTCAAAGATCCTGGTAATAAGCACATCCTGCTTATTCAGGTAACGGTAAATCATCTGCATCATTTCTCTTCTGAACTGTTCTAAAACCGAAATCGTTACCTGGTTCCTGTCCCAGAGATCCTTCAGGAAGCACAGCAGCTTTTCCTGTGTATCCTCAATCATATCTGAAGCCGTCATTTCTTTTTCCCATATCTCCCACGGCGGCGATACATATGCAATTTCCCTTTTGTCCCATTCCTCCTCATACAGCATGCCACTGTCTCCGGGAACGGCTTCCTGTTCCATCTGCTCCAGGATTTTTTTGCTTTCTCCCAGCTTTTGGACTAAAGCGGGCGAACCCATATAGATACAGACTCTCATATGAAGCGCTTTATCCAGACAGGCCTTCAGCTGAATGGAATCCTCCTTCAGCTGCTCCGGCGTTCCGCTGCCCCGTATAACCAGCACCCACTCGTAATCACTTTCCCTGATAACCGCCTCCAGACTGATTTGATGCTCCTCCAGATATTCAGCAGCTATATTTTCAATGACAAAATGATACAACACCAGATCCTTTTTCTTTCTGATATCGGAATCCGGGAATGCCTTGATAATTTCCAGGTTATATTCCGCCTCTGCCAAACAGATTCCATCCCTGTATGCCTTTTCCAGCAAAGCGGGATTCCCATTTTCCTGCAGCAGATACCGCTCCCAAAAAGCCGCCCTTTTATCCTGCCCCTCTGCCTGGACCTCACGTTTCTTGCTAATTACTTCCACAATACTTCTCAAGGCCTCCTCAAGTTCCCTGTTGGAGACGGGCTTGAGCATATACTCCCTTGACTTTAAATTAATTGCTTTCTGTGCGTAAGCAAAGTAAGCATAGCTGCTTAAAAAAATACATTCTACAGGTATTTCCTTATTCCGTACCCATTCCAGCAGCTCCAGTCCGCTTCCCTGAGGCATCTCAATATCTGACAGGAGGATATCTACGGATACCTCGTTCAGTATTTCCATGGCCTGCCTGATGTTATATGCAGTAAGCACCGTGCCGATACCAAGTTGTGTCCAGTTTACTCCTTCTACAAGCTTATCCACTACTAATTTGTCATCATCTACGATTAATACACTGATATCCATGCTTTGCTTCCCCCGTATCCTATTGTAAACAGCATACTATAGGAAGGAAAATAATTCAATATTGATAAAACCATGTATTTTTAACTCTCTGCGCATATATTTCATATTGTTTGCATTTGGGTAATATGGTTGTACCATGTTTCTTCTTCCCGATTTTTGTCCGTCAAAACTTTGAATATCCAGATATTTATATCATATAATTTATTGAAAATATTTAATATTTTGGTGTTAGTCCGTAAATGTGTTGGTAAGGTTATATAGTCAATATCCCAGCCGTTCTTATATCCTTATTATTGTGGTAATAGCTTGTGCCGGTTACTGCCAATACGGTTTCCGTCAACCGCC
>NZ_VUMI01000031.1 GCF_009696275.1 Eisenbergiella porci
CCAATATCCTTTTCAATAAACTAACGAAAGTTTAAATATAGAAAAAACGCCCCGGCGCGCCAACGCCAGGGCAAAACCAAATGAATACTATACAGGCCTGGAGGCCGGTAAAGCATCCCTATCACAAGGATATTTTACCACAAAACTCCGGCACCTGTACAGGTGTTATTTTTTTACGCAAAAATAAGGAGGTACAGAAGAAATCATGGCAAAAGCAAAAAAACTACCATCTGGCTCTTGGAGGGCACAGGCCTACGATTATACTGACGATAGCGGGAAAAGACATTATAAGTCATTCACGGCGCCAACAAGAAAAGAGGCAGAATTCATGGCTGCCGAATACCAAATAAATAAAAAGAAGCCTGCTGGGGAAGATATAACCTTTGGCGATGCATTAGAACATTATATAACACAAAGAACACCTGTATTGTCTCCCGCCAGTATCAGAGAATACAAGAGAGCTGTAAAAAATTATAATGATATTCAAAAAATAAAAATAAGAGAAATAACACAGGATATTATACAGGAGCATGTTAATAATTTCAGTATGGGGCATTCTTCCAAAAGTGTACGGGACAATCATGCACTTATCACGGCTGTATTGCGTATATATCGGCCTGACTTTGCTCTCAACACGGTTTTACCGCAGAAACGCAGACCTGAGCTTTATATTCCAACTGATGCTGATATAAAGAAGGTTATCGCGGCCGCTGAAGGAACAGAAATGGAAGTTCCAATCCTTTTGGCAGCTTTCGGACCGATGCGGCGGGGTGAAATTTGTGCCTTGCGGCACGAGGATATATCTGGAAACCAGGTACATGTATGCCGCAACATGGTGATGGATGAACATGGGAAGTATATTATTAAGCAGCCAAAGTCTTACGCCGGTGACAGATTCATTGATTATCCTGACTTCGTAGGAGCAAAACTAAAAGGAAAGTCCGGCAATGTAACAAATTTAAATCCAAATATGATCACCCAGCGCTTCAATCACGTTCTGATTCAAGCTAATGTTCCGCATTTCAGATTTCATGACCTTCGACATTATGGAGCCTCCATCCTTCATGCGCTTGGTATGCCTGATGCATATATTATGGAACGCGGAGGATGGGGTAACGATGGAACACTCAAAAATGTATATAGACATGCATTAGAAGACCAAAAGAAGCAGCTGAATGATAAAGTAAATAAATACTTTGATACTATGCAACACAAAATGCAACACGAAAACAAAAAAGCCTAGTAAATACCAGGCTTTTTCCATCGGAGTGACAAGACTTGAACTTGCGGCCTCTACTTCCCTAAAGTAGCGCTCTACCACCTGAGCCACACCCCGAGGCTTTCTTATGTCGTCCGGGCTTTCGCTCCAACCGACGAATGTTAGTATACAAAAAAATCCCAAATCTGTCAATATGTTTTTTTATTTTTTGCAAAAATATGTTTTGTGATTTTTTTATTATTTTTTGTCACTTATGAAAATGCCCCTAAGAAGCGTCAATGCTTTCATAAATAAACATAACTGTTCTAAAAAATAACGCTTCCCACAAAGGTATTTTCTGACCAGCAATATAAAATCATTCAGCCACTTTCCACCGTAAGATAAAGTAATATATCCACTGTAAATATATTTTTATCGCAGGTTATCTTCATATCACCATTATACTTTTTAATCATATCCTTTACGCTATCCAGTCCCAGGCCATGGTTTTCCTTATCCTCTTTTGACGTTAGAAGTTTATTGTCTGAGGTCTTAATGCAGCCACAATATGAATTGGATACACGAATAAAAAGTATCCCTTTATCCGCGGTAATTTGCAGGGACAGCCATTCCTCCGTCTGCCGTGCTGCTTCAATCGCATTATCAATAATATTTCCAAGAATAACCGCCAGCTCAAATGAACAGGTATGCAAATCCTCCGGTATTTTGACCTGAACATCAACTTTTTTAAGAATAGATACCGCTTTCTCCAGCATAAAATTGAGAATACCATCGATATCCTTATCCCCCGAACTGACATGCTCCCTGGGATTTATCATTGCCTGCTCCATTTTATCAAGATATTCCAACATTTCCGCGTTCTTATTAAGCGAAGCCATACTATACAGCTGCATAATATGATGGACCATATCATGCCGCAGCCGCCTGATTTTTTTCTGCGTCTGCGTGATTGTTTCCAACTGGCCGGAATAAACTTTTACCTTTAACTCCATCATCTCTTTTTCACGGAACTGATGATGCACTTCCATAAGCATATAATACAAATAAAATACAACGATATTGTCTCGCACTAATAGTCACTATATAGCTGCCCTCAAGATCAAGATCCACAAAATAGCTGCCTGTCAGCATATCGCTTTCCTCAAAATAGATATCGCCTTCTTCATCCTCGATCTTAATATCCAGGCTTCCTTTCTGAGTATAACCTTCTATAACAGCGGTCACCGGCGCCCCGATTTTAACATATAAGGCCAGAGCATCATCCGTAAAGTCCTGATTCTTCCTGCTCACCTCATACGGCCAGTCCGCCACAAGTTCAGGGTCAAAGGATTGTCTGTCGAGCAGCCGCCCCAAAAGCCTCAGTCCCAGGCTATTCATTTTATCTTCATACGGATTCTCCTTCACCGGCACAAAGTCAATCCTCTGGTTTGCAGTAATTTTCAAATCAAAGCTGTACCGTCTCTCACCTTCCCCATCAGATATACTGATCCAGCCTTTCCCCCTGGGAATAACTATTTCCTGGTCAATTACATCCTTGTTATTTTCCCTTTTTATAACGATTTCTTCCTCAGAGGAGCGATAAGTTATTTTCATATCGCTTTCCATAGTACCTGATATATGAATGCGGGTATCATTTTTGCCGTTATTTCCGCCAGAACCCTTTCGTCCTGATTTTCTGTCCCGGATAACGTGCCCTTAATCGTATACGCATCCTCGGTCTGCCCCATTGCATAATTTTCATCAGCACTTTCAGCACATCCTCCTATTAGGAGGAAAGCCCCCAATAAAAAACATAAAGCAGCGCTTCCATTCTTTAATCTCATAATTTCCCCAGCCGGATACGGTCACATATAACATAAAATCCAACGATTGCTTATTTCCATTGAAAAAGTATACACTGCATTATCGCCGACAAAATACAGTTTGCTACCCTTCCGGCTTCAGGAAGCCGGACAGTTCCCCGAACTTCTTCTCAGTCCCTCCATTCCTTTGCGGGCAGGCGAAAGTGTTCACGCCGCACAAAAAAAGATGCCTGAAGGAATCTCCTTAAGGAAAAAACAGCTAACCTGAAATTTCCCCCAGATTAGCTGTTCCTCTTCTATTGTTCAATTTTTACTATTTTAGATATATTTCTGAAATGATTTCAGCTCAGGATAGGCAGCCTCCCCCCCCGAAAACCGGAAAAGAATTTGCCGCGTACAGTAATTGGGCTGAAAAGCTATGTTTATCAGTGAAACAAACCGGCATAAGGATACAGTCTTCCATCCATGTCAGTTTTTATATTACAGCTTCCATTATTAAAATCACATGTCAGCTGCAGTTTAAACAAATCCACTGCCACCGATTCCACAATAACATACCAAAACTCTCTTGGCACGTATATAATCGGACAATATCCTATCAATATCTCATCTTTACTGAAAAATTCAACTAAATTTTTGTCATGGCAAAAATATTGTAAAATTTCCAAAACGTATAAATTTTTTCTCATTCGTAGTTACCGTAAATTCTATTGAAAAAAATTATACGCCAGCAGATACAGGCATTCAATATACCAATAGATAATATCCTGCAATAAAAACATTCTAAATGTTAATATTATTCGCCTCTTTAAAATAAAAGGCACAACAGGCGCAGATAATCATCTGCGCCTATTGCATATTCATATCAGACACACTCCTGCAATTCCTTCAGTTTGAACTGCTCCGCCAGATAACTTAATAACTGCGCCTATTCTGCGCCTCCACATCAGCCTGTTTTGCATTCCGGGCATTTTTTTCCACCCGGACCGATATCCCGCTAATCGTACTGGAAACCTCTTCTACGGAAACAGCCTGTTCCGGCGCGCCCCGGGCCAGGCTCTGGGCGCCGGAGGCCACCTGCTCCGAACCGGACGCCACTTCGGCGGAAGCCTGCCTGATTTGAAGCAAGGTCCCGCTCATCCTGACGTTAATCTCATGCATGGACAGCAGAAGCTGCTTCAGTTCCCCTACATAACTGCTTTCAAAATTACTGTGCACATTAAAATTACCGGACGCCATTTCCTTCAGCAAGCTGGATTCGTCACGTACGTCCACCAGGCTGTTCCCCCCTGGTCTTTCCGCTTCTCCAATGGTTTTGTCAAATGGGAATCAATCCCCAACAGCCGGCCTGTCCCTGTATCCCCGCCCCCTATACTTCCTGTTCCTGCTTTCCGCCGTCGGGAACCCGGGAAAATGATACTGTATACTTTTCTATCTGTACATAAATTTCCAGAAGCTCCATAACCTTTCTTTTTCCCTCCTGGTTGAACCTGGAAAAGGCGTCCATAATCTGTTTCTCCAAAAGATGTTCACCCATGCTCCTGCTGCCCGTAAGCGGCGTAAAATCAATGGGATCAAGCTCCAGCAGCATGCATATTTTTAACATTGTACCATAGCTCATGGTATATGCCCCGTTATTCAGCATTGACACCAGTGAACTGTAGGGTATTTCAATTCTCTGTGAAAATTTCCTCAGATTTCCATACTGCCGTTCTATTTCATTTGCCAGATTCTGCGTTTTTGGGTCATCAAATTTTCTCATCGTGTACCTCCCACACCATTTTCCCAGCTGTTCCGTTATATATCATGCCTCATACTTAAGCTTTTCCGCATACAGCCAAAAAAGCATCTCCTCCCTTGCCCCCCCATACAACAGGTTTCATCTTTATTCACATACTAATTGCATTCTAGCATGCAACGGCTGACTGCGCAATCTTTTCCGGTATATTGCCTGATTACAAAGCAGATACCTTAAGGTAAAAGCCGCCCGGACACTCTGTTCCGTTATAAAACCCTGCCGCGTTCATTTTCTTCTGCATGAGCAAAGATAACAGTTCTGGCAGCAAACACAAAATTACCACATTTTTTTCGCACTCTCATCACAATTCCATAATAATTCCATCACAATTTCTTTTTATACTACATCTATGAAACAGGAAATAAAGATTCTTTCATAAAAAAGGTGAAAAGGAGTTGACCATTATGTTTGAATATCAGAATAATAACTATGAAAACAGAAACCAGATGTATGATTATTACCAGATGCCGGAAACCGGCGGCCCGGCTTGCAACAGGCCTTCAGGCCCTAAAAAAACCGGAAAAGCAGGGAAGCTTGTAAAAAAAATCGGCGCCATAACTTTAAGCGCCGCGCTCTTCGGCAGTGTTGCCGCAGGCTCCTTCCAGGCTGTCAACACACTCATCGGCCCTACGGAGACTTCAGATAATACTGCTGCCACAGAAAACACCTCCGCCAGTCTTTTAAAGGCAGCCGCCATTCCCGGCGCAGCGTCTGAAAAGGGCAGCCTTGATGTATCGGATATTGCGGAAACCGTCATGCCCTCCATAGTTTCCATCACCAATAAATCCGTTCAGGAGATACAAAATTACTTCAGCATGTTCGGTTACGGAGGACAGACCATTCCTCAGGAAACAGAAAGCCGGGGTTCCGGCATTATCATCGGTAAAAATGATACCGAGCTTTTAATCGTAACCAACAACCATGTCATTGAAAACGCGGATACGCTTTCCGCAGGCTTCATCGACAACCAGGTTTACGAAGCAAACGTTAAGGGTACGGATCCCGCAAACGATCTGGCCGTAATTGCGGTTCCTCTTGAAAGCATTTCAGCGGATACCATGTCGCAAATTGCAGTTGCATCCATCGGTGATTCCGATTCCCTGAAAGTGGGCGAACAAGTGGTAGCCATCGGCAACGCACTGGGCTACGGCCAATCAGTCACCACAGGTATCGTAAGCGCTACGAACCGTACCATGGGCTCCAATACCCAGGTAGTAAATACCTCTGCTGACGGTTCCGCCCTGCCTACCTATATCCAGACAGATGCCGCCATCAATCCCGGCAACAGCGGAGGCGCGCTTGTTAACATGAAGGGTGAAGTCATCGGCATCAACTCCGCCAAAATGGCCAGCACCGAGGTAGAAGGCATGGGTTATGCCATCCCCATGTCAAGAGTTTCCGATATTATTGAAACCCTCATGAACGAAACCACCCGCACTAAGGTAAGCGCGGATCAGAAATCCAGCATCGGCATTTCCGGCCTTACCGTAAATGAATCTGTTAACAGCATTTATGGCATTCCTTCCGGCGTCTATGTAGCCAGCGTAACGCCAGGAAGCGGCGCAGATAAAGCCGGGATCAAAAAAGGCTATGTGATTACCGGCTTTGACGGCAAAACTATCACGCAGATTCAGGAGCTGACCGAACTTCTGCAGTACTATCCCGCCGGGGAAACCGTGGAAATCACAGTTAAAATCCCTGCCACCGGCGGAACTTATACGGAAAAAACATTATCCGTTACGCTCGGGGCGGCGGAAAACAGCAATAATACCCAAACGGAATCCGGGCAGCAAGAAGACAAAAATAATTCAATTTACTAATATCTTCTTCTGACCCTCCGGCGCATTGTCATTTCAGCAGAAATGTGCGTGTGCCGGAGTTTTTTTCACTTCATCATTTGTTATCTATGTTCAAATTTCCTTCTTCCATATTCATCCATGCAGTCCTCTTCCGGATTTTTCATGCAAAGATGTATGGCTTCGCCCGTCCCCGATTCCCAAAATATCCAGTATCTCCCCGTGGGGCCGCCGCGCATCCTCCTGAAATACATGAATCCGCCCCGAATCCCCGCACCGGTCAATATAAGCAGGGAATAAAAAACCGCACTCCGGCTTTCCCGGTTCATATTCCCCCACCAGCGGGCAAACCGCGCATATCAGATATTCAAATACCTCTTCCGATTCCCAAAGCCGCTCCTTGTCGGAAGCCTTTGCCGGGATATCATAGCAGTCATGGAAAACAAGGATTGCATACTCCGAAGCCGCATGATAATGTTCCATAACCATATCATAAAAAGTATCCATCAGAGCGTCATTCTTCAGCCCGCACGCTTTCATTGCCATAAGCATCTGCCACATACTCCCCGGTTTCTGCACGCTATCCGGGAATTCATAATCCTTCAGATTTACATTGGTTGCCGAAAAAGGAATTGTTTTGGCCAATTCCAGCTTTTTCGCTCTTTCCGGTGAAGATAATTTCAAAAAATTCGTATTAAAACTTCCCTCAAACTCTCCGTCCCTGTCCACATAACACCCTGCAATCCTCGTTATGGAAGTCCGCGAAAGCGTCATCCGCCTCGTAAGCTCCAGCATGTCTTCTCTGTTAATCATACGCTCCTCTTTCCTCACATGCATCAGAATGGGCACCCCTCATTTCTGATTGATGCCCTGCAAAAATACATTTCTTTTTTCAAATCACAGACTGCTGTGGTTTTTCACATCTGTCTACTGCATCAGCTCTTTCTTTTCAAGAATCGCCTCCACGGCAGCACAGGCCGGACAGTCACAATATTTAGCCCCGGCCGCCTTAATTTCCCTGGCATGGGCCGCAATATTTTTTGCATTGTCAGCCCCGAAAACACTGGCTCCTGCTTCGGACTGCGCAAAACTGATTAATCCGTCAACCGTCACGATATCCGCTTCCAGCTCAGCAATATACTTCGCCGTCTCCGCCGCCTCCCTGTCAGTCCCGACCGCATCCAGCCAAACCTGGGCCGCCGCTTTCGCCTCGCTGCTGCAGGATGCAGCGTCCATTAATTCATGTGTTTTTTTCACTACAAAATCCAATACTTCTCTGTCCATAACCTAATACCTTCTTTCCCCGAATTTTGCTTTTATTTTACCATAATTAACGGGTCGGCGCAATTCGGAGCTGCACTAAATTCTTTAGGTTAGAATCGATGATGGGATAAACGAAAAAGCAGTTTTGGCATTCCAGTGAACGGCCCTTTCGTTTACACCATTTTCGATTTGACCTAATTGAACAAAGTGAGTGTCCGGGGAGCCATTACCTATGGACTTTCAATCTTTTGTTCTTACCCATGATTATACAGGATTTTCCTTGCAGAAGCTACAGAAATTAAGTGTTTCCGGATAAATAGGTACGACAATAAAACCTCAAACCTTGAGGCTTCAGAAAACGTATGAAAGAACAAGATTTTAACATCTTTGTGGTATACGAAGCTGTTGTTTTCCAAGATGCCCGCCACAGGATTTACACACACAAATGTTTATCTTATAAAGCTGTTTTAATATTTCCGGCATCTCCTTGCCTCGAAGCTTCGAGAGGTACTTCCGACATCCAAGGAGATTCCGGCATAAAGTAAGTTTCTTGTGTTTGCTGCGGGAACAAAGAAGTCCGTAATGCCGAATCCTGACAAAACGTTTTGGCGGTACATGCATCAGAAACCGCCGTATGAATTCAACACCGGATATGGTCATTCTTTCCATTGTCCTTTGTTTCGGTAATCTTTTACAGAAAAAGTAACGTTTTCATCGTCCATGCGGATGATGCGGTGATTACTGATGGCAATCCTATGGGTATACTTTCCAAGGTAGTCAATCACAGACCGTGCGTCGTTAAAAGTTTTGCAGCGCCTGGATATTTTGCCGTTCTACGCCCTGCTCCATCAGATGAGTTGCAAAGCTGTGACGGAGACAGTGTGGAGTTGCGTTTTTTGGAAGCTCAGCATCGGATACTGCTCGCCGCATCACTTGTTCCAGCGCACTGACGGTTAGGTAATTACCCGTAAATTTATTAGGAAACAGAATTCCACGGGAACGTCCTTTTTCAAACCAGTGTGTAAGGATGTCCAGACACCGTTCGGGAAAGCGGCAGGGAATATCTTCGGAGGCGTTGTCTTCGGCCAGAAATCCAATCTTTGGACAGACCTGCCTGTCGAGGAAAGCTATCAGGCCGTAAAAACCCTGTACCGGCTGGATCCCGGAGAATACAAGAAGAACTATGACATGATTGTGCAGCTGCTGGAGCTTGCCCCGATTTTATCTTCTCCCGCAAGAAAGCTCTCCCTGGGCCAGCGTATGAAGGCGGATATCGGTATGGCTATCCTGCATTCTCCCAGGCTTTTATACCTGGACAAGCCGACTATCGGCCTGGATATTAATATCAAGTATACCATCCGCAGTTTTCTGAGGCAGATGAATCAGGAAAATGGCGTCAGCATATTCCTCACCAGTCACGATTTGGATGATATTGATGAAATCTGTGACGACGCAATAGTCCTTTCCGGCGGAAAGCTTTTTTACAACTGTTTCTGGATACCTTGAAGCAGCAGTATGTCCATGAGCGTTCCATCAGGGTCACCGGCGTCCAGAAGTCCGATATCCGTAAATATCTTCCGGATGCCAGGATTTCCAGGAAAGGCCGCGTCACCCGCATCGATTACCCCATGCAGGCCTACGGGGCGGAAACTGTCCTGAATGCCGTATCCCAGGCCTTTGACATTGAAGATATTTCCATCCAGGCCCCGGATATCGATACGGTGGTTTCCCACATATTTTCCCGGGAAAAGGAGGCGTACGCCTTATGAGAAACTTTCTGAAGCTGACCGCAATGTCCCTGCAGAGCCAGATGTACTATCGGACCAGTTTCTTCCTTAGCGGCATGGGGCTTCACGGGATCGGCGTGGTCCTGTTCGGATTCATCAGCCTGAATTACAGCCTGATCCGGCTGGGGATTTTCCGTCCTGCGTCCATGCTGATGTGCCTTTTCTTTGTCCTCTGCGGCACCATAATCTGTATGTCCAGCTACCTGCTTACAAACAGCCTGGTCTTCTGGTACGATGCGGGCGGCAGGACCAGCATTCCTTATATGATAACCGAAATCGGCTCCTATGCCCGGTATCCGATCATGATCTATCCCAAAATCCTGCAATTTATCCTGCTCTTTGTTGTGCCCTACGCTTTTATCGGCATGGTCCCGGTAATGATCCTTACCGGGCAGCATATGCTGTCCCTGTGCGCGGCACTGGTCCTGATAAGTCTTTTCAGCCTTCTCGGCGCCAGATTTGTTTTCTACAGAGGGATTTTGCACTATGAAAGCATGGGTATGTAAGCGCCGTATAACGATAAAAAAATCCGAACCCCCATAAGAGAGTTCGGATTTAAACTTTTTGAGTGGACCCGAAGGGATTCGAACCCTCGGTCTCTGCGTTGCGAACGCAGCGCTTTCCCAGCTAAGCTACGAGCCCAAATTAATTTTCCGAAAAAAATGGAGGCAACGAGGCTCGAACTCGTGACCTTTCGCGTGTGAGGCGAACGCTCTCCCGGCTGAGCTATGTCTCCATGGGTATTATTTTACCACATTTTTCGAAATTGGCAAGAGAATGTTTGACAAAAATCCTGTAAATTTTCAGGCATTATTACCTGAAGGCCCATTTTCCGCAGTTTCCCTGGCATTTTTAGGCTGTCCTTTTTTCCCCTTAGGAGCCGGTTCGGCGCTGTATGCGTCAAGAAGCTTTTCAATCAGCAGCTTTTTCACGTATACATCAAAACTGAGCATGCAGACAAAAGAGAACAGCTGCAGGAACTTCCGCTCTTCTTCCTCCGTCTCCTTGAAGGTCTGGCCGGCTTTGGTGAATTTCTCCACCAGATCCTTCTTCAATACCTCGACCTCTTCCCTTTCCAGACTGAACACCTCATTGTAAATATCCTCCAGCGTAAGATCGGACTGCCCCTTAAAATACCGTTCCGTAATCGGCTGGAGAATGGTCTGGATATCATTTATGGACATCACACCTTTATAATAGTAAATAAAAATCAGGATCAGAACATGCTCCTTGGAATATTTCTTCTTCACAGGGGGCGGAAGCAGATTGTTCTTTGCATAGTTATTGATCATCGTCTTCGTAAGGATTTTGTCGCCGTCCGGATTCCTGGTACTGTTTTTCAGCTTGCTGTCCATCAGCGTGGTTACCTGATCCATATATAAATCAATATTGGGAATATCCTCCGGCTTTACATAATCAATTCTGTCAAGGCTTTTCAAAATGCTGTTCAGTAAATCTTCTGTCGAAATCGTCATTCTCTGCTCCTGTCTTCCGTCCTTTCATGCACGGACACCGCGGCCCGGAATTCCCAAACTGTAAATATGGAACCGGATATATGATAATATATATCTGTTCTTTATTATATAGTATCGAAAACTACATGACAAGCATAATCTTCCTGGCGCAGACATTTTTCTTTACTTTAAAACTTTAGTATGTTAAAATCGCAGTATATGAGGGACAGAAGTAAACTATATTTTGTCTTCCCTGGATAGACACAGGAATCGTACGGAGGTAAAGAAATGAACAAGAAAATAAAAACAGACGCAGTGGACCATCTGTTCGAAGCTGTTCTGAGACTGGAGAATAAGGAGGAATGCTACAGCTTTTTTGAAGATCTGTGCACCGTGAATGAACTCCTTTCCCTTTCCCAGCGTTTTGAGGTTGCCGCCATGCTGCGTGATCACAAAACCTATCTGGATATCGCAGAGAAAACCGGCGCATCCACAGCCACCATCAGCCGCGTGAACCGCTCCCTGAACTATGGAAACGATGGCTACGAACTGGTATTTTCAAGGCTGAATAAGGAAGCGTAAGCCGGGAAAATTACTGGTAAATATTTTCAGAAAATAAGTGGTATAACGTAAAAAAGCACTTTACATTCGAATATTCTTGTGATATTCTGACTATGTTGCAAGGCAACATACTAATTCTTATTTTTTTGCGGAGGTATCCTAGAATGAACAAAGGTACAGTAAAGTGGTTTAACAACCAAAAGGGTTACGGTTTCATCTCTGATGAAGCAGGACATGATGTTTTCGTACACTACTCCGGACTGAACATGGACGGCTTTAAGTCTCTGGACGAGGGAGCAGCTGTGGAATACGATGTTGTCGAAGGTGAAAAAGGACCCCAGGCTGTTAACGTAACCAAATTATAAGATCAGGCATCCTGTTGACCTGTCTTATCACGAACCATCACAATGTGCCTTTTTTGATCAAATATATATTTGTAGAATAAGCTGTACAGTTGTAATGGATTCCACCAATGGCTCCGCTTCCCCATGTACCGAAACGACCATTGAATTTAAAAAGGAGCGTTCTGAAACCGGCATCTGCCGCATCGGAACGCTCCTTTTATATCTCTGTACAAAATCATATTTTTTCACTTCCGGCCAGCCCGCCACATTTACGCGCCAGAAACCGTTAAAAGCCGCCGGAGTATCTCACAGCTCTTCTTCCGCATATGCCTGTACCCTGTCAAAATCAAGGCTGCCGCCGTAAAGGTTCAGTGCGCTTCCCACCGTAACGTGTATCTTATTCCGGCCCAGCTCCTTAATGCTGCGGATATCCTCCAGGGAGCGGATTCCGCCGGCATAGGTAATGGGTATCCGGTTCCATCTTCCCAGAAGCGCCACCAGATCCTTTTCAATGCCGCATACCTTGCCCTCCACATCCACCGCATGAATCAGGAATTCATCGCAGAAGGAGGCAAACATGTCAAGCACATCCTCATTCAGGATCACCTTCGTATATTTCTGCCACCGGTCGGTAACGATATAATAGGAACCATCCTTTTTCCGGCAGCTTAAATCCAGGACCAGTTTCTTCTTTCCCACGTTCTCCAGTAGGCGGTTCAGATTCTCATAGGAAATCGTCCCGTCACGGAATACATAAGAAGTGACAATGACATGGGAAGCGCCCGCGTCCAGATACTCATGGGCGTTCTCCGCAGTTATGCCGCCACCGGCCTGCAGCCCTCCCGGGAATGCCCGGAGCGCTGAACGAACCTGTTCCCTGGAGCTTTCATAATAGGGGCTTCCCTTCTTGTTGAGAAGAATTACATGCCCGTTTTTCAGTTTTTTTTCCTCAAAAAGCCTGGCATACCAGGCTGCATCCTTCTCAGACACGAAATTTTCCTGCGCGCTGTCACTGATATCCGCCACACTTCCGCCAACCAGCTGCTTCACTTTTCCATTGTGCACATCTATACATGGTCTGAATTCCATTTCTTTATCTCCCTGCCTCTGAATTAGAAAACTTTTTTGTAACTGTTCAGCAGGTCAGCGCATTTACTGCGCTGACCGTAAGAAAATGATTCAGGAGTGCTAAAATCCATCGCCAAAGGCGATTTAGGATGGATTTTAGCAGTAACTGTGAGGGGTACTGAACAGTTACACTTTTTTTTACAAAATTAGGTATATTTTACACGAATTTATCCCATTTGACAATTCCCTTTTCCGAATAAAAAGAATTTTTCCGAACATAATAAAAAACGGACAGATATTTTGTTCAAAAGTGCGCTTCTGTTTTACAGACACACCCAATCACAAAGAAAAAAGGAGTGAGCAAAATGAAAAAGCTGAACAGAATAATACCTGCAGCTCTGATTCTGCTGATGCTTGCCAGTGTTACAGCCTGCGGCAGTAAGAAAAACAACGCGGATGACATGGCAGGAAATACAACAGAGTCTGCTTCTGCTACGGAAGAAACAGCAGGTATGAACAACACCACAGGAAACGGCGCTGCAGGAAACGAAACGGCAAATGAAACAAATACGACAGGTATGAATGAAACAGGCACCATGGAAGGCACTACCGAAACCGCGGGCCTGAATGATACTACCGGTATAAACGGCACCAACAACGGCACCACCGGCGGCAAAAGCACTGCAAACGAAGGTTCCAATATCGTTGACGGCGCCGGAAATGCCATCGATGACGCAGGCGATGCCGTGGGCAATGTTGTTGATGATGCCGGAAATGCAGTAAAGGATGCAGCTGACGGGGTGGCAAACGGCGTCAAGGATATTACCAACAATAAATAATCCTGCCGATTCCTCCTGTCTTTGACCGCAAACCTTTGACCACAAACAGGGCAGGCCCCGCCTGCCCTGTACATATCAGGCCGCCTGTAACATGAAATATCTGTAACTGTGAAAATACCGCACAGTTTTATTTTTATCACACGCCTTTTTCTATAAGCGTACCGTCCCTGTAGGCCGCAAGCAGCTCCTCCAGATAACAGATGCTTTCCTTGAGCTCCGCGCCGATGTCCGTATCCGCAACCCGGATCCGCCTGGGCGCCGTTTCCACAATAATGGAGTCGGAAAAAATATCCGATTCCTTCCGAATGGCCGCCTCCGCCGATTCAAAGGGTTCATGGGCCACCAGCGTCATGCCGTGGGAATTTGCCACCAGCGTATAGCCTGCGATTCCTGTTTTTCCCTGATAGGCCTTGGAAAAGCCGCCGTCGATAATCAGAAGCTTTCCGCCGCATTTAATAGGCGTTTCCCCCTTTTTCAGCTCTACGGGGACATGGCCGTTGATGATGTGGCATTTTTTGTCCAGGCCGAATTCCCGCAGAATCCGGTTAAGCACCTCCTCGTTGTCCATCAGGCGGTAATAGCTGTTCTTTATCTCCACATGGGTGCTCTTATCCTCAACAAAATAGCGTTCGAAGGTGGCCATTTTATCTTTTCCGAAGACCGGGGAATTGGGGCCGGTCCAGATATACCAGATAATATCCTTCCCTTTTTCCCGTTCCTCCTTATCCTGGGAGTAATAGCCCTTTCTGGCATAGTGATCCAGAATATCATACAGCTCCTTACCGCTGTATTCCTTCCCGTAGACGTTCACCTTCAGGAAATTTCCCTCTTCATCCATGGGCACGCAGCCGTGGTAAAGAAGGTTGGAATTGTATACCTTGTAAAGGCTTCCCTTGGAAAAAAGGAAACGTACATGCCGCTGCAGCTTCTCGCAGTGCACAAACGCATGGCGCAGCCTCTCCACCACCTGCTCTTCTTCCTCCGTCAGCCGGTAAGGGTCGGCCGGGTCAATGGTGGGGAAATCCATGTCCTTCATGGCATATTCCGTACCGTTAATGGTTACCGTATTTTTTTCATAATTTATTTTGTCCAGAAGGAGTCTGTCGGCCATGTCGAATTCCGGCCGTTTCTGAATCAGCTGGCCCTCCAGCTTGAACTGGATGATGGCAATGGCTTTGTGCATCTTCATATCCAGCTCCATATCCTTCATGTCGTAATCTTCCCCGTATTTGATGGAAAAAACGCTGCAGTCTGAGTCCGCATAGGTATTCATGGCAAAGGTGGCAAGAGGGATCAGGTTGATTCCATAGCCTTCCTCCAGGATATCCAGGTTGCCATACCGGGCGGAAACCCGGATAATATTGGCGATACAGCTGGTCTGGCCGCTGGCCGCGCCCATCCATACCACGTCATGGTTGCCCCACTGGATATCCACCGAATGGTACTGGCTTAAGGTATCCATAATAATGTGAGGCCCCTTGCCCCTGTCAAAAATATCCCCCACAATATGCAGATGGTCTATCACAAGCCGCTGTACGAGATTACACAGGGCAATAATGAATTCCGGCGCCCTGCCAATGCGGATAATCGTATGGATGATTTCGTTATAATACGCTTCCTTATCCTGCACCTCTTCCTTTTCCGTGATCAGTTCCTCAATAACATAGGAAAAATCCTTGGGAAGGGCCTTCCTCACCTTGGAGCGGGTATATTTGGAGGCTACGCGCTTGGTCATCTGCACCAGCCTGTGAAGGGTGATTTTAAACCAGTCCTCCAGGTTTTCCTGGCTGTCCTCCTCCTGCATGATCAGCTCCAGCTTCTCCTTTGGATAATAAATCAGTGTCGCCAGGCTGCGCTTATCCCTGCTGCTTAAGGTGTTCCCGAATTCTTCGTCGATTTTACGCTTTACGCTTCCGGAGCCGTTCTTGAGCACATGGTTGAACTGCTCATATTCCCCGTGGATATCCGTCAGAAAATGCTCCGTTCCCTTCGGCAGGCTCAATATGGCCTGCAGGTTAATTATTTCCGTGGCAGCATCCGCAATGGTGGGAAACTGCTTGGACAGACTTTTCAGGTAAGTTAATTCCAAATCCTGCATACTTGCTGTTTACCCCTTTCCGATCTCAGGCGCTTCTGAACTTAACAAAAAAGGGAATCCTCAGATTCCCTTTATTTCCGCGGGCAACGAGCCAAGCAGCCATGCCTGCATGGCTATTTGGCGACTGCCGCGGGGGTCAAAGTCCGCATTACACGCCTTCGATTACATCACTCATATCATACAGTCCCGCAGGCTTGCCCTTCAGGAATTTGGCCGCCTGTACGGCGCCCTTGGCAAATACATTCTTGGAGTATGCCGTATGGGAAAAGGTGATGACCTCATCCTCCCCTGCGAAAATCACGTCATGATCTCCTACTATTGTACCACCGCGCACCGCAGAAAGTCCAATTTCTTTTTTGTCTCTTTTCTGCCTTCTGGTGCTTCTGTCATAAACATAGGTGTATTCATTATTAAATTCTTCATTGATGGAATCCGCCAGCGCCAGCGCGGTGCCGCTGGGAGCATCCACCTTCTGGTTGTGGTGCTTTTCCACAATTTCGATGTCAAAGCCAGCCGGGGCCAGCACGCCCGCCGCTTCCTTCAGAAGCTTAAGCAGCAGGTTGATTCCCAGAGACATATTGGCAGATTTCAAAACCGCCGTCTTACGGGAAAGGGCCTTCACCCGCTCCAGCTGCTCCGGGGAAAGTCCCGTAGTGCACAGCACACTGGGCATCAGCTGCGCTTCACAGTAATCCAGCAGCTTATCCACAGCGGCTGCCGAAGAAAAATCAATGGCCACATCCGCCAGCAGGGAACCGTCCTGCCCGCAGGCCTGCCTGTAATCCTCCAGGCTTTTATAAACCGGATAAGCATTGGAAATGTGGTCGGATACGTCCACTCCCGCAATTATTTCCATATCGGCTTCCGCTTCCACCAGACGGGTAATCACCTGTCCCATGTGGCCGTTGCAGCCGTGCATCAGTATTTTTACCATATCATTACCATCCGCGCCGGGGGCGCGCCTTTCTTCCAAACGAAATACGGATTACAGGATGCCGAAATCCTTCATGGCCTTCTCCAGCTTCACCGCATTTTCCTCTTCCATTTCCGTCAGCGGCCTTCTTAAGGGACCTGCCTCCAGTCCCATCAGGTTCATGGCCTTCTTAACAGGGATCGGGTTCACCTCGCAGAATAATGCCTTGCAGAGCGGAATTGCCTTCAGCTGGATTTCCCGGCTGCCCGCCACGTCTCCTGCAAAAAATCTGGCGCACATATCATGGGTCTGTCTGGGCGCCACGTTGGAAAGAACGGAAATCACGCCTTTTCCTCCAAGGGAAAGCAGCGGCACTACCTGATCGTCGTTGCCGGAGTAAAGATCCACATCCTCCCCCGCCATGCTCATCAGCTGGGCCACCTGGCTGATATTGCCGGTAGCATCCTTTACGCCGACAATATTGGGAACCTCCCTGCACAGCCTTACCACCGTTTCCGGAAGGATATTGACGCCGCCGGTTCTTCCCGGGATATTATAAAGAATCATGGGAACATGGATGGCCTCCGCCACGATTTTAAAATGCTCATAAAGCCCCTTCTGGGTAGCCTTGTTGTAATAGGGAGTTACCACCAGAACACCGTCAACTCCAGCCTTTTCCGCTTCCTGGGAAAGATAGACCGCTGTCTGCGTACAGTTGGATCCTGTTCCTGCAATAACCGGGATTCTTCCGGCCGTCTGCTCCACACAGAAACGGATTACCTCCAGATGCTCCTCATGGGTCAGCGTGGAAGCCTCGCCTGTAGTCCCGCATACAATGATGGCATCCGTGCCGCCCGCAATCTGGGCCTCGATATGCTCAGCGAACTTCTCGTAATTGACACTTCCGTCCTCATGAAAAGGGGTGATAATCGCTACGCCTGCTCCTGTAAAAATTGCCATATGCTCCTCCTTGTTTACGCACTGTACTGCGTTTCTTATGTGGCGGCGTCTTCCGGCCCGCCTGATGAAAGTTACCATGAATATAATGCTGCCGGATACGGCAGAAACGGTAACTGACACACAGCTGCAGATTTGTGCAGCCGGCAGCAACAAAAAATTCTCCGGCCATCCTGCTTATGTAAAAATCCAGAGGCGGCCGGAGATAAATTTCCTTTTTATGATAGCGCCCCATCTGTTATAGATGACAGTCATATGGTTGTTCACCCTATGCCCAAGATTCCGGCCGCAGGAGCCTTTCTCTTTCGGCGTTCTCCCCTTTCCCTCTTCCTCAACTGTGCCTGTCACATCGGAAAAGCTACTCTTGAATCACGCAACCTCTATCTGGAAATAATCATAGCACGCGCACAGGTTCCTGTCAACGCGCAGATGTGATGATTATGTGTGTTCCTTTCTCCAAAAAAACGGAGAAGCATGCCCCGCACGCTTCTCCGGCCGCCGCAGGGAAAGTCCCCGCGGAACCAATCTTTATTTTTTTATCCAGCCCCGCTGCCGCCGCTTCCTTGTTATAACGCAGGCAACCCTGCAACGTGGTCTTCCGCAGAGGCATACAGCCGCTGCCGATCCGTCACTTGATTGTGCGTATCTCGGAAACATAGTCTGCCAGGGCGCATACATCCTTATCCAGGGAAATCCCGGTCATGATAATATCCGTCTCACCATCCCTGGATTCAAGGACATTTTTCAAATCCTCCACGGTAATGATTTTATTATCAATCAGGCCCAACACCTCATCCAGTATCAGCATATCGCATTCTCCGGTATTGAGCACCTTTTTGGCATAATTCAGGCCGTTTCTGATATTCCTGGCCTCTTCCTCCTGCTTTTCTTTGGGAAGAGTTACAAAATCTTCATCGGATTTTTCAAAACGGAACAGCTTGATCTCCGGCTCCAGCCTGCGCTGATAATCATTCTCCGTCAGGCCCTTGCCCTTCAGGAACTGGATAATCACTACCTGCGCGCCCTTGGCCGCCGCTATCAACCCACAGCCTATGGCTGCCGGCGACTTGCCGTGTCCTGTTCCCCCATAAATATATACTTTTCCTTCTTCCATATGTACGCCCCTCTACGGTATTTACGCGGTCGCAGCCGCCGTCTTCTTCCGTTCGCCCGCCCTCAGGCAGCGACAGCCAAACAGACCTTCCCGGCGGACTGTCTTTTTTTTCCATTTTTTATCATACCATATGCATCAGGCCGATGCAACTTTTATTGCAGCCGTACAGTTTATTCATAATTTTCCATTATTCTTCAACCAGCTCCAGCTTGCTGACGGACACCTCATAGGCAATCCTTTTTTCCAGCTGGTCCTCGCCGATTTTTTTCATATATTCACGGCTCTGGATTCTGCCCCAGATTTCGCAGCGCTCTCCCACGTTGAAGCCGCCGGCGAAACGGGCGTTGCGTCCCCAGCAGATACAGGGGATGTAATCAGATTTTCCGTACGGCCGGTTTACGGCCAGGAGCACGTCGGCAATTTCCCGTCCCAGAGGAGTCTTTCTGTAAACCGGTTCCTTGCAGATATAGCCGTCCAGGTAAATCTGATTGGTTTTGGAGCTTTCCTCCAGTTCCTCCACAAATTCAATCTCTCTTGCGAATACGGACAAAATCAGTCGGTTCTTTCTCTCTTCGTGGCGGTTATAGGAACGGAATTGCCCGGACACACACACATAGGCCCCTTTATAATCCTCTTCCACATCGAGAAGCCTTTCGGAAACCATCAGGGGGATGATGTCATAAGAATCGCTGAGTCTTGCGACCTCAACGTCCACCATGTAGAAGCCCTCTCCGAAAATCTCGTGGCTGAATTCAAAGTCGCTCACGATTTTCCCCATAATGATTACCTGGTTGTTTTCAATTACCTTATCTGTCATTTTTTGTTCTCCCTTCTTGGGCCCCGGTTTGACCGGAACCGCATGTAAGAATTTTTTCCTGTCATGTATTACTATTTTATGGCACGCAAGCCCATCCTAGAACCGCCATGGGTCGCCCCGATTTCCGTAAAATCGACAGATATCGGGGGTTTTTGCAGGTTTGGTGTTGCAAGTTGATTTTATCGGTGCTATACTATTTTAGTTTGAAGCATTTTGCATAATAATAAGGTAGTTCCTCATGTCGGAATTCTTCCCCGGATTTAGACGGAACGGCATTGTGCCGGTCTTTGGGCGCAGCTCTTCGGCTTCCATAACGCCGACGCGTCAGAATCCGGGGAAAAATTCAGGTATGCGTACTGCCTTTTATGCAGATAATGAACTGTAATCATGTTATGTCCAAGGAAGGAATTTTGTATGAATCAGAAAAGAGAAGACGTGAGGAATGTTGCGATCATCGCCCACGTTGATCATGGTAAAACGACACTTGTAGACGAGCTGCTCAAGCAGAGCGGCGTATTCAGGGAAAATCAGGACGTGGCCGACAGGGTCATGGATTCCAATGATATTGAGCGCGAAAGAGGAATCACGATTCTTTCCAAAAATACCGCTGTTATGTATAAGGGAACCAAGATTAATATCATAGATACTCCCGGGCATGCCGATTTCGGCGGCGAGGTGGAGCGTGTACTGAAGATGGTAAACGGTGTTATCCTGGTGGTAGATGCCTTCGAGGGGCCGATGCCCCAGACGAAGTTCGTTCTCCGCAAGGCGCTGGAGCTGCAGCTGCCTGTTATTGTATGCGTAAATAAGATCGACCGTCCGGAAGCCAGGCCGATAGCTGTTGTAGATGAGGTCCTTGAGCTTTTCATGGATCTGGATGCCAATGACGAACAGCTGGACTGTCCTTTTGTATTCGCTTCCGCCAAGACAGGAAGCGCCACGCTGAACCTGACCGTAAAAAACAAGGACATGAAGCCGCTGTTTGACACCATTGTGGATTATATTCCCGCGCCGGAGGGCGATCCCGAAGCAGGAACGCAGCTGCTTATCAGCACCATTGATTATAACGAATATGTGGGCCGCATCGGCGTGGGCAAGGTGGACAACGGTACCATTTCCGAAGGCCAGGAGGTGGTTATTGTCAACCATCACGAACCTGAAAAGCAGAAGCGTGTGAAGGTGAGCAAGCTCTATGAATTCGACGGACTGAGCAAGATCCCTGTAAAAACCGCTTCCATCGGATCCATTGTGGCGATTTCCGGTATCACGGATATCCATATCGGGGATACCCTGTGCTCTCCCGAGAATCCGCAGCCGATCCCGTTCCAGAAAATTTCCGAACCTACCATTGCCATGCATTTTATTGTAAATGACTCTCCCTTCGCCGGCCAGGAAGGGAAATTCGTTACCAGCCGCCACATAAGGGACAGGCTGTTCCGCGAATTGAACACGGACGTTTCCCTGCATGTGGAGGAAACCGACACTACGGAAAGCTTCAAGGTTTCCGGCCGCGGCGAGCTGCATCTGTCCGTCCTGATTGAGAATATGCGCCGCGAAGGCTATGAATTTGCAGTGAGCAAGGCGGAGGTACTCTACAAGACGGACGAACACGGCAAGAAGCTGGAGCCTATGGAAATCGCTTACATCGACGTTCCCGAAGCTTTTTCCGGAAGCGTTATCGAAAAGCTGAGCCAGAGAAAGGGCGAGCTTATCAACATGGGCGCGGCCAACGGCGGCTATACCCGTCTGGAATTCAACATCCCCTCCAGAGGGCTGATCGGCTACCGTGGTGAGTTCATGACGGATACCAAAGGCAACGGCATCATGAACACCGCTTTCGCAGGCTACGGCCCCTATAAGGGAGAAATCCAGTACAGAAAACAAGGCTCCCTGATCGCCTTTGAAACAGGCGAATCCATCACCTACGGCCTTTTCAATGCCCAGGAACGGGGAACGCTTTTCATCGGACCCGGCGAAAAGGTATACGCAGGCATGGTCATCGGCCAGAACGGCAGAGGCGAGGATATCGAGGTCAATGTGTGCAAGAAAAAACAGCTCACCAACACCCGTTCCTCCAGCGCGGACGAAGCGCTGCGCCTCACCCCGCCCAAAATCCTCAGCCTGGAACAGGCCCTGGATTTCATCGAGACGGACGAGCTGCTTGAGGTAACCCCCAAGAACCTGCGTATCCGCAAGAAAATCCTGGACCCCACCAAAAGAAAAAGAGCAAACATGAACAGGAATTCATAACTGTAAGAATCCTGAGCACCCATAAATATCCAAGAAGCCAATTTAACGCAACTGCCCGGCAGATATCCCCACCTGCCGGACAGTTTTCTATTACTTTTAATTTATCCACACACATCAGGAATATGCACCCATTCCCGTCACCCAAAACAGTCCGTCTGCCTCATAACCAGCCCTTCTCCAACTCCCAATCCAGTCTAATTGCTGCCCGAATATTTGTCAAACAACATCTCCCATTCTGATAAACTCACTTTACATTACAATACGGCAGCTGTCTGAGGAGCCTGCGACGAGTTTCTGCCGTATCAGGACTGCCAAAGCTTACTTCGGACACTTTTAGAAACAACCCAAAACTGAGTAGCATCAGTGAAATACCCGAAGCCCCCCGCCCTGCATGGAACTTTCGTCCCCCCGGGAAGGATGGCGGTGCAAACCCGCCGGGGGCGCAGGACAATGCCGGCACGAAACACGAAGGCCTCCAAAATTTCCCGGCTTTGCTTGCCCCATGGAGAAATTTTGCTTATAATGAATAGGTACGGTGTAACTGTTCAGCAGGTCAGTGCATTTACTGCGCTGACCGTAAGAAAGTGATTCAGGAGTGCTAAAATCCATCGCCAAAGGCGATTTAGGATGGATTTTAGCAGTAACTGTGAGGGGTACTGAACAGTTACGGTACGGTAATAAAATGTCCCGCGTCAGGAGAGAAGAATGGCTGATTCCAATATCACAAAAAATGCGCTTGCATCATCCCTGAAATTGCTGATGACGCAGAAGCCCTTCAGCAAAATCAATGTAAATGACATATGTGAAGGCTGCGGCATGAACCGCAAAAGCTTTTACTATCATTTTAAGGATAAATACGATCTGGTGAACTGGATCTTTTATACAGAATTTGTTTCCAGCATCCATTTGGAGCAGTATGACAACGGCTGGCTGCTGCTGGAGGATATCTGCCGCTATTTTTACAGTGAAAAGGAGTTTTACCGCTGCGCCTTTGCCATTAAGGGCCAGAACTCCTTCCAGGATTATTTTTTTGAAGTGATAAAGCCCCTGATTCCGCTGTTTCTTTCAGACAGTATCGTAAACGGCGAGGATCAGAAGTTCTTCCTTGATTTTCTCTGCGACGGTTTTGTATCCGCCCTCGTCCGCTGGCTTTCCGTAGAAAATGAGACCACCGCTGAGGAATTTGTGGGACATCTGAAAAAAATTCTGCTCATCTTCGCCCGGGAAGTTTTTCAGGAGCTGGGGGACGATGCCTCCGCCATAGATACCGAAAATTAACAATAAAAGGGCTGGCTGTCATCTCTGACTGCCGGCCCTTTCATTGTTATTGCGGATGCGATCCATCCTTCTTTTTTTATTCCACCGGAAATGCCGCCATGCCAGCGCGGCGCCGGGGATACAGGGAAACAGGAAGGTGGCGAAGCGGTACACAAGAGAGGCTGAAACCGCGCTCACGCCGCTTACATAGGTGCCAAAAAACAGAGAAAACACATACTCTACAGCGCCGATTCCGGAAGGGCACGGTATCACAGCCGCCAGCGTCTGTATCAGGGCGGTAAGCAGCATGGTATCCGGAAGGCTTAAGGAGGTTGTCCCGGCAAACAGGAGCCAGGGAACCATATACCAGCAGCTGAGCTTCACCGCATCCAGCAGGCAGACAATTAAAAGAGCTTTTTTATCATGCAGCAAAACGCCTCCCTCCTGCTGGCAAAGCTCCGCCTGCTTTCGAAAGGTATGCGCCTTCTGCTCCGCTTTGCTTCCCGGCTTCAGTTTTTTATCCAGAAGCCGGAAAATACGGGCGGTGATTTTCTTTCCTGAGGCCGCCGTAATGAGAACCGCGGTTATCAGGGCTGTCAGGATGCATCCCAGAACCATCTGCGGCCGGTAGCTTCGTACCACAGCGTCTCCCTGGATGCATAGGATAATAAAGCCGGTGATTCCATAGAGCGCCACTGCGACCTTGTGCAGAATATACTGCACAAGGCTCATCCCGGTGGCTGTGCCCGCTTCAATTCCTCTGGTATTCAGATAGTAAATTTCCGCCACGCCGGAACCGCTCCCCAATGTGGCCACCCGGTAAAAAGCGCAGTAAAGGGCGCAGGAAATCCCTTCCCTGCAGGTAAATTCCGGCCGGTACCGTTTTGTCATGTAATGGATAATCGCGCCCTCCGCCAGAAAGTAGCCTGCGGAAAGCAGGCATGCCGCGCCGATAACCATCGGCGGCGTCTTTCCTACCTCCCGCAGTATTTCAGGCAGTGACTGCCTGTTCGCCAGACAAACCAGTATGACGAGTGCCAGCACAAGCAGCCATTTCCAGTATTTTTTCAGGGTTTTCAAAGCCTGTCATCCTTTCGCCTGATGGTGCATCCCTGTATGGGCGCTCTCCGTCCGTTGCTTTTCCGCTTTTCTTTCCGCCTTTTTCTCTTCTTTTTCCTGCTTCTTTTCCATTTCCGCTGACCAAAGCTCCTCCGCCACCGGCTGCCACTCCTTTGCATAGGCCTCGCATTTTCCGCACAGATGGGCAGCGCTTTCCGGGCATTGCAAATCTGTGGATTTCGCGCCGGTCCTTGCTATCATTTCCTGCAGCTTTTCCGGATTTTCCAGCATCGGGCAGGGACGAAGCAGGTTATCGTTAAAGGGCTGTCCCTCTCTGTATGCCATAAACAACGGCTGCTTTAAGGCATCCAGCAGGGATACCTCCCTGATATTCGCGCCTGAATAATGGATGAAAACGCAAGGCTCCACATCGCCGTTGGGATTGATATGGCAGTAATTCCTGCCGCCGGCAATACAGCCGCCCACAAACTGTCCGTCATTCTGGAAGTCAAAGGCAAACAGCTGCTTTCCGCCCTCCATGGCACGGATCTCACGGACCCTGTGGAACATATAAGTGCGCTGTTCCATCGTAGGCATCAGCTCCGGCGCCGCATCGTTGCCTACGGGCATATAATGGAAATACCAGGCATAACGGCAGCCCTTTTCAATAATCATATCCAGGAATTCGTCGCTTGTCACCGCCTCCACATTATTTCTGGTATAGCAGATGGAGGTGCCGAAAATCAGGCCGTGCGCCTTCAGACGGTCCATGGCTTCCATAACCCTGTCAAAGCAACCGTCCCCTCTTCTGCCGTCGTTGGCGTTTTCAAAGCCCTCCAGGCTGATGGAAAGGGACAGATTCCCCACTCTCCTCATCTCCTCGCAGAAGGCGTCATCCACCAGCGTACCATTGGTAAATGCATGAAATTCACAGTCATTATGCTTCTCGCACAGCTTAATGATATCATCCTTGCGCACCAAAGGCTCGCCGCCGGTGTACATATACAGATAGACGCCCAGCTCCTTGCCCTGGGTAATGATGCTGTCCAGCTCATCATAGCTTAAATTCAGCCTGTTTCCGTATTCCGCCGCCCAGCAGCCGGTACAGTGCAGGTTACAGGCACTGGTGGGATCCACAAGAAGCAGCCAGGGGATGTTGCAGTTATGTTTTTTTCTCATCTGGTTAATTCTCTTGGTTCCATAGAAAAAGGCTTCAAAGCCAAGGTCCAATGCCGTCATTTTAACAACATGGGGATCAATCTCCTTCAGGATGCGGTCCGCATACTGCATCCACTTTCCCTCCGAATCCCTGACCAGCTCCCTCGCCCTGTCATAGTCCTCTTTTTCGAATTTATCTCCGCCCATGAAATTCTCGGCCAAATCAATCAGCTGTAAAAAGCTCTTTTCCCTGTCCTTTTTAACATGTTTTAAAGCGCCGTCAATGGCGATACTGAATGCCTTCCGTTCTGCTGCATGTGCTAATTCCATAATAAAATCCTCCATTCTGCGGCTTAGTCCAACGTATCTTTCGCAGGCTGCCAACTAATTAATTTTATTTTATCCGCAGGTCTTTTGCCTGTCATTGGACACTTAATTCCCTGTGTCCTTATTTGGGACAAATAAAAAAATTGTCCAATTTTTGGACAACCTGCCAAAAACGTCCCTTTTCATGACAAAGACGTACAAGTATGATACAATTAGTCGGGAGAAGCTATTCTGCCGAAAAAACGATTAGGAAGTGATACCACTGAAACCGGAAAAAATTACGCGATTTATGATAGAGGCTGCCGTAGACCGGGGAATCCGGGAAATGCAGGAGGATCCTAAGCGCAGCGTACGCAAGCTTGCCGATCTGGGAAGGCAGTTCTCCAGAGGACGGTTCCAGAAGAATTTTTTTGACCTGTCCCAGACCCTGCTTCAGGATGACAACAGCCCCTACTATACCATCCTCTCCCGTCTCACCCGGGAGACCAACCATGAAACTTTAAAAAAATTTGGGGTAAATATCGGTTATACCAGCTGGACCTACGGCGCCAGCCTGATCCGTTCCTATGAAAAGGAGCACGGCTATGACGTTCCATGGACGGTTTTCATGCATTATCTCCCGGACGGCCCGCTCGGTCTGAAACAGATCGGGGGACTGATAGATGAGGGGCGTTCTATCGGCATCTATACCTATTTTATTTATCTGGAGGAAATGCCGGAGGACTGGACGGAACTGACGGAACTGTTCCATAGCTTTGACAACAGCGCCTTCCTGCTGCTTCTGCCCGACAGGGAACTGGAGGACGGGGATGTTGATTTGCTTTCAGGATGCCGCAATCTGCTGGTTTCCGCGGAAATCGCCTCCTGTTACCGTGAAAATATCCGCCTGTTAAAGCAGCGCGGCTGTATCGTAGCCAACCATTACTACTATTACACCAACGATCCGGAGGAAATTACCCGGCAGGTGAAGGACTGTGAATCGCCTCTTCTGTTTTTTATTGCCAGAGACGACTGCATGCCGGAGGATCGCAGACGGGTGGCGGATGCGGTTTATGACATACGCTATCATCCCGAATTCCCTGTTTTCCCCGTGGAGCTGCACTCGGATTTCAGACGGGTGGATCAGATCATCTCCGGACGGACCTGCTTGCTTGAGGTGGAGGCAAACGGAAAGGTTTCCCTGCCGGACGGAAGTTTTCTTTCCGCACTGGATCCGGATATGACGCTTGCAGGCCTTCTCAGGAAAATTTCCGGACAGACCGTCTGCGGAGAATATGCCTGAACAGCGGCTGAAAACAGCCCCGCCCCAGGGTATCCTGGGGCGGGGCTTATTTTATATGCGTAACTTGTTAACCAGTTACCTTTATCCTTTAATTAATTCCGGTAATGGCAAATCCGCTGTCCCGCCCTTCATCCTTCTGGAAAATAATGTTAGGGCGGCCTTCCTCAGCTCCCAGCACATATTTTCCGCCGGAAAGCTCCTTTACTTCAAAAAGATTAGTGGAAAGCACGGCCTTCACCCGTTCGTCCGACAATACCTCCGATACAGGAAGCTTCAGAAGATCTCCTCCGTTTTCAATCGTCTGATCCTCATCTCCCAGATTCACATAAAGAGGATATCCGGCCAGAGAGGAAAGGGAATTGATATCCCTGTATTTACAGGCAAACAGGATATCCGCTGCAAAAGCCAGCGCTTCCCGATCCGCTGCAGGCTTCATGGCACAGTCCTTTATGCCGGAAGCAACGCCGTCCTCGCAGGTGACCGTCACCGCCTGCCCAAGAAGGATGCCGTCACTGGTTTCCACCACATCTTCTGTTTCGGGAAGGCTTACCGCATACATCATCCCTTCCGCCGTATCAATAACCAGGCTGTTCATGGCCGCATCCACAACAATTCCGTCATAGGTTCCGGATACTGCCATGGGGATTTCCTCCGATGCCATATCAAAGGTCCCGCTTTCCTCTGTGCTTCCTGTCTCTTGTGTACTTCCTGTTTTCTCAGTGCCTTCCTGCGCAGATCCTGTCTGCGTCGCTTCGGCACCCGCCGTTTCCGGCGCTGCCGCCGCTTCCTCCGCAGGCTGCGTCACAGTCTCCGTCTTTTTCCCGCAGGCCGTAAAAACAAGGCCGGATATCATGAGCGCCGCAAGCAGAAATGCACCTGCCGCCTTTCTCTTTGCCAAACTGATTTTTTTCATATATACTCCCATCCGCACATCATGCGTGCTTTTAAAACAGAGGACGGCAACTGTCCCTTATTCCGTTCCGTTACAGTTACCGGGACCGCTCATTCCTCTTTCAGGAACAGGCCCACCGGGCAATGGTCGGAACCCATTACGTCCTTATAGATCACCGCATCCTCCAGCCTTTCCTTTAACTGAGAGGATACCAGGAAATAGTCAATGCGCCATCCGGCGTTCTTCTCTCTCGCATGGAAACGGTAGGACCACCAGGAATAGGCACCCTCAGCCTCCGGGTAAAAATACCGGAAGGTATCAATAAAGCCGTTTTCCAGCAGCACGGAAAACTTCTCCCTCTCCTCGTCCGAAAAGCCCGCGTTTTTCCTGTTGGTCTTCGGGTTCTTCAGATCGATTTCCTTATGGGCCACATTCAAATCTCCGCAGAATATCACCGGTTTACTTTCTTCCAGCTTCTTCAGATATTTCAGGAATTCTTCTTCCCAGGTCATACGGTAGGGCAGCCTTGCCAACTCTTCCTGGGAATTGGGCGTATACACGGTAACCATATAAAAATCAGGGAATTCCAGGGTAATCACCCTGCCCTCCTGATCATGCTCCTCTATCCCGATTCCATAGGAAACGGAAAGCGGCTCTTTTTTTGTGAAGACAGCTGTCCCGGAATAGCCCTTCTTTACCGCATAATTCCAGTACTGATGATAGCCCGGCAGCTCCAAGGAGATCTGTCCTTCCTGAAGCTTGCTCTCCTGGATACAGAAAATATCTGCGTCCGCTTCCTCAAAAAATTCCATAAAGCCCTTGCCCATACAGGCTCTCAGGCCATTTACATTCCATGATATCAGCTTCATATTATTCTCCTCGGCTTCCTGATTCCGTTTCCGGCAGGCGCACTAAAAATGCAGCAGCCTGGTCGCAATCTGGAAATAAATGATCAATGACAGCGCATCCACAATTGTTGTAATAAAAGGGCTTGCCATAACGGCCGGGTCAAAGCCCACCTTTTTGGCAAACATGGGAAGCGTACAGCCCACAATCTTTGCTACAAATACAGCTACGATGAGGGTCAGGCAGATAACAAGGGCGACCATGACTCCCACCCTGTCAAAAAGCATCAGCTTTACAAAATTGGCCGCCGACAAAGTCGCGCCGCACAGCAGGGACACCCTGGCTTCCTTCCAGATAACCCCGGGCAGATCCGCAAACTGTATTTCATCCAGGGAAATACCACGGATGATGGATACGCTTGCCTGGCTTCCTGCATTTCCGCCCGTATCCATCAGCATGGGGATAAAAGTGGAAAGCACCATACAGGCGCTGAGTGCCGTCTCATAGCCGGCGATGATACGCCCGGTAAAGGTGGCGGACACCATCAGCATAAGCAGCCAGGGAATCCTTTTTTTCCAGGTTTCCAGCACGCCTGTCTTCATATATGGTTTGTCACTGGGCACGATAGCCGCCATCTTCTCGATATCCTCCGTCGCTTCTTCCTGGAGGATATCCACGATATCGTCTACCGTAATAATGCCCACCAGCCTGTTTTCATTATCCACGACAGGCATGGCCGTAAAATCGTATTTCTGGAACTGTCTGGCAACCTCCTCCTGGTCCATCAGGGTATTGATGGAGATTACGTTTTCATGCATGATATCCGCAATGATTTCATCCGGCTGGCTCAGCAGCAGGTAGCGCAGAGCCACCGTTCCCACCAGCTTTCTTCTGCTATCCAGCACATAACAGATATTTATAGTCTCACTGTCCACGCCGATTTTCCGGATCCTGGCTATGGCTTCGTCCACAGTCAGATTTTCCTTAAGATCCACATATTCCACCGTCATTATGCTTCCGGCAGAATCCTCAGGATATCGGAGAAGGTGATTGATATCCCTCCGTGTCTCCGGGCTGGCGTTTGCCAGGATTTTCTTTACTACATTGGCCGGCATCTCTTCCATAAGATCGGCCGCATCATCCGCCATCAGGTTATCCACGATTCCCGCGGCATCCCTTTCTGACAGGGAGGTGATGATAAACTGCTGATTGTCCACATCCATATAGGAAAAGACATCAGCCGCCAGATCCTTGGGCAGAATACGGAAAACTTTCAGCATATCCTGCTCTTCCAGCTCCTCCAGCAGGACTGCGATATCAGCGTCGTTCAGCTCTGCCAGCATCTGGCGGAGCCTTGTATACTGCTTGCTGTCAAGCAGCTCCCTTACTTCCTTGCTTTCTTCCATGACAATCTCCTTCCGGCGGTGTCATGACAGCTTTCAGGCATGGCTTCATCCCCGGCGGGGTGCATCCGGCAGCATCCCCGGAAAGCATCACATCCGCCTTACACGTTATTTTGTTTTGCTTCCAACTTCGCCCGGGGACAGGAACATCACCGCTGCTTGCCTTTTTGCTCTTCATTAAAACCACCACCTTCCGGAAAATTATTTTTGTGTCCGCGCGTAAAAACGCCGGTCTGTCAGGCAATTAGTGCCTCTTTTACTTATTTAATACTTTTACACTATAACTTCCCGCTTAATCTTTGTCAACAAAATAGTACCTGTCAACCACTTCCAGCTCCGCCCGCGCGCCGGTTGCCTCCGTCAGTTCCTTTATAAGCCGTTCCTCCTCCGGGGCAGGCACCACCGTTTCCAGCGCCACCCGTTCCGTATATTCCGCATTTTCCTGGGGATAGCCCTTCTGTCCCAGAAGGTACTGTATCCGGCCGATATCCGAATAATCCGTTCCAATGCGTATCCGGCTTCCATAGCGCATCGTCGCCGTCCGGCTCGCCTCCAGCCCGGCCTTCACCGCCGCGCCATATGCCCTCACCAGCCCGCCGGTGCCCAGCAGGGTTCCTCCGAAATACCGGGTTACCACCACCGCTGCATCGCAGATGCCTTCCCCCAGCAGTACCTCCAGCATGGGACGGCCTGCCGTTCCTGAAGGTTCTCCGTCATCCGAGCATCTGGTCAGCTGCCCGCGCCGGCCGATGACAAACGCCGAGCAGTTATGGGAAGCGTCCCAGTATTTCTTTTTCATCTCTTCTATAAAGCTGACGGCTTCTTCTTCCGATTCGGTTCTGCGTACTGTGGCTATGAAGCGTGACTTCTTTTCTGTTATTTCAGCGGTGCCTCCTGTGAGAACACAGCGGTAAGGCTGAAAATTCGTTGTATTGTCCATGTTATTAACTCCATTTGGGATAGATGAAAATATATAATGTGTACCGCTGACAGTGTCCGGGAAGAAAGGGACGGGGGCATGCAGAGCCGGCCGAAGGCAATGCTTCCTCAAAGGAAGGGCAGCTTCAGTTGCCTAACCTCCTTACATTACAAGCGGTTTTCCACGCATATTTTATCTTACCATATTAAAGGGGAAAAGTGTATAAATTTCAGGCACGATTTAGAATGCCAGCAATCAGTGCTTTGGCGCTTTCTTCCTCCCAGGCTTTGCGAATTAACATAAAACTATATGATATGGCATCAAAAAAGCGGCCATCCTTATATAGACAGGATGACCGCTTTTTGGTTGATTTTATACCCTTTTTATATTATACCCATTTTGATGGGTATTTTCAAGAAAAAAAACGGGAAATATAATTACGTCAGAGGTAGTGGCGTATGATTAGTTATGAACCATTTTTTGATACTATGAAAAAGAAAAATATTTCTTCCTATTGGTTAATTATGCACGGACTTTCCAAGGGAACTTACGAGTCATTGAGGAAGGGGAAGCCATGCAGTACTGTTACCATTGACAGGTTGTGTACGTTGATGGACTGTGATGTGCCGGATATAATAACTTTTAAGAAAGATTGATGCGCGGTAGAACATGAAAAGTTTTGCCGCGTTTTTTATTTTTTTGAAAAATAAGTTGACATACATACTGCCGGTATGTATAATCAGACATACCGATGGTATGTTTATTGTACATAGTGTGAAGGAGGGTTCTCATGGCGAGGAATAAGTATCCGGAGGAAACGCGTAATCTGATTGTGGATACGGCGGCCAGGCTGTTTGTGGAGAAGGGGTATGAACGTACTTCCATCCAGGACATTATTAATAATCTGGGCGGACTGAGCAAGGGAGCTATTTATCATCATTTTAAATCTAAGGATGAGATAATGAATGCGGTGGCCGATAAGCTTTATGCGGGGGCTACGGAAAAAATGAATGAGATTGTCCGGCGTAAGGATCTGACGGGGCTTGAGAAGCTCCGGATGGTATTTCAGGCGTCTATTTATTCCTCGGCGCAGGAGGAGCTGTTTGCCGCGGCCCCGGATATGCTGGATAATCCGCAGCTTCTGTCGCTGTTTATCCGGAATTCCGTGCAGCAGGAGGCTCCGGCCATGATACAGCCTATTTTAGAGGAGGGTATCGCGGATGGTTCAATTTGTACGGATTATCCGAAGGAGTTGTCTGAGGTGCTTATACTGATGGGAAATCTCTGGCTGAATCCGCTTGTTTATCATTGTGACACGTTACAGCTGATAAACAGAATGAGATTTTTCCAGCATATGCTCCGTCTCCTGGGACTGGATATTATTGATGATGAAATGTTCATTCCTTTGGAAAAGTACGCACAGATTTATCAGGAGCATCAGGGTCGCAGATAATACGGCGGCAGCCGTTCTTTGAGAATTTGTCTTATGTTCAGAAAAATAACTGCTCTTCATGGGCAGCTTATTTTTGGCGATTATTCATACCAACGGTCGGTATCAAAGTTTAAAGGAGGATTCTATGATAAAATTTTCAGATGTAACAAAAGCTTATCAAATGGATGAGCCTGGCAGGTTTTGCCGCGATCATGGGAGCGCTGTATTTTATTGTTTACCGGAGCCTTTCCCGTAAGGTTTCTCTTATGGAGGTTCTGTGAACCTGACGTAAAGCGGCTGATGTACAGCTTGTTTTTGAAACCGGCCGCTGCTGTAAATTCCGGCCGCTGCCGCCAGAGTTTTGGCAGCATGAATATATTTACCGGCGCATCTGATTTTATGCGCCGACAGTTTCGTCTGGAGGTTAATATGAAAAAAGGATTTTCCAAGGATTTTTATCTCGTTGTAATCGGTCAGATCATTTCCCTGTTCGGAAATGCGGTTATCCGGTTTGCCCTTCCGCTGCACCTGCTTTCCGTTACCGGATCGGCGGCGCTTCTGGGTGTGGTATCCGGCGTAGCGTTCCTCCCTCTTGTTGTCATGTCTCCCATCGGCGGCCTGATTGCGGATCGGATGAATAAAAGGAACATCATGGTTGTGCTGGATTTCTTTACGGCAGGCCTGGTTCTTCTTTTCCTGGTGTTAAGCGGGAGGGGCAGCCTGGTTTCGCTAATTCTGATTATGCTTTTTCTCCTGTATGGGATTTCCGGCGCTTATCAGCCTTCCGTGCAGGCCAGCATTCCTTTGCTGGTATCGGAGGAAGCCGTCATGCCTGCCAATGCCATTATCAATATGGTGTCCTCCCTTTCCGGACTGCTGGGGCCTGCCCTGGGCGGCATTGCTTACGGCCTCTGGGGCATAACCCCCATACTTTATGTCTGCATGGGCTGTTTTTTCCTGTCTGCGGTCATGGAAATTTTTATCCATATTCCGTTCGCTAAAAGGGTGCGCACGGATACGCTGCTTCATGAAACTATCGCAGATATGAAGAGCAGCCTTATTTTTATCGGACGTGAAAAAAAAGAAATCGGAAAGCTGACATTTTGCTGCGCGGCGGTAAACCTTTTCCTATCGGCTCTTATGATTGTCAGCCTGCCTGTTATTGTTACACAGGTACTCGTTTTCCCCCGGAACAATGCTTCGGAAATGTATGGTTTTCTGGAAGCCCTCATGGCGGGAGGGGGACTGCTGGGCGGGCTTGGCGCAGGGCTTTTAAGCAAACGGCTGAATGTCAGAAGCACCTGGAAGCTGCTGTTTTGCTGCGGAATGCTGCTTCTTCCCATGGGCGCGGCTCTTTATAAGGGGCTTCCGGTATATCTGGCTTATCTGATTCTGGCTGTGTCGGGGATTCTTATCATGGCGATGGCATCCCTTTATACGATTCAGGTAATGTCTTATATCCAGATCACGACGCCACCCGGGCTGATCGGCAAGGTAATCTCATGGATTATTGCTCTTTCCACCTGTGCGCAGCCACTGGGGCAGATCATGTATGGCTTCCTGCTGGAGCATCTGCGCGGGATGCTGTGGATCGTGTTTGTTGTGACCGCTGCGGCTACCATGCTTTTCGCCCGGTGGAACAGACGGGAGGCGGAACGGCTGTAGTCCGGGCCTCAAACCTGGCATGAAAAAGGTGATGCTTTCCTCTGTGTGAGGGCATCACCTTTTGGCTTCTTATATAATTCAGGACTCCAAAGCAGTCAGCCTTGCTTTTGATTCCTGCACCTGCCCCCAGTTTTCAAGGGCAAGCTCATATGTTTCATTTACTTTATCGGATACACGTTTTAACTCCTGACGCAGCTTCTGCTGGCCTTCCTTCAGGGCTCCGATTTCACTTTCCACTCTGTCGAGGCGGCTATCAATCCTGTCGAGACGGCTATCCATCTTGTCAAAACGGCTATCCATACCGTCGAGACGGCTATCCATCTTGTCAAAACGGCTATCCATCTTGTCAAAACGGCTATCCATACCGTCGAGACGGCTATCCATCTTGTCAAAACGGCTATCCATACCGTCGAGACGGCTATCCATCTTGTCAAAACGGCTATCCATACCGTCGAGACGGCTATCCATCTTGTCAAAACGACTATCCATACCGTCGAGACGGCTATCCATCCTGTCAAGACGGCTATCCATACCGTCGAAACGGCTATCCATACCGTCGAAACGGCTATCCATACCATCAAGCCGGCCCTCCATCCTGTCGAGCCGATTATGTACGGGCTGCAATTTTTCATCTAATAATCCTGACAATACGTTTATCAGTAATTTCTTGTCCATTTTTACTCCTTATCTGCGCTCTAATCCGCATAACAAACCTACAGCTGAAAGTGCATTTCTTTCAGCTTTTGAAAGTGTTTTTCTTTCAGCTTCTTTGTGCATTACAGGCCTCCGGAGCCATTATCCTGCTGTCTCTGATTACAGATAAATACTATCACAGGAAGGAGATAATGTCTATGTGTATTTTCGTATTTTTCTGTATACATTCTGCGTGCAGACGACGACATATCTGCCGTTTTATCCGAGAATATACTTCTTCACTTTCCTCTCCGGCGCCTGGGGATTCAGTTTATAAATCTGTTTTTCAATCTTTCGGAAGGCTTCTTCACCGGAAATCTCCGCGGCCGCGTCAAATACCTCTTTCCCGAACAAATCCTCCGTCAGGCAGAAAACCGTTGAAGACCATCCGTATTCCTCACCCTTCCGGGATTTCTTTCTTGTCCTGCCGCAGAGTGAAACGTAAAATTTCATCTGCAGCTCAGTCAGCGCATTATCAAATCCGCTTTTGTCCTCTCTGGAAAAACCGCCGTACTGCTTCAGAAGATGCACCGGAAGCTCCTTTTCCTCACTGAGCACATCATAAATCCGTTTCGCCATCAGGGTAACATTGCCTTCCTCATATTCCTCATAAAGGTCCGCCCTTCCCCTCCTGGCTGCCAGGAAATAGGGATACCATTCTTTCGTTATATAACCGCTTTTCTTAAAAAAGAGCTTTCCATAGGCAATATCGCGATACTCATCCAGGACCCGTATCCTCCATTCCCATGGATCCGTATCATCGTCCTCCGTATGCCAGTGTATTTTATCACTAAAGTAATCGCTTAATGTAAAAACCCCTTCTCCGTTTTCACCGCCGATTGTAAAGCCCGCTAACCTCAGATCGTCTACAAAATCCTGAAAGCCGTTTATTTCTTTCATTGCCTGTCCTCCCTGTTCCAACCTCTGATTTCTGATTCTTAATTTCTGTCTTCAAGCTTATCAAGCAGCCTCCTTATACGCCAGGTACAGTCGGCAATCCTGTTTTCTTTCTTTTTCCAATTGTCGGAAAGCGGAAAATATATCCCGTCTTTTACCTCGCTTCCCATAACCCAATTTCCTTCTTCCCTTTGATTTGCATACAGCCATTTTGATGCAAAATGCAGCATGTCGATGCTGTTCCTGTATTCCGCAAGCAGTTCCAGCGCCGCCAGATATTTTCCCGCCTCTCTGGATGCAAACGTTTCCGGGACATTACAGATCCGGGAATCTCCCGATGGTCTGCTAAAAACATAATAAATTCCTTTGTCATAATGAAGCACATAATCCATCATCAGGCGCTCCGTTCTTTCATTCAGCATGCCGGGAAGGAGGGAAAGCTGATAAAAAGTCACAAAATCCACCAGCCGTCCGCCTCGCGGCGGTTCTCCGAAAATCTCCGTATATGCCAAAGCACAGTCCTCATGGCTGAAGCTCCCGGAAGAGAACGCCCGGGTTATAATATCGGCCCATTTCCCGGCAACACGGTTCGCGCTCCTATCTGCCAATGTGAATTTCCTGATCCAGACAGCGAGCATCAGCTCCGTAAAAATATCCCAGTTATGCATTTTTTCCCGCCTGTCCGGCATTTGTTTCCTGCCTTTCAGGCAATCGCTCATATATGTAACGGTTCTGGCAATCGCCTCATCATTGATATCAAAGCCTAAAACATACAGTCTGCGCAGCGCCTGTTCCGTTGTGATTGGCGCTTTGGACGGCTTACTTAATGTATGGAAATTTCCCCACAGACCATTTTCATCCTGCTGCGCCAGAATTTCTTTCGCCCATTTAGTGTCCTTATACAAATTTTTCTCCCCGATTCCATGCCTGTTCAGAATATTTTATATCTTTATCCGGGATTTTCCGAATCCATTCAACGTTCCCGGCCTCTTTTGAATTTTCTCACTGCGGCGTCAAGCAGAGATTTATCGCCTCTTTCTTCCATAAATTTATCTGATATCCAATTCAGTAATTCCTTCCCCATTCCCGTCCATTAAAACCATATAGCAACCAAAATACTGATTGCAAGCAATATCCCATAATTTAATCTTTTCATGCACACCCCTCCCTTGTTACGCCCAAATATGTATAGTAAAATAATTGTTTTCTTCATTCTACCATGCCTGCTCCGCCTTTATCAACAACTACTAAAAAGATCACCTTCCTTCGCCCCTTCTGGTTACTGTTCACCCCTTCTGAAAAACGGCACAAGAATCCCGATTGTTTGCGCTTCACCTTCACGACAACATGGGTATCAACGATGATCACCTCGCTCCCGGAGAAGGAATGGTAAACTGGGCAAACGTCAGGGATATTATCGATGCCTCCTCCTATGAGGGCTCCTATACCCTGGAAAGCGACAGCGCCATCATTCCTGCCGGACGAACACCCCTGGAACACCTGCTGCTTCATTATAAAGGGGCAAAAGCAATGCTTTTTCCGTAATCGCTTCCGGTACATATAGTAAGTCCGGCGTCTTTCTGCTTTCATTGCCAGCTTGCATTCCCCTGCGCCTGCAGGCTGGCAATGAAAGCCATAACAACGGTTCTCCCATGTAAAATTTATGTAAAGAAACCGCCCTGTCTCTTGCTCTCCTTCACCCACTCCCCTATAATAGGGACAACATTAATCCTCAGTGTTTTATAAAAGAAAGGAATTTTCCCATGGACGACGCCCACAGTGACGCTGCCCCAAACATATATACACATACCTGTTTTTTAAACGGCAGCCTGTTAAAAACAGGAACACACAGGCATAGTCTGCGTTCCTCCGGGAATACGGGCCATGCTTTTTTGTGTCCTGCGAGATGAAAAGGAGAAAAAGCATGGATCTGCAACTGGAAAACATAAGAAAAGCCTATGGCGACAAGCAGGTGCTCAGGGACTGCACCTTTGCCTTTAAAAAAGGAAAATATACGGCCTCCTGGGCAAAAACGGAGCTGGCAAAACCACTCTTTTTAACTGCCTGACAGATGAGGTGCCCGCGGACGGAGGACGCGCGCTGCTTTTTGACGGCGACGGCGCGCCGCGGCCGCTTACGCAGGATCAGGTGGGGTATGTATATTCCACGCCTATTCTGCCGGATTTTCTTACCGGCTATGAATTCATACGTTTTTTTATGGATCTTCATGAAGGAAATGTTCCTGTGGGAAAGACAATTGATGACTATTTTGATATGGTAAAAATCGATGTCCACGACAGGCACAAGCTGATCAAGGGGTATTCCCACGGAATGAAAAACAAAGTGCAGATGCTCATGCTTCTCATAGCCCGCCCGCCTGTGATTTTGCTGGACGAGCCGCTTACCTCCTTCGACGTGGTGGTGGCCCTGGAAATCAAACAGCTTCTCCGTGAAATCCGGCCGGATCATATTCTTATTTTTTCCACCCATATCCTGCAGCTTGCCACAGATTTGTGTGACGAAATCGTAGTGCTCAGTGACGGGCGGCTCAGCCGTCTCGACCATTCCCTGCTGGATAGCCCTGACTTTGAAGCCAGGCTGATAGAATTATTAAAGGATGAAAATGCCCATGATTAATACCTGCAGATAAAAAACCCGTTTTTTTCCGTCATCAATATCATCATGTATGCTCTCTATTTCCTCTGCCTGGAAATCAAAGTGACCGGAAGCCTGTTTACGCTGGGCGTGCTCGGCTTTACGGTGATATATATTGCGGCGGCGCTTGTTCTTGTATATTTTCGTTCGCCGAAGGCCTTCCGGGTAAAGTAAATTATTGTACAGGCATTACCGGAGCCGCGGCTCCGGCACGTCAATGGCGGAATACAGCACCGCGTCGTAGGCAGAGGCTTCCTCCTTTATCCGGGAGGACAAAGCTGATGCAGGAGCCTTTCCCCGGTTCACTTTCGATTTCCAGCTTGCTCCCATGAAGGAGAAGGATTTCCGCACACAGGGCCAGGCCCAGGCCGGCCCCGTTCTTGCTTCTGGAGCGTGACTTATCCACCATGTAGAAGGCTTTGGTGATATTTTTCTGTTCTTCCCTGGGGATCCCCACACCCACGTCCTTTACCTCAAAACGGTAGCCTCTCTCCGTGAGCTTCCCCCTCACCTCAATGGGGCTTCCCGGCTCCGAGGCCTTGCAGGCGTTATCCAGCAGATTCACCAGCACCGACTTGATCAGGTTTGCCTCGGCCCTCACCATGCAAGACTCATACTGAAAATGAAATTCCATCTCAGTATGGGATGCAAACATATCCTTCAGATATTCGAAAAGGGAAGCGGCAGGCACCAGCTGGAACTGCACTTCCTCCTTCTTGGTGACAATGATATCCAGAAGCCGCAGGGACATGGCCTCCAGCCGCTTTCCTTCCGTATATATATAATTGGCGGACAGGAAGCTTTTTTCCTCATCCAGCTTACGGGAACGCAGCATGTCCGCATAGCCTATGATAGCCGTCAGCGGAGTCTTCAGCTCATGGGCAAAGGCAGCCACGAAATCCTCCCTGGCCTGGATTTCCTCCTCCAGCTTGTTGCTATTTTCCTCCAGCACATTTGCCATATGGTTAAAATCCGTGGTCAGCTGTCCCAACTCGTCATTGCTGATCTGCCTTGCCCGGTAGCCGTAATCTCCCGCCGCCATGCGCTTCGTCGCCCTGGTAAGCAGGCGGATGGGCTTGGTCAGCCAGGAGGAAATCACCAGCATCAGCACCGTCCCGAATACCAGCATCAGTATCGTCACCCGGCGGTACACGGAAAAGCCCAGATGCCTTTCCCGGAAAACCTCGGACACATCCTTCAGCGTTTCCAGATACAGGATCCTGTCCAGCGCATTCACCGTTATCCCGGTCTGGATATAATAGCTGTCCTCCTGCCTGATCACCCGGTAGGTTTTGGTATTTTCATCCGTCTGGTCCAGCAGGCCGTTGTCCGCTTCAAAGCCGCTGCTGATATAGAGCACGTTTTTTTCCTCGTCGGACAGGCGCAGCAGACGGCTGCTGTCATGGCTGCCGGTCTCCATGTTGGAGGCGACCTGCTCTATGGTATGATCCTGAAGCACATCGTATTTTGCGGGCACGTTAAGCGCGGCCGTCTCAAAGGCGAACCGGAGGATGCTGTTTTCATCCAGCGCCTGCCCCACCTCCCTGTCCAGAGCGGTCTCAAACACATAATTGACAAAATAAAATCCGCTGAATCCCGTCCTGGACAGTCCGGCACTGGTAGCCTGAGGCGGAAAGATTCAGATCTATCAAATCGCAGATGGGCTTTTCGTCATCCACTATCAGTATTTTTATCATCGGTACAATGATGCTCCTTTCCCAAACAATTGTTTCCCGGCAGGCTCTGGCCCCTTCCGGCCCCTGTTTACACGGACCAGCCCCAATAGGCGCGCGCCCTTAGCACCAGCTCCTCCGTCGTGACGTTTTCCCCAATCCGGTACAGCTTCTTATACTCCGTATCGGCGGAAAAACCTCCCGTTCTCTGGTAATAGATCTCAAACTCCGTTCCAATCACCGCCTCCGCCTGTTCGCTTTCATAGCTGTAGCGGCCCAGCACGATGATGTCCTTCAGGCCGTCCCCGTCCACATCCTTGCAGACAAGGCCCTTGAGCGCATACAGATTATCGTATTCCCCCATGGGCTGGAAGCTCCAGACGATGTAACCCTGCTCATTTACCAGATAAATCATAAATACATTATAATCCGCCATGGTATAAGTTCCCGGCACCACCTGAAGCCTGCCCATCTTTTCAAAATTCCGCCAGTAGCACTGTTCTTCTATAATCCGGAAGCCATGATCCAGCTGCGCCTTTTGCGTCATGGCCGTATACAGGAATTCCGTGGAATTGCCGTCCCGCACAAAGGAGGTGATGAACCGGATGCTTTTATTCATGCTGAAGCGGTTGATTTTATCGGAAATCCGCCAGTCCTGGTAGAAGCCGTCCCTGCTTCCGAACAAAACATCCCCTACCTTATAGGTTTTCTCCGGGCGGGAGCTGTTTTCATTGATGCAGGAGGTGATCAGCACAATATCCGTGTAGCCGTCCCCGTTCAAATCCTGGAAGGAAACCGCCGCCATGCCTTTATTGGGCTGCTCCAGCATGCCCCGGTTCCGGTTGTTGGTTTCCAGTCTGTCGGTTTTGTATACCACCCGGTCCTCCCCGTCCGTCAGGAACAGGGCAAACCGGTTATATTCCGTATCCAGCGCCGGAATGAAAATCACTTCCCCATAAGGCTCCAGCGTTACCGGAAACGCCTGGGTATCGATGATCCTAAACCCCTGCGCCGGAATATCCCCCAGCTTGTCAATCGCATCAAACCGCTGCCTGTACGCCTGGTATTCCTGCGCCGGCTGTGCCGATTTTCTTTTTCCGTTCCCGCAGCGAACAGGGAAAGCGGACAGCACAGAAACACTGTCAGGAGGATACATGCGCCCCGGGCCAGGCGGGTTCTTATTTTTTCATACAGCAAGTCTTTTCACCCGCCTCTCCTATTCCTTCCTGTCCGCTTCCGCCGCCTTTTGAATCAGCCGCTCTATCCCCTCCAGAGAATAGGAAAGCAGCCGCCCGAATGCACAGGCTGTCTCATAGCTTTTCTGCTTTGTATACCCGCCGGTTTCCTGCAGCCTCCGCTGTTCCTCCTTCAGCCGCAGATATTCCTCCAGCACATCGTCAGTATAGTAAAAAAGGAAATTATATTTGCCCCGGTTGGCCTGCGCAGGGAATAACTCCGTGATAAAGGCCTCGTCTTCCGGGTAATATTTTACCCCGTATTTTTCACAAAGCTTCTTTACTTCCGGCAGATAGCTGTTGCGTTCCTGCCTGGTGTCACAGGGATGGCTCATGGCCAGCTTCTTCGCTCCCGCCGCCGTCATCTCACAGAAAACATCCATTACGCCCAGCTCATAGGAATACCGGTCAACCTCACGTTCCCCGGCGGCTTCCTCCTCCCATGGCTCATACTCTTCCTTATCCAGGGAAAGGGGAATGCCCGTCCTGCTGGTCACATTCACTCCGCCATACCAGGTACTGTCTATTTCAAAAATATCGCCCACCTGATATTCCATGGAAAATTCATCATTCTTTTTCACTATCCTTATCTTCTGTCCGCTCATATCTGCTCTCCTGCTTTCATCCTTCCCCGTTGATCCGAAATCTTTTAATCAGTCCCATGGGCAGCTGCGCCTGTGCCGAAAGCTCCCGGCCCTGCTGCTTTTCTGGCCGCTTTAATAATTATGCCATGTTTTTCCCAACTCTTATGCTCAGTTAATTATATCATAGCATGAAAGAATGACAACGATTAAAAAACCTTTCCCTTCCGCCGGCTCTGTCCAAAATACCGCAATCGATAAAAAAGAAGAGGCGCCGGCGGCTCCTCTTCTTTTTTATCAAACACGGTAACTATTCGTTACACCCACAGTTACCCAATATTAACGTTTATCCCTCAGCATAACATCATGGGCTCCGCCTTCCACAATGCTTGTGGAGGAAACAAGGGTGATTTTGGCCTTTGCCTGAAGCTCGGGGATGGTCAGAGCGCCGCAGTTGCACATGGTGGAACGCACCTTGCTCAGCGTAAGATTTACATTATCCTTCAGGCTTCCGGCATAGGGCACGAAGGAATCCACGCCTTCTTCAAAGGTTAGCTTCTTGTCTCCGCCCATATCATAGCGCTGCCAGTTCCTGGCCCGGGCGCTTCCTTCCCCCCAGTATTCCTTCATGTAGCTGCCGTTGATATTTACCTTCTTGGTGGGGCTTTCATCAAATCTTGCAAAATATCTGCCCAGCATGACGAAATCCGCGCCCATCGCCAGCGCCAGCGTAACGTGATAATCATGTACAATGCCGCCGTCGGAGCAGATGGGAACGTAAATACCGGTTTCCTTATAATACTCGTCCCTCGCCTTCGCCACTTCAATTACGGCTGTCGCCTGGCCTCTGCCGATACCCTTCTGTTCACGGGTAATGCAGATGGCCCCGCCGCCGATTCCGATTTTTACAAAGTCGGCTCCGGCGTCAGCCAGGAAACGGAAGCCTTCGGCGTCCACCACATTGCCTGCACCCACCTTCACCTTGTCCCCGTAATTCTTCTTAATATAATCCAGGGTGATCTTCTGCCATTCCGTAAAGCCTTCCGAGCTGTCGATACAGAGCACATCCGCGCCGGCTTCCAGAAGCGCCGGAACCCTTTCCGCATAGTCCCTGGTATTGATGCCCGCGCCCACCAGATAACGCTTGGAGGCATCGATGGATTCATGCTCGTTCTTCTTATGCCTGTCATAGTCCTTGCGGAATACCAGATAAACCAGTTCCTGCTTCTTATTCACCAGAGGGAGACAGTTGATCTTATGATCCCAGATGATATCGTTGGCTTCCTTGAGCGTTGTATCCTCGTCCGCATAAATCAGGTCTTCGAACTTCGTCATAAATTCGCTTACCTTCATATCCGGCTCCATGCGGCTGACACGATAATCCTTATTCGTCACAATGCCCAGCAGCCTGCCGCCCGCTTTGCCGTCTTCCGTAACGGCAATGGTGGAATGGCCGGTCTGTTCAGTGATCCGAAGCACATCCTGAAGCGTCATATCCGGTGATACGTTGGAGTCGCTCACCACAAAGCCGGCACGATAGCGCTTCACCCTCCGGATCATCTCCGACTGATCCTCAATGGACTGTGAACCATAAATAAAGGACAGGCCGCCCTCCTGCGCCAGCGCAACCGCCAGCCTGTCATCCGAAACAGACTGCATGATCGCGGACACCATGGGTATCTGGATGGACAACGCAGGTTCCTCGCCCCTGGCGAATCTGACCAGCGGGGTCTTCAGACTGACCTCAGACGGAATGCACCTGGTGGATGAATACCCCGGAACTAAAAGGTATTCACTGAACGTTCTGGATGGTTCCTCGTAATAAAATGCCATATCAACTCTCCCTTCCTGACAGTTAACCGGTTCTTATATATTGTCAACCAGCATATCACACCGCTCAGCCGTTGTCAACGACACTTTATTACAAAAACTCCTCCCGCATCGGAGTGAAAATATCCAACAGAATTCCCTCCTTCAGACAGACGCACCCATGCTCCACACCATCCTTTTTCAGCATGCTGTCACCCGGATTCACAATTTTTTTCTCACCTGCTATCTGAAACTCAAACTGCCCGGATACCACATAGGTTATCTGGGTATGGGGATGGTGATGCACAGCGCCCCTGGCCCCTTCCATAAAATGATTCTCCACGCACATCAGCCCGTCCGTGAACGCAAGCACCTTACGCTCCACACCCGGCGCACAGGCCTGCGCGGCTATATCGCTGTTTTTCACCCAGGCCTGATCCTTCATTGCCCTTGCATATTCTGTTTCTTTCATGAAATAATCCCTCTCTTTTCCTTATTAATAATGTTTATAATGGTTTCCGGCCCTGCTGGATCCCCGCTATTCCCTTGTCAGCTTCCGAATCCAGTTCCCATAATGGGATTCCAGAAACGCCGGAATGCATTTGAAGATCTGATCCGCATTCAGGCAGCAGACCACTGTCGCCGGCGAAGCCTTCACCACAAAGGCCATGACAAATGACAGCGGTATCACGATTCCCCATATGCTGATAAGATCCATCTTCACAACAAACATAGCATTCCCTCCTCCGCGGATAATGCCATTGTTGGTCGGCATCTGGTAGGACATGCCTATGACCACAACGCTCAGTATTATAAGGAAGGTATTGGCCATCTCCTTGGTGGAAGCGGACAGATCATACAGCTGCAGAATGGGCACCCGGATAAGGAACAGAAGAAGCCCTGACACCAGGCCGATAACCACAAAAATACGCTGCAGCCTTCCGGAATATTTTTTTACCAGAGCGATATCCCCCGTACCTATCGTATTCCCGATGATGATGGAAGCGGTGGAGGCCGCACCCACAGCCATGGACTTGACCATCATAAAAATAGTGGAGGCAACGCTGTTTGCCGCAATGGCCGCCGCAGTCATATGGCCCAGGATGACGGTCTGCAGCGCGGTATTCACGCCCCACAGCCCCTGCACCACCAGCATGGGCGCCGTCTCTCTGAAGTAATCCCCGGAAAGGACACGGTCATGCTGCAGATAGCTGCGAATGCTCAGATGCAGTTGCTTTTCCTTTTTGATAATGTAGATAATCAGTACCACAAGCTCCGTCATACGCGCCGCCAGCGTCCCTATCGCCGCACCCGCGGCCCCCATTTCCGGCGCACCGAAATGGCCGTATATCAGCACGTAATTGATTCCGCAGTTGACAAAAAACGTCATCACCGAAAGGTAGAAGGCGATTTTCACCACCTCCACACTGCGCAGCGTGGCCAGCAGAATCTGGGTGACAGCAAAAAAGAGATAGGTAAAGCGGATAATGGAAAGATAGCTTACGCCCTCACGGATGATGCTCTCCTCTGTCGTAAAAATCCCCACCGCCTGGCGCGGGAAAATACTGACAAGTGCAAACAGCAGTATCGCGATCAGCAGGCCCGCATGCATGGCCGTTGCCGAGATCTTTTTCATTGGTTCCGTCTGCCGCTTTCCCCAGTACTGGCTGCAGAAAATAACAAGCCCGTCTCCCAGGGCCATAAGCAGCTGCTGATAAATAAACTGGATCTGGTTCACCGCCGCCACGCCGGACAACGCCGTTTCGCTGTAGGAGCCAAGCATCATATTGTCGGCCAGGTTAACGCTCAGAGTTACCACATTCTGCAGTACAAGAGCTACATAGATAGTTAAAAATTTTCTGTAAAATGAAGTGTCTACTTTCCGTTTCATAAGTTTTTTCTGTTTTTACTTTCTTTTTTTATTATTCTTACGTATTAAAAAGATCTTGGGAATAGAAAAATATATCCACTGGCGGAAGGGCGGCTTCTCAGCCTCTGGGATACCGCTTCTTGTTCCGCCTTTTGCATTCATACATCTGCGCATCCGCCGTTTTGATAATCTCCTCCAGCGTCAGCCGTTTACCAGTTCTCCTGATTTCCACTACGCCGTAGCTGAAGCTCACCGGATACTCCTCTTTGTTTTCCGCCACAAAAAGCTCCAGAAGCTCCGCAAACTTCTTCTCCGCCGTTTCCTTCTCCACCTCCGGTATCACCACACAGAATTCATCCCCGCCGATCCTGGCGAAAATATCCGTGGAACGGACCGAACTTTTCATAAGGGAAACAAAGCTGCGGATATAATTATCCCCCTGGTTATGTCCGTAATGGTCATTTACGTATTTCAGACCGTCCAGATCCAGATAGCAGAGAGTCACTTCCCTGCCCTCCTCCAGCACGCTTTCCATATATTCATCAAAAAACAGCCTGTTATGGATGCCGGTGCCCGGGTCCAAATACGCTTTGCTGTTCAGGCGGTTGGCCGCCTGCTTTTCATCGGTAATATCCGCCACAATATGGGCATAGGCATTCTGCCCCCGCCATTCTATATGGAAGGTGGTGATGCGGTAATATCCCTGCTCCTCATCTCCCGCTTCCCATACCTTATACTGTTCGCTGTCCTGCCAGTTCAAAATATCATTTCTGAAGGAAAGCCTGTGCCGGCATTTTTCACAGAACTCAGGATCGATCTGCTTTTCATCCTTTCTCTTGTTGCAGTAAACAATATCCCTGTTTTGTGCATCCACCACCACAATCCATTCTTTCCTTCTGCGCGTCATCTCCACAAGCAGATCATTATATTCCTCAATAACCTGCGCCCGCTTCTGGACCTTCTGCGCTTCCTCCTTCAGCTGTGTCTCCCGCTCCTTCAGCTGGGCCGTCATGGTATTGAAGGCCTCCGAAAATTCTCCCAGATAGGAAACATGCTGAGAGTAATCCCCGCTCGCCACCTGCTTTGCCTGCCAGGTCAGATGATTCAGGTTGGCATGGAGATTTTTCAGATTAACGCACAGGAAATTGTCCCTGGACGGATAAGCCCCGGACAGATTGCCCCGGGAAAGGTCTTCCGTATACGCGAGCATTTCCTCCACCGCCTGCTGCAGGAATGCAAGCCCCTTCCCAAGCTTTTGATAAGGCTCGTCCAGCTCCTTGACATCAAGCGGACGGATCTGCTGATCATACAGAATACTTCTCAGGTATTCAAACAGCAGCTCACAATTATCCTTTTCCATCTCCTACCTCTTCTCTTCCGGTTCCACACGGAACCGGCATACACGATCCCCTGTCGCCCAACAATCAACCTCCACGGCAGAATACTCTTTTCCCGTATAAGAGGATAAAATACCGGCGATAAAGCCTTCATCATAATTACATACCGTTTTCCCCAGCAGCGGAAGGCCGGAGCAGTCCGCGTCCTCCGATACGGTAAGCATGATCCTTCCTGTTTCTTCATCGAATTTTTCTATCCGCAGGACGCCGATTTTCATCTCTTCCATCTTGGACTGCAGCGACGCTATGAATGCGTTGAGCGGCAGGGATATATCCAGTATGTTCTCCGCGAAATAGGCGCCGGCCTTAAAGCCGGCCTTTCGGAAAATACGCACCTGCTCCTCTTCCCCCAGCTGTTCCCCCAGCTGTTCGCGTATGGAATATTCCATAAGCCTGTATACGGCCACCGGAAGCTGATCCCCCAGATTTCCCCTGTCGTTGGTATTATAATTCATGTATTCAGTCAGGCTGAGCTTTCTTTTGTTCTCCAGAAAAACGTTCTCTGCCATACTGCCTTTCCTCCTCTGTCCTGTATTTTTCCGTCCTATGCAGCGGTGCATTTTATATGAAATGATTATAGCACAAAATAACCTTAACACCTGACTTTATTTCAAAAGTTATATTTTTGGGCTGCGGCGAATGCGTCCGCGCCTGTCCTGCAAGCGCCTGGACACGTCAGGAAACCAAGTTCTACCGCGTGATCCTGGGAGGACGCACCGGCCGTCAGACACCCCGTACAGGAAAAATGTTCCTCAACTGGGCCACTGAGGATGTGGTATTAGGCGTTCTTGGAAACTGACAGAAGTTCTCCGCCTGGGTAATGAACTACAAGCCCGAATATCTCCACGGCGGCCACCTCATTGACCGCGCCGGCTACAAAAAGTTCAAGGAGCTGATGCTTAACGGCGTTACATTAAACCCGGAATGTCTGGTAGCGGAGGATATCTTCTGGCAGGAGACGGAGTATCGCTCCAACTTCAATGTAAAACCCCTTTCCATGCATCATACTGCCGGCCCACAGGAATAGGGAACGGCATTGCCCTACTCATAAAAAGGCCCTCCGGAAACTCTCCGGAGGGCTTATTTTTATCAAATATACGGCCGTTCCTACTCTTTCAAAATCTTTTTCTTAAGCAGATGGTAAAGCTGCTCCGGGTCTATCGGCTTGGCCATATGGGCATTCATTCCCGATGCGGCAGCCTTGACCATATCCTCATGTAACGCATCCGCCGTCATTGCAATGATGGGGATCGTAGCGCTCCTGGGACATTCCGCCCGGCGGATTAGCTCCGTGGCCTGATAGCCATTCATCAGCGGTATCTGCACATTCATAAGGATGGCGTCATATTTTGACGGTTCCATCAGGAACAGCAGGGTGGTAATGAAGCCCTTCATGTCCAAAAGCCTTGACCGCATGGCCCGAGCTTCATTGGACACCGTGTAGGGATGCTCATAAATCATGGTTGCCGTATTCTGCATCCGCCGTACAGACAAAATGCCGGCTACGGTAAGCAGGACCTCCAATGCGCAGATCCCCGTAATCCCAGCCAGCATTAATTTGGAATTTTTTCTCCTGGAAACGTTCATGGTGCAATACTCCTTCGTAGGATACCCTCAGTTAAGATCCGTTCCTTCTGTCTGCTCCGGTACAGCATTGCAGTCTAATCCAGGCTCCGGTCCTTGTTCATGTTGTGCTATATTTAGACTTATCTTCCAGTAAATATAACATAGACCTTTTCAAATCACAAGGGGCACAATTATTTCCTGCCTTTAAGTACAAGAAACTGTGTTAATTTGGCCAGAATGGCAGACTCCTTTGACCGTGTCTGCCATTCTCCGAATATCCTCATTCTTTTTTGTCACTCATGCATCACAGCCAAATAGCCTGTATGCGCGGTATATGCGGGGAATCTTCCCGTTGTCCGCCGCTATCAGCAACCCGGATCCAGGCCGAACTTTTTTACGGAAAAAACTGCCGAACCGTCACAGGAGAAACAAATACCGTCAGCCTGCAGCCGCGTATAAATCAGGGTGCTCATCGCCTGCTCACCGCCGTTTACAAATATCTCCAGCGTAAATTTATCCATAAGAATGCGTAGGGACAGCTTTCCCCCATGCGGCTGTACATACATGCTCCTGGTACACAGACAATCGTGTACCAGGCCGGAATAGGTTCTGTCTGTGGTCAGCGTTTTCATTTCCCGGTCATAAATCAGGGAGGTTCTGTTTTTCTCATCCGCAGCCAGGGCAATTTCAAAGCGTCCAAAGCCATGGTCTTCCAGTTCTACCGTCATATCGAAAACGCGTCCCTTCACTCCTTCCGGTGTCACCGTACCATCTTTCTCTTCCAGCCTGATATTCTGATGTACAATTTCCTGTGTATGATACTGGTCCAGCTCCCTCACCGGGGTCTGCACCAGTCTTCCCCTTTCAGGGAAAGCTCTCTTGGAACCGTCATCACCCCGGACCAGTCCGCAGTCTCCGGCGTCAGGTAATTGTCCCAGCTTTGCAGCCAGCCAATCATCACTCTGCGTCCATCCTTGGTTTCCACGGTCTGCGGCGCATAAAAATCCAGGCCGTAATCAATTGCATGGCCTTTCCCCCGAAGGAATTCCCTGCTTTCCTCCCCATATTCCCCCACAAAGTAAATGGAATTGTTTCCATTATGGAATTCCAGTCCCTCCGCCTGCATCAGCTGCGGGGATACGATCAGGACCTGTTTCTGATCCAGCCGGAAAAAATCAGGACATTCCCACATACTTCCGTAACGGTTATCGCTGCGGTCCAGTATTCTCTCAAACTGCCACTGCAATGCGTCCACAGAGGAAAAGAGGGCGATCTGGCCGCTTCCGTCGGCACTCCTGCTGCCGATTACCGCATAAAAGGTATCCTTTTCCTTCCAGATCCGCGGATCCCTGAAATCCTCCAAAGAGCTTCCCTCCGGGAGCGCCCCGGCCCCTATCACCGGATTTTGCGCCGCCTTGACATAATTGACGCCGTCCCCCGCCGCAATACTCTGAGTCTGCCTGATCTGCCGCGTACCGTCTTCCAGTTCCCTTTCCTGCACACTGGTATACATCAGGATATGTTTCCCGTCCTGCTCCACCGCAGAGCCGGAAAAACAGCCCTGCCCGTCATAGTCCCTGTCCGGCGCCAGCGCGCATGGAAGCTGTTCCCATCTGATAAAATCCGTTGTTTTGCAGTGCCCCCAATGCATGGGACCCCAGACCGTACTGTAGGGATGGTACTGGAAAAAAAGATGATATTCTCCCTGATAAAGTGAAAAGCCGTTGGGATCATTCATCCAGCCCACAGGAGGCGTCACATGAAATACCGGCCTCATTTCCGGATTTGACTGTTTCCATTTTTCCTGTTCATATATACGGGCCTGCATCAGTTTGTCATTTTCTGCCTTCTGCCTGGTTTCACTCACACCTTATCTCCTCCTTATTTTCCGGGTATCTTTCCATGACAGACATGGAAACCGATTCAAATACTGTTTTTCCAAAAGAAAACAATGACAGTCTTCTGTCTTTAAAATCATACATGCGAAAGCTCAGGGCCGCTTCATCATTTACATAGACAACGCCGATGCTGCCCTCCGTTACAATTTCCATATGATAACTACCGTCTCCGGTATCCCTTATAGGTGTCTCCATTTCCACATCATAAGGGAAGGTTTTTCCGCCGCCCTCCGACATTCTCAGCCAGGAACGGTATACAAGACGTTTCCTTTCCGGCTCCACATAAAGATAATACCCTTCCTTCATATCCTCATCTGCATGCAGGATAACCCCAGCCTGCTGTGCTCCCTGTACTTTCATCTGTACATTTATCAGGCATCGTTCCGGCAGTTGCTGCATCAGCAGCATCTGCTGGGAGACCTCCTGCAACGCGGTCAAACGGCCGCTTTCTTCCTTCCAGCCCTCGGTTATGGGAAGGAAACAGTTGGGAATCCGGTGCGTGAAAAGCTCCTTTTTTGCCTGTGCCGCCTTGGATAATACACCGGCTTACGGTATTCCCAATGCTTCAGATCCCTGGAAACACACAGTCCCACGCAGCCGGTCTGGCTGTGCCCTTCATTGGCCCTGGCCGCCAGGAACATCCAGTATTCCCCCAGTTCCTCCCGGTACACAATACGGGGATCCCTCCAGTCCGGTCCCTGATAAATCACACCGTCAGGGCCAAAGGTATCCTCTTTTACATAATCCCAGTGATCCAGACTGCCGTCCCTGCTGATATAATGGGTTACGAACTGTTTTCCTTTCGGGAAAATACAGGCAAAAAGATGCCACTGTCCATCTTTGAAAATCAGTCCCCCGTACCTTCCTGAATGTAAAGAGGTGTCTCTTCGCTCATATGGATGAGATCCCTGCTTTCCATCCGGTGCCATCCATGTACCACATCAAGCCCCTCCGGGTTTTTCCACCCCTTCATAAATCCCATCAATGTATTTGGGGATAACATCCCCGGTACGCGCTCCCGGCGCGCTGTAAAAAAGCTTTTCTTCCATCCTCTTCTCCTTTTTATCCTTCATAAACCGCATCCATTTCCCACAGTTCAAATTCTGTAATTCTTCCCATGTTCTCATCTATCCGGAATGCGCGTGTATTTCCCTGAATATAATTGCGCAGTGTCATAGATTTCCGCTGATTCAAATATACCTCCAGCATGGAATGATCCAGGAAAAATTCCATGCAGATGCTTTCTCCTTTTATATCCACCAGATCCTCCCGCCCCCTGCACTTGCCAAGCGGCCTGCCGTTTTCTTCCTGTGCAGCAAAAAGTCCCGTATCCCTGTTATAGAAAATCTTCCCCTTTTTCTCCGCTTCGTATTTCCGGCAGGAAGCGGCCGCGGTGCAGTTTTCTGTTAAGCTACTGCTTTCTTCTTCAACGCAGCCCTCTGTTATGCCGCAGATTTCCGCCGCAACATAGTCTCCCTCCACACAAAGCCGCAGCCAGAGCCGGTTGCCCATGATTTTTTCAAGCTGTCTGTTCGCTTCCCGGGCGGAGACAGCTTCCAGCCTGAGCAGTCTTTTCTTTTTCAGCCCGTAGATTTCCCTGACAGGCTGCAGCCGCAGTTCTCCTTCCGCCACGGACAGTTCCACCGGCAGACCGCCATTATGCGCCCAGCCGGAATTAAATTCTTCCTCCGGCCCGCGCTTGCCCTGGGCAATGGTAAACACCACGCTTCTTTGATCCGGCGTAACGAAACCGCTGGGACCTGTAAAGGTTCCGTTCCCCAGGTCAAGAAGCATGGCCCTGTCATGGAATTTCCGGAAGGTTTTTCCTTCACAGTCCCAATGGCCCAGGAAAAAATAGGTTTCCACCGCCTCATTTTCTATCTGGCAGGCACAGAGCAGCAAAATATGGCAGCTGATTTCCCCAGTTTCATCCCGCAACGGCAGCAACACCGGCAGTTCCCACACATGGCCGGTTTCCATATTTTTTTCATAATCATAGTCCAGCAGGAATCCGTGGGATTCCCATTCTAGTCCGTCCGGCGAGGAATACAGCACCGCATTACCGCCGCCATTATTCTCATCTCCTGTCCCTACCAACATAAAATAGGTATCCTTCTCCAGCCAGACAAAGGGATCTCTGAATTCCCCCCGCCAGCCTTCTGCCTGCTCCCTTACCACTCCATATTTGTTCCATTTTTTCAGCCGTCCGTCCCCGGCCGCTGCCATGGCCATGGCTACTGACTGGTTGGGAAATTTTTCATTATTTCCTGCTGTGTAATAAATACGCGGCTGTCCGTCTTTATCCGTCAGCGCACTGCCTGACCAACAGCCGTCCGGGTCCGGCGCATTCTCTTCCGTTTCCAGCGCCAGGGGCAAATCCTTCCAGTGAACCATGTCATCGCTGATCAGATGTCCCCACTGCAGGTGGTTCCAAAGAGGGGCGTGTGGGTTGGCCTGGTAGAAAATATGATATTTCCCCTGAAACCAGAACGGCGCATGAGGCTCGTTCATCCATTTCCCCGGCGCAATCAGATGGTACTGCGGACGCTGCCTGTCATCCAGGTAGCAGCTCCTGTCCGGAATCAGCGGGGCAAGTTCTTCACCGCAGGGATATTGTGCATGCAGCGCCTTTACCTGCGTATCGGAAAGACAGCCCTCCTGCAGCAGTACACATTTCATAAGTCCGCAGAAAATCCCCGTCCGCACCTTTTCCGGATCCCCTGCTCCGTCCTCATACCTCCCAAGAAATGCCGGTGCTTCCGGCCAGCCTAACGGCGTATGCCTGCGAAACTGTTTCCGGTTGGACAACCGTCCGTTCAGATATAAATCGCACCATCCCGCCTCCTGACGAAACACCACCGTCAATATGCTCCACCGGTTCTTCTGTGCCCTTTCTCCAAGGGAAGTAAAGGAATACAGGTTCCTGCCGTCTCCAAAGCCCACTTCTATTTTCCCATGCTTAAGCAGCCGGATGTAAAACCCTTTTTTCTCCGTTGCATTAAAATAAGAACAAATTCCATCGCCCTCGTCAGAATATTCCTGTGGGGCAAAAAAGAAGCTGCTGGTGAAATCCCCGGTAAAATCCCATTTTTCCTGCGTTCCTTCAAACCAGGTGGAATAGCCGTCGAAGACAAAGCCATCCTCCTGAAGAATGCATGCCCGGTTCTCATATTTTCTGCCGTCATTTAACAGAAATCGGATGACATTTTCTTCCTCACAGCAGAGGAATTGGCCGTTCCTGTCTTTCTTAAATGTCAATTGAATCATGGCTTCTCCTTTTTAATCTTTACAGAGCAGTCTAAATCTTATCTTTAACCTTAAAGCAACTTTTTCCGGTTAAAACAACAGGGCAGGCAGCTGACCTGCCTGCCCTGCATTTAATTTCTGTCTGTTTGTACTAACGGCTTGCTGCCCAGTTTATTTTGCCAGGGCTTCCTGATAACGGTCATAGGCCGCCTGCCAGCAGGCAATAACATCGTTGAGTCCCATATTTTCCAGATCGGACAGATACTGATCCCATTCTGTCTCTATACCGCCGTCTCTGAGCCAATGCGCCGTCTTTTCCTCCGTCAGGGATTTGATATCGCTGAGTTTGTCGTTGATAGTTTCAATCTCTTCCGCCGTATAGGTTACCGTAGGATAATATTCCGTGCTGTCCACATAGTTAAACCAGAAATTCTTCAGATCATCCAGTCTTTCCTGAGCGCGGTCTTCCAGATAGTAATAGGTACCGTAATCCTCAGCCAGCTGCTCCGTAGGTCCCTGCAGCTCAGATTTGGATTTCAGTTCGCCGGCAGTCTCGCCATCTTTTAATTCTCTCATAGAGTAGCAGCCGTTTTCATCGGGTTCTTCCGTCCAGTAGGTGCCAATCGGTCCGTAAATTGCCTGCATGCTGATGATGGGGTCATACATCTGATCCACCCATTTCAGCAGCAGCTCCGGATTTTTGCAGGCTCTGGTTATGGAGAACTTATCGCGTCCCGTGGTTCCCATTTCATTCAGATTCACTCCATGGGTGCCGTCAGGTCCGTTGAGAATCGGCAGATATTCATAGCTCTGCGCACGCTCCGCGCCCACAACCTCAGGGATTTCCCACCATACGAACACGCCGAGCCTGGGATCCTCGCCGTTTCCTTTGGCGATATACTGACTGGAATCCTGGGAAAATACTTCGATGTCAATCAGCCCTTCTTCAAACCAGGAATGATAATAGGCAATGGCGTTCCTATATTCTTCGGAAGCCGCCTGGTAATATACCTTTCCATCCTTGATTGCCCTGTGATCCAGCTGATAGTCCGTACAGCCAAAGGGCGCCAGCAGGGTTCCGATTCCGGCGCACCAGGAACCGTTTTTCTCAGGGAAGATGAAGGACAGCGGGATTTCATCCGAAGGGTCCCCGTTGCCGTTTACGTCATTGTCCTTAAATGCCTTGAGCACGTCATGGAGTTCATCCACCGTAGTGGGCATTTCCATATTCACAGCCTCCAGCCAGTCCTTGTTAATCGCCGTAAACTGGGGGATGGCGCCGATATAGTAGGTTTCGCCGTCCGTATGCTCAAATCCCATCTCGGAAATTGTGGGAAGTCCATAAATATGGCCGTCCGGCATGGTGCACACTGCAAGCAGCTCCGGACGCTTTTCCACGATTTTCATCAGGTTCGGCATGGTTTCCTCATTGATATAGCTTTCCAGGGGAATCAGCATCCCGTTACCGCCATAGGTGATAAGCTCACTGTCGGAAAGGTTGGCAGACATCAGCGCATCCGGGAGATCATTTCCCGCATTCAGGAGCAGGTTTTTCTTCTCTGTCAGCGTGTCGCCGGAAACGCAGTTCCACTCAATTTCCACACCTACCGCTTCATTCATCTGCTTCACCAGGGGCTTTTCACTGTTATCCGGCGACAGCGGGCTGATGCCTGCAAAAATCTTGAAGTTTGTCTGCGAGGTATCCGCCTGTACGCTCCCGCTGCTTTCTTTTCCCCCGCAGGCCGCGGTGGACAGGACTACCGCTGCGGTCAGTCCCAGTGCAATCAGTTTCTTGAGATTCCTTTTCATCTTGTATCCTCTGAGGATGGCGAACTGTTCGTTTCCTCTATCTGCCAGCCCATTCAGCAGCTGGCGGAAAAATGTGTGGAAATTGTTCTGATGCAAGATCATTCCACGATTCCCAGCTTAACACTTCTTCCCGTGAAATACGAATATGGCGGAACCACCCTGCGGCCTGAGAATCCTCCAAATTGCGCCGGTCATTAAAGACAGAAAGAGGCACCTGCGATTGCAGATACCTCTTTCTGTCTTTATATACACCTAAGCCTATGCCCTGATCTCCTGCCTCATAAACCCAATATAAGACAGTGCAAAACACACCGCCGTCAGCGCCACCATACACACCAGATGGGGCCAGACGAGAAGCAGGCTCTGCCCAAAGGGCAGATACCCCGCAATGGCGCCTGAAAGCTGGGAATTGGTGATTACGCCTATGCTCCTGATGTTGGGATTTAAAATGGTGGCCGCAGCCTCCCCGAACAGATAATAAGGGGAAATCCTGTTCAGTCCCAGCTGAAGGTTATAATTATCCATCATATGGAACATGCCTTCTATGCCCTCCGTAGGATAGACCATATCGGCAACCGCTCCCGCCACCATACTCATGAAAAAGGACAGGAAAATCCAGATGGAGATTCCCGCCAGGGCCGCTGTCGCCGCATGTCTCCACAAAACGGAAAACAGAATGGACAGCCCCAGCCAGAAGGAAATATAAAATACCGTAAAAAGCAAAAACGCCGTAATACGAAGCACTTCCTCAACCGACGGAGGAAGCCCGATGGCAAGCAGTCCGATGGCGCTCACCAGGATTCCCAGGGAAAACACCATCATAAAAACGGCCGCAAAGCCTGCCATAAATTTCCCGTTAATGATTGCATCCCTGTAAATGGGCTGTGACGTCAGGCGGTTCAGCGTTCCCAGCGAACGTTCCCTATTCACACAGTCAAAACCCATGACGATGCCTGCCAGCGGCCCCAAAAAGGCCAGGAAGGTGGAGATGGAGGGAATGGATTTTCCTCCTGTGGTAAACAGCGTTAAAAAAATAAATTCGCTGCTATCCGTCGCGGCATCACGGACACTGCCCAGCGCGCCGTAAAGGCTTGCCATGCTCGTCAGCGTCAGAAGAGCCAGCATCAAAAGAAACCGGGCGCTTTTCAGATGATCCGTCAGCTCCTTGCGAAACAGCACCAGCAGGCCGTGCATGGAGCTGTTATCTTTTTCCGATTTTAGCTTTGACAGCGCTCCTGATGCCGTCCCTGAAAGTCTTTCTTTTATCTGTATAGCCTTCATACTGTTCACCTGCCATTTCAAAATATTTACTGTAGATTTCATCCAGATCACCGCCGCGCTGGCGCAGCCTGCGCATATCATAGCCATTGGTAAGCAGCGCCGTGATCACTGCAGTGTGGCAGTCCCTGTCCGAATGCACAAGAAGCATTCCGTTTTCCCGGGTAATCCGTTTAACGCCCTCCATACCGGCCAGCAGGCGTTCCAGCGCCCTGTCGTTGGGCCATGCCTCAAGCTCCAGCACATAATTGCCTGCGCTGCGCAGCTGTACCGCCAGATCGTTTATGGATCCGCAGGCAATCAGCTTTCCTTTGACAAAAATGCCCACCCGGTCACAGATCTGCTGAATCTGGTGCAGCTGATGGGAGGAAATCAGGATGGTTCTCTTATCCTCCTGCGCCAGCCTGTGAATCAGCCCCAAAAGCTCCCGCATGCCCTCCGGGTCAATTCCCAATGTAGGTTCGTCCATAATGATTACCTGCGGATCCTTCATCAGCACATCCGCAATCCCCAGCCGCTGCTTCATTCCTCTGGAATAGGTGCCCGCCTTCCGGTCTGCGGCTTCCCACATGCCCACTTTTTTTAGCATCTCCTCAATCCGCTTTTCCAGCGCTTCCCCGTTCAGGCCGTTCAGACGGCCGGTGAAACGAAGATTCTGGCGGCCCGTCATATCCGGATAAAAGCCTACGTTGTCCGGCAGATAACCGGTAATTTTTTTCACCTGCAGGGAGTTCCGGGTACAGTCGAAGCCTCCGATGAAGGCAGTGCCAGCCGTAGGCTCCGTCAGCCCCAGAAGCATCAGGGTTGTGGTTGTTTTCCCCGCGCCGTTGGGACCCAGCAGGCCGAATACCTCGCCCCGCCGGATATCCAGAAACAGACTATCCACCGCGGTAATACTGCCGTAGCGCTTGGTCAGCCCTTCTATTTTAATGATTGTATCTTCCATAATCATCGTCTCCCATACTTATGGAATACCCAGCCCAGGCCCGCGAAGACACAGATAATCAGGAGAACTCCCACGATCCCCCATACCGTTTCCGTCTTGATGGAAATACGGAATTCCGCTGTATCTGAGGTTTCGGAGCCGGCCGCCTTTACTGTCACCACATAGTCGCCGGACAGCGCATCCTTTCCGGGTGTCAGTCTGGCCGTTACTTCAACGGAGGCGCCCGCTTCAATGACCTCTACTGCAGGCTGGCTGAAGCTCATGCTCCATCCGTCCGGCGTGGTTGCGGTAAGGTTGACATTTTTCAAATCCGTATTGCCGTTATTGGTCAGTTTCAGCGTAATTTCCTTTTGCTTGTTGGGATACGCCTCGGTGCTCAGCCGGCCGCTGGGTGTGGAAACATCCAGAGAATAATTTCCCGTAATCGTCGCCTTAAGATCAGTTTTCAACGTTTCTCCCGCCGAAACCGCAGAACATGAAATGGTATAATCCCCGGCCTGCGCATCCACGGAGGGCGTCACTCCGATGGTAACCGCCTGACTCTGCCGCGGCTCCACCGTAATGCTGTTCACCGGGCTGCTCTCTCCGGAAGGGGTGAAGCTCACCGTCCAGCCGGCAGGCGCATTGGAGGAAAAGCTGTAGTTCTGCTGGGACGCGCTGTTGTTTACAAGGGAGGCTTCAAAGCTGAAGCTGGCTCCGGATGCGCCCTCCTGCTCCGGATACTGGGATTCGAAGCTGCTGCTTCCGATTTCCTCCGCCGCAACCTTCAGCTTTAATGTAAGCGTATCCTCTGCTTCCGTGCCCGCAAAGGCCCGCAGCACCACCTCGTAATCTCCACTGGCCGCCTCGTCCGGGATGGACAGGGAATAGGCAGCCGCCCCCGCATTATCGCCGCTCTTTACATAGACCTGGCTCACTTCACTTCCATTGCCTGTAAAATACCCCTTCCAGCCCTCAGGGAGGGAAACCGTTTCCAGGGAGACTGCCATTCCTGCTCCCGTGGTATTGGAAAAATCCAGGGAAAAGCTCAGATCATCCCCTGCATTTACCGTCATGCCCGGATAGCCCGTGCTCATCTGCAGCCCTCCAGCGGCGGATACTTTCCCTCCGACGGTAAAAAACAGGACAGCCATGATAAAAAGGGCCGTTATTATCTGCGCTGCTGTTTTGTTCTGCGTTGCTGTGATAGCTTTCATAATTCTCTCTCCTTTTCCTTTCGGTTAGTGAAACGGCCATCAGCCGTTTTTCTTTGCTTTTGATTATAGCCCGCGAAGTATAAATGAACTTAAAAAAAGATCCCGCAGACCTCCCTGGTCCGCAGGATCTTATGTGAAAGTTTTGTGAACTACTGCCTGGGGAGCGTCACTGTAAAGCAGACGGTCCCGTCCTCATATTCCGCGCTGATTTTTCCCTTATGCCCGTCCGTCACCGCCCTGGCAATGGACAGGCCGATGCCGTAGCCCCCGCTCTTACGGGAGCGTGAGCTGTCGGCCCTGTAAAAACGGTCAAATAGGTTCGGCAGCTGGGAAGCATCCAGATCCGCACAGGGATTAGAAATCTGAAGCATAAGCTGGCGGCCCTTCTTTTTCAGCGTCAGCCTCACCGTTCCTCCGTCATCGCAATATTTTACCGCATTGTCCAGAAGCACCGTCAGCAGACGCAGGATGGCCTCCTGCTGCCCCTTCATATAAAGCTCCGGCTCTATTGTGGTTTCCAGTTGTTTTCCCTGCGCCTGCGCCGATGTGCGGAAGGTATCCGCCGCATTCCGGGCGGCCTCACTTACGTTAAAAACCCGCAGCTCCCCGGCTTTCCCCATCTCCTCGGACTTTGCCAGCTCAATCAAATCCCTGATCAGGCTGTCCAGCCGCCTGACCTGGTTCTGGGTGCTTTCAATCCATTCATCCTTTCCGTTTACGATTTCCAGCACTCCCATGTTGGCGGAAATGATGCCCAGGGGCGTTTTCAGCTCATGGGAAACATCCGTGATGAAACGCTTCTGGCGCTCCATGTTTTCCGCAAAGGGACGCATCACCCTGCCGGAGAGAAGCAGCAGAAGGAAAAAAACAATGGCCACACAGCACAGGAACACCAGCAGGGTTACCTGCAGCACGTTATGAGCCGACTGGAGCTGTAAAAAACAGTTCAGCACCACAATCGTATTTTTGTCCGCCTCTTCATAGACCCGGTAGCGGTAATAGCCCACAAAACCGCTTTTCTTCCCTTCTTTTACGATATCTCCCACCAGATCCTCCACACGATCCCGATCCAGGGCCGCAATGTGCTCAATATCAACCTCTATCACCTCTCTCTTTTTCGTGAGGTAGACGATGCAGTAACGAGTCTCAAAGGGCGTCTCCTCCGTGATCTGGAACCCCCCGGCCACATTGGGGACAGCGGCATCCGGCAGAGGGAAGGAACCGTCATTGCGGTAAAGCAGCTCAATGGCAGTATCCGCCAGCCGGATAATCCGGAACAGATTTCCCAGATTAATGGCAATTCCAATCAAAAAAAGCGTCCCCATCAGGGAAAGCATTGCCGTCAGAATAAACCTTCTGCGAAGCGTCTGTATCATTTACAATCCTCCGTTAATACGCCGTTAAAATCCGCAGCCCTTTTATGGCTTCCTCCGCCCCTTTGGCTTCCTCTGCCCGGCCGGTTCATTGTCCGCCCTCCGCCTCCAGCATGTACCCCCGCCCGCGGCTGGCCGTTATTTTCACATCGGCTCCCAGGGAGGCAAGCTTCCTGCGCAGATAGGATATGTATGCCCATACCACATTGATTTCACTGTCGCATTCATAGCCCCAGATCCGTTCCATAAGCTGTTCCGTAGAAATGAACTGCCCCTGACGGCGCATCAGAAGCTCCATCATCTGAAATTCCTTGTTTCCCAGCCGCACGGCTGTCCCGCCGCTGCTCAGCTCAAAGGTGGAGCGGTTGAGGCTTACCTTCCCAACCGTAAGAATCTGGGGCGTAAAGGTGCCGCCCCTGCGTGTGAGCGAACGCACCCTCGCCAGGAACTCACGCACATCAAAGGGCTTGGGAAGGTAATCATCCGCGCCGCAGTCCAGCCCTGCAACACGATCCTCCACCTCCCCCTTTGCCGTCAGAAGCAGCACCGGGGTGGAAATGCCGTTCTCCCGCAGCTTCTTCAGGACCTGAAGGCCGTCAAGCCCCGGCATCATGATGTCCAGCACCAGACAGTCACAGCTCTCTGCCAGGCCGTAATCCAGCGCCGCCAGACCGTCGTGAACCGTATCCACCGAATAATGCTCATGCTTCAGAATCGCAGACAGCGCCTGCGTCATTTCCTTTTCATCGTCCGCTATCAATATACGCACCGTTTTTCTTCCCTTCTCTTCCGTAATTATCTTTCTTCCCATTGTAAGGTCGGCTCATTTTTCTGTCAATGCCGCGCCTGGCCAGGCATAACAGCCACAGCCCCGGCCAGGTATGGCAGCCTGCACAGGGCAGGCGTATGCTGCAACAAAGCCACCGCATCTATGATGAAAACACCGTCTGCCGCCTCCGCCGGATTCTGCTGCTGCGCAAGCTGCGCATTCCTGTCCGGCAGATTAAGATTTTCCTGCAAAATCCCAGTGCCGCCACAGCCGTGGAGATTTTTCAGAAAAACATCAATGAACTGAACGAGGAAATCACCGCGCTTTCCACCATCCGTGGAATTCTCAGCCGTTTTGCCGGCGGCCTGTATGCCGCCCATATGATTGCCTTCGGCAATTTTAATGAATGGGAACAGCTCTTTATCTGGGCAAATCAGAGCGAAAAATATGAATTTGCAGGGGATATGAAGGATCAGGAGCATATGTGCGGCATGCTGGAGGAGCATCTGAATCCCGGATGATTCCCCTGATGTCCGACGCCTGTCCCTGATGGGTGGAGGTCAGATTTTCCTCTATTAATGTGCGGAATATTTCTTCATTCTTATTCTGATATATATGCAGCAAAAAAAGACCGTAAATCCCATCACGGCCGTTCCTATTGCTATCAGCACCATTCCCCGGTTTCTCACTGCTTTATGCAGATCCTTACCCTTCGTTTTTCCATATGCTGCCTCTCCTGACCCCAGCGCCCTATCCTACCTATTTTATAACCGTTCAGTTTCCTTTACAGTTACCATATTTTTCTGCTGATTTCAGGGCTTTTATTTATAAAATGATTCTATCCCTTTTTCCAGGACCGCGCAATCCCTTCCTGTCCGGAATAATACTGCGTGTCCGGAATATTTTTATTTGCCCGGAATACTTTCGTCTGGATCCGCAGCGGCAGTTTTTTATGTACACGGCAGTTTTTTGTGTGCGTTTCTTTCTTGACACGAACAGTTCTCCGTATATAAAATAAAAACTATGATAAGATGCGCACGACACTCCTATAGATGCCGCATCGGAAAGGCAGCTTTATGAATCTGATCCTGACTTATATCCGGCGGCATATCGGTATGTTTGCCACGGCTCTTTTTTTCCTGAGCCTGGAAACGCTGGCGGATCTGATGCAGCCCACCTAGCAAAAAAGCTGGATGATTCCTATGACCCTTATAAAGCCGCTTATGCCTCCATGCCTTCCCATGCCGCCTCCAATCCGGCTATCCAGCAGATGTATATCAACGGGCATTTCTGCTATGCCTATAAATTCGGCATTATCACTAATGGGCTTGGCATTGTCCGGGATATCACTTTTTACAACAAGGACTTTCACCACCATTTCGGACTCGCTTACGCAGCTGATGACATATGGTTTTACGATTATAGGCATACTGTGCATTATGCTGCGGCTCAGCCTGCCATTGACCTGTATTGCCTTTATATCCGTATGGCTTATCTTTCTGCTGACCCGCACGATTACAAAGCATACGAGGAAGCTGTTTGCCCAACAGCAGCAGATTCTGGGAAAGCTCAACGGACAGGTGGAGGAAAGTATTTCCGGCCTGAACATGGTAAAGGCCTTTGGCCGGGAAGCCGAAATTACAGAGCAGTTTGAGGAAAGCAACGCCAGGCTCTGCCAGGTGGCTACAAAGGCACAAATCTGATCCGGTTTCCTCATGCCACTCACCAATGTAATCAACAACCTGAATTTCGTCATTGTGGCGGTCGTCAGCGGTATCCTGGCGGCTTACGGCCGTATCAGCGTGGGGCTGATTTCCAGCTTCCTGCTGTATTCCAGGCAGTTTTCCAGGCCCTTTGTTGACATTGCAAATATTTACAATAACTTTCAGACGGCTGTGGCAGGCGCGGAACGTATCTTCGAAATATTGGAGGCGGAACCGGAGCCTGCGGATGCGCCGGACGCGCTACCGCTTACGGCTCCCCGCAGGGAAGTGGAATTTTCCCATATCACCTTCGGCTATCAGGCGCAGGAACCTGTCTTAAAGGATGTAAGCTTCCGCGTGCCCGCCGGAACCCGTGTGGCGGTGGTCAGCTCCACCGGCGGGGGAAAAACCACACTCATCAACCTGCTGACCCGTTTTTATGATGTCAACAGCGGCAGCATCCTGTTAGACGGCCGCGATCTCCGGCAGTACCGGCTGCCGAATCTGCGCCGCACCTTCGGCGTGGTGCTTCAGGATACGGCGCTCTTTGGCATGAGTGTCCGGGACAATATCAGCTACGGGAATAAGGACGGTTTGCCGTAACGCATCCGGGCCGCAGCGAAAACTGACACTCACCCGTGGGCGGACTTCCTTTATTATCGCCCACCGGTTTTCCACCATCCGGGACGGATCTCATCCTGTTGATAGAAGACGGCCGGATCGCCGAGAGAGGCACCCACGAAGAGCTGATGGAGCTCAACGGCAGGTATGCCGGGATGTACCGGACCCAATTGGGGGAATAGGAGGCGCCTCCCCCGTCCGGGAATCCGGCTGCCATAACGCACCTTTCCCATTATAATTCATAGGAAAAATATTTCGCTTTTTCCGGAAACGCTTTGTCTCCTTTCAGCTTCAACGCAAACTTCTGCACAACAAAATTATAATCATCCCAGGAACCGGAGGATGCCATATAAATGATCCGTCCATCCTCAGTCATCCATTTCACAGGAAAGTTGGGCTGATAATCTCCATAGCTGCCCCACCGGTCATCCCGGTAAAACAGCTTCCAGGGCCCCCAGGGCTCCGGCGCTTCATAAAGCGTCAGCTGGCTGTAATGGGATTCCGGATAGCGCATCTGATGAATCGGGCGGGGATTCAGGTTCTCATCCACAAAGCTGTAATTTCCCATCAGATATCTTTGTATGCCCGCATTATAGGCTACATGATTGGCTCCGGTCATTTTATAATAGGAAAATACCGGTACGGCCAGCTCCTCTTCGCGGCTCCATGCCGGGTGCAAGGAGTCCTTCCCGCAATAAAATTCCCAGGAATCCCGCACAGTCAGTTTTTCTTTGGGAACCCGTCCCAACAGCAGCGCGTCGTTATTTTCCCAATAGCTGCCGCCATCCTCCAAATCACAGGGAAAATAAGCATATACATAACTGTCCCTCGCCCCCGAATAGCCTCTTCCAAACTGCAGGAAATGGCAGGAAGACAGCCTTCCCCGAAAAAAATCCCGGGGCGTCGTTTCCGGATCAAAGCTTCTGCCGGCGTCCGTTGATCTTACAATCCAGCCATGAAGATTTCTCTGTCTGCAGAAATAAGGGTTATCCCCATAATTCTGGGCTTCAATGCTCAGATAGAGGGTTCCGCCGATATCCAGAAGGCCGGACGGCTTCACATAGGGAGCCGCGGGCGTGCAGTATTTATTCAAATCCACCGGCTTTTCATTAATTACATCCATACACCAGTGTCCCGTGCAGGTCAGCTTTTCCGGTAAAAACCGGAGCGTCTTTATTCTCCAGATATTCATAGGGCAGCCCCGGTTATCCCCGGCGCCGCCGTAAATCATATCATCCTCTGCCCAGGTTAACGGCCACATATCCCCATCCCCGCTGTGATAACGGAAACGATCCGGGAGCACCTGATCGATATAATCTGATTTTTCATATGGAGGGACTGCCTTCGGGTACAAATAATAATCTCTTCTGTCACCATCTATTCCTGTAATTTCTCTGATTTTCATACATTTGTCCGTGCAGGAGAGCGGCCGGAAGACACTGCCGGCGCTCTCCTGCTCCCTTACTTTAGTTTAAAATTTCTGATCCAGGAAATCCTGATACCACTGCAGCCAGGCGCCATACTGCATCGCATCCAGCTGTTTCAGGTGGGCCTCCCAGGCCGCATCATCGATTCCCTCCAGAATACTTGTGGCAGTAAAATTCTTAATATACGAAAAAAGTTCCGTTTCCATAAAAGCTCTTTCACTCGTTTTGGCAGGATCCACGAACCGGATTGGGATCTGATCTTCCACCGGTATACAGAAATCGTGTACTTCCTTCACACATTCGATCCGATACCAGGAGGTCCATGCAATATCCTCCAATACCTCTGCATTTTCGTCCTTCCTGATCAACGGGCCGTAATCCACCATGCCATAGGTATATTTATAATTTTCAATAGTAAAATCATCTGTCAGGCTGTCGGGAAGCTTTTCGAACACCTGTCCGTTTTCATCCACATCCCAGGCCTCGCCCTTCGGGCCGAAACGGGAGATATATTTCAGTTCTGTGGTGCTGGACATATAGTCCCACCACTCCAGCAATTTGGGCACATCCTTACATGCGCTGGTAATGGTAAAGCCTGTCCGGTTGGCCGCAAATTTATCCTGTGCTCCGGTCTTCTTGTAGCCGGGGCCGTCCTCTGCCCTTATTTCTCCCACAGGCACATAATTGGCGGCTGCGGCATCGCTCATGTCCCCATTGGGAGTCCAGGTATAATAACAGCCTACCACACCTTCGTTTAATTTCGCATGGTATTGTTCCGAGGTCTGTGAAAAAGCTTCCATATCCAGCAGCCCTTCCTCGATCATCTGATGGGAAAATTCCAGGAAGCTCCTGAATTCATCTGTGTTGACGGTTCCCACCACTTTGCCATCCTTTACCATCTTATAGGCTTCTTCATCCCCGGAATCGGTTCCTGCAATTCCCCAGGGATTTGCCGCATTCATAATTTTGGAGCACCAGTCACTCTGGGAAGGCTCAAAAGGAATTTCATCTGCAGGATCTCCATTGCCATTCATATCCCCATCCCGGAAGGCTCTGAGCACATCCATAAATTCTTCTGTTGTTTTCGGGATTTCCTTTCCTGCTTTGTCCAGCCATTCTTTGTTCATAAACATAATGCCCATAGCGTCGTTTTCATAGCTGGTCTGTCTGCCTGTCATCAGGGAACGGATGGAGCCGTCGGGCCAGGTTACCAGGTCAAGGCCGCCCGGAATCGTTTCATAGTCTGAATACACATGGGGCGCATAGTTTTTCAGGACATCGTCAGCTGCCAGATCCGCAAAAGAATCCATATTATTCGCAATCTGGTTCTCGCCTATCAGACCGAGAAATGCATCCGGCAAATCGGAAGCCAGCATAATATTCACCTTATCCTCCGCATCCGAGGAGGCAATGGGAATCCACTCAATATGTACGCCCGTGGCTTCCTCCGCTTTTTTGTAGATTTCCTTATTATTAAAATCCTCATCTTTGGTCAGGGGATGGAGCACCACTGCAATCTTAAAGGTGGTTTTTTCCTCCTGCCCTGTCTTTTCACCGGACGCCGCATCAGCTCCGGTCTGCGGCTGGGTCCCCGGATCCTTTGTTTCCGACGGTGCCGCACCGCCGCAGCCAGCCATGATGGTCATAGTCATAGCTGCCGCCATTAAAATCGCCAGTACTTTTCTTTTCATTACTATTCCTCCTAGTATAATAATGGTGTAGTCAAGAACGACTACTGGTTAACAGTTACAAAGTCCAATCTAATAAATCTATATAGATATAACGGAAGGAGGAGTTCCCCCTCCATCAGAAGTTATAGGACA